>CAZYQX010000104.1:0-1533 GCA_964649985.1 uncultured Pseudomonadales bacterium | reverse complement strand
ATTACTACCCCGATGGCGTGGCCGCTGCGTTGCTGGCCAAATGGCTGGGCAAGCCTTTCGTGGTAACGGCGCGTGGCACCGACCTGAACCTCATTCCGCAGCACCGATTTGCGCGCAGACTGATTCTGCAGGCGGCAGAACAGGCGAGTGCTTCCATCGGCGTGTGCCAGGCACTCATGGATACTCTGGCGGACATGGGGGCGGATCGCTCCAAGCTCAACACGCTCCGCAATGGCGTGGACTTGGAGCGTTTCGTGCCCGAAGACCGCGCCCAGGCGCGTAGGCGCCTAGGCCTTCAGCCAGCGGGGCCTTATCTACTCTCGGTGGGGCACCTGATCGAACGCAAGGGTCATCACATCGCTGTTGAGGCTTTGTCGTACCTGCCCGGAGTGAAGCTGTTGATCGCCGGAGCAGGCCCTGAGGAGAGTGCTTTGAACGCCTTGGCCTGCCGCCTTGGGGTGGCCGACCGCGTGCATTGGGCCGGCGTGGTGCCCCAGAGCGAACTCAA
Organism: uncultured Pseudomonadales bacterium; assembly: GCA_964649985.1. Classification (GTDB taxonomy): domain Bacteria; phylum Pseudomonadota; class Gammaproteobacteria; order Pseudomonadales; family CAZYQX01; genus CAZYQX01. The sequence continues at coordinate 1,025 of CAZYQX010000104.1, read as the reverse complement.
GTGGTGGTACAGCGCAGCGGACGTGCTGGCCCTGTGCAGTAGCCGTGAGGGGTGGGCCAATGTACTGCTGGAGTCCATGGCCTGTGGCACGCCGGTGGTCGCCACCAACATCTGGGGGACACCCGAAGTAGTGAATACGCCCGCAGCAGGAGTCCTTATGGCGCGTCGCAATGCCCAAGCGTTGGCGCAGGCTTGGGAACATCTGCAGCGCCAGTTGCCTGCACGGCAGGCGACCCGTACCCATGCCGAGACATTTTCTTGGGCAGCGACCACCCAGGGGCAACTGGATTTGTTTGCGCGTGTGCTTGGGTTTCCGTCTAGTCCTTACCGATCATTGAACATATGAAAATCGCTATCGTCGGCACCGGCTACGTTGGCCTGTCTATTGCCACCTTGCTGGCTCAGCATCACGACGTGGTTGCGCTGGATATCGATCCCGTCAAAGTTGATCGGATCAATCATCGCCATGCACCCATCGAAGACACTGACATCGAGCGTTTCTTTGCCAGCAAGCCCCTCAAGCTGCGTGCAACGCTCGAACCGCGCGAAGCGTATGAGGGGACCGACTTTGTCGTTATTGCAACGCCCACCGATTACGACCCAGTAAGCAACTACTTCAATACCGGCAGCGTCGAATCGGTGATTTGCAGCGTGATGCAGATCGCTCCACAAGCGCTGATGGTCATAAAATCCACCGTGCCTGTGGGTTTTACTGCACGTGTGCGAGCGCGGCACCAATGCAGCAATCTCATCTTTTCGCCAGAATTTTTGCGCGAGGGTAAGGCTCTGCACGACAACCTGTACCCCAGCCGCATTGTGGTGGGCGACAAATCTGCCCGTGCCCGTGCGTTTGCGGGCCTGTTGTTGGAGGGGGCTGAGAAAAAAGACGTCCCTGTATTACTGACTGACAGCACAGAGGCTGAAGCTATCAAGCTCTTTGCCAATACGTATCTAGCTATGCGAGTCGCCTTCTTCAATGAGCTTGATACCTACGCCGCGACCCATGGCCTGGATACCCGACAGAT
>CAZYQX010000103.1:0-1608 GCA_964649985.1 uncultured Pseudomonadales bacterium | reverse complement strand
CAAGACCTCGGCGCAAACGGTGTCCAGCTTGGCAGGGAAGCCGAAAGGCGAGACAATCGGGGCACCTTGGACGGTGGCGCTCGATTCAGTTTTGATGCTGGGTCGGGCGTCTTTCATTTGGCGGCCTCCCATGCGTCAGCCTTGGGCAGATTCGCAACGCCCACCTCGAGCACGTTGACGATTGCAGCAGCAAAGCCACCGGCGGCGCTGTCGGCATGTTCGAGCTTGCTCAGTGCGTGCAACTTGTCATGCACGGCGCGCAGGGCCTCAGCCTGGGGGCGGCCACGCAGGGCGAAAAGCTCCTGCACCAAATCAACCCCCAAAACAGCGCCAGCGCGCTCGTGCAGATGCTTCCGATTGGCTCCGGTGGCACACCCACGCAGGGCGGTGCACATGGCGGAAACGTAATGGGCGTAGGTGGCGGCGCTCATGCTGGCACCCCCAGCACGCGGCGCAGTTCAGACACGGGCCACGCAAGGCGGCCATTGATGCGAATGGGGCGGATAGGCCCGTCCTCACGCATTGCCCACAATCTGAGCGTTTGCTGTGCCCGGTTCAGATGCCCGGCGGCCTCCGGTGTTGGCAGTGCTGTGCGCGCTTCCAGCGCCAGCGGTGTGAGTTGAATAGTCTTTGCAGCCACGTCAAAACCTCTTGGGTTTGTTGAACATGGTTACGGACTATTTGGGCGCAACCCCTCTTGCGGTCAAAGGCGCAACCCCATTGCGGGCCGCAAAGCCCGATTTCATGCGGGTTCCAAGTTCCTAGGGCGCAACCCCTTGCGGGCTACTTTGTACGGTGGGTAAATGCACTGTAGCCCTTGATTTTTGGTTCACTCCTAGGGAGTAGCTGGCGAATGCGTTGCTGACTTATGCCGAACTTTTCGGCAGTCTCAGGCATCGTGTGGGTTTCGCGGTAGGCAGCGAGTTCAGCCAGCATTTCATGCGTCCATTTCTTCTCTTTCGCATCGCTGGCGCTGGTTGCTGCGGTTGCGCCATTGTTTGCCCTGAACACTTCCGTCGCTGACTCAACTGCCACCGTGTCTGTAGACGGGCGGTGCAGTACATCAAAGAAGTAGTCAAAGCCCTTGTGATAGTCGGCCTCGATTTCCTTTGCCACGCCATGCCAGTCGCGCCAGGAGCGGCGGGCTGGGTGGTCTCGTTCGTAATTGCTGAGTAGCGTCTTCAGATTTTCCACGCGCCCCGTCGGCGTAGCATCACATACTGGAACCCGAGGGTCCCAGCCACATAGCAACGAAGCGGCGTCGTCCGGCGTCAGGTAGTTATACGGATGCAGCCAATGGTCATCATTTTTGTCGATGCCAGAGTAGCGGCGCTCGAACACTAACTGTTCGTAGCTCTGAGGTATGGCCTCAAGTCCATCGGTCGGAACAACGACTGTCATCACGCACCCCTTCTAGGTGCCCTTCATGAGGTGCCCCAGCAGGCGGGTGAAGGAGTCCCGCTTTTCGGTTCGCGGGCCTAGCTGGGGCGAAACTGAAAACTGTTCAGCCGTTGGACACCACGCGCAGTTTGCCGGGTTCGGCCTGGGCGTCGAACTGCACCCCGGCCTGCTCCAGAATCCACGCCTCGATGCGCTCATGGTGAACGC
>CAZYQX010000102.1:0-1646 GCA_964649985.1 uncultured Pseudomonadales bacterium | reverse complement strand
CATGGTGAACTGTTCATTCAATGATTTGCAGGCACAATCGCTGTTCAACGTCTAACGCCAACCATCACTGAACCCGCCCGCCCCCACACGATATCCGAGCGTGGGGACGGGCGGGCCTCGCTTGGCGTTGCGCAGCTCCCTCCTCATTCTGCACAGATTCTCAGCGGAATTTCTGCACAGTACACTATTTGAATCTCGTCCTGAGATGTATCATTTCATCCCGGGCCTGAAGTAAGCACTCGTGCCAAATCACTCTGCAGTAGCGTTCTCATGAAGACCCAAAACACCCTCTTCCAAGACCGCAGAAACACCGAGCGCCGCCAACATAACATTTCCTCAGCCATTCCCGTCACGGGCTGCCGCCGGCAGCAAGATAGACGCAATCGCCAACAACAGTTCGACCCGCGTCCGTGGTGGCTGAAGGCGCGCTACGTCGATGAGCACGCCAGCGGCAACACGCCCATCCACAACGATCAAGCCTCAAAAAAATCGTTGACATTCCAGAAATAAATTACGATAATTTGCGCCCACTTAAGGCTACGTAGCTCAGTTGGTTAGAGCACAGCACTCATAATGCTGGGGTCGGTGGTTCAAGTCCACCCGTAGCCACCATACTCAAAAGGTCGCACTTTCAGCGGCCTTTTTCGTTTTGCACGACATCAACCGTATCAGTCGCGGTGCACGCCATACCATCTATGGCGTTAGGCTGAGCTTTCTGCGAACATAGCAAAAAAAACAGTACTCTTCATAATAACGGCCTGTTTACATGCTTTTCCCTCGCTGCCTCACACGGGCTGCCATGCTCGTTTGCACCCTGCTCATGAGCAGTAGCCATGCAGGCTCGTTAAATGCCGGTAGTGCGGCAAATCTCCTATCTTCGACCGTCAGCGCTCCTTCATTTCGGCCGATTGAAATCCATCAAGGCCGCGTAAGCGTGGTCAGCAGTGGCGACACGATCACCATTGTTCGCGAAGATAATCAGGCGGTGCGGGTCCAGCTCGCCGGTCTTGACGCCCCGGAGCAAGACCAACCGTGGGGATTTCAAGCCAAACAACAGCTATCCAAAACCATTTTTGATCGCCAGGTGGCTGTGCACGAAGTCAGCAAGGACAGTTTTGGCAACGTGATAGGCCGGGTTTGGCTAGCCGACTTCAACGTCAATGAGGCCCAACTCAGCGCAGGCAATGCATGGCTCCTTCAAGGCACCCAGGACCCGGTGCTGGTTGCCGCAGAACAGCAGGCCAGGGAGAAGCGCATGGGCCTTTGGGCCCTGCCAGCCGAGCAGATCGTGGCGCCGCGGGACTGGCGAGACCAGCACCACCAGGGCAAAGAGACGCCCCCCAAAACGGGCAACCCACTTCAATCCGCCGAATGCGGCAACAAGAAAAGCTGCGTGGAAATGAGTTCCTGCGAAGAGGCCACTCACTATTTGAAAAATTGTGGGGCGCGCGCGCTGGATTGGGACGGTGACGGCATTCCTTGCCGCAGCCTCTGCCGCTAATCACCTGCGCTGAAAGCGCTTGATGGCTTACTGACGCCAAATAAGCCGGGCAGGCGGTGAGGGAACCTCTGAATAACGCCCTGATGCGCTCTGGCGTCGTTAAAATCATGCTCACAACAAGCCCTGCAAGGGCGTTGAACGCCGA
>CAZYQX010000101.1:0-1718 GCA_964649985.1 uncultured Pseudomonadales bacterium | reverse complement strand
GCAACACTACGCCGCTCACAAGCTCTCCCATTGCTCACTAATCCTGTACCTCGCCCCCCAACGTGCCAAACCCACCTAAAAACAAAAGGACACCCATCAAAACAAAAGGACACCCATAAAGCTTATTGGCTAACCAGCAGCCTTAGCTCTAGTCTTTGCCTTGATGGAACAACCACCCGCTCAGGATGAGCCGCCATGACCACTGCACGCGCCCAACAGGTCGATCTCGCTGCCACGCCTTACTACCACTGCGTCAACCGCTGTGTTCGACGTGCCTTTCTCTGCGGCGAGGACAGTCATTCCGGCCAGAACTACGATCACCGCAAGCAGTGGGTGGTGGATCAGCTGGCGAAGCTGGCCTCCATCTTTGCTGTGGATATCTGCGCCTACGCGGTGATGAGCAATCACTATCATGTGGTGCTGCGCATTGCGGTAGAGCGCGCTGAGGCGTGGACGGATGCCGAGGTGGCCGAGCGCTGGTATCAGTTGTTTAAGGGCAATCTGCTGGTGGATCGCTGGCGCAAAGGCGACGAGCAATCTCCGGCGGAGCTGGCGGTGGTGGATGAGTGCTTGACCCTATGGCGCGCGCGCCTGAGGGATGTCAGTTGGTTCATGCGTTGCTTGAACGAACATATCGCCAGACTCGCCAATGCCGAGGATGGCTGCAAGGGCCGGTTTTGGGAGGGGCGCTTCAAATCTCAGGCACTTCTGGATGATGTCGCGCTGTTGAATGCGATGGTATATGTTGATCTCAACCCGGTGCGGGCGGGTTTGTCTACATCGCTTGAAGACTCAGCGTTTACCTCAATTCAGCAACGCATTCGCCAATATAGCGCTCCCGCAGCGACTGAGAGCAGTGAGCCAATACTCAGCACCTTCGGCGGCGAAGGCCTGCGCCAAGATCACGCGCCGGCAGTGTTGCCCTATGGCCAGCAAGACTATTTCGAGCTGGTCGACTGGACTGGGCGCGCGCTGCGAACGGACAAGCGCGGGGCTATTCCAGTGCACGCGCCACGTCTACTTAATACGCTCGGGCTTGATCGCGGCGCCTGGCTGGGCAATGTGAAATATTTCAACCGACGCTTTCCGAGACTAGCTGGCCTGCTTGAGCGAATGCGCGAGCACTGCGCAGCCACAGGCCGGAAATACGCGTGTGGAGTTGGCAGTGCGATGACCGCCAACAGTTAACACTGAAGGCTATGCGTGACGAATGAGAAACAAAAAAACATGTTGATAAAAGACTTACATTCTTGCGCGTACTAGACGTCAAGATGGTTTGTAATTAACTGTTATACATGAGAGCCAAATGCCTTCAGAGTCGCAGAATAAAGAAAATGAACCCAAAGGTAGCCGTATTACCATAGTGATTGCGGCCATTGCAGCCATCGTTACTCCGTGTGCATACCTTCTGAATGGCTCTCATCGTAGAGTTTATCAAGTGCTGGCCAAAGTAAGTGATGTCGTATCGTGGTTGCATTGGCGGAATAATGACTTCACTAAGTCTATTGGAATTGTTGGCATTGCGTCGTACTCCTTGATTTTCTTTGTCGCATTTATTGTTACTGTGGCACTGTTCTGGTGGCTATTGGCTCTGCCTGCAAAAAAACAAAAGGACACCCATAAAGCTTAAACCTTCGACCATCGCGGCAGAAGGAGCCAGTCCGGCCAGAGGGCAGCGAGGCTAAATCGAGTGATGCGCTCGTCGGTCAGCGTTAAGC
>CAZYQX010000100.1:0-1985 GCA_964649985.1 uncultured Pseudomonadales bacterium | reverse complement strand
GCAAAGTACGCTTGGATCGGGCAAATGAGCGGCAAGGCCTGGCCTGTGAGCCTGATGTGCGAGGTGCTGGAAGTCAGCGTCAGCGGGTATTTCAACTGGAAACGCACGCAGGCTGAGCCCGGCAGTGGCCCCAGCAGGTTTCTGAGTGATGAAGCCTTGCTCGCACACATGCGGGCCATCCACGCCGAGATCAAAGGCGAGTATGGCTGGCCCCGCATGCACAAGGAGCTGCTGGCCAGAGGCATTCGCGTGGGCAAAGAGCGTGTGCGCGTGCTGATGCAGCGCCACGGTATCAAGGCGCACACCAAGAGAAAGTTCGTCGTGACGACTGACAGCAAGCATCACCTGCCGGTGGCCCCCGATCTTGTGCAGCGACGCTTCAACCCCGAGGCACCCAATCTGCTGTGGAGCGGAGACATCACCTACATCCCCACCGATGAGGGCTGGCTGTACCTGGCTGCGGTGCTGGACCTGCACAGCCGCCAGGTGGTGGGCTGGAGCATGCAGCCACACATGCAAACCAGCCTGGTCAAGGATGCGCTGCTGATGGCCTGCTGGCGCAGAAGGCCAGCCAAGGGACTGATCTTCCACAGCGACCGAGGAAGCCCAGTATTGCAGCCATGACTTCCAGACCACGATGAAGGCCTGGGGCATCAACTCATCGATGAGCCGCAAGGGCAACTGCTGGGACAACGCGCCCACGGAGAGCTTCTGGGGCCATCTGAAGGTGGCTTGTGTGCTGGGGCAAAGGTTCGCCACCCGAGAGCAGGCCAAGGCCGCCATCCTGGACTGGATGGCCTTTTACAATCATGCTCGTTTGCATTCGGCGCTGGGCTACCTCAGCCCCATGCAGTACGAGCAACGCTGGCTGGCGGCTCAGCGCAAGAACGCCGCATGAAACCCGGGCTAAGCGCTCCGAAATTCAGGGGCAACCTCAAGATGCTATGTCAGCCATTTTGTTGGCAATCGCCATGATGTTTTCAGGTGATCGAGGTTGAGGCGGGGCTTTTGCAAAACGTCTTCCCTGAACGATAATCGGTGGACAAGTTAAAGAACTATGCAGGCATTTAAATGCACACTCAACATAATTCGTTAGCAATTCATCGGAGAGTTCGGCAACTTCTTCGCAGACATTAATCTTTATTATCTCGCTGGGTGTATCACTGCTTGGTTGCATATGCCAAACACTAAGGCAGTTACCTTTGATGCATAGCGTGTAGCCGATATCTGGGTATGTGGAGTGATCGATAGCGTGCCCAAAGAACAACACTCCATCTTCCTTGAAGAGGGAGATTGTCTTGCCCATTGGGGTGGTTTTGGCACGTTCCCTCATCCATTCCGGCAACCCCATTTTATCTATTAGATCGTCGGTGCATTTGGTGGCTTCAAAATTCACGTTCTACTCCTCAATAAATGTTGCCTAACGTTTGACGTGAGGGGCCGCCGTAGCGGCGATACCGCGAAGGGAACCCACAAGCGCAGCTTGTGGGCGGTCCCGCTCGACGGAATGGTTAGGCGGCGACTTTTTTAGCATGAACCCGATGGTTTGCTGTTGGCTTTCATTTGCGACGGACCGGTATATTTCACATGATCCAATTGCGCATCGCGATGTGAGCCGCTGCTGAATACGCGCGATCAGAAAGACCAGGCAGTTTGCTTTTGATAAATTGAACGGCTAGTTCTGCTGCTGCCGATGGACTTGATGCTGCGTGAAAGGATATCTGGGCAAGCTCATATAGTTCACGAGCTGTTAGTGCAGCATTAGCCACCTCAGTTGCATTGAGTTCTATGTTTTTTTCATCGAGTTTATCAAGCAACTCTTCGTTGCTCAGACGCCAAAAGGCATTTTGCTGGATGTAGAAAATTTCAACGACGAGGTCAGGTGTGTTTTCCATAAGTTTCAGCACGTGCGGCTGCCTGCTTGTTTGAAGCCTAACGAACTAGTTAACTGGCGCCGAAGCCCCGCAGGGGCGTAGGGCACCAAC
>CAZYQX010000099.1:0-1989 GCA_964649985.1 uncultured Pseudomonadales bacterium | reverse complement strand
ACCCGCACACCTGGGAGCCGCTGCTGCGCCACGCCGGGGCCATCTTCCTGGGCGCCTACACCTCCGAGTCGCTGGGCGACTACTGCGCCGGCCCCAACCACGTGCTGCCCACCTCCGGCACCGCCCGCTTCAGCTCGCCGTTGGGGGTCTACGACTTCCAGAAGCGCAGCAGCCTGATCGAGGTCAGCGAAGCCGGTGCCCAGGTGCTGGGCAAGACGGCGGCCGTGCTGGCCTATGGCGAAGGCCTGCAGGCTCACGCTCAGGCGGCCGAATTCCGTCTGCGCCGCTCTACCGCTGACTGAACCGATACCACCCCCCGGTACTCGGGGGCTGGTCAGCCGGAGGACATGGCGGTAGCATTCGTAACATGTGGCGATCGTTCTGACATTTGTATGGAAGAACACAAGGCGCCGTGCCGCTGAAGTGGGTTTTGCGGGGTGCCGCTGTGCTGATCTCGACTGGTTTTTCATGTGGCTGTGGCGTCGGTGGTTGGCATGACCGCTGAGGCTGTGACCATCGGGACCTGGGGTGTCCTGCTCATTGTGTTGGCGATGGTGCTGGCCTTCCTCATGAGCTTGCGTGCTCATCCCGAGGATCGTCGAGGGCCGCGTGCCGGTTTGGCCAATCTGCTGCTGTCATCCGAGCCCTTGCAGCGCGCGCGCATCTGGCGTTTTCTGTTCATGGCCAGCAACCATGCGTTTGGTCTGCTGGCGCTGAACTACGGCGCGCAGCACGGGGTGCTCGACGCGCAAGCCTGTCAGGTGCTGACCGTCGTCGCCGTGGGGGTGATCGGAGCGATTTACCTGGCGTTGCGCTCAGGCTGGAATCGACGTTTTGCCGATCCGGCCTTTATGGCCCTGCAACTGTGGGCTGGCATCGTGTTGTTGGGGTGGGGTTACCTGATCGGTGGCCCGGGGCGACCGGTGGCGCTCATTCTGTTGTTCGTCAGCCTGATGTTCGCCCTGCTCACGGTCACCTTCAGGCAGATGACGCAGGCCAGTGCGCTGGCGGTGTTGGTGTTTGGTGCCGCCGCTCTGGGCGTGGTTGGTCAAGAACACGATCAGCCCCTCGTGGTCGAGTTGCAGGTGCTCTATTTCTGTGTGTTGTTGATCATCCTGAGCAGCGCCTGTGTGCTGGTGCGGCAACTTGCCTTGTTGCGAGAGCGAGCCGCCCATGCTCGCCATGACCTCGCCGAAGCCATGGCCAAGCTCCACGGGCAGGTGATCCGCGATGAGTTGACCGGTTTGTTCAACCGACGCCACATGCACAAGTTGTTGCGCATCGAGCAGAACCGTGCAGATCGATCCGGTCTGCCCTGGTGTGTGGCCATGATCGACCTCGACCTGTTCAAGCGGGTCAACGACGAGCACGGGCACCCGGTGGGCGATGAGGTCTTGCGCTCGACCGCGCAGGTGCTCAGCGGCGGCTTGCGAGGCGCAGACCAGGTTGCGCGTTGGGGCGGGGAAGAGTTTCTCGTGATGTTCCCTGAAACGGACAGCGAAGATGCCTGCCAGGTGCTGGAGCGCATTGGCCAGGCTCTGGCGCGAACCCAAGTGAGTCCTACGGTGCCGGACCTGCGTGTCACGTTCTCTGCGGGGGTGACGCGCCATCTGGCCGACGAACCTCTGGCGCACACCATTGATCGGGCCGATCACGCCTTGTATCGGGCGAAGGCGTCAGGGCGCAATCGCACGGAATGCCTGAGCGGTCCTGTCTGACGCGCGAGGTGACACCCGCATGAGATAATCGATCGGGCTACCCGCGCTGCCCCAGCCTTGGCCTCATGAGCACTTCCGATACCCTTTTGAATACCTTCCGCGCCGATGTGCGCGCCATGCACGCCTATCACGTGCAGGATGCCGCCGGCTTCATCAAGCTCGACGCGATGGAGAACCCCTTCACCCTGCCGGTCGCCCTGCAGGATGAGTTGGGCCAGCGTTTGGGCCGTGTTGCGTTGAACCGCTACCCCGGGGCGCGTCAGCAAGACCT
>CAZYQX010000098.1:0-2197 GCA_964649985.1 uncultured Pseudomonadales bacterium | reverse complement strand
TGGAAGCGGCTTCACCAAAAATGCGAAATCGGCATTTTGGTGTCGAACTCGGGGGGCAGATGTAGGGAATGGCCGTGATTTCCGTGCCACGCTTTACCTTGCGCTCGAACCCCTCGAAGCGCTTGGCCAGCTCGATGGCCGTTTTCGGCACCGCGATCACGGTCGCACCCGGTCGAACACGCGCCCCAGGAACCAGAAGTTCAGCACCCCGGCCCACAGCGCCTGATCGGCCTCCGTCCAGGCATGCAAGACGGCGGTACCCCAGTCCGCACCCCCGAGTTCGACACCAAACAGCTGTTTTCGCCCATTGGCCCAGACCGGCCGTCATATGAATCAATGACTTACAGGTGCTCCACACCTGATTTTCAGATTTCTTTGTAGTGCCAATATTAGAGTGTTTTGTAGTTCTTGATCTTGGATTCCGTGCTACAGTCACCGCATGTTTTTGAAGGTCTCATCCTCCGGCGGTCACCGCTACGTCCGATTGGTGGAATCGTTCCGCAATGAGGATGGCCAACCCCGGCAACGTACAGTGGCCACCCTCGGTCGCCTGGATGAGGCCGGCGGTCCGCTTGATTCCCTGCTCAATGGCCTGTTGCGAGTCAAGGGCCGCCCCTTCGGCGCCGGTGAGACGCCTCAGATTCGCTTCGAGTCGGCTTTGGCGCTGGGCGATGTTTGGGCGCTGGACGCGCTGTGGCACGAACTGGGCTTCCATGCGCTGGGCGCCGTCTTTCGTCGCGCCCGCTTCACCACAGCGGTCGAACACGCCATCCGCGTGATGGTCTTCAATCGACTGTGCGACGCTGACTCCAAGTTGGGTGCCTTGCGCTGGTTGCAAACGGTGAGCATGCCCGGTGTGGATGCCAACAAGCTCACGCACCAGCAACTGCTGCGCAGCATGGATGCCCTGATGGACCATCAAGACGCGGTAGATGACTGCGTGGCCCAGTTGCTGCGCCCACTGATCGACGAAGACCTCTCGGTGGTGTTCTATGACTTGACGACCATCCGCGCCGAAGGCCACAGCCAGCAAGATGGCGATGTGCGCCACTTTGGCATGTCCAAGGAGGGCGTCATTGCCCGCCAGTTCATGCTCGGCGTGGTGCAAACGGCCGACGGCATGCCCATCTTCCACGAGGTCTTTGACGGCAACACAGCCGAGGCGCCAACGCTGGACCCCACGCTCAAGAAGGTGCTGGCGCGCTACCCTCACATCCGACGCCTGGTGGTGGTGGCCGACCGTGGTTTGCTGTCGTTGGATAACATCGAGGCGTTGAGCAAGTTGCATGTGGCAGGCGAGCGCGCGCTGGAGTTCATCCTGGCCGTGCCTGGGCGACGCTACGGTGAGTTCGTTGACCTGCTCGAGCCCATGCGCCAGAAGATGGCACAGGCCAGCCAGGAGATGGTCGAAGAGGCGCAGTGGCAAGGCCATCGCCTGGTGGTGGCGCACAACCCGCAACGCGCGGCCGAGCAGAACCAGGAGCGCTTGGCCAAGATCCACGCGCTGCAGCAACGTGCCGATCATTTGGCCGGCAAGCTCGATGCACAGGACGGGGGCGCTGTTCAACGCGGGCGCAAGCTCTCGGATTCCGGCGCCAAGGCACGTTTCTTCCACGAGGTCAGCGATGCCCACTTGGCACGCATCGTCAAGGTGGACCTCAAGTCTGATCTGTTCGCCTACCAGATCGACGAGGCCGCGCTGGCCCGAGCCCAACTCATGGACGGCAAGCTGATGCTGGTCACCAATGTCAAGGACATGGCGCCGCTTGACGTCATCAGGCGCTACAAGTCATTGGCCGACATCGAGCGGGGCTTCAGGGTGCTCAAGTCCGAGATCGAGATCGCCCCGGTCTTCCACCGCCTGCCCGAGCGCATCAAGGCGCACGCCAGCATTTGCTTCATGGCGTTGATCCTGTACCGGGTCATGCGCCAACGCCTCCAACTCGCCGGCAGCGACCTCTCGCCCGAAGCCGCCCTGGCAGAGCTGCGCCGCATCCAGCGGCACACCGTGTGCATCGACAACGGCGCCCCGATCCCCGGCGTCTCCACCATTCAACCCAGCCAGGCGCAAACGCTGGCCGCACTCAACGTCAACAAGCCCACCATCGACACGCAAATGTCTCTGCTGTAGTGCCAGTTCAACGGGTCTGGACTATACGGATCAAGCACTTACGGCATTTGGTGTCGAACTCGGGCG
>CAZYQX010000097.1:0-2294 GCA_964649985.1 uncultured Pseudomonadales bacterium | reverse complement strand
TCGCCAAGCTGTATCCTCAAATCAACCTCAGTGCAAACCTTGGCTCGCAAGCACTTACAACCGGGGCTCTTTTTGGCGGCAACTCTGCTGTTTGGGGCGAATAGAGAAAACGGAAAAAATCGTACGTTAAGGTTTTCCGGGCAGCCTTAGCGGCCGAAACTTCCCGTCCTCCAGCCTGCGGCTCTGCCGCCAGACATAATCGCCGGTCAGGTTGATGTGCTCCCACCCCAGCGGCGACAGGTATTGCAGCAGCTCGCTATCCACCGACTTCCCCGCTTCGCTCATCGCCTGGGTGGCGCGTTCCAAGTACACCGTGTTCCACAGCACGATGGCGGCCGTCACCAGGTTGAGACCGCTGGCCCGGTAGCGCTGCTGCTCGAAGCTCCGATCCCTGATTTCGCCGAGGCGGTTGAAGAACACCGCCCTGGCCAGGGAGTTGCGCGCCTCGCCCTTGTTCAGTCCGGCATGCACGCGGCGACGTAGCTCTACGCTTTGCAGCCAGTCGAGGATGAACAGTGTGCGCTCAATCCGGCCCAGTTCGCGCAAGGCCACGGCCAGACCGTTCTGGCGCGGGTAGCTGCCGAGCTTGCGCAGCATCAGCGAGGCAGTGACGGTGCCCTGCTTGATCGAGCTGGCCAGGCGCAGGATGTCGTCCCAGTGGGCGCGGACATGCTTGATGTTCAGGGTGCCGCCAACCATTGGGCGCAATGTCGGGTAGTCCTGGACGCTATTCGGAACATACAGCTTGGTTTCGCCGAGGTCGCGGATGCGCGGTGCGAAGCGGAAGCCCAGCAGGTGCATCAGGGCGAAGACGTGATCGGTGAAGCCAGCCGTGTCGGTGTAGTGCTCCTCAATCCGTAGGTCGGACTCGTGGTACAGCAAGCCGTCAAGCACATAGGTGGAATCGCGCACGCCGACATTCACCACGCGGGTGCTGAACGGTGCGTACTGGTCGGAAATATGGGTGTAGAACAGCCGCCCCGGCTCGCTGCCGTACTTCGGGTTGACGTGCCCGGTGCTTTCACCCCGACCGCCCGCCCGGAAGCGCTGGCCATCGGAAGAAGAGGTCGTTCCGTCGCCCCAGTGAGCGGCGAAGGTATGACGGTACTGGTGGTTGACCAGCTCGGCTAGGGCCGCCGAGTAGGTTTCGTCTCGGATGTGCCAGGCTTGCAGCCAGGATAGCTTGGCGTAGGTCAGGCCGGGGCTCGACTCGGCCATCTTGGTCAGCCCGAGGTTGATCGCATCGCCCAGGATCGCTGACAGCAGCAATGTCCGGTCTTTGGCCTCGGCACCGTCCTTCAGGTGGGTGAAGTGGCGGCTGAAGCCCGTCCAGTCGTCCACGTCCATCAGCAGTTCGGTGATCTTGATGCGCGGCAGTAACTGGCTGGTCTGGTCGATCAGCGCCTGCGCCCGATCCGGCACCGCCGCATCCAGCGGGGTGATTTTCAGCCCTGACTCGGTGAGGATGGCATCGGGCAGCTCGTTGTCCTTGGCCAGGCGGGTGACGGTGGCCAGCTGCTCGTCCAGCAGCTGCAAGCGCTCTTCCAGGTACTGGTTGCTGTTCGGGTTGATCGCCAGGGGCAGAGCCTGCGCATGCTTGAGCGCGGCGAACCTCTCTGCCGGCAGCAGGTAGTCGTCAAAGTCGCGGAACTGCCGCGAGCCCTTGACCCAGATGTCGCCGGATCGCAGCGCGTTCTTCAGCTCGGACAGGGCGCAGATTTCGTAAAAGCGCCGGTCGAGGCCTTCCGGGGTTATCACTAGCGGCTTCCAGCGCGGCTTGATGAAGGCGGTGGGCGCATCGGCCGGCACCTTGCGCAGGTTGTCGGCGTTCATCTCGCGCAGGGCCTGCACGGCCGCCAGCACGCCTTGCGCAGCCGGGGCGGCGCGCAGTTCCAGCACCTCCAACAAGGCCGGCGTATAGCGGCGCAGGGTGGCGAAGTTCTCGCCAACCAGGTGCAGATGGTCGAAGCCCTCCGGCCGGGCCAGCAGCTCGGCCTCGCTGACGCTCTCGGTGAACTCGTCCCAGGGAATCACCGCCTCGATGGCGGCGTAGGGATCGCTGCCGCTTTCCTTGGCCTCCAGCAGGGCCTGGCCGATCTTGGAGTACAGGCGCACCTTGTCGTTGATCGCCTTGCCTTGCTTCTGGAACTGCTGCTGATGCTTGTTCTTGGCGCTGCTAAACAGCTTGACCAGGATGCGGTCGTGCAGATCGACCAGCTCATCAATCACGGTCGCCGTACTCTCCAGCACCACGGCGGCCAGGGTCGCGTAGCGCCGCTGCGGCTCGAACTTAC
>CAZYQX010000096.1:0-2492 GCA_964649985.1 uncultured Pseudomonadales bacterium | reverse complement strand
AGAAACGGCCTTTGGCATTGGCGGCCAAGGCCCAGTAGCGCAACTGCTGCGCCTCCTCCGTGCTGAGGGCATAGTCGCGGCGATGCCCAAAGTAGGCCAGTACCACGAGTAAGAAGGGCGATGACAGCAAGGCAGGGCTGTCGATACCCAGATTGCTGCGTGCGAAATTGAGGGCAAATTCCATTCCCTCGCAGGCTTCTTTCCAGGCTTGCTGCAGTACGTCCAGGGTCAGGCTGCCGACGGTCAGAAAACGGGATTGCCCGGTGGCAAAGGCCATCAAATTCTTCAGGTGCAAACCCAGATCAAGCTCGAAACCGTTCTGGGCGCAAGCGCTCTGGAAGTCTAGGAAGGTTTGCAGCGAGTGCCGCCATTTGGCCGTGATCTGCGCCAGAGCCAGATCGGAGCTGCGCAGCTTGGCGCCCAGCGAGTTGACCCGCACGAAGATTTCCGTGACCTCGTCGTAGGACAGCGTTCGCTCCAGCACGTCCATGCGATACACGTACTTGCGAATGCCGCGTAGCCGGGCCAGGCGCTGACTGTATTTCTCGTAACGCGGATCATCAAAGCCACTGATGCCCGCACGTTTGAGGAAAGGCGCATCGCTGTCGGTCTTGAAGACTTCGGATACCTTCACCCACTGCGGCAACTGCTCCAGCTTCCGGGTCGCCACCACGAAGGTCATTTTGTTGAAGCGCGTCAGCAGTTCGTCTTCGCTGGCGTCGGCCTCGTCGCCGCCCAGTTCGCCTTCCTCATCGACCTCGGCGTCATCACCGTTCTCATCCACTTCGGTCACGACGGCCAGTTGGTCGGGATGCTCCAGATTGAACAGCAAATCGATGGGCCGACGGCGACCGCGCACCGACACCGGCTCGCCACGAATGACGGCAGACAACGAGGTCAGACGCTGTTGTCCATCGAGCAACAGGCGGGTGCTCTGATAAGGGTTATTGCTTTGGCTGACGGCAAAGCTTTGCAGGGGCACGGCCTCATCGGTTTCCCACAGCAGAATCGCCCCTGAGGGATAGCCCCGATACAGAGAGTCGAGCAAGTCGCGCACGCGCGTGGAGCGCCAGACATACTGCCGCTGCATTTCCGGCAAGCGCAGCTCACCGCGCTCGATCATCGAGACCAGTTCTTCAACGCTGGCTTCAGCCTTGGCCATGGTGCTTCCTTATCCTGTCAATCTCACTCAACTGCTGCGGGCGGCTCGGCAGCGGGGATGATCAACAACAGCTCGGAGTCATCCACTAGCCTGTAAACCGGTCGCTTGCCGGACAGCCGTTCGCTCTGATCCAGAATGATCTGAACCCCTTCACCACGCTTGTCCATCATGGCGCTGCGGCCTGTGATCGCTTTGTCCGCCTCGGGCACGGAACATTTGGCCAGCAGACTGGTGATGGCTTCGTTTCGCGCAGCCTGGCGGTAGGGAAGGCTCTCCACCGTCATGGTGTTGGGGATGGCGCCTGGCGAATACAGCTCCAGCCGGTTCGCAAACATCCGCAGGCGGATTTTGGCGCCATGGATCGAGTAATCCCGGTGTGCAACGGCATTGACCAGGGCCTCGAAGACGGCGGTCATGTCATACTGCGGCAGGTCGTGCCGGCCCTCATTCTTGGTGGCATAGACCTGCATGTTCTTGCGGACGAAGTGGCAAGCCGCCAGCACCTGGGCATCCAGCGGCCCGGTGATGTCCTGGGCGTCGAGTTGATAGGCCGTGTCGCCTTGCGGCAGCACCTCGGTGCCACGGTATGCCACGGCCTGAATAAAGGCATTTGGCAGCCAGCGGCGAGGGTCAGCGCTTGCCATCAGCACGCCGGCAATGGTTGGCCGAAGTGCGCCGTCGGCATCGGTGCGCGCCATGGCCAGTTTATCCAGCAGCACCTCGCGCGAATCCTGCACGCGCGGACTGGCAAAACGTTGCCACAGATCATCTACAAGGTCGTCGAGTGTGGCGCCAGGCACCGGCTGCTCGTCGAAGCGGATGATGCGCGCCTGGCTGCGTTGCTGGAACAAACGCGCCAGATAGTCCGGGGCCATTTCACGCTTGGCGCTGCCTACGCGGTGCAGATAGCCGCCCGGGCTTTTATGTACGAACAGGCTGCTTGCGATATCGACTTTCAATACTGGCAAGGGCTCGCCTGACGTGCTGGGCAGGCTCAGACGCTCGATCACCGGCGCGAGCGGCGGGGTGATGCTGTCCAGGCAAATCTGCCGGACGAAATCCTCCACCAGGTCCAAGCGCTCCAGCGGGATACCGAGCACTTCACGGGTGTCGTCCACGCCGAGCACGCACACACCACCCCGGCTGTTGGCGAAAGCGGCCAGCTCATCGGCCAGCGAATCTTTATGGGGGGCTGACACCTTTTGACCGGCAAAGCGGACTTCCTTCAACTCCAGATAGGAGTCCTCTCCCAGGCGAATCTTGTCGATCAAGTCCGCGATGTTGTCGAACATGTCAAACCTCTCTTCCCAGGCGTTGGTAACGCCGTTCG
>CAZYQX010000095.1:0-2554 GCA_964649985.1 uncultured Pseudomonadales bacterium | reverse complement strand
AGGCGGCCCTTGTTCTCGGTGCCGTCGGCCTTGATCATGATTTCGTCGATGGCGCGCTGATCCAGCGCGCTCTTGCCCTTCAGCAGACCGGCGATTTCACCGTTGATGTTGGACACGGCCTTCAGCACGCCCTTGCCCAGGTAGCGGGACTTGTCGCCGTCGCGCAGTTCCAGCGCCTCGCGGGAGCCGGTGGAGGCGCCTGACGGTGCGCAGGCCTCGCCAAAACTGCCATCGGCCAGGGTCACTTCCGCCATCACGGTCGGGTTGCCACGGGAATCCAGTACTTCGAAGGCCTTGATATCGACGATCTCTGACATGGTGCTCAGCTCCGTTGGGTCAGCAAAAGGTTGTTATGACTTAGTTGATTTCGAGTTCAGGTAGCGACTTGGCCAGCGCATCCATGGCTTTCATCTGCGCCAGGAAGGGCTCCAGCTTGTCCAGCGGCAACGCGCAGGGGCCATCGCACTTGGCTTGATCGGGGTTGGGGTGGGCCTCCAGGAACAGGCCGGCCAGGCCCTGGGACATACCCGCGCGGCCCAGCTCCACCACCTGCTGGCGGCGGCCACCGGCGGAGTCCTCGCGGCCGCCCGGGGTCTGCAATGAGTGGGTGACGTCGAACATCACCGGCACGCCCATGCGCTTCATGATGCCGAAGCCCAAGGTGTCCACCACCAGATTGTTATAACCGAAGCAGCTGCCCCGCTCGCACAGGATCAGCTTGTCGTTGCCCGCCTCTTCGCACTTGCGCATGATGTGGCGCATCTCGTGCGGGGCCAGGAACTGGGCCTTCTTGATGTTGATCACCGCGCCGGTCTTGGCCATCGCCACCACCAGATCGGTCTGGCGCGACAAGAACGCCGGCAGCTGGATCACCTCGCACACCTCGGCCACCGGGGCCGCCTGGTGTGGCTCGTGCACATCGGTGATCACCGGCACATCAAAGGCTTCCTTGACCGCCTGGAAGATGCGCAAGCCTTCTTCCATACCCGGGCCACGGAAGGAACTGATCGAAGAGCGGTTGGCCTTGTCGAAGGAGGCCTTGAACACATAGGGAATGCCCAGCTTCTGGGTCACGGTCACATAGTGCTCGGCCACCCGCAGCGCCATATCGCGCGATTCCAGCACATTCATGCCACCAAACAGCACGAAGGGCTGGTCGTTGGCGACCGGGATATCCCGAACGTAGACGGTCTGTTGCGGCATGGATTAACCCTTCTGCTGCGCGGTCTGCGCCAGCGCGGCATTGATGAAGCCGGAAAACAGCGGGTGGCCCTCGCGCGGCTTGGAGGTGAACTCCGGATGGAACTGACAGGCCACGAACCAGGGGTGATCGACCACTTCCACCACTTCGACCAGGGTGTCGTCCGCTGACCAGCCACCAATGCGCAGACCGGCTTGCTGCAGGCGATCCACGTAATTGTTGTTGACCTCATAGCGGTGGCGGTGGCGCTCGACGATCAAGTCCTTGCCGTACACGTCACGTGCCTTGGAGCCCGCCACCAGGCGGCACTCCTGGGCCCCCAGGCGCATGGTACCGCCCAGGTCGGAGGATTCGTCGCGCTGCTCGCGGCCGCCCTCGGCGGTGGTCCACTCAGTGATCAGGCCTACCACAGGGTCGGCGCAATTGCGGTCGAACTCGGTGGAGAAGGCGCCCGACAGGCCCAGTACGTTGCGCGCGTACTCGATCACCGCCACCTGCATGCCCAGGCAGATGCCCAGGTAGGGAATCTTGTTTTCGCGGGCATAACGCACGGCGGCAATCTTGCCTTCTACTCCGCGCACGCCAAAGCCGCCCGGTACCAGAATGGCGGCATGACCGGCCAACCGCTCAGTGCCACTCTGTTCGATTTCCTCGGCGTCGATGAAGTCTATATTGACTTTGGTGCGGCTCTGGATGCCGGCGTGCTTGATCGCCTCGATCAGCGACTTGTAAGCATCCAACAGTTCCATGTATTTGCCGACCATGGCGATGCTGACTTCGCGCTCAGGGTGCAGCACGGCGTCGATGACGCGATCCCAGGACGAGAGATCGGCCTTCGGACAGGTGAAGCCGAACTTCTCTACCACCAGCTCGTCCAGCCCTTTGGCGGCCAACATGCCGGGAATCTTGTAAATGGTATCCACGTCGGGCAGCGGAATCACGGCGCGCTGTTCGACGTTGGTGAAGAGCGCGATCTTGCCGCAAGAGGACTCGTCGATGGCCACTTCCGAGCGGCAGATCAGGATGTCGGGCTGCATACCGATGGAGCGCAGCTCCTTCACCGAGTGCTGGGTCGGCTTGGTTTTGGTCTCACCGGCGGTGGCGATATAGGGCACCAAGGTGAGGTGGATCAGCGCGCAACGGCGCGAGCCCAGCTCCACTTTCAGCTGGCGTGCGGCCTCCAGGAAGGGCAGCGACTCGATGTCGCCGACGGTGCCACCGATCTCAACCAGGGCAACCTGGGCATCGCCCGCGCCCTCAATGATGCGGCGCTTGATCTCGTCGGTGATGTGTGGGAGCTTGCAATTAAATGATGAACTCAACAAAAAGTGTCTTGACTTCTCTTTCCTTACC
>CAZYQX010000094.1:0-2565 GCA_964649985.1 uncultured Pseudomonadales bacterium | reverse complement strand
CTTCGTTGTTGGTGTTGCTGCTCATCGAGCCGTTGGCCAGCAGCAGCGCCATGCTTCCCGCCGGGGCCAAGTGGTAGAGCATGTGCTGCAGCCAGGCGAAGTTGGCATTGCCCTGCGGCGGAGTGCCGGCCATCCAGCGCGGGTCGCTGGCGAGCTTCTCGTTCCACCATTCCTTCATGTTGAAGGGCGGGTTGGCCATGACGAAGTCGGCACGTAGGTCGGGGTGCAGGTCGTTCAGCAGGGTGTCGCCCGGTGCGCCGCCGAAGTTGAAATCGATTCCTCGAATGGCCATATTCATCGCGGCCAGGCGCCAGGTGGTGGGGTTGCTTTCCTGCCCGTACACGCTGATCTGGCCTGTCTTGCCATTGGCTACCTTGCCACCGTGCTGTTCGATGAACTCTTCGCTCTGCACAAAAAAGCCGCCCGAACCCATGGCCGGGTCGTACACGCGCCCCTTGAAGGGCTGCAGCATTTCAACGATCAGTGTGACGATGCTCTTGGGCGTGTAGTACTGGCCACCCTTTTTGCCTTCGGCCAGGGCGAACTGGCCGAGGAAATATTCGTAGACGTGACCGAGGATGTCCTTGCTTTTCAGGCTCAACGGCTGGCCGTTGTATTCCTTGCGGTTGAAGTCGGTGTCGGAGAAGT
The DNA here is from genome assembly GCA_964649985.1 of uncultured Pseudomonadales bacterium. GTDB lineage: Bacteria > Pseudomonadota > Gammaproteobacteria > Pseudomonadales > CAZYQX01 > CAZYQX01. The sequence goes on along the minus strand of CAZYQX010000094.1, from coordinate 1,917 downwards.
GGGCGATCAGGTCGGCCAGCTTGTGGCTGTCAATCTGGGTGCGGGCGAAGTCCTTGTTGAGCACGTTCTTGAGCTTTTTCTCGTTCTCGCGCTCGATGGCTTCCATGGCGTTGTCGATCAGCCAGCCGACGCTGCGCATTTCTTCCGGCTCGTCCTTGCCGGGCTTGTTCCAGGGCAGCGGGGCTTTGGGTGGCAGTTGGGCACAGTCACGCAGGGTTTGCCAGCGCGCTTCCAGCGGCACCCAGAACACGTTTTTCTCGGTGTAGTAGTCGCGCACCTCCAGCTCGGCGGCAAGATGGCCCGCGTAGTCGTCGGCATAGTCCTCCGGGGCCATGTAGTAGTCATGATCGGGGTTCTGGAACTGCTCGCGCAGTTCTTTCTGCCGCTCTTCGAAGGCGTCGGAGACGTATTTCAGAAAGATCAGGCCCAACACCACGTGCTTGTAAACAGCAGCATCTAAGTTAGAGCGCAGCTTGTCGGCGGCGGTCCAGAGCTTTTTTTCCAGGTCGTTGAAGAATTGTTGTTCGATGGGGTTCATGGAGGCTTCCCTGATACATTCGGCTGGGCACGGTTAGGTAGCCCTAGCGTTGATTCTACCTTTTCTCGCTTGTCGCTGCTCGCAAGTCGCATGATCGTTCATCCTAGGAATGACAGGTATCGGGTTATCGACTTGCCCACGTTTTTACGCACACCTGCATGCACTAGCCCGCGGCTTTCATTCATGATCTGATGCAGCCTCCGGCCAGGGGTGTATCATTAGGGCAATGTTTCAGGAATCCCAGAGCCATGAACAACCCCCTGCTGGACACCCACGAACTGCCCCCGTTTTCCGCCATCCGCGCTGAGCATTTCGAGCCCGCCATCCAGGCGCTGGTGGACGAGGCGCGCGCGGTGCTGGAGCAATTGCTGGACTCCCATGCCGAGCCCAGCCAGGCCACCCTGCTGGCGCCCATTGAAGAGCTGGACGACAAGCTGGATCAGGCCTGGCACCCCATCAGCCACCTGAACGGCGTGGCCAACAGCGACGAGGTGCGCGACGCCTTCAACGCCTGCCTGCCGATCCTCACCATGTACTCCGCCGAGCGCGGCCAGAATCGCGCGCTGTTCGAGGCCTATGAGCGGCTGCGCAACGGCCCGGCCTACGCCGCCCTCAACATCGCCCGGCAGAAGGCGGTGGACAACGCCCTGCGCGACTTCCGCCTGGCCGGTGTGGCGCTGCCCCCGGAGCAGCAGCAGCGCTATATCGAGGTGCAGATGCGCATGGCGGAGCTGACCAGCAGCTTCTCCAACAATGTGCTGGACGCCACCCACGGCTGGAGCAAGCACATCGAGGACGCCAGCCTGCTGGCCGGCCTGCCCGAGTCCGCCCTGGAGATGGCCGCCGAGGCCGCCCAGGCCAAGCAATTGAGCGGCTGGCTGTTCACCCTGGACTACCCCTCCTACCAGCCGGTGATCACTTACTGTGACAACGCCGCGCTGCGCCAGGAGATGTACACCGCCTACGTCACCCGCGCCTCCGACCAGGGCCCCACCGCCGGCCAGTGGGACAACTCGGCGCTGATGGACGAGATTCTCGCCCTGCGCCACGAGGTGGCCCAGCTGCTGGGCTACGCCAATTTTGCCGAACTGTCTCTGGCCACCAAGATGGCCGAGAGCCCGCAGCAGGTGGTGGACTTCCTGCGCGACCTGGCCGAGCGCAGCCTGCCAGTGGCGAAGAAGGATTTCGAGCAGCTGTGCGCCTTCGCCCGGGAGCAGGGGGTGGCGCAGCTCAATGCCTGGGATGTGCCCTACTACTCCGAGAAGCTGCGGGTGGCCCGCTACGCGTTCTCCGAGGAGGAACTGCGCCCCTATTTCCCGGCCGACCGCGCCATCAACGGCTTGTTCGAGGTGGCTGGCCGCCTGTTCGGCGTGCAGTTC
>CAZYQX010000093.1:0-3140 GCA_964649985.1 uncultured Pseudomonadales bacterium | reverse complement strand
GCTGGCGAGAGCCGCTGGGTGGATGCGCGCGTCAGCGACGACCAGGCTGCTGCGCGTTGGGGTGGCCTGAACGCGCCACCGAATGCGGCGTCGGCCTGAGCCGTCACAGACCCGAGCTTGGACGCATGTGGCCCATTGATGTCTTCACCTGTTATGGCGTGGCCGGCGCCGGTTCGCTGGTGGGGCTGGGCCTGATCTCTCAAATCCGCACCGATCAGAACCGGGTGCGCAGCGCGCTGGACCTGTACCGCTGGGCTTTTTGCTGCCTGAGCATGCTCTTGTGGATCGTGCTGAGCCCGGATGCCTGGCGCCCGCTGGTCACGCAGGTGTCCATCGGCTTTGCGGCGGCGGGTGTGACCTTGCTGGCTTGGGCGTTCCGGCAGCTCAATGGACGGCGGACGCCGCCGCGTGTGGGGTGGGCCTTCACCGCTGCGGCGGCGCTGGTGCTGTGGGGAGTGGCCGTGTGGGGCTCAGAGACCGCCTATGTGCAGGCCATTGCCTGGGTCTTTGCCTTGGTCAGCCTGGGCATGGCGATCGATCAGGGCTGGCTGATCTTGCGCAGCCCGCGCATCCAGACCAGCGAGTTGAGCCTGCTGGTGGTGGCGGCCGTGTTTGCCCTCATCTGGCTGATCACGCTGATTCACTCGGTCGGCGCCGATGGCGGCCCATATCCGGCCCATTGGCTCTATGCGCCAGAGTGGCTCTTGCCCATCACGGCACTGGGCTTTGCGGTGCTGCCGCTGTCGGTGGCGTCTGTGGTGTTTGCCATCATCAACCAGCGACTCAACCAGCAGTTGCGCAACCGTGCCCTGTCTGACGACCTGACGGGCGCCCTGTCGCGGCGTGGCCTGCGTGAGTTGGGTGAGCGCATGCTGTCCATGCAGGCCCACCAGCCCACCTCCGTGGCGGTGCTGATGATGGATGTGGATCACTTCAAGGCCGTCAACGACCAATATGGTCATCAGGTGGGCGACGACGTCTTGCGCCAGGTGACCCAGCTGACCCGCGAGCGCCTGCGCGACGATGCCTTGTTGGCCCGTTACGGCGGTGAGGAGTTCACGGTGCTGTTGCCAGTGCGCAGCCACCTGGAAGCCAGCGCGGTGGCCGAACGCCTGCGCCAGATGCTGGCACTCACCCCCTGCGAAACGCGCGGTGGGCCGGTGACCATCACCGTCAGCATCGGCGTGGCCTTTCATCAGCCCGATCGCACGCTGGAAGACGTTCTGGCCCAGGCGGACGCCTGCCTGTATGAGGCCAAGCAGGCCGGTCGCAACCGGGTGGTCACCGCCCGACCCGACGCCTGACACCACCTGAGCAGACTTGATCTGGCGCAAGCTGGTGGAGGCCTGAGGGTCGATCCCCTTGAAATGTCACCGGATCGCCCTATCTTCATGAGCAATCGGCGCCGATCTCCGGGGCCACAGGAGTGCTCATGCGACTCGACAAACTCACACAAACGTTTCAGGAAGCGCTGACCGAGGCCCAAAGCCTGGCAGTGACACGCGACAACCCCTACATCGAACCCGCCCACATCCTGCTGGCCATGCTGCAGCAGGACGACGGCCCCAAGGCCTTGCTGGAGCGCGCTGGCGTCAAGGTGGGCCCCCTGGCCGCCGCCCTGACCAAGCAGGTCGACAAACTGCCCCAGGTGCAAGGCAGCGAGCAGGTGCAAGCCGGCCGCGACACCATCAGCTTGCTGCAGGGCGCCGAGAAGGAAGCCCATAAGCAGGGCGATAACTACATCGCCAGCGAGATGTTCTTGCTGGCCCTGGCCGACCACAAGGGGGAGACGGGCGAGTTGGCCCGCGACCATGGCCTGACCCGCAAATCACTCGAAGCCGCCGTCAAGGCCGTGCGTGGAGACCAGAAGGTGGACAACCCCGAAGCCGAAGGCCAGCGCGAGTCGCTGAAGAAATACACCCTGGACCTGACCGAGCGCGCCCGCCAGGGCAAGCTCGACCCGGTGATCGGCCGCGACGAGGAAATCCGCCGTGCCATCCAGGTGCTGCAGCGCCGCTCCAAGAACAACCCCGTGCTGATCGGTGAACCCGGCGTGGGCAAGACCGCCATCGTCGAAGGCCTGGCGCAGCGCATCGTGCGCGGCGACGTGCCCGAGGGATTGAAGTCATGCACGATCTTTGCACTGGACATGACCGCGCTGATGGCGGGTGCGAAATACCGCGGCGAATTCGAAGAGCGTCTGAAAGCGGTGCTGAACGAGATCAAGGCGTCAGAGGGGCGCATTCTGCTCTTCATCGACGAGATCCACACGATTGTCGGGGCCGGTAAGACCGAAGGCTCATCCGATGCCGGCAATATGCTGAAGCCCATGCTGGCGCGCGGCGAATTGCACTGTATCGGCGCGACCACGTTGGATGAATATCGCAAGTACATGGAGAAGGATGCGGCACTGGAACGGCGTTTCCAACCGGTACAGGTCGATGCGCCCTCTGTGGAGGATACCATCTCGATTCTGCGCGGTTTGAAGGAACGCTTTGAACGTCACCACAACGTCGGGATCCAGGATGCGGCGCTCGTTTCCGCGGCGGTCTTATCCGATCGCTACGTGCAGGATCGTTTCCTGCCGGATAAGGCGATTGACCTGCTGGATGAGGCCTGCGCCTCGATCCGTACGGAGATGGACTCCATGCCTGCGGAACTCGATGAGATCACGCGCAAAGTGATGCGGCTGGAGATTGAGCAGACCGCTCTGAAACGCGAGAAGGATCATGCCTCCCAGTTGCGGCTCAAGGAGCTGCAAAAAGAACATGCTGAATTGAAGGCGCAGGCGGATGCCATGACTGCGCGCTGGCAGAATGAGAAGAAGGTGCTGGAGCAGACGAGTACCCTGCGTGAGCAACTGGAAGCTGCGCGCACGGCGTATGATCGCGCGGAACGGGCGTACGATCACAACAAGGCTGCGGAACTCAAATACGGCAAGATTCCTGAGCTGGAAAAACAGCTGAAGGCGGCGCAGGAGAAGCTGGCGGCCAGCGATGGCCGCGCGATGTTGCGCGAAGAGGTGACGGCGGAAGAGATCGCGGAAGCGGTGTCGCGCTGGGCGGGTATTCCGGTGACCAAGTTGCTCTCGGGCGAACGCGAAAAACTGTTGAAGCTGCCGGATGTGTTGCACCAGCGCG
>CAZYQX010000092.1:0-3251 GCA_964649985.1 uncultured Pseudomonadales bacterium | reverse complement strand
AGGAACTCGCGCCATTCGAAGGCGTCCTGGGGCCACACCGGGGTGTCATCCACCAGGCTGGTGGTGAAGCTCATGCCCACCACCGCCGACATGGCCAGACACAGGATGCCGGCGAACCAGGGCAGCATCATGCTGCGGCGCTGGCGGAACAGCCGGAAGCCAAACGGCAGCGGCAGCAGCATCGACAACAGCCGCAGATAGACTGGGTTGAGGTCGTAGATCAGGGTCACCAGCACGTGCCCCAGCAACAACAGGAACAGCGGCACCAGGATGAATTTGAAGCACTCGACGAAGTAGCCCGCCATGCGCACCTGCACCGGCAGCCCCTCGGCGCTGATCAGCACCTCGCCTGCCGCCGGCGCTTCGGGTAGCGCCGCCACCTCGCCCCCCGCCAGCTGCGCCTCCAGCTCGGCGATGCGCGCCTGCAGGCTGCGCACCAGCTGGAGATCGCGGCCGCAGTGGCGGCAGGCCAGGGCGGCCTCGTCCACCTCGGCCAGGCAGTAGGGGCAGCTGCTCACTGGGCGACAACCAGGCGCAGTACCTTGGTGGTCTTGCGGCCATCGACGTCGGCCACCGTCACCTTGAGATCGTGCTCGCCCACCGGCACCTCGGCGCCGGCCAGGCTGATGCCCTCACCGTTGATACCGGCCTGCAGGCGCGGGGTGAGATCCACCGCCGGGCTGCGCATGTACATCACCTTCACCGAGGCGGGGTCGATGGCCTTGCCGCCGCGCGCCTCGAAGGCGATCTTGAGGTCGAAGGGCGATTTGACCGCCCCCAGATCGGCAGACGGCCCGACCAAGGCGACGCCAGGGCCACGGGAGATGCCGCGCGTATTGGAGCTTTCCGGCTGGGCGGGGCGCGCCGCCTCCTCGGGGGTGATCAGCGGCGCGGCCTGTACCGCAACGCTCCACAACAGCGCTCCACCCAGCAATGCTTTAGACAGCAGTTTTCCGAACATAGCACACCCGTTTCAGCCAGTTGAGCAGCGGCGCGCTTGCGCCGGCGTATAAATGCAGCAGCATTCTAGGCGGCGGGAAAATCCCATAGCAAGCCGCACTATTGCAGCTAAGTGCAGGCGCCACTTCTTGGGCAAAATGCCCGGCTCACCGGCTCAGAATACCTCAGGCCAGCGCCCCGCGCGCCCAATCAACCAAGATACCCCCACGATAAGCACGAAATCACCGGAATATTAAGAAATTAGCCACATATAGAGCAAACCAATGCAATTTGGAGACAAACGCGCCGCCAACCTCGCCAATCTTGATCGAGCGCAGGCAATCTGGCGAAACTCACTGGCGATTTAACGGCGATCGTGCGCGATCCGGTCGACAAACTAGACGAACCCCGGGGATTCATGCAAAATGCCGGGCATCGTCAACAGCTCGCGTGGCAGGCATGGCATCAATCCTGGTACTGCATGGCCCCAACCTGAATTTGCTCGGCACCCGTGAGCCCGGCATCTACGGCGCAGCAACGCTGGCCGACATCAACCAGCGCCTGCTGGAAATCGCCCATGCCAGCGGCCACCACCTGCAGTCGCTGCAAAGCAATGCCGAGTACGAGCTGATCGACCGCATCCACGCCGCGCGCGATGACGGCACCGATTTCATCATCATCAATCCTGCCGCCTTTACCCACACCAGCGTGGCGCTGCGGGATGCCCTGCTGGCCGTGAAGATCCCCTTTATCGAGGTGCACCTGTCCAATGTGCACGCCCGGGAGCCCTTCCGCCAGCATTCCTATTTCTCCGATATTGCCAAAGGCGTGATCTGCGGCCTCGGCCCGATGGGCTATGAGCTGGCCCTGCAGGCTGCCCTGGCAATGCCTTCCAAGTCCTGACCTTCAGACGAGAGCCCACCATGGATATTCGCAAGATCAAGAAACTGATCGAACTGCTCGAGGAATCCAACATCCACGAGCTGGAAATCAAGGAAGGCGAGGAATCCGTGCGCATCGCACGCGGCCCCACCGGCGCCACCTACGCCATGGCCGCGCCGATGGCCTACGCGCCTGCGCCGGCTGCCGCCCCTGCCGCCGCCGCGCCTGCTGCTGCAGCGCCCGCCGCCGATGCCAAGCCCGAGATCAAAGGGCACGTGGTGAAATCCCCCATGGTGGGCACCTTCTACCGCTCGCCGAGCCCCGGCGCCCCGAGCTTTGCCGAAGTGGGCAAGCACGTGAAAGTGGGCGATGTGATCTGCATCGTTGAAGCCATGAAGATGATGAACCAGATCGAGGCCGACAAGGCTGGCGTGATCGAGGCCATCCTGGTGGAAAACGGCCAGCCGGTTGAATTCGACCAGCCGATGTTTGTGATCGCCTAAACCGGGCACGGCCGGCTGGTGCGCGCGCACTGTGCGGCCCAGCCCGTTTCGGCAACAACACCAGCCAGGGCCGGCGCGGCTGCGAAGCCTGCGCGAGCCCTCGACAAGGAGTATTCCATGCTCAAGAAAGTGCTGATCGCCAACCGCGGCGAGATTGCGCTGCGGGTGCTGCGCGCCTGCCGCGAACTGGGCATCAAGACCGTCGCCGTGCACTCCTCGGTCGACCGCGACCTGATGCACGTGCGCCTGGCAGACGAAGCCGTGTGCATCGGCCCCGGCCCCTCGCCGCAGTCCTACCTGAACGTGCCGGCCATTCTCTCCGCCGCCGAAATCACCGACACCATGGGCATCCACCCCGGCTACGGTTTTCTGGCTGAAAACGCCAATTTCGCCGAACAGGTGGAGAAGAGCGGCTTCGTGTTCATCGGCCCCACCGCCGATGTGATCCGCCTGATGGGTGACAAGGTCTCCGCCAAAGACGCCATGAAGAAGGCCGGCGTCCCCACCGTACCGGGCTCCGACGGCGCGCTGCCCGAGGAAGGCGACAAGATTCTCGCCATCGCGGAAGAGATCGGCTACCCGGTGATCATCAAGGCCGCTGCCGGTGGCGGTGGTCGCGGCATGCGGGTGGTGCAGTCCGAGGCCCACCTGCTCAACTCGGTATTCGTGACCAAGTCCGAGGCCAAGGCCGCCTTCGGCGACGACACCGTGTATATGGAGAAGTATCTGGAAAATCCACGCCACGTGGAAATCCAGGTGCTGGCCGACGGCAAGGGCAACGCCATCCACCTGGGTGCGCGCGATTGCTCCCTGCAGCGCCGCCACCAGAAGGTGCTGGAAGAGGCTCCGGCCCCCGGCATCCCGGATGAGGTGCAGAACGAAGTGGCCATGCAGTGCGTGAAGGCCTGCCAGCAGATCAACTACCGC
>CAZYQX010000091.1:0-3317 GCA_964649985.1 uncultured Pseudomonadales bacterium | reverse complement strand
TGGTGGATGACACCCCGGTGTGGCCCCAGGACGCCTTCGAATGGCGCGAGTTCCTGGAATACTCCGCCAGCATCGCCTTCAGCTTCCTCACCGGCATGCTGCTGGCGGCCATGGTGGGCGGACGGGTGTCGATGGAAAACCTGAGCATTGTGCTGAAGGATGTAAAAGCATTCGGCGCCGCGCTGGCCGCCATCCTCAGCTCACTGGTCACCATCTACACCGGCCTGAAGGGCTTATTTGGTGGCTGAGGTGTGGCTTGCCCAGGCAATTAACACAACACGCAAACTAGAGTGCTGTTCCCGTCTATGAAATTGGCTCACACCCTCGGCACCCTGCGCCCGGCCCTGCTCTCAACGCTGGTGGGGCTGGTCTCCGCCCTCGCCGCCACCGAGGCGCTGGCCGCCCGCCACGCCCTGCTGATCGGCAACGACAGCTACCAGGCAGTGCCGGTGCTGCAGAATGCCCGGGCCGACGCCGATGCCATGAGTCAGGCCCTGCGCAAGGCCGGCTACCAGGTGGTAGTGGCCCACGATCGCACCCTCAAGCAGATGAAGGACGACGTGCGCCAGTTCAAGGCCAAGGTGCGGGGCGGTGACGAAGTGGTGGTGTTCTACTCCGGCCACGGCGTGCAGATCGAAGGCATGAACTACCTGCTGCCGGTGGACGTGCGCGCCGACAGCGCCGATCAGGTGAAGGACGACGGCCTGGCCCTCTCCAAACTACTGGACGACCTGCGCGCCCAGAAGCCCGCCTTTACCCTGGCGGTGGTGGACGCCTGCCGCGACAACCCCTTCACCAGTACCGGCCGCGCCATCGGCGGCCGCGGCCTCACCGGCGTGGCCGGCGCCAGCGGCCAGATGGTGATCTACTCCGCCGGCGAGGGCCAGCAGGCGCTGGATCGCCTGGGCGACGCCGACCCGGTGCGCAACGGCGTGTTCACCCGGGTGTTCATCAAGGAGATGGAATCCCCCGGCGTGCCCATCGATCAGGTGGCCCGCCGGGTGCGCGAGCAGGTCAACGCCCTGGCCCAGAGCGTCAAGCACGAGCAGGTGCCCGCCATCTACGACCAGGTGATCGGCCAGTTCTTCTTCTACCAGCCCCAGGCCCAGGTGCCCGCGCCCTCGGTGAAGGTGGCGCAAAATGATCCCGAGGCGGAAAACGTCGAGCTGCTGTTCTGGGAGAGCGTGAAGGACAGCCGCGACGTGGAAGAACTCAAGGCCTACCTGGAGAAATACCCCAACGGCAACTTCTCCGGCCTGGCCAAGGCCCGCATCCGCAGCATCGAGCAGAAAAGCGGCACCCTCGCCGCCCAGCGCGAAGCCGAGCGCATCGCCGCCGAGAAGGAAAAACAGCGCCTGGCCGAGGAGCAGGCCAAGGTCGAAGCCGCCCAGCGCGAGGCCCAGCGCATCGCCGCCGAGAAGGAGAAACAGCGCCTGGCCGAGGACCAGGCCAAGGCCGAAGCCGCCAAGCGTGAAGCCGAGCGCATCGCCGCCGAGAAGGAAAAGCAGCGCCTGGCCGAGGAGCAGGCCAAGGCCGAAGCCGCCAAACGCGAAGCCGAACGCCTGGCCGCCGAAAAAGAAAAAGCCCGTCTGGCCGCTGAGGAAAAAGCGCGCCAGGAGGCCGAGCAAGCCAAAGCGCTGGCCGCCAAGCAGGAAGCCGAGCGCGTGGCCGCAGAAGCGGAAAAGGCCCGCCAGGCCGAGCAACAGGCCAAGGCCGAAGCTGCCAAGCGCGAGGCCGAGCGCATCGCCGCCGAGCAGGAAAAAGCCCGCCTGGAGGCCGAAAAGGCCAAGGCCGCACCGCCCGAGGAAGAGCCGATTTTTTGATGTCATGCCCGGGGCGTGGCGAGGAGTTCTTTCTTCATGCCGCTGGATGGGTGTTTTAGCCGGTCAGCGCGTTTTTTCTTCTAGGGTGCCGCGAGAGCACCGCATGCACGCGGGCCTCGGGGGTATCCCGAGGCCCGGAATTACACTCAAGTGGTTGGGTGCCACTGGGCAGCGATCACCGGCTGCAGGGCCGTCGCCATGGACGGCGGCAGGGTGGTGACCCCAGCGGGCGGTGGGGCGAAGGTGGCCATGGCCTGCACCAGTGTTTCCACCTGATCGCTGTTCAGCGACTGGCCGCTGGCAGTCTGGAACTCTTCCACCTGATACTGCGAGCCGGCATACCAGTTTTCGATGGTGATGCTATCGCTGCTGCCGATGATACTCACCTTCAGGTGGCTGGTGCCGGATTCGTGGCTGAACCACAGCTGCTCGGTGCTGACGCCGCTGCCAAAGCGCAGGATGTCGTGGTTGCCGGTGGTGCTGTCGTTTTCGCGCAGGGTATCCCGGCCATCGCCCCTGTTTTGCAGGAACAAATCGTTGCCGGTGCCGCCCATCAGCATGTCAGTACCCTGGCCGCCCTGCAGGGTGTCGTTGCCCGCGCCGCCATTCAGGATGTTGTTGGCGAAGTTGCCGCGGATGCTGTTGTCGAGGGCGTTGCCCACCACGAAGGCATGGTTGCCGCCGGTCAGGCTGGCGTTCTCGACGTTGGCACCGAGTCGGTGGCTGAAGCCGATGATCACGGTGTCTATGCCGGCATCGGCGGCTTCGCTGACCACATCCTGGTTGTCCAGCACGTAGTAGGTGTCGTCGCCTTCGCCGCCGTTGAGGTAGTCCTTGCCTTGGGCGCCCAGCAAGGTGTCATCCCCATAGCCGCCGTTGAGTGTGTCGTTGCCGCCGCCGCCGTAGAGGTAGTCCTTGCCATCCATGCCTTCGAAGCGGTTGTCGAGGTTGTTGCCCCACAGGCGGTTGTCGAGGCCGTTGCCGGTGCCGTTGACGCCGCTGAGCAGGGTGAGCTTCTCGATGCCCTCGGCCAGGGTGTAGTCGGCCAGATTGGAGTTCACCAGGTCGGTGCCCGAGGCGTCGATGATCACATCGCCAGCGTGGTTCAAGGTGTACTGGTCGTCACCGGCACCGCCCATCAGGGTGTCGTGGCCGAAGCCGCCGATCAGGCTGTCATTGCCTTCCCCGGCGTCCACCAGGCTGTTGTACTCATCCTCCGCCGAGTCGTTGATGGTGATGTGCTGGGCGCCACCGTTGGTGTTCAGGCTGTCCAGGAAACCTTGCAGGGTGATGGTTTCTACGCCGGTCATCTGCACGTTACCGCCTGAGGCGATGATGGTGGCGGTGTCGTTGCCGTTGCCTCCCCAGTCGTAGATGTGATCAAAGCCATCCAGCCGGTAGGTGTCGTTGCCTTCGCCGCCATAAAGCAGATCGTGACTGGCATCGCCGCTGAGGCTATCGACGTCGCGGCCGTCGAGGGTGTCGTTGCCGCCG
>CAZYQX010000090.1:0-3496 GCA_964649985.1 uncultured Pseudomonadales bacterium | reverse complement strand
ACGCCGTCGCGCTGGCACTGGACAAGTACCTCGCTGACCGTGTGCTGCCCTTGAACTGGCAGGGCACCGCCGGCCAGCTCTACGACCTGCTGAACACCCACCGCATCCCCGACCGCAGCAGTTGGCCGCGATCACCCAAAGGTCTGTCCGATCAGTTGCGCCGCATCGCCCCGGCCTACCGCGCCAAGGGCATCGACATCACCCACCTCGGCCACAGCCGTGAGGGCGCGCGCTGGCGCATTGCCCAGACCCGTTCCCAAACCAATCCTGCCACGCCACCCGGCATCGAGGGTGGCACTCGATATGGAGCTCACCGTGAGTAATCCCAACTTGCATCCCATCTGGGCCAAGGTTCTCGGCATCACGCCGCAGACCACCAGCCCATCCACCTCTGCCGAAACGCAGCTGTCCCCGCTGGCTGCCGCGATTGCGGCGATGACCGGGAAAGCCAACTCCCACCAGGGTTGGCAGGCCACTGGCCTTCCGCATCGCCCCGGCGCGCCTGTTGGCGTTAAGAAGCAGGTCGGTCCTGGCCTGTGGGTCAGCACCGTCGCGCGGCCCGGCGACACCCATTACCCCGTCCACCCCTGATCAAACCCGGAGACCACCACCATGAAACTCAACCCCTTCAGCAAGAAGTCCAACCCCTACCTCGACAAAGTCAAGTCCGAGCACGACGCGCTCAACCTGGAACTCACGCCCCTCAAGGCCGAATTGGCGGAGGCAGAAGCCGAGCACGCTGCGGCACGCGAGAAGCAAAACCGGCTGCGTGATGCCGCCGGCTCGATGTCGATGAACACGCCACCGGCAGCCAAAGCCCACTGGCCCATCCTGTGTGAGGCCAATCAGCGGATGGAAAGGCTCAAGTCGAAGGTGTCCAACCTCGAGGGCCAAATGCGACCGCTGCAGCAGGCCCTGGCCACGCCCGAGCGCTTCGCACTCGCCCGCAAGCAGCTTGACGATCTGATGGCACAACGCAAGGCGCTCAGCGCTGAGGCGCAGACGGTCGATGGCCAACTGACCAAGATCGCCAAGCGGCTGACGGACCTGGAATCGCGGATTGCTACCGAGACGAAGTCGGCATCTCGGGCGCTGCTGAACACCGAAGCCGAATTCGTCGTGCCTGAAAACCTGACCAAGCTGGAGGTGGAACAGCGCATCACCCGGGCATCGCAGGCTGAACTTGAACGCCAGCGTGATGCGATTCAGGGCCAACTGGCTGGGCTGCCCGATGCCGTGCGCAAGGCGAGGGATCACTTCATCCACTGCCGTGCGGCGATGGCCGAAATCGAGCTGCACGAGCAGTTGATGCCGGTCATGAACGCACTGGCTCGCGCCTCGGCGGCCCGGCGCCAGATCAACTACCACCACGACGAAAGTCGCTTCCCGGTTGAGATTCCACGCGATCTGATCGAAGCAGCCAGCGATGCACTGGCAGCAGAAATGCCAGCGGCTTGACCGTCACGCCAAGCGTCCACAGGCGAATTGGGTCCTTCCTCGCCATCAAGCAATACGGGGGGCGCGAGCGCGCTGCCCCGCCAGTGACAGGCCCCGAAACGGGGTTACCAGTTACCACCTCGGTTACCACCCGGCGATGCGCCGGGTTACCAGCCTTCAAGGAAATGAAATGACCACCACGATCAACAACAACGACACCATCCCCGGCCAGCCACTGGCCCACTACGACCCAGAGGTCGCGCAGCGCGTGCACGGCTGGCTTGCCAGCGGGCAGCTGTTAGCCTGGATTCCGATCCTCAGCCAAGACAACTTCCCCGGCACACCGCCAGAGATTCTGCAGTTTGCCGACCGACACCAGGAGTCGATGCGCTGGCCGATCCACACGCCGGAGGATCTGCTGCAACTGCCCGAGGGCATCACCGGCTGGTTGCTTCCCGCCAACGCTGAAGACACCGACGTGGCCTGCGGGGTCTGGAACGGCGAGGTCTACATCCTGGGTGTCAAGGACAAGCGCACCGGGCGTGCGCAGACCCTGCTGGGCGAGCGTTTCGATGTGGCGACAGGGCAAGCCGATGACGTTGATCAGAGCGCGGTTTGACTTGGCTTCTGGTCGGCACAGCGCGTTCATGGAGGTCCGCAAACCCCTCTCGGAGAAAGCAATGAGCACCCACCAAACCCTGCGTGTGCAGGTCACCGACACCAACCAGCGCCCGCGCGGCGTGATGACCATCGAGGCCGATTTCGATCACCTCGGGCCCTACCGCGTACAGCACGATGGCCAAGCCTACTGGTTCACCGGCAAATCCGGCACCCACCGCGCCAGTGGCGTGGCCACCCGCGAAATGGCGACCGCTGACGATACCCGCCTGTGGATCACGCTCGGTGGCACCGCGATCTGGGAGGACTGAGGATGGCCGCCGAACAGCAACACACCATCTCGGCACAGTTGGCGGCGCTGCCCTCCCTGCCAATGCCCGACCTCTGGGCGCTGTGGGATCAGCACTTTCCCCGGCGGCCCAGCCATCGCAATCGCAATTACGTGGAGTCGCGTCTGGCCTACCGCATCCAGGAGCTGGCCTACGGCGCGCTGCCCACCAACATCCGCAAGATGCTGATCGAGGCCGGTGCCAAGCATTCCAAGATCAAATCCGCCGCCGGTCGTAGCGCGCAGACCTTGCTGATGCCCGGTACCACGCTGATCCGGGAATGGGATGAGCGCGAGTACCGCGTAACGGTCACACCCGATGGTCTGTATGCCCTGGATGGCCAGGTGTTCAAGAGCCTGTCGGCGGCGGCCCGCCACATCACCGGCACGCGCTGGAATGGGCCGAAGTTCTTTGGTCTGCGCGATGGCAAGGGGGATGGTCAATGAACGCACCCTTGCTTGTGCCACAGGCCACACCCATGCGGCGCTGCGCGGTGTACTGCCGCGTCTCCAGCGACGAACGGCTGGACCAGTCCTTCAATTCCATCGATGCCCAGAAGGAGGCGGGGCACGCATTCATCAAGAGCCAAGCCTGCGAGGGCTGGATTGTTGTTGGCGACGACTACGACGATGGCGGTTTCTCCGGCGGCAATATGGACCGGCCAGCCTTGAAGCGCCTGCTGGCAGACATCCAGATGGGCAAGGTTGACATCGTGGTGGTCTACAAGATCGACCGGCTGTCGCGCTCCCTGGCGGATTTCGCGCGGATGGTCGATGTGTTCGACCGCCACCGGGTCAGCTTCAGCGCGGTCACGCAGCAGATCAACTCGGCCACCTCGATGGGCCGGTTGATGCTCAACGTGCTGCTGTCCTTCGCGCAGTTTGAGCGCGAGGTCACCAGCGAACGTATCCGCGACAAGATCGCCGCCAGCAAGGCCAAGGGGATGTGGATGGGCGGGCCGTTGCCGCTGGGGTATGACGTGCGGGATCGGCTGCTGATCGTGAATGAAACGGAGGCCACGCTAGTGCGCCGGATCTTCGATGATTTCGTCACCGTTCGCTCGGCCACGCTGATGGCCAAGGCCTATGGCGCGCAAGGCGTGGTCACCAAGG
>CAZYQX010000089.1:0-3498 GCA_964649985.1 uncultured Pseudomonadales bacterium | reverse complement strand
ACTACTACGTCCAGCGCCTGCTGCAACCGGAGTTCTGGCGCAAGCTGTTGAGTGGCAACCTGGGTATTGGGCGCGCCATTGGCGGTTTGCTCGGGAGTTTGAAAAATGCACGGCAAACCAACTCGCCGGCAAACCGGGAACTCTCCTTCCAGGAAAAAATGTGTTGCGCCATGACCGAGTCGGTACTGCCGACATTGTTGATACTTAGCGGCAACGACTACACCGCCAAGGAATTTGTAGAAGCCACGCAGATCGCACCGGCCTGGCAGCAGGTTCTGGCACAAAAGCGGGTGAGTACGTGCGAGCTAGCCGACGCTGACCATACCTTCTCTTCCGCTTCCTGGCGTCTGGCAGTCGAAGAAGCAACGCTTGGCTGGCTGCAGAAGTCGATGCAGTACTGATGCCGGGGTCACTGGCCATGCCTCTCGAATATCAGGTTTTCGATCCATCCTCCTGCCAATTCCCCAAGCCAAGGGTATCTGTGTTGCCGCATGGCTACGAGCCCTCAGGTAGTGACGATTCAACGCACTTATCGGGTAGAGCGCCCTTGGCAGGGAAGGGCCTCTACTTCAGCCGAGGCCGCTATGCATTGGGTGAAGCCTATCGGCGTGCAGGTCTGGATGGCAACTCCGCACTGCTGGCACCTGCCTACCATTGCGTAACCATGCTGGACCCTGCGCTCGCTCTGGGGAGCGATGTGCAGCTCTACCCGCTGAGCACCGACTTGGTTCCCATAATTCCAGCGCTGGATCAATTGCTCGAACGCTCGGACAAGCCTGTCAAAGTGCTGCTTGCGACACATTTTTTTGGGTTTGTCCGCGACTTCTCCGGGTTGAAACAATGGTGTGACAGACGAGGCATAGTCTTCGTCGAAGACTGTTCTCACACCCTGTTTGCGGAGCCCTATCAAGCCATGGGAACTGGGCAGCAAGGCGATTTTGTCGCATCCAGCCCGTACAAATTCTTCCCCAGTGCCGATGGCGGCTGGCTGTATGCGCCGAATCCCAAAAAGCTGGCCGGCGCCAGCCAACGCGCTGCAAGCTGGCTTGCTGAGTTGCGTGGCATCAAACACTGTTTCGAGATGGCTCGCCAAGCACGTGTCGGCCCTGTCGATATCGAGAGCCTGGATCAGCAACTCGCATCAGTTGCAGGAAAGCTTCCGGAAGCCGGTGTCGACCAACGGCGGATTCGCTCAGCCCAGTCCACGCAATACCAGCCCGATCTTGAACGTGCCGACGCTTTTCGGAGTTCGCGCTGGTTGATCAATCATCAATCGGTCTGCGCCATCATCAGCAAACGCCAGGCCAACTACCGTCGCTGGCTGCAGGCTGTGGAAGGCTTGCCCAACTGCCACGCGCTATACCCTGAACTACCAGAACACGTTGTTCCCTACATGTTTCCGCTGTACATCGATCACCCGATGCCGCATTTCCACTGGCTGAAACAACTTGCCGTACCCGTCTGGCGTTGGGATGAAATGGCTGTTTCCGACTGCCCGGTGGCACAAGACTATCGGCTGCACCTTCTCCACTTACCCTGCCACCAGTCATTGAACGATGACGAAATGAACTGGCTTGTGGCAGCACTGACCAAGGTTTTGCGTGCATCTTCCAATGGGGTGCGGCAGTGAGTTGGGCGTTTTACCCCGCCCAGGCAAGCTTTGCGCAATACGCCGCTGACTGGGATCGTTTGAATGCAGCGTTGTACGGAAGCCACCCATACTACGACAGCCGATTCGTGGGCCCGCTGCTCAAGTATTTTGCCGATGGCAAGGAAATACTCTGTGTGCATCGTGAGCAGGGGGCCATCAATGGTGCCGTGATTTTGCAATCACGTGGAATGGGGCGTTGGGCGATCTTCCGCCCGGCGCAGGCGCAAATCACCCCAATTCTGGTTGCTGATGCAGGCTTGCTCAAACAGTTGCTGAAAGCGCTCCCCGGTTTTGCCTGGAGCATCGATTTTTATGCGATCGACCCGCGCTACGCGCCGGCTTTCTCTTGTGCCAGCGATGATGTGATCATTTCAACCCAGGCCAGAACGATAGGTGTCGAATCTGGCACCCCCTTCGAAGCGTACTGGAACCATCGTCCAAAGAACCTCCGCAGCAATATCCGCCGCTACAGCAATCGCTTGGAGCGTGAGGCAGGGCGCTCAGAGTTTTCCTGCCTCAATGCTGTTGAAGCGATGACCGATGGGGTTCGCCGCTTTGGTGAATTGGAAACGGCTGGCTGGAAGGCCGCAGCAGGAACCAATGTTTCAATTGATAATCTTCAAGGGCAGTTTTACGCGGAAGTACTGTCGAGGTTTTCCGCCACGTCACAGGCAGAAGTGTGTGAGCTGACCATTGGCGGGCAACTGGCAGCTTCACGGTTGCTTATCGGCAACCAGCAGATGCAGGTCATCCTGAAAACGACCTATGACGAAGGGCTCGCACGTTTCGCACCTAGCCGTCTGATGCTGTATCAACTCATCGAGCGGCAACTCGATCAGCATCCAGAAAGAACCATCGAGTTCTACACCAACGCAACCAGGGATCAGGCTGAGTGGGCCAGCTTCAGTTGCAATATCCATAACGTTCAATTGTTCCGCAACGGTGCAGCTGTACTGGCCTACACCTTTCTCAAGGTGCTGAAATACCGAAACCAGGGGAATCCTGTCGCTGAGCCCCGCGCTGACGAGGTGTTTGCGTCGCTGGTGGTTACGTCTTGTGCAAGCGTTGGGGAATTGGTTGCAGAGGGTGTTGCACTCGATCAGTTCTGGGCCAATGAAAGCATTGAAGATTCGCTTGAATGGTTCGACTTGCTGCAAAAACAGGTTTTCCCCAATGACCCTGGCGTTCGCTACTATCTTGCCACCGAGCAAGGAAAGCCCGCCGCCATTCTGCCCCTGCGCAAGACCCGGCAAGGTGCTGTCTGCACCCTGGAGTCGCTGAGCAACTATTACACCTCCTTGTACACCCCCTTGATGGATGAGGCCTGTGATTCAAAGGTGCTCGGCCGTTTACTCGCAGCGGCTACTCGGGATAACCGCAACGCCCATGTAATGCGCTTTGCCCCGATGGATACTCACTCTCCAGCCTACCCTGCGCTGCTGAACGAACTACGTGCAACGGGTTGGGTTCCGCTAACGTTCTTCTGCTTCGGCAACTGGTTTTTGAAGGTGGACGGTAGTTGGGATGACTATCTAAGCAAACGCAGCGGCAACCTGCGTAGCAGCATCAAGCGTCGCAATCGGGAATTTTTTGCCCGGGGTGGAACGCTGGAAATAGTGTCTGGTGCAGAAGATCTGGAGCAGGGCATCGCAGCCTATCTGGAGGTTTACGCAGCCAGCTGGAAAAAACCAGAACCCTATCCGGATTTTGTGCCATCGCTGATTCGCCTGCTGGCCGTGAAAGGAATGTTGCGCCTTGGTATCGCACGCCTCGATGGGCAAGCGATTGCAGCCCAGTTGTGGATCGTAGGAAAGACCAAGGCGAGTATCTACAAGGTGGCCTATCAC
>CAZYQX010000088.1:0-3542 GCA_964649985.1 uncultured Pseudomonadales bacterium | reverse complement strand
CACGGCATCCTCGACACCTCACGCATCGTGCGCGAGATCAAGGAAGCCGAAATTTCCGACACCGCTTCCTATGCGCTGTCCTACGCCGGCGACCGGCTGGCCTGGGTCGGCTCCCTGAATTACAACCGCATCAAGAACATGGCGCTGCTTGATTCCGGCGCCACCGACGCCGCAGGCAGGCCCATCACCATCTTCACTTCTGCCGACAAGCCCGTCACCGTGGTCGGTGGTGATCTGACCCTCACCTACAAATTGACCCCGGCACTGGAAACCACGCTTGCGGCGGAACACTTCAAATACCGCTTCACGGAACCCGGCACGCTTGCCTTCGCCCGCCCGGAAACTCGCGCCTACCTGCGTCTGGACTACGAGAGCGGGCCATGGACTGGCATGCTGCGCGGCACCTGGACCGGCCCGATGGACCTGAAAAAGTTTTACGACTACGCCAACACCCCACGCTACAACTTCGACGGCACGCGCAAGCTGGACAAAAGCCCGGCCTACTGGACGCTCGACCTGCGGGGTGAATATCGCATCAACAAACAATGGACGGCCTTTCTCGGTATCGATAACCTGACCGATTTCAAGCAGTCGGACAAGGAAAGCATGTTGTGGGTCGATCGCCACGGCAACTTCGATGTCACCCAGATCTGGGGGCCAAATCGTGGCCGCTTCGTATATGGCGGCCTGAAACTGAGCCTTTAATTTGCCCAGCCACCGCATGCACCACGACCGAAAAGCGCTTCCTGTCGCGCTTGTCCTTGCCCTCACCCTGAGTCCTCATGGGCATGCCGGGGTGCCGCCGGCACTCGATTTCGAGCTGTCCGATGGCGCCCGCTTCGTGCGCCTGGCGGCGCTCCCCGAACGCCCTACCGTAGTCAATTTCTGGCGCGCCGACTGCCCCCCCTGCCTGCGCGAACTGCCGCTGCTCGCCGCCCTCGCCAGCCAGGGTACTGCCCGCGTCATCACCATCGCCCTGCAGCGTCCGAGTGAAACCGCCAACGCCCCGGAGCATGTCCTGAACGCCTTGCGCCCCCCTCTACTCGCCCTGCACGGCCCCAGCGAACCGCGTGGCCTGCTGGCTCGTTTCGGCAACCGCAGCGGCGCCCTGCCCCACACAGTCATCCTCAACGCACATCGCCACAGCTGTGCCCATCACAGTGGCGAGATCAATGCCCACTGGCTACAGCAGCAACTCGCGCTTTGCGCAGCGCAGAAAGCCCCCAGCTGATGAACACCTCCACCGCTCCGGCCATCCTCCTGGTCGGCCATCCCAATGTCGGCAAGTCGGTACTCTTTCACCGCCTGACCGGTGCCTACGTCAACGTGTCCAACTACCCGGGCACCACGGTCGAAGTCACTCAGGCCCCGGCACGTTTTGATGCCAGCGCCACGCTGCTCGACACGCCCGGTGTACTCGCCCTGCCCTCGCGCAGCGACGATGAACGCGCCACCATGCGCGCCTTGCTCAACGAAACAAGCCGCTGCCTGGTGCAGGTGGGGGACGCCAAGAACCTGCGCCGCACCTTGACCCTGACCGCGCTCCTAGCTGAACTGGGCGTTCCCATGGTGCTGGCCCTGAACATGCACGACGAAGCCATGGCGCGCGGCGTGACGGTGGATATTCCGGCTCTGGCGGAGGAGCTGGCCATCCCGGTAGTGGCCACCGTCGCCACCGGCGGTGAAGGCATGGGCGAACTCACCAGCAGCATCGCCCGCGCCGCCGTGCCCGACCCCCTGCTGCATTACGACCCGCTACTGGAAGAAGAAATCACGCTTCTGGCGGCGGCCATCGCGGCGCACGCGCCGCACCCCAGCCTGGCCGCCCGTGGCCTCGCCATCCTCTTCCTCGGCAGTGACACCGAGGTGGACAGCTGGTTGCGCCAGCACGCCGGCCCGGCCTACGACCAGCTCGACGCACTACGTCGCGCTGCCAGCCTGCGCGCCGAAGAAGACCTGCCCGGAGTGCTCGCCCGCCAGCGCACCGAAGCCGCCGACGCACTCGCCACCAGCGTCAGTCAGCGCGCCGTACGCAGCTCACCGCTGCTGGCGCAGCGCATCGGCCAGGCCGTGGTGCATCCGCTGTGGGGTATCCCCATCTTGCTCGGCGTGCTTTACGCGGTCTATCTCTTCGTCGGCGTCTTCGGTGCCACCACGCTGGTCGGCCTGCTGGAGGAAGACCTGTTCGACGGCATTCTCAACCCGGCCGTCACCGATTTCGTCGCCACGCAGATCGGCGACAACTGGCTGAGCGCTCTGCTGGTCGGCCAGTACGGCCTGTGGACCATGGGCATGACCTACGCGCTGGCGCTGATCCTGCCCATCGTCAGCACCTTCTTCATTGCTTTCGGCATCCTCGAAGATTCAGGCTACATGCCGCGCCTGTCGGTCATTGCCAATCGCATCTTCGCCCGCATGGGCCTCAACGGGCGCGCCGTGCTGCCGATGGTGCTGGGGCTGGGCTGTGTCACCATGGCGACGCTCACCACCCGCATCCTGCACAGCCCGCGTGAGCGCCTGATCACCATTTTCCTGCTGGCGCTGGCCATTCCCTGTTCAGCCCAACTGGGGGTCGTGCTCGGCATGCTTGGCGGCGTCTCCTTCTCCGCCCTGCTGGTCTGGGCGCTGGCCATGGTCGGCGTGCTTTTCCTGAGCGGTTTCCTGGCCGCCCGTCTGGTCCCCGGCCGGCGCATTCCCCTGGTGACGGAGCTGCCACCGATGCGCCTGCCGATTGCCGGCAACGTCCTGAAAAAAACCGCCGGTCGCCTGAAGTGGTACCTGATCGAAGTCATTCCGCTGTTCCTGATCGGCACTTTCCTGATGTATCTGCTCGACCGGCTCGGCATCCTGCCGGCCATCATCGAAGCCGGCGAACCGTTGGTCAGCGGCTGGCTGGGACTACCCAAGGAGGCCTCCGCCGCCTTCGTGATGGGTTTCCTGCGCCGCGATTTCGGTGCCACCGGCCTGTTCATGCTGGCCGATGCCTTGAGCCCGGTGCAGGCCATTGTCGGCATGATCACCATCACCCTGTTCATTCCCTGTTTCGCCAGCCTGCTGATGATGATCAAGGAGCGCGGCCTGAAAACCGGGCTGGCGATGCTCGCCATCATCGTGCCGTTCGCCTTCCTGGTGGGCGGCCTGTGCAACCTCGTCCTGACCGCCCTCTGGTAAACCGACATGAGCCCTCAACACGACGCCCGCCTGCCGCTCGCCTTCATTCCCCCCGGCGAAGAAGTCCGTCTGGCCGGCCTGGGCGATGAAATCGACGCCTTGCAGCGCGAACAACTCACCGCCTACGGCCTGGCCGAAAACCGCCCCTTGCGCGTCCTGCAGCAAAAGCCGATGACGGTCATCCTGGCCGAAGAAGTCGAACTCGCCCTCGAACACAGTGTCGCCCGCCACATCTGGGTCGTGCGCTAACGGCCCGGCAGCGCCGGATCAAGCTCAGACTTGCAGAAAACGGGCAGGAATGAACTGACGCAGCAAGTGGCTACCTACCCGGCGAAACACAGGGTTATGCAGGGCCACAGCGCCCAGCAGAC
>CAZYQX010000087.1:0-3560 GCA_964649985.1 uncultured Pseudomonadales bacterium | reverse complement strand
GCCTTGTCCCATTCCGCCTTGAAGTCGATGCTGGCATCCGGCAGATCGCGCCGGAAAATCTGCAGCAGATAGTCCTTCACCTCGCTGGAGCGCAGTTTGTCCAGGCGCAGCGTGCGGGTCAGCACCCGCTGAAAAACGCTGGCATCGCTGGCGTGCTCCAGCCGGAAAACGCAGAAATCCTGCTGGCTGGCGAGCTTGCGGCTGCGTCCGCCATAGATCATGTCGGCGAATTCGCTGCTGCTGTAGCTGAATACCCGGCGCCCAAAGCTCGCCAGATGGCTGGCCAGTTGCGGTTGTGCCACCAAGGTGCCATCCGGCAGGCAGAACTCCTCGACCTTCAGCGGCCCGGCATAGGCGAAATACTCGTACTCGAAGCTCACCCCTTTGCCCACGCAACCCAGCACGACGGTGCCGGACTCCGGCAGCGACACCTCCAGCAGCACATAGGCGCTGTTGTTGGGGAAATAGAAGCGCCGGCTCTTGTCCACATCGTGGGCACCAAAATCCATACGGCGGCGGTCGATGATCAGCAGAAACTGCAGGGCATTGATCAGGCTGGTCTTGCCGGTATTGTTTGGCGCTACCAGAGAGACCGCACCATCGAGCGGCAGCTCGGCGCGCGAGTAGCCTGCACTCCCCAGCAGGACCAGACGTTGGAAGCCGTACTGCATCAGGTGTTCTCCTCGTCGTCTGGTGCATCCGCAGTCCAGTCTTCCGCTGCGGGCGTGCTCTCTTCGTCGCCATCGGTCTTGGCCGTCAACGCCAGGCTTTCGAAATGATCGAGGTAACGGCATACAGCGGGCAGCAGTCGCCAGCCCGCCGGCTCTGGAACGGCAAAGCCGAGGTTGCAGGCGCGGCCCATCAGCTCCACCAGGGCGTCGGGGTTGAGGCCCTCGGCATCCAGCAGGTCTTGCTGTTGCTTGTAGACCTCGGCCAGCCAGGCGCTGTCGATCAGCCAATCGGTAAAGCGCTGCAGGGCCTTACCGGCGTTGGCTTGAGCATCGAAGATCACCATGAACAGCAAGGCCAGCTGGCGGCTGATCTTGCCGATGTTGCTGTTGGCGTCACTGTTGTGAAACCAGGCAAAGCCCCTGGCATCCAGGCGCAGCTCGAACCCCAGCGCGGCAAACAAGCCGACATAGCTGGCCTCATGCTGTTCCAGCTCCGCCCACAGCGCGGGCTCGGCCATTCGATTCAGGTGTTTGCCGGAGAGAAACAAGCGGAACAGCTCGGCCAATGCCGGCATTTGCGACAGGGCGGCTGCCAGAGCGTGTGGGATCGTCATTGCGGGATACTCACGCGGTGAGGGTGATGCAGGACGCGAATCGTCTGCAGCGTGGTTTTTTCAGGCTGGCTGGCTGCCTCGAACTGCCAGCCGGGCTCATGTTGCAGGTCATGGAACAGGCGCAGCAGGGTGGCATCCTGCAGGTGGGCGTAATGGCTGTGCAGCCAATCGAGCAGATTTTCCACTGGCAGGCTGCGGGCCAGATGCGCACGAATAGCGGCCTCGTCCACCAGCTCCAACAGCTGCATGGCGTCACCAGGTTCATCCTGCGGAAACGCCACGGCCTGCGGCTGGTACTGGCGTGCGGCAGCCATAACCGCCCGCACCTCATCACCCAGCTGTAACTTAAAGCCGCGCTCATTGCGCCAGACGGGGAGTGCGGTCTCATCCGCCGGGCGCGACAGTGCGCGACGCAGGCCGCGTTTGCGCACCTGCCCCAACAGCAAGCTGATGGCACTGGTCAGTGCGTTGTGCTGACGCAGCTCTTCGCGTAAGGGCAGCAGTGTATCGGCGCACTGTTGCGCAACCAGCCGGCCAAAGCGCCGCAGCTCCTTGGCCTGGTGCGCCACCTGACGTAACTGCAGGCGATGCGAGTAGAGCGCACCCTGTACCGACAATTGCTCTAGGCTCAAGTCGAGCGCACGCTCCGCTTCTTCCAGATAGGGATAAAAGGTACCCTGCGAGCCGCTGTCCATCATCTGGTTCATCGGCTCCACATAATGATCGTAGGCTTCCAGCACCTCGCGGTAGCGCTGGCTGATCGGCATGCTGCTGTCGGCGCTTTTGGCGTTTTCCGCCAGTTCAAAGAGCGCGTGCCGGTCCTAATCGAGCTGCAGACTGATCTGGCGGAAGAGTTCTGCCAGCTTGTTGGCGGCTCCGCGCGCGCGATCCATGTCGGCCCCGAGCATCCCTTCATTGAGTGCTTCGGTGGCTTCACGGATGGCCGCAACACGCGCCTGCAGTACGGCAGCCAGGCCCAGCTCATGTTCACGGGTGAGGCCGCGCACGAACTCCAGCACATAGGCATTGAGCTGCAAATCGCTGCTGCGCGGCAAGGTTTGCAGGATGTCCGCATTGACCAGGGCACGCAGTACCGCGCCCTGCGTTTCGGCATCCCGTTGCCCGGATACCTTGGCAATACCGTTCAACACCTGATCGCTGGTCAGCACGGCAAACTCGCGCGACAGCCGCACCAAAAGCTCCACGGTGTCCCAATGGGTGTAAAGCGCGTAGACCAGCGAGCGAGGGTTGGCCATGTCAGTTCAGTCTCCCACCACCGAGCAGGCATGCCCTGTGCGGCATGCTCTCACCCGCCAGCCGCACAGGGCGGCAACCCGGCGCATGGCCGCAGCGGGGTTTCATAAGGTGCAGGCTGGACGCATCGACCATTCGTTGTCCCCACGCCGCCGCGCCCGATTTCTGGCGAAATCGAGCCCAGCGGCCACATTCTTTGTGCTCTCGAGAGCCAGCACAAAGAATCTGCTCATCGTGCTGGGGACAAGCGACTCTCGGGCTGCGTCCCGGCCGGAATGTGTCAGGCATGGTGGCAACACTGTGTGCACAAAGTGGCGTCAATGTGGTGAACAGCGTGGCAACATTGTGTTGAACATGGCGGCAGCATTGTGGCGACATGTGGGTCACCGTGTGGCAACAAGGTGGCGCTGACAGTTCAAGCGACCGCATGGATGAAAGCATTCAGTGCCGCCGCGATTCGTTTACGGCGCTCTTGCAAGAACGCCTTGTAGTGATCCAGTGCCAACAGTTCCTCCTCCACCGGGATGCACTGTGCGGCGAATGGTGCTGCACCGTGCTGTGCCACCAGCGGCAACAGGTAGGTCACAGGCGCTTTGTCGCTGATCGCACGATTGGTTTTGCCGCCGATGAAAGCCAGGTTGGCGATGTCGTCGGCCTCGCGAGGGGTGTAGCTGCCGCGCAGCAATGCCTTGGGGAAAATGTGATGAAACTGCAAGCGGTGCTGACTGCCCGAGTGGTCCAGAGCAATGGCCAGGTGGCTGCGCCAATCCTTGGCGCCGGCCGCACGAAATGCCAGGAACATGGTCTTGAACAGCGCACTGCGCTGGTTGCGCCCCTCCAGCTCTTCCGGCGTGATGTCAAGGCGGCCGAACTGCAGACGCAACCGGTCGATCAGTTCATTGACGCCGCCGCCATTGCGGATGGTCGCCAAATCCTGATCCAGAATGGTCTCACTGGAACCCCGCGAGAAACGGCCTTTGGCATTGGCGGCCAAGGCCCAGTAGCGCAACTGCTGCGCCTC
>CAZYQX010000086.1:0-3697 GCA_964649985.1 uncultured Pseudomonadales bacterium | reverse complement strand
TAGCTCTCGAACAGCAGCTTGCCCAGACGTTCAATGATGACCTGCCGTGCCTCGTCCTTGCTGATCTTCAGGCGCGCCTGTTCCACCAGTTCGTCCTTCTTGGCCTCGGTGGATTTGATGGCGGCCTTCAGCGTCTTGGCTTCATCTTCCAGCGCCTTGTGCGTTGCCAGCTTGGCTTCGATGCGTTCGGCGGTGGCCCTGGCCTGCTGGCCAGCGGCCATGGCGGCTTCGATCACTGAAGCGAACGTGGAAGCGTGGCCGACAGAGGCGGCGAGATCGAGGACGCGCTGGCCGTTGGCGAACTGGGCCTGCTTGGCAGTGAAGCCATCGCTGCAGTGGTGCGCCTTGTCCGTGCCCTTGGGCAAACGCCCAGCCACTTTGATCTCGGTGAACAAGTCACCCACGGCGCCCTTGAGCGTCTTGAGCTGGGCCTTCCATTCGGCGTTGGCTTCCTTGAGTTCGTCCTTGAGGGTTTTCACCTCATCGGCAGGCAGCACCCCTGTGTCGTCAGTGTCTTCAAAATCCTCTTCACTGGCGGCGGCGAACAGAGCTTGCAGCTCGGCCAGGCGGGCGTGCTGGGTTTCGAGCTCGGCCAGCACCTCGGGGAACTGGCTTTGCAGGATGTCTTCATCTGGAATCAGCTCCGGGCCCCAGCCGCTGGCCGCGATGGATTTGAAATCGGACACTAGCCCTTTGTAGTAGTTGGCGAACGCGCCACGTACCTGATAACGGTTGAGCAGATGCTGGCCTGCGAACGTGCGCTCGATGCTGTCCAGCAACGTGGCGCGAACGGCGTAGACGTTGCGGCCGGTGGCGTGTTGATTGTCCGCATCCGGCGCCAGCGCTTCGATGATGGGCAGGTGCTGTTGCCACCATTCGGCCAGA
Organism: uncultured Pseudomonadales bacterium; assembly: GCA_964649985.1. Lineage (GTDB taxonomy): Bacteria > Pseudomonadota > Gammaproteobacteria > Pseudomonadales > CAZYQX01 > CAZYQX01. Next base: position 2,812 of record CAZYQX010000086.1, on the reverse strand, counting down.
TCGGTCAAGAACTGGGCGTGGCGCTGCGTGACGCTGGTGTGGCTGTTGATGTGCGGGGCGATGTCACGCTTGTCCGACAGGGGGCCGGCGAAGTCGGCATACCAGATGCCGTGTGTTGCCAAGGAACGGGGCACAAAGACGCTTTCGCGCAGGCCGGCGTAGTTCTGCCAGAAATGGCCCAGGGCATCGATCTCAGTGACCGGCACTCCGCCGTGCAGATGGGCACGCACGTCGTGCGGCTCCGGCGGCGGGGCGTTGTCCACATAGCGGCGGATGTTGCAGTTGTAGTCTTCCGCCTTGATGTCGGCCACCGGCACCCGTTTGGCGTAACCGTCGATGTTCTGCCCGGCGCGATAAGCGTGCACGATCTTGTCGATGTCTTCCGGCCGTAGATGGTTTTGCGCCTTGCCCTCGCGGTATTCGCGGTCGGCATTGATGAAAAGCACGTGGTCGCGCTGCTGGGCACCTTCCTTGTTCAGCACCAGGATGCACGCCGGGATGCCGGTCCCGTAGAACAGGTTACTGGGCAGGCCGATGACAGCTTCGAGGTAACCCCGGTCGATGAAATACTGGCGTGCCTCGCGCTCTTCACCACCACGGAACAGCACGCCGTGCGGCATCACGGTGGCCATGCGGCCATTGCTCTTGAGCACGGCCAGCATGTGCTGCACGAACATGAGGTCAGCCTTTTTGCCTTTTTCCGGCATCCAGACGTGGAAGCGCCCGGGGTAGGCGATGGGTTCTTTTTTCTTCGCTCCGCTGCCGTCGTCCTTGGATTTGGTCTTGGCGTAGTTCTGGCTGAAGGGCGGATTGGCGAGCACACGGTCAAAGCGGCGCAGTTCGTTGTTTTCGTCTTTGTGCTGCGGGTCGGCCAGGGTGTCGGCGTTGCGAATGTCGGCGTGCGAGATGCCGTGCAGCAGCATGTTCATCTTGCAGATGGACCAGGTGGTGCCCATCTTTTCCTGCCCGTTGAGCGACAACTCGGCGGCATCGGCTCCGCATTCGCGTAGGTAGTCACGGGCCTGGATCAACATGCCGCCCGACCCAACAGTCGGGTCGTACACGCTCATGCCTTCCTTGGGGTCGCAAATTTCGACGCAGATGCGGACCACCTCGGCCGGGGTATAGAACTCGCCCGCCTTCTTGCCCGCCGAATCGGCAAAGTGCTTGATCAGCCATTCGTAGGCGGCACCGAGCAGGTCGGGGAATTCGAAATCGTCATCCCGCAGCGGGATTTTTTCGAAGTTCTGGATGAAGTCGACCAGAGTGTCATCATCCAGCGTGTTCTGACCGATCTTGCGGTTGAAGTTGATGGTGCCCTTGAGTACGTCCTGCAGGGCGTCGGCGTTTTCTTCTTCCAGGGCTTCCAGTGCCTTGTTGAGCGTGGAGCCCACGTTTTCCTTGACGTGCTTGAGTGCAGGCTGCTGGTTGCCCGACTCATCCACCCACGGGTCATTCCAGCGGGCGCGTGGCGGCACGTAGAAGTATTTGCCCGAGTACTGATCGGGGTCTTCGAGGCTGTAGTCGATGTCTTCTTGGCTGGCGTTCTGGCGTGCACCTTCCTCGCGGATCTCGGCGCGACGTTGGTCAAACAGATCGCTTGCGCGCTTCAGGAACAGCATGCCGAAGATGTATTCCTTGTACTCGCTGGCATCCATGTTGCCGCGCAGGTCGTCACATGCGGTCAGCAGTAGGCTTTCCAGCCGGGCGAGAGTAAGTTTGGTGGACGGCATCGTTCAGTCTGTTCCTTGGTTCTTGTTATCCGTGCAGATCAATCCAGCACCACCAGGAATTCGGTGGCCAGTACGGTGGGGCGGGTCTGTCTCGCACTTTTTGTCAATGCCACCAGTCCGTATCTCTCCATCGTTCTGAGCGTGCGCGAGAGATTGGGGACCTGTCGCCCCGACAGCGCGGCAAGCTCCGTCATGGTCTTTGGCTTTGCTTGCTGGATCAGTCGAAGCAGCGCACGGTTGTCTTCCGACAAAACTGCGGCCAGCGTGGCCATTGACGGGAACCACACAGTTGGACACGGCTTTCGGATGGCCGTTGGTTTGGCTGCGTCAGCAGCGCGAACTCCGACAATACAAGGCTTCATGGCGGCGTGTTTCGTGGCCAAGACAAACCCGCTTACTGTATCAGTCCGGCACAACTATAAGCCGGCGTTCGCCAAGTTGCTTTGAGCGTCCACACGGGCGAAATCGAGGTGCGGGGCCGTTTGTTGTTTGGGCGAGTCGACGCGTCTATAAGTGGATTGCGGCCCCTGATCATTGGTACACCAGCAGTACAGTCATCAGCTTTGACCGATTTCAGTAAACTTCGCTAAGTTACTGTCATCAAAATACTTTCAGCTCTTCTGGGCTACGGTTGCTTCCGGGAAACTTTGCTTGGTACACACGGTTGGCCGCCAACTCGTAGTCCGGTGGCATCTGACCGATGCCGGGCAGAACACATCCATTTCCCGGTTCAAAGCCAAGCGGTCGGCCCTCTCTAGAGTGGAAGGCGGCAGACATTGAAAAGCGGAACGCAAGGCTTATAGCTTTGGCGCAGGACGTGTGGAAGGCGACGCCCCTAGTGTTCTGATGCCATGAATTGAATGGCCACTGCTGCGAGACGATCTAGCAATTCTTGGTGGCGCTTTTCGTCTCCGGGCCTGACAAGCACAGACACCTCAACGGTTGAGCCAACACGGACACGCTTCCAAGTCTCTGGTGCTAATGATGCCAACGGGGCTTGAGCTGAATGCTGTTCACTCTCGACGCTGTAGCGGGCCGCGATACGGCTGACAGACACTCCGGCCTCGAGCAGTGGCTGA
>CAZYQX010000085.1:0-4011 GCA_964649985.1 uncultured Pseudomonadales bacterium | reverse complement strand
TGCTCACGCTTTCAGCCTGCATTTCTTTCCGCTGGCCGCCTGGCTGGTGCCGGCGCTGTCGCTGTTGCTGGCGGTGCTGCTGTGGCGCGGCTGGGCGCTGGGCTGGTGGCTGGGCATGTTGCTGGGCGGCTTTCAGCTGTACCGCCTGCTGGGCTGGCTGTGGGCTTCCGGCCACGGCAAGGGTGCCCTGTCCTGGACCGTGCTGGGCATGGCGGTGTTGTTGCTGGTGTTTCTCGGCCTGCTGCTGTCGCGCAGCGGCCGCCGCCGGGCGCTGGGGTGACGCATGGCGCTGGGCGAGTTTGAGCTGATCCGCCGTTATTTTGCCGACCTCGGCCCGCTGCGCCCGGGGGTGGAGCAGGGCGTGGGCGATGATTGCGCGCTGCTGTCGCTGCCCCCCGGCCAGTGGCTGGCCACCTCCATCGACACCATGGTGGCCGGCCGCCACTTCCTGCCCAATATCGACCCTGAACACCTCGGCTGGCGTGCGCTGGCGGCGGCGGTGAGCGACCTGGCCCCGGCCGGTGCCGAGCCGCTGTGGTTTACCCTGGCTCTCAGCCTGCCCGCAGCAGACCCGGCATGGCTGGAAGGTTTCGCCCGCGGGCTGCGGGCCGGCGCCGAGGCCTGGGGCCTGCGGCTGGTGGGGGGCGACACCACCGCCGGCCCGCTCACCATCACCCTGCAGGTGATGGGGGCGGCGCCGGCCATTCAACCCATCACCCGCGCCGGTGCCCGGCCGGGGGATCGGGTCTACCTCTCCGGCTGCACCGGCGAGGCCGCCGCGGCACTGCCGCTGCTGGGCGCGGCTGAGCATACGGCTGGCCAGCAGGCGTTGCTGCAGCGCTACCTGCGGCCACAGCCGCGGCTCGCCCTGGGCCTGGCCCTGCGCGGCCTGGCCACGGCGGCGGTGGATATCTCCGATGGCCTGCTGGCCGACGCCGGCCACATCGCCGAGCGCAGCGGCGTGGCCTTGCGGCTGCAGGCCGAGGCCATTCCGCTCGCCCCGGCCCTGCTGGCCGAGGTCGGTGAGTCGCAGGCGCTGGCGCTTGCCCTGGCCGGCGGCGACGATTATGAACTCTGTTTTTGTGTGCCCCCGGGCAGCGACGCCATCCTGGCGGCCTTGTCGCGCCAGTTGCAGTTGCCCCTCACCTGCATTGGCGAGGTGAGGGCAGGCAGCGGCGTGCACTGTCTGGATCGCGCCGGGCACCCCATCACCCTGCAACGAGCTGGCTATGAGCACTTCGGATAAAGCCCATCCCCCCCGCGTACCCCCGGCCTTGCTGGTGCACCCCGCTCACCTGATCTCCTTCGGTTTTGGCAGCGGCCTGTTGCGCCCGGCACCCGGCACCTGGGGCTCCCTGGCCGCCATGCTGCCCTTCGTGCTGTGGCTGCAGCACCTGTCGCCGCTGGCCTATTGGGGCGTGGTGCTGATCGGCTTCGGGCTGGGGGTGTGGTGCGCCCGCCTGAGTGCACAGGCGCTGGGGGTGCACGACCACCCGGCCATCGTCTGGGACGAGTTTATCGGCATGTGGATCGTGCTGGGCGTGTGCCCGCAGGACTGGCGCTGGTGGCTGGCGGCCTTCGCGCTGTTCCGGCTGTGCGATATCGCCAAGCCCTGGCCGGTGTCCTGGGCGGATCGCAAGGTGCACGGCGGGCTGGGCATCATGCTGGACGATGCGCTGGCGGGGGTGATGGCGATGCTCTTGGTATGGGTGGCCAAGGCGTTCCTGCTGGCCTGAATTCGGCGCGAGACACTTATGGGCGGCGGCGCGCCGTCGCAGGTGTTGTCTCGCCGGTTCTCCGCCATGCGCGCAACGCGCAGGGCAAAAAAGGTGTCCCTATCGGTGCCCCGCTGCAGCTGCGGCGAGGGTTGGTATGGCGCGATGGGCCGTCGCCTGGCGGGGGCCCTCACCCGCCCGGATAAAGCGCCCCGAGCGCTTCTTTCTTCTCACGGCTGTGCCGTGCAGGCAGGCTGCCGAGGGCCTTGGCCAGGGCCTCTCCGCGCCAGCCTTGTGGTGTGGCGCCATACAGATGTTGATCCAGTGCACTGAGTTCGGCAGCCAACTCCGTTTGCTGCAGCTGGTCGGCGATCAACTGTAGGGTGGCGGGTTGGGCGGGCCATTGCTGCGAGGCCCAGTGCAGCAATGCCTGGCGGGTGGCGGCGGCGTCGTTGCGCTTGGCGGCGGTGATGGCCTGCTGCAGCTGGGCGGCCGGTGCCGGTCGCGCTGGCACGGGGGCGGCTTCTGTTGCCGGCTGGCGCCGGTGGGCCATGAACCAGGCGCCCAGGGTCAGCAGCCACAGGCTGGCGAACAGGCCCGTGAGCCACTGCCAGCGGCTGTCGCTGGGGCTGCTGGCGCCAGCTGTGCTGGCGGTTGCGGGCTGTGCCAAGGGGGAGGGGCTGCCCACCTGGTGTGTCGCCTGGCTGCCCTCGGCGGGCAGTACCTGGTAACGGGCGCCGGGCACGCTGGCGCGGCGCAGCTGTTGTTGCTTGGTGTCCCACCAGCTGATTTCCAGCGGGGGCAGTTCGAGTTCGCCTGGCTCGCTGGCGACGATGGCAGTGGTCAGCACGCGCTTGGCGACGATGCCATCCTGCCCTTCCACCTGTTCGTCCTTGGCGGGTTCCGGATATTGCCGGGCATGGGCGATGGTCGGCGTGGCGAGGTCGGGCAGGTTGGCCAGCAGGGCGGCTTCGGCGCGCAGGCTCAGGCGGCGGGTGATGGTGTCGCCCACGTGCAGGGTCTGGCCGGATTCGGTGGAGAGTTGCTGCTCAAGTTCCACCTCCCTGGCCGGTAGCCAGGCGCCGCTGATGCCTGCGGGGGCGGGCTGTACCTTGAGTATCTGTGGGTCGCTTTGCAGGCGCAGGCGCTGGGCGCGGGTCTGGCCCCAGAAATCCTGCGGGGCGGTCAGCAGTGCGCCACTGAGCTTGAGGGCCGGAATCTGCAGCGTGCCCGGGCGCTGGGGGAAGATGGCGAAGGGCACTTCAATCACGTTGTAGACCCTGTCCTGCTGGCGCTTCTGGTATTGGCGGGGCTCCAGTTTCTGTACCACGGCATGGTCGATTTTGAGTTCTTCCAGCTCCAGATTGTCGGAAGCCGTGGCCAGATAAATGCGCAGGGTCAGCAGGGTTTGCGCCTGCACCAGGCTTTCATGCTGGCTCAGATCGGTTTCGATATAGGCCAGTGCGTTGTGGCTGTCGCTGGCGGCGGGCTGCTCGCTGACAGTGAGCAGCAGGGCTTGGGTGCGGCCATTGCCGACGTCGATGGGCGGGATTTGCAGCTGGCCGCTGCGCTTGGGCGCCAGGGTGATCTGCCACTCGGTGCTGCGGCGGGTGCTGCCGTTGACGATGCTGATCTGCCGGCTGCTGCTCTGGCGGAGGATGTCGAAATCCTGCTCCAGCGGTGACAAGTCCGGGGCGGATGCGCTTTCGCTGTCGCTGATCCTGAGGGTGATGGTTTCGTCCGGGCCGATCTGGCTGCGATCTACACTGGCCAGCGGTGCGGCATGGGCCAGCGCTGCGGTAAACAGCAGCATGAGGGCAATCATTTTTGTCATGGGTGAAAAACGCCGCATATCCATCCTGTTGTGCATTTTTTTACCACATGGGGCGCCCATCTTCGGGCGCTTCGGGTTCTGGGCTGTGCTCCCGCTCATAGCGGAATTTTCGCTGCAATAGTGTCGACGGGTCATCGGGAATCTGTTTCAGCCATTGCTGTAGTTCGGCGTCGGGCTTTTCTGGTGATGCCTGCTTGGCATCCTGCGGCGCTGCCTGTTGCTCGGGCTTGTCGCTGCCGGCGCGCTCACCATCGGCTTTCGACGGCGGCGCTTGCTGCTCTTTCTTTTCGCCGGGCGCTTCGGGTTTGGGCTCGGCCGCTTTATCGTCGGCGGCCTGTGGCGGCGGTGCGGACTGATTTTTATCGCGCGCGGCTTGTTGCGGGTCGCCAGCCTGCGCAGACTCTTGTTGCTGTTGCTGTTGCTGTTGCTGTTGCTGTTGCTGTTGCTGTTGCTGTTGCTGTT
>CAZYQX010000084.1:0-4347 GCA_964649985.1 uncultured Pseudomonadales bacterium | reverse complement strand
GTGCTTGGCCTCCACGCCAGCCTTTACGTGCTCGGCTTGCCACAGGGCCAGGGGGCTCTTGCGGGTTGCGATGCGCAGGGGGGAGTTCGCCATGGTGGGGTGCTCGGTCAAAAGTTGGAATTCTACCACGCACGCCGGGCAGGATGAGTGGGCGGCAATCGCCTTATAGATCCTAAGGGATAGATTTGCTTAGACACTTAATACGGCTAGTTATATGTCCACATGATCTAACGATGCGCTAGTGAAAGCGTACCCGCTTGACTAGTTTTTAAGCATGCGTGCCTGTCCTTCACGCCACGGAGGCGTTCCATGTGGTTGCTCAATCGACTAAGCGTAAAGGCCAAGCTGAGCTTGGTGGCGGCCATCATGGCGCTATCACTATCGGCCTTGGTGGTGGCGCATCTGGCGGCAGACCGGTTGTCTCGTCAAGCGGCCGCACATGGTGAGAAGCAGCTGCAGACCGAGCTGATCATCGCCCATATTGGCGCGGATGTGTTGGAGCTGCGACGGCAGGAGAAGGATTTTCTGCTGCGCAAGGACGAGAAATATCTGAAACAACACATGGCCGCCATGGAAGATACCCAGCGCGACTTCATGGCGCTGGATAACCTGCTGGAGGACGAAGCCATCAAGCAGCAGGCGATGACCGCCAAGGCGCATCTGGTCACCTATGCGGAGGCCTTCGACACGCTGGCCCAGCAGCAGATTGCCGCCGGGCTGGATGAGAAGTCTGGCAAGTTGGGTGAGCTGCGCGCGGCGGTGCACGAGGTGGAGGGCATCCTCAAGGGCAAGACCAACGAGGCCATGACCATCAAACTGCTGATGATGCGCCGCCACGAGAAGGACTATCTGGCGCGGCTGGATCAGAAATACGTTGACGACCTGCTCAAGCGCCACCAGGAATTCGATGCCCTGTTGCAGGCCAGCAAGCTGGATGCGGGGGACATCAAACGCATCGACCAGGCCATGAACACCTACCGGGAAGCCTTCACTGCGGTAGTGACGGCACAGCAAGGCATCGCCACCGGCACCGAGCGCATGCGCGCGGCCATCCACAAACTGGAGCCGGCCATGGCGGCCATCGACAAGGCCGGCCAGGACATCGCCGCCCGCACGGCGGCGGAAAATGCCGCCAACAAGCAGCAAGTGGCGCGGCTGTTCTGGAGCATAGCGGGGGGTGCCTTGCTGCTGACCCTGATTCTGGTGGCCTTCGTGATGCGGGCCATCCTGCAGCCGATCAACGCCGCCATGTTGCGCATGCGCGATATCGCCGAGGGGGAGGGCGACCTCACCCAGCGCATTGCCATCCACTCGCAAGACGAGATCGGCGACCTGTGTGGCAGCATCAACACCTTCATTGCCAAGCTGCACGACATCATTCACGAGGTGCGCGGCGCGGCCAACGAATGCGCGGCGGCCTCCAGCCAGGTCAGCGCCAGTGCCCAGAGCGTCTCCACGGCGGCCGCAGAGTCTGCCGCCAGCCTGGAGGAGACCTCGGCCACCATCGAAGAGATGAACAGCTCCATCAGCCAGACCGCCGACAACGCCAAGATCACCGAGCGCATTGCGCTGGAATCGCGCCAGCACGCCGAGGCCGGCGGCCAGGCCGTGAGTGAGACGGTGGCCGCCATGAAGGCCATCGCCGGCAAGATCGGCGTGATCGAGGAGATCGCCTACCGCACCAATCTGCTGGCGCTCAACGCGGCCATCGAGGCGGGGCGGGCGGGCGAACACGGCCGTGGCTTTGCGGTGGTGGCGTCCGAGGTGCGCAAGCTGGCGGAGGGCAGCCAGAGCGCCGCCGCCGAGATCTCGGCCCTGGCGGGGCGCAGCGTTGACATTGCGGAGCAGGCTGGGGGCTTGCTGGAGAAGATGCTGCCGGGTATCGGGCGCAGTTCAGACCTGGTGCAGGAAATCTCCGCAGCTTCCAGCGAGCAGGCCAGCGGCGCCCAGCAAATCAGCACCGCCATCACCCAACTGGATGCCGCCGTGCAGCAGAATGCGGCGGCCTCCGAGGAGCTGGCGGCGGCTTCCGAGGAGCTTAACGCCAAGGCGCAGGAGATCCGTGATCATTTGGGCGTGTTCAAACTGCGCGAGGATGTGCGGAGCAGGTAGATGCAGATGAATATCGCATTGAGAGCGTGTTTTTTATTTCTCGTGTTCTTCGCGCAAATTGCGCCGGCGGAAACGCTCATGCTGGCCGCCGAAGATGACTGGCCTCCCTACTCCAACGCCGATGGCAGCGGCATGAGCAACGCGCTGGTGATGGCGGCCTACCGAGCGGTGGGCATTGATGTGCGTTTTGCGGTGCGCCCCTACGCCAGAGTGATGGCCGAGCTGGAGGCCGGTGAGTGGGTGGGGGGATTCAATGTCTCCAGGCAACAAAACAACGATAAAAAATTCAAATGGGGCAAGCATCCGCTGCTCGTTTCAAGGGAGATTTACTATGTGATGGCCAGCCGGCCACTGCAGGCGAAAAGCGGGCAAGCGCTGCAGCAGGGGCAGCGCATCGGCTGCGTCATCGGCTATGAATACGGCGATGAGTTTTCCAATAACACACGCATCGACAAACAGTGTGTGAGATCCAATGAACAAAACATCAAAAAACTGCTTGAGGGGCGTATAGACGCGATGCTGGCCTCGGAAAAAACGGCCAAGGTATTGATCAGCAAGGCAAAGCTGAACGATAAAATTGTGCCGGCATTTGTGTCCAGCGAGCTACCCACTTACGTGGCATTTTCCAAGGCGCATCCGGATGCCGATTACTACATGAAAAAGCTGGATGAAGGGCTCGAAATCATCAAGGCCAACGGCGAATACCAGCGCATTGAGGCGGGATATTAAGGCTGTGCGCGTGCACATATGCACGCTGTCATAGACTCCTCAGGCGCTTGAGATTTGCCGCAGGCCTGCTGCCGGCGGTACTGCATCTGCTGTGTGCTGGCGTGTTAAGCCTGGCGCGGCTCAGGGGGGTGCAGAGGCCAGCTGCATAGCCGCAGGCGGGAAGCGATAAAGCAGATTGGGTTCGCTCACCACATACAGTGTGCCCTGCGGGTCGAAGGCCATGCCCTCTGCCTGGGGCAGGCCGCGAGGCCAAATGCCGCCGGGATTGCGCAGCGGTGTGCTGGCAACGCGGGTGCCGCTGGGCAGGAATTCCGCGATCAGGCTTGATTCGTCGCTCAGCATCAGCAGGTTGCCCGAGCCGGGGGCGATGGCTACCTCACTCACGTCGTCCATGCCGGATGCTTCGCGCTGCAGATCCCACGGTGAACTCAGCTGCAAGCTGCTCCCCGAGCGCAACATGCCCCTAACGGCATAAACCGCACGCGGTGATTTCTCTTTCACCAGGTAGATCAGGTCCTGTTTCACATCGACCGCCACCCCCTCCAGGCCGGTATTGCCCATGCCGCCCGGTTGCAAGGCCAGCGACAAGCTCCGGCCGTCCTGTTTGCGCACCTGCTCGCTGCTCGGGCCGATAGTGATGAGGGTGAGCGTGGCGATGCTCTCTTCGACGATGGCGAAGCGATCGTGGTCGATGTAGGCGATGCCTTCGGTGTCCGTGAAGCCTTGAAGCGCGATCTGCCTCAGCAGCTGGCCGTCGCGCCGATACTCGAACAGCGTGGCGGGCGTGTTGCGGATCACAAACAGGCTGTCTCGGCCGGGGTGATAGGTGATGCCAGAGGCGTTGCGATCCATGCCTTCCAGGATCTGGCGCTGGCCATCCAGGGCATAATCCGCCAGCAGACCGCGGCCAGTGGCGGCATTGCCTGGCAGGCTAAGCCAGCTTGCGCCGCCCAGCAACAGCAGCACGGGCAGCAGTCGGCTGATGCGTTTTAGCGGGCCTCGGAGCCTGGAGCGAGCGAAATCAGGGCGACGCATGCACGTATCTCGTATGCAAGGAGCGCCCACATTAATGGCGGTGTGTGACAATCTCGTGGCACGGCGTTCACTGCCTGGCCAGCCACTCCTTCAGCTGGGTCAGGCAGCGCCGGCTGACCTGGGGGCGCGTGTCGATGCCCTTCAGGCGCACCAGGGTTTCACCCTCCGCCGTGCGTTCCAGGCCGTCGATATAGGCCACCGCCACCAGGGCATTGCGATGGATGCGCAGGAAGCGCGGGCCGAACTCGTCCTCCAGTTCCTTGAGTGATTCGCTCAGCACCACCTCGCCCTCCGGCAGCCAGGCGCTGACGTATTTCTGATCCGCCTGCAGCAGGCGGATCTGATCCACCGCCAGCAGGCTCAGCCCGCGCCGGCTGTGCACCTGCAGCTGCTGGCGGCCGGGGAGTGGCGGCTGGGCCAGCGCCGGCTGTTGGGCCAAGGTGATGCGCGAGGCCTGCTGCAGGGCCTGGG
>CAZYQX010000083.1:0-4448 GCA_964649985.1 uncultured Pseudomonadales bacterium | reverse complement strand
GCCGGTCTGCAGCATGCCGCACAGGATGGTCTGCTCGCCCATCAGGTCGGACTTCACTTCCGCGATGAAGGAGCTTTCCAGCACGCCCGCGCGGTGGCCACCGGTGGCCGCCGCATAGGCCTTGGCGATATCCAGGCCGTCGCCATTGGGATCGTTTTCACGGTGTACGGCGATCAGGGTGGGCACGCCGAAGCCACGCACGTACTCGGCGCGAACTTCTGAGCCGGGGCACTTGGGCGCAACCATTACCACGGTCAGGTCCTTGCGGATCTGCATGCCTTCTTCAACGATGTTGAAGCCGTGGGAGTAAGCCAGGGTGGCGCCTTGCTTCATCAGCGGCATCACCGCGTTGACCACGCTGGTGTGTTGCTTGTCGGGGGTCAGGTTACAGACCAGGTCGGCGGAGGGGATGAGTTCCTCATAAGTGCCGACATTGAAGCCGTTGTCGGTGGCGTTCTTCCAGGACTGGCGCTTCTGGGCAATGGCGTCAGCGCGCAAGGCGTAGGATACGTCCAGGCCGCTGTCGCGCATGTTCAGACCCTGGTTCAGACCCTGGGCGCCGCAGCCCACGATCACCACTTTTTTGCCTTTCAGGTAGTCGCAGCCATTGGCAAACTCGGACTTGTCCATGAAACGGCACTTGCCCAGCTCTTCGAGCTGAACGCGCAGCGGCAGGGTGTTGAAGTAGTTCATTGCATTGCTCCTGTTGTGCAATTGCTGACCATTGATGGGCGCTAAGCTTAGGCTAATGTCGGTGTTGCGTAAAATGAAATAAGTGGAATACTGTGTTGCACTGTGTGCAATAAAGGTGTCCCATGGAGCTGCGCGATCTGGAAATCTTCCGCCTGTTGGCGGGAACACTGCATTTTGGTCGTGCCGCCCAGGTCGCGCATATGAGCCCGTCGGCGCTCAGCCGGTGCGTGCAACGACTGGAGCAGCACTTGGGGCAGCGTCTTTTCGAGCGCGACAAGCGCAGTGTGGCCCTCACGCCCCAGGGCGTGCAGTTACAGGCCTTCCTGGGGGCTTGGCTCGATCAGTGGGGTGAATTTGAGTCGGGGCTGAAGCAGGCGGGGTCGCTGGCGGGAGAGTTGCGGCTCTATGGCTCGGTGACGGCCAGTCACGCCGTGCTGGCGCCGCTGCTGGCCGAATTTCGCCGCCGCTATCCTGGCATCGAGCTCAAGTTGCACACCGGGGATGAAGCCCAGGGCTTGTCCAGAGTGCAGGCAGGGGAGGATGATCTGGCCATTGCTGTACGGCCTGAACCCCTGCCTGATGCCGTAGAGTTTCTCACCCTGCTGCGCTCTCCTTTATTGTTCATCGCGCCCAAGGCAGACGGCCCTGTGCGCGAGTTGGCCAGGGGAGAAGACATCGACTGGGCCCAAATTCCGATGATTCTGGCGGAGCGTGGTTTGTCGCGCCTGCGCGCCGAGGCTTGGTTTGGCGCCCACGGCATTCAGCCTCGCCTGTATGCACAGGTGGCCGGGCACGAGGCCATTGTCAGCATGGTTAGCCTTGGTTTTGGGGTGGGGGTGGTGCCAGAGTTGGTGCTCAATAACAGCCCGTTCCAGGCTTCCGTTGAAGTGATTGCACAAGCGCCGCAACTCGAACCCTACGCCATTGGTCTCTGTGCGTTAGCGCGGAGGTTGAAAAGCCCGCTGGTGTCAGCCTTCTGGGAATCCGCAGCTGGAGCCCCGGGCTCCATAGGGTGACGGCGAGTGCCATTGGGTGGTGCGGCGGCCCCGGCTGCTTTATCATCGATAACTCAAAACTCGCTGGATACTGAGAATGGACGTGGAACAATCCTCACAACAGCCCCAGGTTGACCCGGAACAACCCTTCGGCCCCGTCGGTGAGCACGAAGAAGAAGTGCACGAAGAAGGCAAGCCTGTGCGTCGCCGTGGAATTTATCTGTTGCCCAACCTGTTTACCACCGGGGCACTGTTCTGCGGTTTTTTTGCCATCATCTCCGCCATGAATGGCCACTTCGAAAAGGCCGCTATCGCCATCTTTGTCGCCATGATCCTGGATGGGTTGGATGGCCGTGTGGCGCGTCTCACGAATACCCAAAGTGCCTTCGGCGCCGAGTACGACTCCCTGGCCGATGTGGTGTCCTTCGGTGTGGCGCCGGCCCTGTTGGCCTTTAGCTGGAGCCTCGACACCCTGGGCAAGCTGGGCTGGGCGGCGGCCTTCATCTACACCGCATGTGCTGCCTTGCGTCTGGCGCGTTTCAACACCCAGATTGCGGTGGCCGACAAGCGCTTTTTCACGGGCCTGGCGAGTCCCGCCGCAGCTGCGGTGGTGGCTGGTTTGGTGTGGTTTTTTACCGAGGACGGCAGCAATCTGGAGCCCAGCCGCCTGCTGGCCTTGATCTGTGCGGTCGTGACGGTCGTCATTGGCCTGTTGATGATTACCAATATTCCCTATTACAGCTTCAAGACCATTGATCTCAAGGGGCGCGTGCCGTTTGTCGCGTTGTTATTGGTCGTGTTGCTGTTCGTGGTGGTATTCCAATATCCCGCACTGGTACTGCTAGGCGGCTTCTTTGCCTATGCTGCTTCGGGGCCGGTCATGTATTTTGCCCGCAAGTCGCGACACCGCTGAGTGCTGTTGCGCATTTCCGTACTCACAAGGCGCTTCGGCGCCTTGTTTGTTTCGTGAGGCAGCGGCTAAAAAGCACTAGGCGTGTAACGTTCCCGGGAAATGTGCGTCCAATACCTAGCTGCGAGCGCGCAAGAGGGTCGACAAGCCATGCTGATACGCCATCCGTCGGACATCCCCCCCTCCCAGATCACGCCTGAGCAGGTCTACCTCAATCGTCGCTCATTTATGGCCGGCGCGTTGGCCTTGGCGGCCCTGCCTGCCTGCGGTGAGGGGCCGAAAGTGCTGGGCGATGGTACAGGGCTCACGTTTACCCGCCCTGAAGCGGCGGGCTACCGGGCCAGCGATGTGCTGACACCCTACGAACATGTCACGGGTTACAACAACTTTTATGAACTTGGCACCGCTAAGGATGACCCTGCGCGCAATGCCGGCAGCCTGAAAAGCCGGCCCTGGAGTCTGATGGTGGAAGGCGCTTGCGCAAAGCCAGGCCCCATGGATATCGAGGACATCCTGCGTCGATTTCCTCTGGAGGAGCGCATATACCGCCTGCGCTGTGTTGAGGCCTGGTCCATGGTCATTCCATGGGTAGGCTTTCCATTGTCCGCCTTGCTGAAGGCGGTCGAGCCCACAGCGGATGCGCGCTACGTGGCCTTTGAATCGATCATGGCGCCTGAAGCTCTCCCCGGGCAACAGGCGGGTGGCGCCACCCTGGATTGGCCCTACATCGAAGGCTTGCGTATGGATGAAGCCATGCACCCGCTGACGCTGTTGGCGGTCGGATTGTATGGAAAGATACTGCCTAATCAGAATGGCGCCCCGATCAGGCTGGTGGTGCCATGGAAATATGGCTTCAAGAGCATTAAATCCATCGTGCGCATCCGGCTGCTGAGCGAAAGGCCCAAAACGACCTGGAACACCATGGCGTCCGCCGAATATGGCTTTTACGCCAACGTCAATCCACAGGTAGATCATCCTCGATGGAGCCAGAAGACTGAGCGCCGTCTGCCCACCAGCCTGCTATCCGCCAATCGCATCCCGACCACGCTCTTCAATGGCTATGCAGAGCAGGTCGCCTCACTGTATCAAGGCCTCGACCTGGTCGAGCATTATTAAAGCCATGAACAAGCCCGCTGCGCACAATAAACTGCTCTACATCGTGCCCGCGCTACCGGGTGTCTGGGGGCTGGTTCAGGCGGGCGCGGGCCGGCTGGGGCCGGATGTAGGCAAGGCCCTCGTGGCCATGGCAGGGCTGTGGGCCATGCGCCTGCTCTGGCTGACCCTGCTGATAAGGCCGCTTCAGCAGCGCACCCCCTTCGCCTTGATGCGCTGGCGGCGGGTGCTAGGGTTGTACGCCCTGGGCTATGCCGCACTCCATGTGCTGGCCTACTGTGTATTTTACTTGGCGGGGGATATGTCAGCATTCCTCAGCGAGTTGGCTAAACGACCCTATATATGGGCCGGGGCGCTGGCCATGCTCATCCTCGTCTGCCTGGGGGCAACATCAACCCGCAGTGCGCAACGGCGGCTAAGGCAGCATTGGCGCCAACTCCATCGCGGCATCTACCCCGCAGCCATCTTGGTGCTGATCCACTACATCTGGCAGATGAAAACACTGCAGCCTGACGCGTGGGTGTATGGTTTCGCTTTATGTGCCCTGCTGGGGATTCGCCTACTACCCGTGCGCACACGTTGACGGCACGGCATGGCGGGGCTATACATTAACTCCCCCCAGCGACTTCTGGTGTTGGGGGGGGGCGATAAAAGGCTTGACGCACAGCCCCGGCCCTGTAGAATGCGCGGCCCACCCGGCAGGAAGCCGCAACGCAACATTCTTCGGAATGAAGCGC
>CAZYQX010000082.1:0-4598 GCA_964649985.1 uncultured Pseudomonadales bacterium | reverse complement strand
GTTGGCGCGCATGAAGGCGGTGTCGATTTCGTTGTCGAAGTGGCCGATGTTGCACACCACCGCGCCCTTCTTCAGGTTGGCCAGCATGTGCTTGTCGCACACGTTGACGTTGCCGGTGGTGGTGACCAGCACGTCGATCTTGCCCAGCAGGGCCTTGTCGATGCTGGCGGCGGTGCCGTCGTTCAGGCCGTTCAGGTAGGGGGAGACCACTTCATAGCCGTCCATGCAGGCCTGCATGGCGCAGATCGGGTCGATCTCGGTGACCATCACGATCATGCCTTCCTGGCTCAGGGACTGAGCGGAGCCCTTGCCCACGTCGCCGTAGCCGATCACCAGCGCCTTCTTGCCGGACAGCAGGTGGTCGGTGCCGCGCTTGATGGCGTCGTTCAGGGAGTGACGGCAACCGTATTTGTTGTCGTTCTTGCTCTTGGTGACGGAGTCGTTGACGTTGATGGCCGGCACTTTCAGGCTGCCGTCTTTCAGCATCTGCTGCAGGCGCTTGACGCCGGTGGTGGTCTCCTCGGTGATGCCGTGGATGATCTCCAGCATCTGCGGGTATTTCTTGTGCACGATCTCGGTCAGGTCGCCGCCGTCGTCCAGGATCATGTTGGCATCCCAGGGCTTGCCATCCTTGAGGATGGTCTGCTCGATGCACCACTCGTACTCTTCTTCCGTCTCACCCTTCCAGGCAAATACCGGGATGCCGGCAGCGGCGATGGCGGCGGCGGCGTGATCCTGGGTGGAGAAGATGTTGCAGGAGGACCAGCGCACTTCGGCGCCCAGGGCGACCAGGGTCTCGATCAGCACCGCGGTCTGGATGGTCATGTGGATGCAGCCCATGATCTTGGCGCCGGCCAGCGGCTGGCTGGCGGCGTACTTGGTGCGCAGGGCGATCAGCGCGGGCATTTCGGTTTCGGCGATCTCGATTTCCTTGCGGCCCCAGGCGGCGAGGGAGATGTCGGCGACTTTGTAGTCGGTGAACTGGGTCATGGTGATGTCCTTTAAGAGTGAATTCAGTGGGCGGCCAAGGTTTCGGCGATCACCCGGAAAACAGCGGGGTTGACGGCCAGACCGGTGTGGCTGGAGGCCACCGCGATGTGGTCTACGTTGTGCTTGTGCAGCAGCAGCGCCACCTCGGGGGAGACGATGCCATCGGTATGGCTGTAGATCACCGTGGTGGGCACCGGGTGGGCCCCCTGGGTGTCGTGCTGTTTCAGCCAGCCCTGCAGGTTCTGTTCTTCCTCGGGCACCTTGCTCATGTTCAGGCGCTTGAGCAGGTTCCAGGCGGCGGTGCCGCGCGGGTCGCCAAAGGGGGTGCCGAGGGTGATCACCTGGCGCACGCACTCGGGCATCTGCTCCGCCATGGCGTTGGCGTACAGGCCGCCCAGGCTCCAGCCGATGATGCTGACCTTCTGCCCGCTGCGCTGGTGAATCTCCCGCACCCGGCCGGCCACGCGCTCTTCCATCTCGGCGCGGAAGGCGTTGACCTGGTCGATGCTGGTGACACGGCTGCGGGTGAAATTCAGCCCCAGCTTCCAGCGACGCGCATCATAGCCCCAGCGCGTGATGTAGTAGCGAAGCAGGCCCATGGCGGTATCGCCGGCGCCGTAGCCAGGCAGCACCAACACCGGGTGGCCGTCGCCCTGGGGCAGCTTGACCAGCGAGCGGTGGGCCAGGGCCAGGCTGCCCAGTTCCAGCGAGGCGCGCGGCCCCTCGGTCAGGGACCACAGCAGCGATGGCGGGGTTGGGACCTTGTCGTTGCGGGGAGGTGTCGCCATGGCGGTTTCCTCAAACAGGCGGGGAGGTCCAGGACCTCCCCGCATTCACATTACAGCGCGGCCTTCAGCAGGTCGACCTTGTCGGTCTTCTCCCAGGTGAAGGTGGCGTGCTGCTTGCCGCCGTACTGGATGGTGCCAGGCTCGCGGCCGAAGTGGCCGTAAGAGGCAGTGGCGCGGTAGATCGGGCGCTTCAGGTCGAGCATTTCGATGATGCCGCGGGGGCGCAGGTCGAAGTGCTCGCGGATCAGCTGCACGATGTGGTCGTCGCTGATCTTGCCGGTGCCGAAGGTGTTGACGGAGATGGAGGTGGGCTCGGCCACGCCGATGGCGTAGGACACCTGGATCTCGCAGCGGTCGGCCAGGCCGGCGGCGACGATGTTCTTCGCCACATAGCGACCGGCGTAGGCGGCGGAGCGGTCCACCTTGGAGGGGTCCTTGCCGGAGAAGGCGCCGCCGCCGTGGCGCGCCATGCCGCCGTAGGAGTCAACGATGATCTTGCGGCCGGTCAGACCGCAGTCGCCCACCGGGCCGCCGATGATGAACTGGCCGGTCGGGTTGATGTGGTACTTGGTGCCGGCGTGCAGCCACTCGGCGGGCAGCACGTGCTTGACGATTTCTTCCATCACCGCCTCGCGGATGTTCTCCTGAGAGACTTCCGGGCTGTGCTGGGTGGACAGCACCACCGCGTCGATGGCGACCGGCTTGCCGTTTTCATAGCGCAGGGTCACCTGGCTCTTGGCATCCGGGCGCAGCCAGGGCAGTACCTTGCTCTTGCGCAGCTGGGCCTGACGCTCTACCAGGCGGTGGGAGTAGAACAGCGGCGCCGGCATCAGGGTGGCGGTTTCGTTGGTGGCGTAGCCGAACATCAGACCCTGGTCGCCCGCGCCCATTTCCTTGTTCTCGCCCTCGTCAACGCCCATGGCGATGTCGGGGGACTGCTTGCCGATGGCGTTCAGCACGGCGCAGCTGGCGCCGTCGAAGCCGACGTCGGAGCTGTTGTAGCCGATGTCCAGGATCACCTGGCGCACGGTGTCTTCCAGGTCCACGTAGGTGGAGGTGGTCAGCTCGCCGGCCACCACGGCCATACCGGTCTTCACCAGGGTCTCAACCGCCACGCGCGCGTGGGGGTCTTCGCTGATGATGGCGTCCAGAATCGCGTCGGAGATCTGGTCCGCCATTTTGTCGGGATGGCCCTCGGACACGGATTCGGAGGTAAATACGGAATATTCGGACATGACAGTCTCCTGAGTAAAAACGTTGGACGCGGCTGCGTCTGTGCGGGCGGGCCGGGTCAGGCCGTGCCAGCGGTTTCATCTAATGCGGCTCAGCCGCGCCTCCCGGCCGGGGTCAGGCCCCGGGCCGAACAAACATTCGCACCTGAATGCGAAAACCGTTGCGCTGGGCCAGGTACACCCCGGTGCTCTCGCAGAGCCCGGCGTCGGCCGCCCAGTGGGTCAAATCTTCGGGCTCGAAGCCGAGCCACATGTCGCCGCAGGCCTCGCGGGCCCAGGCCTGGTCGTGGCGGCACAGGTCGGTGACCAGCAGCGCGCCACCGGGCCGCAGCCGGGCGGCGGTCTGCGCCAGCAACTCGGCCGGGCTGGGCACGTGGTGCAGCACCATGTTCACCACCGCGCAGTCCGCCTGCACCCCGCTCAGCTCCGGCGCAGCGATGTCGCCGTGCACGAAGCGCACATTCTCCAGCCGGGCACCATGGCAGGTGGCCTCGGCCCGGCGCAGCATCTCGGCGGCGTTGTCCACCGCCAGCACCTGCGCGAAGCGCTGGCTCAACGCCGGCAGGAAACCACCCTCCCCCGGCCCCACCTCGATGCACAGGCCGCGCCCCGCCGCCGCGCCGTCGATCAGCTCGGCACAGGCCGGGCCGTAACTCTCCAGCTCAGCGATCAGATCCTGCTGGGCGCGGAAGCGCTCGGCGTTCTCCGAGAAGAACTGGCGCGACTGCTGCTCGCGCTGGGCCTGGATCTCCCGCAGGCGCAAGCTGGCGGCCTCGCTCAGCGGGCGGGCGTCCACCTCGGTGAACAGCGCCTGCAGCAGCCGCGCATCGCCATTGCCACTGGCCCGGCGGTAGTAAATGCTGTTGCCTTCCCGGCGCGAACTCACCAGCCCCGCTTTGGCCAACACCTTCAGGTGGTGACTGAGGGCGGGCTGTTTCATGTCCAGCACCTGGCACAGCTCCAACACGCCGAAGCTGTCCCGGGACAGCACCCTCAGCACTTCCAGACGCAATGGATCGGCGGCCGCCTTGAGCTGAGCGGCCAGCGCGTCAAAAGAAAGATCGGGGGAGAGGGTTTCGGCAATTTGCATGACATTAGTTTAGCAACTGCTTAAGTCTATATCAAAATATTTTGATATAGACTGCCTGATTGAACAAATAACGCGATTTGTTGCGGACATTTTTCACCCAGCGGTTTACCCCCGCGGCTCGCTGGGTGAAAATGCGGGCCCATTTGCCAGCCTGTTTGCCGGAGTTGCCCATGCCGTCCCGCCGAGATCTCGCCAACGCCATCCGTGCGCTGTCCATGGATGCCGTGCAGAAGGCCAACAGTGGCCACCCCGGCGCCCCCATGGGCATGGCCGACATCGCCGAAGTGCTGTGGCGCGACTTCATGGTCCACAACCCGGAGAACCCGCTGTGGCCCAACCGAGACCGCTTCGTGCTGTCCAACGGCCACGGCTCCATGCTGATCTACAGCCTGCTGCACCTGACCGGCTACGATCTCGACATCGAAGACCTTAAGAACTTCCGCCAGCTGCACTCCAAGACCGCCGGCCACCCCGAATACGGCGAGACCCCCGGGGTGG
>CAZYQX010000081.1:0-4818 GCA_964649985.1 uncultured Pseudomonadales bacterium | reverse complement strand
AAAAAGCGGAGTTTACTGGTCGTAAATGAGCATTTTGAGCATGATTTTAACGACGTCAGCGCGCCTTCAAGGGGTTATTCAGAGGCTCCCTAGCGCTCATTTACCTATGTAAACTCCGCTTTTTGATACCGGCACTTTGCGCCGCGCCCCTTCCGGCGTGGTCTCCGCTTCGCTTCGGCTCGCCTATTCCAGCCTTGCGCAGCATCCCTTGATCAGGTATTTCAACAGCCTGCCAGTTTGCGGAACCCTGCCCCATGGCCTTTATCCAGCTTCACCTCAGCACCACCCCGGACCAGATCGGCGAACTTGAAGACGCCCTGCTGGAAGTGGGCGCCCTCTCCGTCACCCTGGCGGACAACGCCGACCAGCCCATCCTGGAGCCCGGCGTGAACGAGACGCCGCTGTGGAACGACATCCACCTGAGCGCCCTGTTCGACGCCGAGATGGTGCCCACCGAGGTGGACGCCAGCCTGGCCGACGAACTGGGCTACGCCCCGGTGGGCCGCTGGGAGCAGGTGGAAGACAAGGACTGGGTGCGGGAGTGGATGGAGCGCTACCAGCCGATGCGCTTCGGCCAGCGCCTGTGGATCGTGCCCTCCTGGCGGGAGGCGCCAGACCCTACGGCGGTGAATCTGATGCTGGACCCCGGCCTGGCCTTTGGCACCGGCACCCACCCCAGCACCGCCCTGTGCCTGGAGTGGCTGGACAGCCAGGACCTCAACGGCAAGACCGTGGTGGACTACGGCTGTGGTTCCGGCATCCTCGGCATCGCCGCCCTGCTGCTGGGCGCCAGCCGCATGATCGCCATCGACAACGACCCCCAGGCACTACAGGCCACCCGCGAGAACGCCGAGCGCAATGGCATTGACCCCGAGCGCCTGCAGGTGCTGCTGCCAGAGCAATACAGCGGCGAGCGGGGCGAGGTGGTGGTGGCCAACATCCTGGCCGGCCCGCTGATCGAGCTCTCCCCACGCATCGCTGGCGCCTTGCTGCCCGGCGGCCAGCTGGCCCTGGCTGGCATCTTGGAACACCAGGCGGAGGCGGTGCGCGAAGCTTACCTGGCCCAAGGCCTGGACATGGAACGCCCCACTCTGCGCGAGGAGTGGGCCCGCCTGAGCGGCACATCTAGCGGAGTATAGGCAGACACGGGGCGCCGGGCGTTGACAGCAGCGCCCAGATAGGCCCCAATACGCATTGAAGGAACACACTGAATACGCCATGAGCAGCCTCGTCACCCAGTGCCCCAAGTGCAAGACCGCCTTTCGCGTCAGCGACGCGCAGCTCGCTGCCGCCCGCGGCGCGGTGCGCTGTGGCGCCTGCCTGACGGTATTCGTCGCCACCAAGCACACCCTTGAGATGCCCGAGACCAGGCCAGAGCCGCCAGCCCCCTCTTCCGCTCCGCGCGATGGCAGCCCCACCTTCACCATCATTGCCGGGGGGGATGACGACGCACTGCCTGAAGAAGAGCTGGAAGCGGCCCTGCAAGAAATTGGCGGTTCAATGCGTGCGCCACAACCGACCGCGCGCCCCCAACCCCGCCCGACCCCACAATGGGACGACGAAGAAGACGAGGACGAGGCACCCGACCTAGCCCACTGGCGCCGCCCGGGTACACCACAAAGCGCCAATGGCGACACGCCTCACTGGGCGCGCGCCCTGGTGGAGGAGATCTCCCGCGAGCGCCCAACCCTGCGCCAGCCAGACCCTGAACCCCTGCATGCCGACCCAGAGGATGACCCCTGGCCAGAGGAACACGTGCACCTGAGCCACCAGGCCCAGCAGCATCACGCCAGCCGACACTTTGGTGCACGCACCGCGCCACCGCCGGTACACGAAGAACCGTCGCTGTCTAACATGGACTTTCGCGAGCTGATGCGCGCCAGCATGGATGAACAGGACGAGGACTTAATCGGCAGCGAGCCCATCGCCCTCGACGAGCCCGCGCCCCGCCGCAGAACATCCCCCCCCGAGCGCTGGACGGAAGAGGGGCAGCCGAGTGGCGCCCTGGCCACCATCGGTTGGGCGCTGGCCTGCCTGGTACTGGTGCTGACCGCCGGCGCCCAGGTGATCTGGTTCCAGTTCGACCATCTGGTCAGACAAGCCCAGTGGCGCCCCTATTTTGAACTGGCCTGCCCGGTACTGGGCTGCAAGGTGCCCCCCCCCTATGACATCAAGCTGATTCAATCCAGCAATCTGGTGGTGCGCAGCCATCCCACCACCCTGGGGGCACTGATTGTGGATGTGGATCTGGTGAACAACGCCAACATCCCCCAACCATTTCCGCTGATGCATTTGCGCTTCTCCGACATGAACAACCGGGTGGTCGCAGAACGAGTGTTCAAACCGGCTGAATATTTGGGCGGAGAACTGGTGGGCGCCACCCTGATGCCCTCACATCGACCGGTCAAAATAACCCTGGACATCCGCGACCCAGGGCCAACGGCCACGGATTACACCCTGCAACTGTTCCAGCAGGATTGATAGGCAAGGCCTCAGGGCGCCGCAACCGCAGCGCCCGCCCGTTCACACGCTCATCACCCCTCGGCTTGAAGCGGATGCTGGCACAGCAACGCATCTAACAGCTGTGCAACAAACGATCAAAATCGCTTTATCCGCGTCCATTCCAAGAGTATTATTGGCGCCCTCTTCGCCACCCCCAACCCACACAGAGCGCCCCGTGATCGACATCGGCCCCATCCGCGTCGAAAACCGCGTGATACTCGCTCCCATGGCGGGTGTCACCGACCGCCCCTTCCGGCAACTCTGCCGGCGGCTGGGTGCCGGGCTGGCGGTGTCGGAGATGCTGACCTGCGACACCTCCCTGTGGGAGAGCAAAAAGTCGCGCCAGCGCCTGGATTATGGCGATGAACCCGCCCCGCGCTCAGTGCAGATCGCGGGCTCAGACCCGGCCATGATGGCCAACGCCGCCCGGGAGGCCGCGGCCCGGGGAGCCCAGCTGATCGACATCAACATGGGCTGCCCGGCCAAGAAGGTCTGCAAACAGGCGGCGGGCTCGGCGCTGCTGCGGGATGTCCCCCTGGTGGAACGCATCCTGAACGCCGTGGTAAATGCGGTGGAGGTGCCCGTCACCCTCAAGTACCGCACCGGCTGGGACCTGCAGAGCAACAATGCACTTCAGGTGGCCCAACTGGCGCAGGACGCCGGCATCCGCCTGCTCACCCTGCACGGCCGCTCGCGCGCCTGCGGCTACGGCGGCCAGGTGGACTACGACAGCATCGCCGCCGTGGTCGAAGCGGTGCACATCCCGGTGCTGGCCAACGGTGACATCTGCACCCCCCAGCAGGCCCGGCAGGTGCTGGCACACACCGGCGCCGCCGGGGTGATGATCGGCCGGGCGGCCCAGGGCAACCCCTGGATCTTCCGGGAGATCGAGCACTATCTGCGCACCGGCACCACCCTGGCACCGCCCAGCGCAGACGAAGTAAGCCGGACCCTGCTCGCCCACGTGCGCGAGCTGCACGCTTTTTATGGTCCTTATATGGGCGTTCGCATCGCCCGCAAGCACGTAGGCTGGTACCTCAAGTCCCAGCCGGGAGCTGCCGCCTTTCGGCAGTGTTTCAACCAGATAGAGGACGCGCTGCAGCAACTCGAGGCATTGGAAGCCCGCTTTGCCCAGCCGAACCCCAACGAGGAAGCCGCATGAGCACCCAAGAGACCACCGCGCAAGTCACCACCCTGTCCACCTTGGGCAGCGCCCAGACCCTGCGCGACAGCGTGGCCATCGCCATGGAGAATTACTTCGCCCACCTGGATGGCCAGGACGCCGCCGACGTCTACGAGATGGTGCTGTCCGAAGTAGAAGCCCCCCTGCTCGAAGCGGTCATGAAGTACACCAAGGAAAACCAGACCCGCGCCTCCCAGCTGCTGGGCCTGAACCGCGGCACCCTGCGCAAGAAATTGAAGCAGTACGGCTTGCTCTAAGCCTGAGCCCCGGCCCGCCGCCCCATCCACCGAATCGGACACAACACATGAGCATCGCTGCCAGCCCCGTCAACACCGCCCCCGTCAAGCTCACCCGCGCCCTGCTGTCGGTCTCCGACAAGACCGGCATCGTCGAATTCGCCCGCGAACTCGCTGCCCAGGGCGTTGAGCTGCTGTCCACCGGCGGCACCTACAAGCTGCTGAAGGACAACGGCCTGGCGGTGATCGAGGTGTCTGACTACACCGGCTTCCCGGAGATGATGGACGGCCGCGTGAAGACCCTGCACCCGAAGATCCACGGCGGCATCCTCGGCCGTCGCGGCATGGATGACGGCGTGATGGCCGAGCACGACATCGGCCGCATCGACCTGGTGGTGGTGAACCTCTACCCCTTCGCCCAGACCATCGCCAAGCCCGACTGCGACCTGGCCACGGCAGTGGAAAACATCGACATCGGCGGCCCCACCATGGTGCGCTCCGCCGCCAAGAACCACAGCTACGTCGGCATCGTGGTGAACGCCGCCGACTACGCCACCGTGCTGGATGAAGTGAAGAACTCCGGCGGCCTCAGCTACGCCACCCGCTTCGACCTGGCGGTGAAGGCCTTCGAACACACCGCCGCCTACGACGGCATGATCGCCAACTACCTGGGCAAGCTGGTCGGTGAAACCAAAGCCGACCTGGCCAAGGCCGACGTGTTCCCGCGCACCATGAACCTGAACTTCGTCAAGGCGCAGGACATGCGCTACGGCGAAAACCCACACCAGCGCGCCGCCTTCTACGTGGAAGCCGAGCCCAAGGACATCAGCGTCGCCACCGCGCGCCAGCTGCAGGGCAAGGAGCTGTCGTTCAACAACGTGGCCGACACCGACGCCG
>CAZYQX010000080.1:0-5306 GCA_964649985.1 uncultured Pseudomonadales bacterium | reverse complement strand
ATGAGCATTCTGAGGCTGTTTTTAACGCCGTATCGCCGACGCGCAGCAGATCGTAGACGGGTTCTTAGTTGCCGTACACCGGCAGACGGGCACAGACGGCCTTGACCTTCTCGCGCACGGCGTCGATCACCGACTCGTCGCCCATGTTCTGCAGGATGTCGCAGATCCAGCCGGCCAGCTCGCGGCACTCGGTTTCGCCGAAGCCACGGGTGGTGACGGCCGGGGTGCCGATGCGCAGACCGGAGGTGACGAAAGGCGAGCGCGGGTCGTTCGGTACGCTGTTCTTGTTCACGGTGATGTAGGCGCGACCCAGAGCGGCGTCGGCGTCCTTACCGGTGATGTCCTGCTTGATCAGCGACAGCAGGAACAGGTGGTTCTGAGTGCCGCCGGAAACCACGTCGAAACCGCGCTCGATGAACACGGCAGCCATGGCCTGGGCGTTCTTCACGACCTGCTGCTGGTAAGCCTTGAACTCAGGCTGCAGCGCTTCCTTGAAGCACACGGCCTTGGCGGCGATGACGTGCTCCAGCGGGCCGCCCTGGCCGCCCGGGAACACGGCGGAGTTGAGCTTCTTCTCGATCTCTTCGTTGGCCTTGGCTAGGATCAGGCCGCCACGCGGACCGCGCAGGGTCTTGTGGGTGGTGGTGGTGACCACGTCGGCGAACGGTACCGGGTTCGGGTACACGCCGGCGGCAACCAGGCCGGCCACGTGGGCCATGTCGACGAACAGGTAGGCACCGACCTTGTCGGCGATCTCGCGGAAGCGGGCGAAGTCCAGCACCTGCGAGTAGGCGGAGAAGCCGGCGATGATCATCTTCGGCTGGTGCTCGACGGCCAGGCGCTCGACTTCGTCATAGTCGATCAGGCCGGCGTCGGTGATGCCGTACTGCACGGCGTTGTAGATCTTGCCGGAGAAGTTGACGCTGGCGCCGTGGGTCAGGTGGCCGCCGTGGGCCAGGCTCATGCCCAGCACGGTGTCGCCGGGGGCACACAGCGCCATGTAGACGGCGGCGTTGGCCTGGGAGCCGGAGTGTGGCTGCACGTTGGCGTAGTCGGCGCCGAACAGGGCCTTGGCGCGGTCGATGGCCAGCTGCTCCACCACGTCGACGTGCTCGCAGCCACCGTAGTAGCGGCGACCGGGGTAGCCCTCCGCGTACGTGGTGGTCAGCTGGGTGCCGGCTGCTTGCAAGACGGCGGGCGAGGCGTAGTTCTCGCTGGCGATCAGCTCGATGTGGTCTTCCTGGCGCTGTTCCTCGGCCTGGATGGCCGCCCACAGTTCCTGGTCGAAACTCGCAATGGTCACGTCTCGGCTAAACATCGGCACCCTCCAAAAGGCTGTTGATCGCACGCGGCATTAAACGCGCGATTGTAGCCCATCTGGAGTCGCCGGCGCAGCCTCCGGCGCTGTGCAAAGTAGCGCGACGGCCTCAAACGGCCCGAAACAGTCCCGGCACCTCGTCGGCCCGCAGTGGTCCACCAAAGTAATAGCCCTGGGCCTCCACCACGCCGGCCGCCGCCAGCCACTCGGCTTGCTCGCGGGTCTCCACGCCCTGTGCAATCACTTCGAGACCAAAGCTGCGCGCCAAGCTCACCACCGCCTCGACAATACGGCACGCCTCTTCGCTGTGAGGCAGATCCGCCACGAAGCGGCGATCCACCTTGAGGGCGTGCAGCGGCAGTTGTTTCAGGTAGATCAGTGAAGAAAAGCCGGTGCCGAAGTTGTCCACCGCCACCCGCACCCCCACCGAGGCGAGATCCTGCAACAGCCCCTGGGCGTAGGAGGCATCGCCCATCAAGGCATCTTCGGTCAGGTCGAGTTCCAGGCAGCGGGCGGGAATCCCCGCATCATCCAGCGATGAGAGCACGCTGCGCACCATGCCCTCATCCATCAACTGGCGCCGGGCCACATTCACCGACAGCCTCGGCACCACCACGCCTGCGGCATGCCAGGCGGCCAGCTGCCGGCAGGCTTCGCGCAGGGCCCAATCGCCGATCTGCAGCATCAGGCCGCTCTCTTCAGCCAGCGGCAGGAATTCGTGGGCGCCGAGCAGGCCTCGCTCGGGGTGGTGCCAGCGCAACAGCGCCTCAAGCGCCACCGCACCGCCACTGGTGAAACCGTGTATGGGCTGGAACAACAACTCCAGCGACTGATCACGCACCGCCTGATGCAGCTGGTTTTTCAGCGCCAACCGCTCCAGCGACAGCGCATTCATGCTCTCGGCGTAAAACTGATAGTTGTTCTTACCAGAAGACTTGGCGTGATACATCGCCGTATCGGCATTTTTCAGCAGATCGGTGGAGTCCAGCCCGTCCTGAGGATAGAACGCCACCCCCACACTGGGCGTGACAAATACTTCGCCGGCGGGCAACTGGAAGCCGTTGACGAAGGCGCGCAGAATCTTGCTGGCGATGGATGAACCGGCCTCCATGGCGGCGGGTTGATCCGGCAGGCGACCGAGGATGATGGTGAACTCATCCCCCCCCATGCGCGCCACCGTATCCTCGGCCCGCAACACACCTTGCAAGCGTTCGGCCACCATTTTCAACAGTTGGTCGCCGGCCAGGTGCCCCATGGAGTCGTTGATCGCCTTGAAGCCGTCCAGATCGAGAAACAGCAGCGCCACACAGCAACCAAGGCGCTGGGCGCGCGCCATCTCCTGCTGCAGGCGATCCATGAACAGACTTCTGTTAGGCAGCCCGGTCAAGGGATCGTAATAAGCCAGATGGCGAATGCGCTCCTCGGTGTTCTTGCTTTCCGAGATATCGCGAAAGCTGGTGATGTGGCCCAGCAGAGTGCCGCGGGAATTGCGCACCGACGTAATGCTGACCCAGGCGGGAAACAACTCGCCATCACAACGTCGATTGAAAAGCTCGCCCTGCCAGTGGCCCTGTTCCATCAAGGTGGGCTGGATGGCTTGCATGAACGCGCCGGCGTTCTGGCCCGAGGTAAGAAAATTGGGGCGCCGCCCGAGCGCCTCTTCCCGCGAGTAACCGGTGATCTCGCTGAAAGCCGGGTTGACCTGAGAGATCACGCCCTGAGCATCGGTGATGTAGATGCCTTCCAGGCTGTTTTCAAACACCTTGGCCGCCAGGCGCTGCTGTTTATCGAGTTGCCTGCGCAAGCTGACATCACGGCACACCAACAGCAGCCCCTGGGCCATGCCTTTGGCATCACTGATGGCGGAACATTTCAGCTCCATCGGCACATGGGAGCCATCGGCCCGCAACATGTCGAGCTCCCATTGGCGGGGCGCCAGCACCAGCGAAGGCCAGTCCCAGGCCAGCTCATCGCGCAGGGCCGACAACCCCAGGCGCGCCCAACCCGCTGCGCCACAATCACGCAGCAGCTCGGCCGGCACCCACCCCAACACTTCACGCATGGCAGGGCTAACGAAGCGAATATTCAGCTCGCGGTCGGTGCCGATCACCAGATCGCTCAGGCTGTCGACCAACAAACGGTAGCGTTGCTCCTCCTCTTGCAGGCGCTCGCGGATTTCGATTTCATCCGTCACATCGCGCGCCACCGTGACCGATTTGCGCACCTCACCATCCGGCCCCATCTCAAGCGCCGCCGTGCGACACACATAATGGCGGTATTCGCCGCTGCTGGCGCGCATGCGCAGCCGGCGCTGGTGCACTTCGCCCTGGGCAACGGTGTGGCGCACCTGCGCCACCCGCTCGGGAGTGTAGACGTCGTCCGGGTGCATGATGGGCGCGAACAGCTGCCGGGCCCAGGGCTCCAGCTGCTCATCGTCATAGCCCAACAATTCAGACAAGCGTGCGTTGAGGAAAAAGGTGCGGCCCAGCACGAAGTCATGGATGAACATGACATCCGGCACTGCGCGAATGGCCGCGGAGAGGAAGCGCTCGCGCCCCTCGAGTTCGGAAAGAGGGTCCTGGCTCAGCGCCAAGTCCAGCGCCGAAACAGACACCGCACCGCCGCCCTCGACACGCGCCAAACGCATCCAAATCTGGCGCTGGCGGCCGGCAAAGGTCGTGACTTGCATCTGCCGCGCCACCACTTCGGCCCCCTGGCACAGGGCCAGCATGGCATCGGCCACACACACAAGATTTTCGGCCGTCAACAGCTTGGTGACGCGTGTGCAGAACTGCTGCTCACCCATGGCATCCCATAAATACAAGGCCGCGGGATTGGGTGAAGTCCAGCGCATACACTCACGCAAGGAACTCATCGCCACGTCATCGGCGCCCAAGGACGCAAGACTGGCGGCATCAAGCTGACGCGAATGCAACCACTCGCAAACAGACATGGCATCCATCCGCCAATGCGGGACGGATTCCCTGCCCTGCACTAGCAACGCGAGGGTTTCAACATCATCCCCGTCAGGGGAGCGGGTTGGCAAATCGTGGAGCGGCATTATACGGCGAGCCTGAAGGCTGGCATCCAGCATGAGTAGCGTGGTTTGACGCCTGTTACCGCCAGCGCCTTTCGGTTGCAGAGCAGCCGCATTGCCGCTGGCCGCTCTAACTATCTGCAAAGTCCTAAGCATAGACGCTTTTGATCATTTTTCCCCCGCAAGGCCTAGCTCACGAAAAATTCACGCAATATCGCCTCGCCCGCCTCACGCATGCGCACCAGATTCACTGCTCAACATTCCCCTCGCGCCTCATTCGCGTTAATGTTGCGCCCCACAGTCACACCATCGCGAGCGAACACCTCCCCATGGCACAGTACGTCTACACCATGAACCGGGTGGGCAAGGTTGTCCCACCCAAGCGCGAAATCCTCAAGGACATCTCCCTGTCCTTCTTCCCGGGCGCCAAGATCGGCGTGCTGGGCCTGAATGGCGCCGGTAAATCCACCCTGCTGCGCATCATGGCCGGCGTGGACACCGACTTCATCGGCGAAGCCCGCCCCCAGCCCGGCCTGAAAGTAGGCTACCTGCCCCAGGAGCCCCAGCTGGATCTGGCCAAAGATGTGCGCGGCAACGTGGAAGACGGCGTGCGCGAGGCGCTGGACGCCCTGGCCGCCCTGGACAAGGTCTACGCTGACTACGCCGAGCCCGATGCCGACTTCGACGCCCTGGCCAAGGAGCAGGCGCGCCTGGAAGACATCATCCAGGCCTGGGATGCCCACAACCTGAACCACAAGCTGGAGCTGGCGGCCACCGCCCTGCACCTGCCACCGTGGGATGCCGATGTCTCCAAACTGTCCGGCGGTGAGAAGCGCCGGGTCGCCCTGTGCCGCCTGCTGCTGTCGCGCCCCGACATGCTGCTGCTGGACGAACCCACCAACCACCTGGACGCCGACTCGGTGGCCTGGCTGGAGCACTTCCTCCACGACT
>CAZYQX010000079.1:0-5789 GCA_964649985.1 uncultured Pseudomonadales bacterium | reverse complement strand
AGACGGCCGAGCCGGCCGGTGACAACGCCCCGGGCATGGCCCTGGCCAAGCAAGCCCAGCAGCTGAGCCAGACCTTTCACCAGGCGGCCACCACGCACCAGAGCGTGGGACTGGCCACGGCGGCGGGCAGCCAGCAAGCCGGTCAAAGTGCCCTGAATGAGCAGGCAGCCCCATCAGCCGCACTCACCAAGAGCTTGAGCGGCATGGTCAGCAGCACCAGCCTGCCCAACGCCCTGGCCGATGCCGCCGACCGCCTCACCCAGGGCGGCACCGACAAGGTGCCCCACATGACGGACCCCGACATCGCCCTCGTCGGCAAGGCAGGCATTGGCCTGACCGCCGGGCAAGATCTGCACCTGAGCAGCGGCGACACCACGCAGATCGCCAGTGGGCAAGACACGCACTGGGCTGTGGGCGGACAAGCTCGCGTACAGACCGGGCAGGCCATTGGCATCCTGGCCGGCGCGAATCAACCCGGCACAGAGGCGGCCGGCAAGGGTCTGACGATGATCGCCGCGCAAGGCCCGATTGACCTGCAGGCGCAGGCCGGGCCTGCGCAGGTGGCGGCCAAGCAGACGCTGGAGCTCAAGACCGCCAGTGGCGTGGTCAACATCGCGGCGGCCAAGAAGGTGGTGCTGGCGGTGTCTGGGGGCGCGAGCATCACCATTGAGGGTGGGCAGTTCACGGCGCAGTGTCCGGGCAAGATCACGGTGAAGGCGGGGAAGAAGGCGATGGTGGGGCCGGGGGGGCAGAGTCAGGCGTTCCCGCAGACGCCACAAACGAACATGCAGTTCACCCGAGATTTTCCCTTCTCGCTTTGATGGCTCCGTCCATGCATTAACGATGCCCGCTTTGACATGATCATCAGCCCACCTTATCTGCTGCCTCGAAACGCCGACGAGACCGACGAAGCCTGGATTTGCCGTTGTATGCCCGGCGGGCAGCCGGGTGACGGTGCCTACCCACTGAGCAGCGCCTTGCAATGGCATGGTGGACTTCACCTTCGCGAACCCGACGCAAATGCCTTGGTGCGAGCCATCGCTGATGGCGAAGTGGTGTTCAGACGTGCGCCAGAACAGCAACCTTCGGGAGCGCTCCCACCTGACCACCCGCAGGCCTATCGCGGTGGTTGGACCGACAACGGCGTGGTCGTTCTGAAGCACACAACCGAGATTGGTGAAGGTGCGAATGCGAGCGTGACTTTTTTCTCCATCTACATGCACCTGCGTGAGATTGATGCGAGCGTTCAGGTCAACAAGCGCATCTATCGAAAGTCGCCACTTGGTAGAGCGGGCAGCGTTTTCGGTGAGGTAGGTCGGCTGCATTTTGAGATCATTTGCGATGACGCCAACCTGCGGCGAATGGTTGGGCGTGCCAGCGGTCAACTGAACACGGCAGCCAACGGGCGAACCGACGCGGTCTACGGGACGATGCACTATCGCTTGCCTGCTGGCACCCCGGTGTATGGCGAAAAGCCGATGCTCAACAACCCAGGCGCACACCGTCAGTCAACTAGCTCAAAAGGCGCGGCGCCAATGGCGCTGGAGGCAGCGCACACCACCACGCAAGACCTGTTTGTGGGCCTGCGCTATGCAGGCGGCGAAGGCGCAGCCAGCAACCGTGGAGACGCCTACCTGAGTACCTGCCAAATCGACGGAACCCGGATTGGGGATACGCTGGAAGAGAATGACGCAGAGTACAACCTCTATCGTGACGCCACAGCCGTTAGCAACGCCTATCCTGCCAACGCTCGCCCCGCGCCTAGTGCGGTCTATGAGCTGTTACGCTTCGGGCGCGTCATTGGCCCTGACGCGCTGAATCCGTTGAACGTTCCGCACTGGCGGCGTGTTCACTATCCGGGTGGTACCGGCTGGGTCAACCTAAATGCGACCAACGTCACCAAGTTCAGCGACGCGGATTTCCCCCATTGGAAGGGCTGGAGCTTGGTTGACGACAGCGCAGACTTAGACAGTCGCTGTGACTCGGCCACCATCAAGAGCTGGCTTGATGTCAACGGTGATGGCAAGGTTGCGCCAACTGAGGCACTCGCGCGAATGGGTCTGGACAGCGTGGCCCCCAAGCTTGCCAGGGCCATCTGCAAGTTCCCGACAGAATGGGGCGCCGCGAGCTTTGACCGGCGTCTAGGTTGGATCAAGACATCAACCGCGGAGAACCCTACACCTGTGGATGCGGGCGGCTTCGAACGCCTGCGTGCACACATTACCGCACTGGCCTTCTGGCCTAGCAACACAGGTCTGCCCGAAAGTCACTGGCACTGGAACCCTCGGGAGTTCGTGGCGCACTTCAGAAAATGTGGTTGGTTGAGTGAGCTCGAAATGGCTCAAATCTATTCTGACGAGGCTCTGTACACGGGCGCTGGGCAATCTGGCTCAACCTACAAGGAACGCTACCGCCCTTCTGTCAACCATGTTCTAAGAAAGTACTGCCTTAACTCTTCGAAAAGAGCCGCCCATTTTTTTGGGCAGTCTGCGCGTGAAAGCTACTACTTCATGCTGGTGAGGGAGTCCGCAATCGGCGTTGCGAATGCGATACGCACCAATCATATTTCCATTCAACCTGAAACAAATGGCCATCTAAGGATTACGGCAGAGAATAGATCGCAGTTGAGGTATTTTTCAGAACCAGGGCAGCTAGGGTATTACGAAAATCGCGCCGGACTGGGAAACACGGACCCAGGGGATGGCATGAAATTTCGGGGTCGCGGGATGAAGCAACTAACCGGCAGATACAATTATGCTGAGTATTGGGTATTCCGCGGGTGGCTCAACCCATCGACGTATGACCCTCGCTGGTTTACTAATGGCGGCAGGGGTCCCATTATTGAAAACCCAGAAATCGCTGCAAACCACCCTTACAACGCAGTTGATACTGCAGGCTTTTACTGTGCCAAAACACGCATCCACAAGCCGGCTGATGGTGGCGTGACTCAAGTTTATTCAGCCGCAGTCAGTCGCTTAGTAAATCCTTATGAACAACCTCCAGCCCCCACAAGGTCAGCGGAGGCAATTCGCTCGTACAAGGTTTTGGGTGATGAAACGTAAACAAATTTATCTGTGTTGGACTCTCGCAATCAGCCTACTGCCGAGCGCATTTGCAGATGGCCTCGAACGTGTATACCAAAAGGTAGGGGATCAAAGCCTTTACATGGCAAGTGGCCCTGTAATTCGCAAAATCAAGTTTCGGATCAATATTGTCGATTGGCGGATTGATTGCAGTGAATCGCGCGCTGTTGTGTGGGGGCAAGCAAGAGACCCTACTCCACCAGGGGTGCCGCCGTACGCAAAAGTCTACACGGTTGACTTGAACAAGATGAAGATTCTTTCATCTTACTCGACGACACGAGGCCCGCATGATGCTGAATTCTCTTTAGACAGAAAAAAAATCCTAATTGATGAAATATTGATGGATTTTCAATCTGGAAAATTTATCGAGAATTACAGCGCCGAAGATCTCATGTTCCAAAGAGAGGATTGCAAGGATTTCGAAGGTCGACGTCTACTGCGATGATGGTCGATATTGAGCACCGAATGCTACTACCCCCCTACACACATCTGCCACATCTGCCACATCGACCCCACCACCGCATACAACCGATCACCTGGGTCACCTCCCGTGTAAAGTCTCGTGCGATCCTATCTCCCGTCGAATCTGAGCATGCCAAGTCCCGGCTGGTTATAAACGCGCCTCTTGGAGAATTCAGGTTTATTAGCGTGCCAGTCTTTCAACACCTGAACGGATGAAACGTGTTTGAGCGCGCGCTGAGGGATCAGGTGGTTGTAGGTTTTGAGGTATTGGGTAAGCGTAGCTTGCCCGCCCACATCGCCCAAGGCCTGTGTGCGCGCAACGAAGGTCGCCGCAGCTACTGCGTGCAATACCGCGAGAGTGACTTCGCCTTCTTGCAGCGCCTGCTGGCCGAAGAAGGCATTGCCTGGCGCGTGGAAGAAGACGAGGCCGCGCCCGGCGGCCACCGCGTGGTGTTCTTTGTGGACAGCAGCCGCCAGCCCGAAGATGCCACCAGCGCCGCCAGCCTGGGCGGGCGCGGCATCCGCTTTCATGGCAGCAGCAGCCAGGAAGCGCAAGACAGCATCCAGGCCCTGGCCGCCCTGCGCCAGCTCGGCCCCACCGCCACCGTGGTGCAAGGCTGGGACTACAAAGCCAACGCCGCCATCACGGCCGACGTGCCCACCGCGCACAACTGGGGCGGCGACGAAGCCACCAGCTTGCAAAGCTGGCTCAGCAGCTACGACCCCAGCGGCGACTTCATCTGGGGCAGCCAGGCCGAAGCCCAGTTTGCCGCCACCCGGCTGCAAGAGGCGCTCGAAGCCCGCTACAAGGGCTGGCTGGGACGCGGCACCGTGCGCACTCTGCGCGCGGGCACCTGGGCCACGCTCACCCAGTCCACCCTCGACCCGCTGGCCCAGTTCGGCCAGGCCGAGGGCGACAAGGATTTCTTCTTCACGCAGGTGCACGCCCTGGGCATCAACAACCTGCCCAAAGACCTCAGCGACGCCATTGCCCGCACGCTGGGCGATGCGGAGCTGCCTGAGACGCTGGGCACCGCCCGAGTCGAAGTCGTGCCCACCAGCGAGCCCGCCGCCGACACCCAGGCCCTGCGCGAACGCGCCGAGCGCACCGGCTACGCCTGCCAGTTCGAGGCCCTGCGCCGCAAGGTGCCCTGGCGCCCCGTGCTGCTGGACGACACCGGCTGCCGCCCGCGCCCCCGGCCCACCGCCCTGGGGCCGCAAACCGCCATCGTCGTCGGCCCCCAAGGCCAGACCCACCCGCAAGGCGCCGACGAGCTCCACACCGACGCGCTGGGCCGCATCAAGGTGCAGTTCCACTGGCAGGCCAACCCCTTTGCGCCCCAGCGCGCCAACAGCGACCACAGCTGCTGGGTGCGGGTGATGCAGCGCGCCGCCACGGCAGGCGGCGGCCACCAGTTCATCCCCCGCATCGGGCAAGAAGTGCTGGTGGGCTTTTTGGGCAACGACATCGACCGCCCCCTGGTGATCGCCAGCCTCTACAACGGCCGGGGTGAGTCGGGCATCAGCCCCACACCGGGCGGCGCCCAAGCCCACGCCGACACCGCTGCCCTGGCCGAGTCCAGCGACCACCGCCCCAGCAGCCAGATGAACCGCGTCAACAGCGGCAGCGGTGGCAACAGCCCCGCCTGGCACGGCGCAGCGCCGGGAGCGGCCACCGACGACAGCGAAGGCCAGGCCAACGCGGCCGCGCTCAGCGGCGTCAAGAGCAAGGAGTTTGGCGGCAATGGACACAACCAGCTCGTGCTCGACGACACGCCACAGCAACTGCGCACCCAACTGCACAGCACGCAGCATCAAACCTGGCTGCAAATGGGCCACCTGCTGCACCAGGCCGACAACCACCGCGGCAGCTTCCGAGGCCAAGGCTTTGAGCTGCGCACCGACGCCTGGGGCGGCCTGCGTGCCGCACGCGGGGTCATGCTCAGCACCTTCGGCCTTCAGAACGGCCTGGGCCAGACCGCCGAGGCCGCCGGCGACAACGCCCCCGGCATGGCCCTGGCCAAGCAAGCCCAGCAACTGAGCCAGACCTTTCACCAAGCGGCCACCACACACCAGACGGTGGGCTTGGCCGCGGCGGCAGGCAGCCTTCAGGGCGGCCAGAGTGCGCTCAACGACCAGGCAGCGCCCGCTGCCGCCTTGACCAAAAGCCTCAGCGGCATGGTCAGCAGCACCAGCCTGCCCAACGCCCTGGCCGATGCCGCCGACCGCCTCACCCAAGTTGGA
>CAZYQX010000078.1:0-5980 GCA_964649985.1 uncultured Pseudomonadales bacterium | reverse complement strand
AAGCCGTGTTGACGGAACAGGCGATCCATCAGCAGCAAACCCCAGCCGTCAGGCACACAGCCGATGCGGCGTACAGCATCGTCGGTAGCAACGAAACCAGCACCTACGCCAACGCAACGCCCAAACCCGCCGCTTCCGTACCACCGGGCGCCACTAATACCTACTCGGTACAAAGCACCATCTCACCCGATGTTAACTATGCGGTCGTCCGCTACAAGATCGGCAACAAGACCTGCGTCTTCAACACGAACTACGTGAATGGGTACACCTCCGGCGGCATCAAGGTTCCCTCGTGGAACAAGTCGTACACCGCCAGCGGCGGCGCCACCTGTACCGCCACCATCACCTCGACCAACATCTCCACGCATGCATGGGCGGTCGAATTCACGATCAAGTAGCTCGCTACACCGTAACGGCACGCCCCGCGCCATGCTGCGCTTAGCCGGGGCCTCTGTAACGGCATCAATCATTTCAAAGCAGGAAAGAGAACATTATGAAAAAGCTACTCGCAACGAAACTGCTCGCGCTGTCGCTGATCCTGGCATCGTCATATGGCTATGCGATCGACGCGACCATCACCAAGACCGACAGTCCCGATATCATAATCGTGGTCAACAACGGCACCGGGCTGGCCCAGTTCGGCTTGATCAGTTCCGACTTTCCCAGTGGCACGGGTAACAAAACCAAGACATTGCAGGGCATCGACTGGAGCACGACGTCCTACCCGAACAACACAGGCGAGACTGTCGAACTGTGCTACTACCGCCCCTACAACAGCAACCCGGTAAGCTGCACGGCCATCCTGCCGAACTCTTCCGGCACGCTGACCACCTATAACGGCCAGAGCTTCGGCAATGGCGCCAGAGTCATCATTCGCCACCGTGTGCAGGGCGGCCAGCAGCCGGGCTATCCCGCCGGCAGCGACACTGTGACCTACCGCTACAGCTACTAGCCACCTTGGCGGGGCGCCATGCGGTCTGCTTGCCCCATGGCGCCCCTCTACGCCAATCAGCAGTCCTTTGGCAAGCGGAGCCTAAAGTTTTTCGCCAACGTGCCGTTATGTACGTAAAGTATGAGTCTTTTCGGATAGATACGTCGCAGCGACATGCGCATAGAGAGCAACCATGGTCGGTATCACTACCTACACATCCCTGTCCAGCAGCCGCGTGACTGGCAGCAGTACCAGTGCCACGGCCCAACCCGTAGCTGCTGACGACAAGACCGGTGCCACCACAAGCACGGGCAGCACCGGCACCTCCAGCACCGTCTCGAACCTGGCCCGCCAGTTGAGCGAGGCGGCTGTGCGCGCCGAGACCCGCGATACCAGCCTCAGCCACAAGGAGTTGGGCCAGAAGGCCACTGCACTACTCAACCAGATTACGGGCGACAGTTATTTCGCGAACAAGGCCCAGCACAACGCCGAAGTGCCTAACACCGACGACCCTGAGTTGCTGGCCCGTGCCAAGCAGGCCACCAGCTTCGTCAATGGTTCCGGCAGCAATCCCTTCAAGGGTATGTCCCGCGATCAACTGGCCCTGATCACCTACGACGACAGCGGCACCTTCACCACCAACGAACGCCGTGCGGCCTGGGAAGAAGCCTATAGCCAAGAAGAAGCCTGGAGGCAGAAGGCCGTAGCGAAAGCCATGGACGAATACAACCGCACCGGCAAGCTCACCAACTTCTTCAGCGAAGTGCTCGAACACTACAAGAGCCTGCCGGCCATTGAGCAGGCGCAGTACCCCGAGGATTACGCTGCCGACCTGCAGCAGAAGATCGACCTCGATTTCAACTACATGACCCATCGGGCCGAAGGCAAGGGCAGCAGCGCCACCAGCCTGATCGAGCAGTTGGTCTCCGCAGGCCCCTACGCCCGCAAGGAAACGGATGGCGCGTCTTCACCTGTGGCAACGCAATCGTCATCCGCCACGCAGTCCGCCAGTGAGGTCACCACGGCATCATCAGCCGCCAGCACATCCGGCACCGTCGGGTACGACCTCATGGTCTCGCGCCTGTTCGGCGGCACCGAGCCCGAGGTCGCCAACGGCGCCCAGGGCATGAGCACCAGCAACATCGGTCGCAGCGCCTTCGAGTTCCTCACCCGCGAGGATCGCGCGCTGGTCGCGGAGATGTACGCCTATGCCCAGGAACAGGGCACCGATCTGACCCATGTGGATCGCCTGGCCGAAGAACTCGGCGACTATCGCCAGCACGACAATGGCCGGCTGAGCTCGAACTTCAACAACGGCACCCACTACGACGTCCAGGGGCGTCAGCTCACGGTCAGCTTCAACGAGCAGGACGCCGCCACCGCCGAGCGCATCCTGAACGGCACTGCGATCAGCAGCACCCGCCTCGACCAGGGCTTCCTGCGCCACATTCTCGATCCGGGCTACGGCGCCTTGAGCAATACCAGCGACCTCGGCTTCCTCGAACAGATGGTGACAAAGTTCTCCAGCGAAGGCAGCGCGCAATCCTCGCTCGACAGCCGATTCGCCACCTATACCCCGGTCATCAGCATCAAGGACAACATCGTGCTGAGCGCTTCCGAGGACGTGAAGCTCAAGCCCTTCGAGCCGGACATCACCAACGTCAACGGCGTCTGGACGGTGACCGAGAAAGGCGCAGCGGCGGGAATTACGCTGGATCAGGTGATCGGTAAATCACAGCGTTCCGACGCGGCTAGCACCGGGCTGGAACAGAACCGCTACATCCTGGATGCCTTCTTCGGCCGGAACGAGCAGAGCACTTCTCGCCCCGACTGGCTGACCAGTCTGCTCGAACAACTACAACAGTCCTAACGCAAAACCGGCGACGGTCAAGCCATGACTATGTATAACCCTCCCCACCCAGGTGAAGCGCTACGCCTTGATGTACTTCCGGCGCTTGGTATAAGTCTCGACGCCCTGGCAGCGCACCTGGGATACAGTGCCCGCCGCCTGCACCAAGTAATCAACTGCCATGCGCCGATCCGTGCCGAACTTGCGCACAGGCTGGAACTGGCCGGGCTAGGCACGGCGCGTCAGTATCTGGCCGAACAACAGGCTTGGTCGTTGTGGCAGGCCAGGCAACGGCCTCATCCCCCAATCACACCGCTGTACCAGTCGTCATTCACACGTCCTCCGCGGTAGCGCCAGTCGGCGGCGCTGATCACGCAGAAACTTCCAGCATGTAACCGCAGCTCTACACCAGCACGCACCGCCATCGCCCCCCGTAGGTAATACGGTTATGCCGCAGAACGTATTGTTTCCAGACAAGGAAACAGAACTTCAGTGAGATGCACGGTATCGGGCGATATGCCTGCAACTTCTGGAGACACCGACATGACCGTATCCCGCCACAATGCCGATCAAGACAACACCCTGCTCACCACACCCACCGCTCTGATGCTCGACACGCGCCTGACGCCACTTGAACGCAACGGCTGGCAGGTACTGCGCATGCTGCGCGCCTCAGACGGAACCAGCTCACTCGCCAGCCTTGGACAATTGCGGCGCTACCTAACCTCAATCCCGCTCGGCCAAAAGGCTGGCTACGAAACCGCATGGCGTGTGCTGGTGGTGTTGCGCCTGACCGGCTGGATCAGTCTGGTCGGCCAGCAGCGCGATCCGCTGACCAGCAATGTGTTGAGCGAGAGGTATCAGGTACATGAGCACCCCCATGCCTTTGCCCAAGCTTGCGAAATTGACCCTGACCTGCCTCAACTGCTGCATGAGTCCGCAGGGCATGAGAACAACCAGGTATCGCGGGTGGCGACATATATCCAGGCCACGCTGGCTCAGGCACCAGCCGACAGCGACATTGAAGACGATAACGATGATGCGCCGCCGCCAGCCTCGACTATCGAGCCGAAAACGCTTGCGGAAGAAACCAGCCCGGATATGAAGTCTGTCAGCCCGCCGAGGGTTATGCAGCAGAACAGCCCCCCCCCGCCAGGAAACACCGGATTCTGCGCCTACGTATAGTTTGTGTAAGTAGACTGTCGGCTATTAGGCCCGGAAGGCGATGCAAATGGGTCGGAAAACCACCGTAGGCATCCGCACGCAGCTTGAGGTGCAAGGGCGACAGTTCCAAGCCCTGAGACAGAGCTTCGGGAGAATATTCGAAGAGCAGGGATTGACCGTCATCGGCCAGGCGTCCCAACGGCCAGTCTTCTCCCCAGCCGCAATAATGCACGGTAAGCAGCTTCATGATGTTCTCTTACGCGGCGCACGCTGGCGGCGGCTGACAAGGTCCACCTGCTCCATCTGGGCGATGGATTGCCGTTTGAGCACGAAGAGATCGTCCAGCGCCTCCAGCAAGCCAAGTGCCTGCGCGACACGGACCAGCGTTTCCAGCGAGCACTGGCCGTCGCTTTCGAGTTTGCGCAACGCCCCCAGCGACAGTCCGGCCATTTGCGCCAGTTCACGCTGCGTGAGCGATTGGGCAAGCCGCTGCTCGCGCAGACGAACACCCAGCGCATGCAGGATCTCAGCGGGAGTCGAGAGATTAAAAGTCATTTTTATGACCCTTAACGCGAAAAAAATTGCGTAAGCGCCATTGTAGTGGGCTTTACTTATTCTTGAAAGCAGATGGCTGCGATAGCTGCCGCGAGCGATCATGCGGAGACCATCGTAACGCTACGATAACGTAGCGCTACGATGTTACGGAGTTGGCTCCTGTCCAGCAGCCGGCGCCTCCAGCAGTACTGAAGGCTCCACCCCCAGCGCCTCGGCCAGCTTGAAGATGTTGAGTAAGGCGATGTTGCGCTGCCCACGCTCAACACCCCCCAGATAGCTGCGTGCCAAGCCACTTTCCAGTGCTAGGCGTTCTTGCGACCACCCTCTGGTCTTTCTGATTTCTATCAGCTTCAAGCCGAAGCGTAGTCGGGGATCAAGGGCCATATTTCTCTCTTCTTAAAGAGAAATGACTCTATGAGTACCCCCTCTATAGGGCTACGCCCGATAAGTACCCGCACTATAAGTGACAATTGAATGCATGCGCCATAAAATGACCTCTATGAGTAACAAAATGGAGGGAATGACGTATGGCAAGCGTCTGGAAGACTGCGGGGGTGGGAGCGGCGGCGGGGCTGGCAGTTCCGGTGGCTGGGCTTTCAGGTCTTGCTGCCGCTGGTCTTACGCTGATTCTTGTACTGGCGATGATCGGCGTGGGGCCTGCGCGCCTGTCACAGGCATCGCTTTGGGGGCTGTTGACCAGTGAGCTGATGCTCTATCTACTGATTTCGCTGGCGATCTTCACGCTGTCCTTCCGCTTTCTGGCGCGCTTGCAGGCCCGCTGTCAGGCCCTTGTCGCCAGGATCAACGCCCAGCAGAGACTGTCATTCGATGCTGGACATCTCCTGGGTTATCCCGCACCGGCATTCCTTGTTTTTGACTCTCAGAATCGCAAGATCGCGGCCTGTGATGTGGTTAATGACGCATACAAACTGCACGACTTCTCCTGGCTGCTTGGGTGGCGGATGACCTGGCGCGAGGTCGAGAGCATGGAGATGAACGGCGGTAGCCGTCAGGTCAACGCCAGCGGCATGAGCGTGCCGACCTTCGAGCGCACGGTACGCGCGAAAGACTTCGCCATCGAGCTGCAAACCGCCGATCCGCAACGACCAGTGCTCAGTTTCCCCATGAGCCGTCGGGCGGCGGAAACCTGGTGCGCCCGGCTCAATGCCATCTTCAACGGATAAGCTCGCGAGGAACTGCGATGAAACACTACCGGAGCTTGCTGCTTCTGCCTTTTGTATTGACAGGTTGTGCCACACCCGACATGCAGGGGGCGCTGGATTCCCTGAACGGACTAGGACACTCCATTGGAACCAGTCTGTCGCAAGCGGCTACGCCCGCAAGCGCGGCAAACCGCAACAGCCTGCTGGGCACTCCACTGCATAACGCCTTGCGCCAGAATCTTTCTACCGACGGTCGCGCCCCGGAGTGGCCCAAGGTGGTGATCAGCAATCTGCAAATTCCGGCTGATCAGATGACGC
>CAZYQX010000077.1:0-6400 GCA_964649985.1 uncultured Pseudomonadales bacterium | reverse complement strand
AAGGCCATCAGCGCGCCGGTCGGGGCCAGTGCCTGCGCCATCATCCCCGACAGGCGGGTATTGAAGGCCAGACCGATGGCGGCCCAGAAGGCCATCACCAGATAGATGAACATGCTCATCCATGAAGTTGGGACGTGGATGAAGATGATCCGGTAGCCCTCGCCCTGCTGGAAATCGGTGGGCGCCACCAGCATGCCGATATACAGGCCGGCCAGCCCGAACAGCACGCCCGCCGCAGCAAACCAGGGAATCAGCTTGCCGGCAAGGGGATAAAAGGTAGCGGGGGAAGCGAAACGGTAGAGGTTGAAGCGATCGATCATTCGAGGGCAATTTTCAAGGCCGCGGCCGATGCCCAGGGGGCAAAGCCGATGGCGGCGGTGGTCATGGCAGCGAGCAACGATAGATGTCCATCCCCCCCGAGACCGGACACCGTGGCTTCAACTGCGCCAGCGCCGAATATTAACACCGGAATGTAGAGGGGGAGAACCAGGAGCGAGAGAAGGACGCCGCCGCCACGCAAGCCCAGCGTCAGCGCCGCACCGATGGCGCCGATACCGGACAGGGCCGGCGTGCCGATCAGGATGGTCAGGGTCAGCACCCACAAGGCATCGGCCGCAAGATCGAACTGCACCCCGAGAATCGGCGCAATCAGGGCCAGCGGCAGACCGGACACCAGCCAGTGGGCGATGGTTTTTCCAGTCACGATCAAGCCCAGCGGATAGGGCGAAAGTGCCAGCTGTTCCAGTGTGCCGTCGCGATGATCGTCGGCAAACAGACGCGGCAGGGACAGCATGGTGGCCAGCAATGCCGCCACCCACAGCACGCCGGGCGCGAGTTTGCGCAGCAGGTCGGTTTCCGGGCCGATCCCGAGCGGAAACAGGCTGACGACGATGACGAAAAAGAACAGCGCCGACACGATATCCGCCTGCCGGCGCATGGCCAGCTGCAAATCACGGGCTATCACGGAAAAAATGATCTTGAGCACGCTGTGTCCTGGTCGTCCTTAAATGTTCTTGTGCAGCATCGACTCAGCCAATGCGCAACTCCCGCACGGCACCGGCGGGAATCTCCACCGCCTGGTGCGTGGTCATGATCGCCATGCCACCGCGCTGCAAATGGGCGGAAATGATCTGCGCCAGCCAGTCCACCGCCGCCACATCGAGCGCCACGAAAGGCTCATCGAGCACCCACAGGGGCCGCCGGTCCACCACCAGCCGGGCCAGCGCCACCCGTCGTTTCTGCCCTTGCGACAGGTAGCGGCAGGGCAGATCCTCGCGCCCGGCCAGCCCCACCTGTGCCAGCGCGTCGAGCGCGGCATCCTCGTCCATGTCCTGGCCGGCAAAGCGCGCCGCATGGTGAAAGTTCTCCAGCGGCGTCAATTCTTCCTTGATTGCATTGTGATGGCCGAGATAGCACAGCGCCGCATGGTATTCGTCGCGCTGTTTGCCAATCGATTCTCCCTGCCAGCGAATGTCGCCGCTCTCCGGCGGCAGCAGCCCGATCAGCATGCGCAGCAGGCTGGTCTTGCCGGCGCCATTGCGCCCCTGCAGATAAATCAGTTCGCCCGGGGCCAGGGTAAAGCCGAGCCCGGCAAACAGGCGGTTGTCACCGCGCAGGCATTCCAGATTGTCAGCTTCGAGCATGGCAGAAGGGCAAGTGCCCGGGTCAGGGTGGGCAAATTATGGAGGCGCCAGTGTACCGGCAGATTGAGGCGAATCAAACCGCAAAAATATCGCCCCGGCGCATGCCTCCTGGTACTTCCAGCACAGAAATCTCCTCGTGCCTGCCGAACATCACGCCCGCACTCCCGCAACGTCCCAGGCCGATAGCCCATTTTCCGCCCGGGGCCAGGCATATGCTCATACGTATTTCTTCGTTCTCGCGGCGCGGCACGCCCGGCACACTGCCCGCGTCATTCAGCTCCCCGCGAAGGAATTTCGTCATGCCGTTCACCGATCTTGTGCATTACCTCAACGCCGGCCGCACCGCCAAACCCGCCGGCCCGACCACCTTCAGCACGGCACAGGGCAGGGTGCTGGCCCATTTCGCCAACCTGCAACTGAGTTCGCAATTCCTGCCCATCGTCGATACCACCACGGGTCGGGTCTACGGCCATGCTGCGCACCTGCAGGCTGTCAGCCTCCGCCACGGCACACCACTCGACCCGCACAGCGTCTTCGTGCTGCCCTACGATGATGAGGAATTCATCTACCTGGACCGCCTGGTGCGCACCTTGCACGCCCTCAATTACCTGCACCATCCGGAGCGCAGCAACCTGCTGCTCAAGGTCCATCCCCGCCACGTACTCAACGTGCCGACCAACCATGGCCAGGTTTTTGCCGCCTTGCTGCGTACCTGCGGCCTGAGCCCGCAGCAAGTCACCCTCGAACTGGAAGTCGGCGGCCTGAGCTCGGGCGACCCGGTGCAGCGCGCCATCACCAATTACCAGGCGCAGGGCTATCACCTCGCCATTCACCGTTTTGGCCGTGGCGATCCGAATGACGCCCTGCTCGAACAGTTGCGGCCGGACATCGTGCGCCTCGACGCCAGCCAACTC
The DNA here is from genome assembly GCA_964649985.1 of uncultured Pseudomonadales bacterium. Lineage (GTDB taxonomy): Bacteria > Pseudomonadota > Gammaproteobacteria > Pseudomonadales > CAZYQX01 > CAZYQX01. Next base: position 3,843 of record CAZYQX010000077.1, on the reverse strand, counting down.
GAGTCGCCGCAGCGACTACGTGACATCGCCCGAAAAACCCGGGCCATCGGTGCCCGCCTCCTGCTAGAGGACGGCGCTACGCCGCATGACACCCCGCACGGCACCGGCGAGCTACGCCAGGCCCGACCGGAGGCTTGCAACACAGCACTGCCGCAGGCCCGCAGCGAAGCGGCCAGGCTGAACGGACTCCGGCCCGCCGCCTGAAATAGCAGCGTCCCGGACCTCGCGAGGTCCGGGACGCATTGGTCTCCCGCTTGATTTTTTGCGTTTGCCGCCGGTCAATCTCCGGTCAGGGATGCCGGCGGCCTGATTTCGTAGCCGCAGCGCTGAAGAAAGCGGATGGCCTGGTCGACCCGTCGGGCCTGCCGCTCAAGCCGGCTCGCTTCCTGCTGGCTGGTCAGTTGCAGGTCATGGGCCGCCAGCCAACCCGCAATGATGTCGAGCCCCCGGGGCCCGAGACCGCTCACCTTGAGCAAGCGCGCATGACCCAGGGCATGCACCTCCTCTGGCGTGAAGTCAGGGCGCTCAAAGAGCTTGCTCAAGGCGTTGCGCTGCTTGGTCGGCAGCCGAACCGGGCGTTTTTCGTGCGGACCGCGGCCAACTGCCAGATCAACATCTACTGCCATCGCCGTCACCGCCAATACTCAGGAACCCGCTCCCGTGCCCGGCACCACCTCCACCACTGGAGGGCGCTCAAACCGGGCCCGCATCTGAGCATCACGTCGCGCCGGTGGTTTCTCGGCGCGGACGCTCACCGTGGCGGGCGCGAACTTACGCAATTCCACCCCGGAACTCCCGTCCGTCACCGGAACGGGGCTGGCCGCAAGCAAGGCGGAAAGTACAGTGGCGATCTGGCAAGTCATGGATAACGGCTCCGGGTCATGTCGTGATGCCCGGAGCGTAAGGCAAGCGACGGTGCAAATTAACGACGGAATCCGTATATGGATATACGCCGGCCCGGACCACGCAACGCTCTCCACGCCTACACAAGGTATCTGCGCCAACGCAGATATGCTTATCGAAAATAAATCGTTCTCTCCGCAGCGCCGGCGCCCGAACATGCGCAGCCTCTGGCGCTGGCATTCAGGCGCCATCCCTGACGACAAGGAGAGAACATGCCCGTTTCACCCCGCAACCCGTGGCGCGCCACGTTACGCCCCCTGGCCATCGCCACGGCCCTGACCCTGGCCCAGCCGGCGCTGGCCCAGTACGCCCTGGATGGCAAGACCGCCGGCAAGATGGCCGATACGGCCGCCAGCGCCCTGGCCGCGCCGGATTCCATCGGCGAATTCGCCCGCCTGGTGGACCCGCAGACCCTGGCCGGCTGGGTCAGATTGCTGACCAGCGCCGAAACCATTGAAGCCCTGCTCAAGCAGGGCAATGCGGAAAACATCAACCGCTGGGTGGACATCATGACCAACCCGGCCCTGGTAGCCAACGTGCTCAAGGCGGCCGACCCGACCCTGGCGCAGCAGTGGGTGACGGGCTTTACCGACCCGAAATTCGTCGACGCCGCCCTCGGTCTGGCCGACAAACGGGTGCTGGAACAGTGGCTGAAGACCTTCACCGATCCCCGCCTGCTCAATGCCGCCCTGAAGCTGGGCGACCCCAAACTGACCAACGCCTGGATCAGCCTGCTCGGCAATCCGAAACTGATCGAAGCCAGTCTGAGCTGGGCCGATCCCAAATACATCAGCCAGCTGGCCCTGGTGTTCACCGACCCGAAGATCATCGAACCCCTGGCCAAGGTGGCGGACGCCAAGCTCTGGAGCCAGTGGCTGGTGGCCGCCGCCAATCCCAAGGTGGTGGATGCCTTCCTCAAGGTCGCCGACGACAAGGCCATTGCCGCCTACGTGAGCGCCTTCACCGATCCCCGCTTCCTCGACGCCCTGATCCGCTTTGCCGAGCCGGAAGCGGTGCGCGCCTGGCTCAAGCTCGCCACCGACCCGCGCCTGGTGGATGCCCTGCTGCGCTTTGCCGACCCGCAACTGCTGGGCCCGTGGATCGCCACCCTGACCCAGCCCAAGGTGGTGGATGCCATCGTCCAGACCACCGACCCGGTGCTGATCAACCAGTGGATCATTTCCCTGACCCAGCCCGCCTTCATCGACAGCGTGCTGGCCTGGAGCGACCCGCGCATCAGCACCCCCTACCTGAACGCCCTGACCCAGCCCCGGGTACTCAACGCCCTGATGCTGTCCGCCGACCCCAAGCTGCTCGACGCCAACCTGCGCGCCCTGGCCCAGGGACTGCGGGCTTCCGCCCAGAGCGCCCATGGCCTGCAGCAACGGGCCGCTTCCCAGAACACCCAGAAGAAAGGGAAATGACATGACCCGGCATTCCATCCCCCCCCGTTCCCTGGCCACGGCCCTTGCACTGGCCTTCACTCTGGCCTTCACCCTGGCCAGCGGTTCCGCCCTGGCCCAGTACGGCAGCAGCGCCCCCGCCACGGGCAAGAGCGCGCCCCAGCAGCCAGCGGGCAAAGGCAGTTACACCCTGCCGGACAAATACCCGGTGCCCGTGCCGGAAGCCCGCCGGCACACGCCCAACACCATGCTCGACCCGATCACCCCGGAAGCTCGCAACCGCTTCGTGCAGAGCAGCCTGGCCCTGTCGCCCCTGTCGCTCCGGGACCTGATCAACCTGCTGGCCTACAAGGTGGAGGCCAAGCCCGGCCTCAGCTACGACGACGTGGTGGCCTCCATGAAGGCCCGGGCCAACAAGATCAACTTCAAGTTCGTCGGCGTGAACGCCATCTGGAAGGACGTGGCCGCCACCACCGGCAAGCCCACGCCACGGGTGGAAATCTTCAACTTCTGCGACGCCAACATCGCCCGGGAACTGCTCGATTACAGCCTGGAATTCGTGATCTTCCTGCCCTGCCGCATCGCCGTGGTGGAAGACGCCAACCAGAAGATCTGGCTGGTGATGCTCGACTGGGACGTGCGCTGGGTGGATGACCTGCCCAACCCCGACCGTATTCCCGACTCCCTGCGCCAGGGCGCCATCCAGCTGCGCCAGGGCCTGGCGGACATCATCCAGGCCGGTGCCAACGGCGATCTGTAAGGAATGACCATGACTCCCTTCAAGCAATCCCTGTTCGCGGCCGCCGTCGGCGCCGCCCTGCTCGCCGCCCAACCTGCCCTGGCGCAAAACAATCTGGCCGATCCGGCCCAGGTTCAGGCCATCGTCGGCCAGCTGGCCTCACCCGATGCGGGCAAGGTCGTTACCACTCAACAAGCGCAGCAATGGATCAAGGAACTCACCTCTCCAGCTTCGCTGGCCAAGGCTCTGCTGGGCCAGGACAAGGCCTATGTGGACGGCTGGCTGCAGCTCATCACCGACCCGCGCCTGATCGATGCCGCCCTGCAATCCGCCGATCCCGTGCTGCTCAACAGCTGGGCCACCGCCTTCACGGACCCGCGCCTGGCCGACACCCTGGCCCGGCTGGCTGACGACAAGCTGCTGGTGCGCTGGGTGGAAGCCAGCTTCTACCCGCCGGTGTTTGAAAACCTGATCGGCCGCAACGCCCAGGACAACCTGCTGCAGCGCTATGTGGACACCCTCATCAACCCCAACACCATCGCCGTGGGCCTCAAGCTCTCCGACCCGGTGGTGGTGGAAAAGTGGCTGAACGTGGCCGCCAACCCCAAGCTGATCACCGCCCTGGGCAAGTTGGGCAACCCCCGCCTGGTGAATGCCTGGGTGCGCACCCTGACCCGCACCGAGACCGTCAATGGTCTGCTGCGCCTAGGCCAACCCGCCCTGCTGGAAAAATGGCTGACGGCGAGCACCACCCTGCTGCAGACCGATTTCATCGCCAAAAACCTGGAGCCGGAGAGC
>CAZYQX010000076.1:0-6678 GCA_964649985.1 uncultured Pseudomonadales bacterium | reverse complement strand
GGCATCGCCGCTGAGGCTATCGACGTCGCGGCCGTCGAGGGTGTCGTTGCCGCCGCCGCCGTAGAGCTGGTCGACACCGCCACCGCCCACCAGCGAGTCGTTGCCCCCGTCCCAATCCCACTGCTCATCGTCACCGTAGAGGGTTTCATCGTCTTGGCTGCCGAGCACGGTGTCGTGGCCGGCGCCGGCGAATACGGTGGTGGTGCCGTACGCGGGATAGCCGCTCGCTAAGCCTTGCAATTGAATCAGGCTGTCGCCATGTCCAGCATAAAGTTCGCTGATTAGACCGTAGACGGTGATGGACTCGATATCGTTCAGGGAGATCGACTGGAACTGGCCGAACTGGCCCTGGCCTTCGATGATGGCGCTGTCGAAGCCGCCACTGTCGTAGACGTGATCGTAACCATCCATCAGGTAGGTGTCGTTGCCTTCGCCGCCGTCGAGCTGATCGTGACCGGCATCGCCGCTGAGGCTATCGACGTCGCGGCCGTCGAGGGTGTCGTTGCCGCCGCCGCCGTAGAGCTGGTCGACACCGCCACCGCCCACCAGCGAGTCGTTGCCCCCGTCCCAATCCCACTGCTCATCGTCACCGTAGAGGGTTTCATCGTCTTGGCTGCCGAGCACGGTGTCGTGGCCGGCGCCGGCGAATACGGTGGTGGTGCCGTACGCGGGATAGCCGCTCGCTAAGCCTTGCAATTGAATCAGGCTGTCGCCATGTCCAGCATAAAGTTCGCTGATTAGACCGTAGACGGTGATGGACTCGATATCGTTCAGGGAGATCGACTGGAACTGGCCGAACTGGCCCTGGCCTTCGATGATGGCGCTGTCGAAGCCGCCACTGTCGTAGACGTGATCGTAACCATCCATCAGGTAGGTGTCGTTGCCTTCGCCGCCGTCGAGCTGATCGTGACCGGCATCGCCGCTGAGGCTATCGACGTCGCGGCCGTCGAGGGTGTCGTTGCCGCCGCCGCCGTAGAGCTGGTCGACACCGCCACCGCCCACCAGCGAGTCGTTGCCCCCGTCCCAATCCCACTGCTCATCGTCACCGTAGAGGGTTTCATCGTCTTGGCTGCCGAGCACGGTGTCGTGGCCGGCGCCGGCGAATACGGTGGTGGTGCCGTACGCGGGATAGCCGCTCGCTAAGCCTTGCAATTGAATCAGGCTGTCGCCATGTCCAGCATAAAGTTCGCTGATTAGACCGTAGACGGTGATGGACTCGATATCGTTCAGGGAGACCGACTGGAACCGACTGAACTCGCCCTGGCCTTCGATGATGGCGGTGTCGTAGCCGCCCCGGTCGATGATCTGATCGTAACCATCCATCAGGTAGCTGTCGTTGCCTTCGCCGCCTTCGAGCTGATCGTGACCGGCATCGCCGCTGAGGCTATCGACGTCGCGGCCATCGAGGGTGTCGCTGCCGGCGCCGCCGAACAGCTGGTCGAGTCCCGTGCCGCCGACCAGATAGTCACTGCCGGTATCCCCGTTATACATGTTCTCATCGTCGCCGTAGAGGTGGTCGTCGCCAGCCCCGCCTAGCAGGGTGTCGTTGCCGATGAGGCCGAGGATATGGTCGTTGTCGTCGCTGCCGGTGAGGGAGTCGGATTGCGCGGTGCCGATGAGGGTCGTCATCTGTTCGTCCTTGATGCTGCGGGGAGTTATTAAAATTGGTTGTGAGCATACGCTAACGCAATGCGGCGGGCAATATCGCGCGGCTTCGGGCAAGCTGCCCGATGATGCGGAAAAGTGGTTACATTTTTGTGGCTTGGCAAACGCCGATGGTTTGGTGAGTATGCTGTTTTGCGCCATGGTTTGGCGTGTTGATGGCTGAGAGGAGGGGGCGGGAATGATTACCTATCTTTACTGGTTTGCGGTGGCGTTGGCGGCGGTGGCGGGGCTGTGGTTTGGCGCCGGCGTGTTGCGCCGGCCGGTGGTGGGCCTGGTGCTGGGCGGGGTGGTGCTGGTGGTGGGCTGGCTGGCCTACAGTTTTCATTTCCAGCAGGTGTTTGTGAAGCGCTGGGGCGGGGTGATGCACATCACCGTGCCGGAGGGCCATCAGCACCTGGGCTCCACCTGGAAGGACGATCACCTGTGGGTGGAGAGCTATGAGCCTAAGAGCAATACCTGCGAGTTCCGGGAGTATGCCAAGGGCAATCTGCTGGAGGGGCGGGTGGTGATCAGGAATTGCAATCCGTTGCTGCGCGGGCAGGCGAATTGATTTGTCTCGCTGGCGCATGGTCGCCTTAGCTGCCAGTATTGATGCATCTTGCGAAGGAGTTTGTCTGCATGGGTTTTTCGTCCGAGATGTTGGCTGAGTTGAACCTGCTGGCGCGTTTCAACCTGGCGTCTTCCCAGGTGGGCATCAAGGTGCATACCTCGGCGGGGGATGCCACGGTGGCGGCGGCCGGGCGCCTGTTCGAGAAAGGGCTGATCAGCCAGCGGGACGGTGGCTATCTGACGCCTCGGGGCCACGAGGCGGCGGAGCATGCGCAGTTGCTGTTGTGCTTGCTGGGGCCGGTGACGCAGGATCACTAAGCCCCGCTTCAACATCGCGCGCTTTGTTTGCGCGAGATCAGTGCTTCGGCGGGTTGTGCTGGCCGGGTGCTGCGGGCTTTGTCACTATGAGCATTCAGTTCACCGCGAGGAATGCAGGCATGGCGTTTGATCAATCGCTACTGGATGAGTTGAAGCTGCTGGCGCGCTTTGATGTGTCCACCACCACCCACGGCATCAAGGTCAGCGATGAGGCGGGGGCGGCGGTGACGGCGGCGGTGCGCCGCCTGTTCGACAAAGGCCTGGTGACGGAGGTGGATGGCGGCTATCTCACCCAGCGCGGTATCGAGGCGCAGGAGTATCTGCAGCACCTGAAGGGCCTGATGCAGGCCTGATCATCCTTTCCAGCGCGCGGGTGTGGCCCGCGCGTGGCAATGCTTACAGCACCGCTTCGAAACCCTCGAACTGGGGATGCCCCAGGTAGATGCCCTTGGTGTCGCCGGCGTGGGCGTGCGCCATGCGGAAGGCTTCGGAGCGGGTCCAGGCCTCGAAGGCTTCCCGGGATTCCCAGATGGAGTGGGAGGCGAACAGGCTGAACTCCTCATTGCTGGCGCCGCGCAGCAGGTTGAAGCTCTTGAAGCCCGGCACCTTGTCGAGGTGGGTTTCGCGCTTGCGCCAGACTTCGATGAAATCTTCTTCCCGCCCCAGGGCAATCTTGAATCGGTTCATGGCGACGAACATGGTGGTGTCCTGTGTGGCTGTGGGTGGCTGTGGGTGGCTGTGTAGCGGCTGCAGTATAGCGCTGCCGGCCCAAAAGGCAGCATTTACCAAGCGCTGCCGTTATCATGGCGGGCTGTGGCGCCGGGGCGTGGCGCGAGTCAATGGAAGCGAACAATGAGCGATGTAGACACAAAGGAACCCTCAGTCGCGGCGCAGGCCGCCGGGCCGCAGCCGGTAAAGCGGCTGACCCGCTGGGTGCTGGGGGGCTGTGCCCTGATGTTGGTGTGGGCGGTGTGCTCGGATCGCCTGGCGCCCTACACCAGTGAGGCGCGGCTGCGGGCCTTCGTGGTGCCGGTGGCGCCGGAGGTGGCCGGTGAGGTGACCGATATGCAGGTGGGCATCAACCAGCTGGTGAAGCAGGGCGATGTGCTGTTCCAGGTGGACCCGGAGGCCTATCAGCTGGCGCTGCAGAAGGCCGAGGCGGATCTGGAGCAGGCCGGCCAGGCGGTGGGCTCCGCCACGGCGGGGGTGTCGGCGGCCGAGGCGGCGCTGGTGGATGCCCGGGCCCAGTTGCAGTTTGCCACGCTGCAGTCGCGCCGGGCCGAGGAGTTGGAGCGCAGCGGCGTGATTTCGGTGATGGATGCCGACCGGGTGCGCAAATCCTTGCTGCAGGCCAGGGCCGGGGTGGCCAATGCCGAGGCCAAGTTGCAGTCGGAGAAGGAAAACCTGGGCGCGAGCGGCGCCAACAACGCCCGCCTCAAGGCCGCATTGGCGGCGCTCGGCACGGCGCGCAAGAACCTGGCCAGTGCGACGGTGCGGGCGCCGGCCGATGGCGGCGTGACCAGTGTGGCGCTGGAGGTGGGCAAGTACGTCAGCGCCGGGGAGGAGGTGATGAGTTTCGTCTCCATCCGCGAGAGTTGGGTGGAGGTCTACCTGCGGGAAAACAGCCTGGAGCACGTGACCCCCGGTGATGAGGCCGAGGTGGTGCTGGATGCGGCGCCGGGGCGGGTGTTCAAGGGACGGGTGGTGAGCAAGGGCTTTGCGGTGGACTGGGGGCAGCAGTCGGCCGAGCCGGGTAAGCTGCCGAAGATCAGCTCCAGCAACAGCTGGCTGCGGGAGCCCCAGCGCTTCCCGGTGGTGATTCGCCTGGAGGACGCGCCGCTCAGCTTGCAGCGGGTGGGCGGACAGGCCGATGTGGTGGTCTACGCCGGGGATAGCCGGGTGCTGAATGCGCTGGGCGCCGGGCTGATTCGCCTGGCCAGTCTGCTGTCTTATCTGCACTGATGGGTGCGCTCTGGTCGCCCGAGGAGCGGGCGGTGTTGCGCCTGGCGCTGGCGGTGGCGCTGGCGGTGGGGCTGGCCAATGCCCTGGCCTGGCCGGTGTCGTTCTTTGCGCCGATTCTGGTGGTGACGGCGCTGGCGGCGGGCTTGGTGCCGAGCCCGGCCCAGGGGGTCAAGTTGCTGGCGCTGGTGGGGGCGCTGCTGGTGGTGGGGCAATGGCTGGCCTTGTGCCTGTTGCCCTATGCGTCGGCGTTTCTGCCGCTATTGTTGCTGCTGCTGTTTTTGATTCAGTACGCCGGCTTGCGCGGCGCTTCGTCGCTGCTGGTGATGGTGTCGCTGGTGGCCTTGCTGGTGATGCCCTTGATCGGCATGGCGGAGGGGGCGGCGATGCCGGTGGTGGCGGGGGGCATCTGGTGCTCGCTGCTGGCGGCACTGCTGTGCATCTGGCTGTCGGATGCGCTGGTGGGGCGCGGCGGGCCACTGCCTGTGCCGGTGGTGAAGGCGAAGGCGGTGGTGTCGGAGGATGAGCTGTTCCGGCGGGCGCTGCTGAAGGCGGGTTTGATTGCGCCGGTACTGGTGGCGTTTTATCTGTTTCAGTTGACCAGCCAGCTGGTGGTGCTGATCTTTGTCGCCATCCTGCTGCCGCTGCCGGATGCCCGGGCCGGGCTGCAGACCTCCAAGGGCGTGCTGCTGGCCAACCTGCTGGGCGGGGCAGTGGCGGTGGTGGCCTTCCAGCTATTGGTGCTGGCGCCCTTCCTGCCGATGCTGGTGCTGCTGATGACCCTGGCGGCGCTGTATTTTGGGCCGAAAATCTTCGCCGGCGGCGCGGCGTCGGCGGTGTACAGCACCGCTCTCAACACGGCGCTGCTGCTGTCCTGCAAGAGCACCGGGGTGATCGGCGACGACCCCAATCAGGCGCTGTGGGTGCGCCTGGCGCAGATCGGCATGGCGGTGTTGTATGTGATGCTGGCGCTGTACTGGGAGCAGCATTATCTGGCCGGCCGGGCCCGGGGCCGGGCTGGGTGCTGAACAAAAAAGGGCGCTTCGTTAAGCGCCCTTTTTTGTGCCCGGCCGGTGGCTCACTGCTTCTGCAGTTTCTCCAGCAGCTCCAGGTCGCGCACCGCGCCGCGGTCGGCGGAGGTGGCCAGCAGGGCGTAGGCCTTGAGGGCGGCCGAGACCACGCGCGGGCGCGGGTTGGCCGGTTTCCAGGCTTTGTCGCCGCGCTTCAGCATGGCTTCACGGCGCTTCTCCAGCTCGGCCTTGGAGATGTCAACGTGGATGGTGCGCTCGGGGATGTTGATCTTGATGATGTCGCCATCCTCCACCAGGGCGATCGGGCCGCCGCTGGCCGCCTCGGGGGAGACGTGGCCGATGGAGAGGCCCGAGGTGCCGCCGGAGAAGCGGCCGTCGGTGAGCAGGGCGCAGGCCTTGCCCAGGCCCTTGGACTTAATGTAGCTGGTGGGGTAGAGCATTTCCTGCATACCCGGGCCGCCCTTGGGGCCTTCGTAGCGCACGATCACCACGTCGCCGGCCTGCACTTTGTCTTCCAGGATGGCGTGTACCGCGTCGTCCTGGGACTCGGTGACGAAGGCCTTGCCCTCGAACACCAGGATGGACTCATCCACACCGGAGGTTTTCACCACGCAGCCGTTGGGGGCGATGTTGCCGTACAGCACGGCCAGGCCACCTTCCTTGCTGAAGGCGTTTTCCAGCGAGCGGATGCAGCCCTCGGCGCGGTCGTTGTCCAGGCTGTCCCAGCGGCAGTCCTGGGAGAAGGCCTGCTGGGTGGGGATGCCCGCCGGGCCGGCCAGGAAGAACTGGCGCACGGCCTCGTCGTCGCTGACCATGATGTCCCAGTGGGCCAGGGCTTCACCCAGGGTCTTGCTGTGCACGGTGGGCACGTCCACATCCAGCAGCTTGGCCCGGGCCAGTTCGGCCAGGATGGCGGGGATGCCGCCGGCGCGGTGCACGTCTTCGATGTGGTACTTGGGCGTGTTGGGTGCCACTTTGCACAGCTGGGGCACGCGGCGGCTGAGGCGGTCGATGTCGGCCATGGTGAAGTCCACCCCGGCTTCCTGGGCGGCGGCCAGCAGGTGCAGGATGGTGTTGGTGGAGCCGCCCATGGCGATATCCAGGGCCATGGCGTTTTCAAAGGCGGCGAAGCTGTCGATGGAGCGCGGCAGCACGG
>CAZYQX010000075.1:0-6762 GCA_964649985.1 uncultured Pseudomonadales bacterium | reverse complement strand
CAACGATCCGCTGGCCCTGCAGCGCCTGAAGGAGGCGGCCGAGAAGGCCAAGATCGAGCTGTCCTCCAGCACCCAGACCGAAGTGAATCTGCCGTACATCACTGCCGATGCTTCCGGTCCCAAGCACTTGGTCACCAAGCTGACCCGCGCCAAGCTGGAGTCCCTGGTGGAAGACCTGGTGTCGCGCTCCATGGAACCCTGCAAGATCGCCATGAAAGACGCGGGCCTGAGCGCTGGCCAGATCGACGACGTGATCCTGGTCGGTGGCCAGAGCCGCATGCCGATGGTGCAGCAATGCGTGAAGGATCTGTTCGGCAAAGAGCCGCGCAAAGACGTCAACCCGGATGAAGCCGTGGCCATCGGCGCCGGCGTACAGGGCGCGGTACTGTCTGGCCACGTGAAAGACGTACTGCTGCTGGACGTGACCCCGCTGACCCTGGGTATCGAGACCATGGGTGGCGTGATGACCGCGCTGATCGAGAAGAACACCACCATCCCGACCAAGAAGTCGCAGGTGTTCTCCACCGCCGACGACAACCAGACCGCGGTGACCATCCACGTTTGCCAGGGTGAGCGCAAGAAGGCGGCGGACAACAAGTCACTGGGCCGTTTCGACCTGGCCGACATCCCGCCCGCACCGCGCGGCCTGCCGCAGATCGAAGTGACCTTCGACATCGACGCCAACGGCATTCTGCACGTGGGCGCCAAAGACAAGGCCACCGGCAAGGAGCAGTCCATCGTCATCAAGGCCTCCAGCGGCCTGAGCGAGGACGAAATCCAGAAGATGGTGAAAGACGCCGAAGCCAACGCCGAGGCCGACCGCAAGTTCGCCGAGCTGGCCAACAGCCGCAACCAGGCGGATGGTCTGGTGCACGCCGTGCAGAAGACCCTGAAGGACGCCGGTGACAAGGCCACCGCCGAGGAGAAGGCCGCCATCGAGGCCGCCATCGCCGAGGTTCAGGAAGCGCTGAAGGGCGACGACAAAGACCGCATCGACGCCGCCGCCGAGAAGCTCACCGAGGCCTCCGGCAGCCTGGCGCAGAAGATGTACGCCGAGGCCCAGCAGGCCGGTGGCGAGCAGCCTGCGGGTGGTGCCGGTGCCGGCGCTTCTGCCGGCGGTGCCCACGACGACGCGGTAGACGCGGAGTTCGAGGAAGTGAAAGATAAGTAAGGGGTACGGGGCGGCCCGCCGCCCCGCTACCGTTGATCGACGGGGCGCCATGGCGCCCTTCGTTGCATAAATCAAACTGCGCGAGCAAACGATGTCTGCCAAACGCGACCTCTACGAAGTCCTGGGTGTCCAGAAGGGCGCCTCCGAGGATGAAATCAAGAAGGCCTATCGCCGGGTGGCGATGAAGTGCCACCCGGACCGCAATCCGGGCGACAAAGAGGCCGAAGAGAAATTCAAGGAGGCCTCGGCGGCCTACGAAGTGCTGTCCGACAAGGAAAAGCGCGCTGCCTATGACCAGTTCGGCCACGCCGGCATCGACCCCAACGCCGGCGGCTTCGGTGGTGGCGGTTTCGGTGGCGGCGGCGCCAGCTTCTCGGACATCTTCAGCGATGTGTTCGGCGACATCTTCGGCGGTGGCGGCGGTGGCCGTGGCCAGCGCGGCGGCCCCCAGCGCGGTGCCGACCTGCGCTTCCAGCTGGAGTTGGATCTGGAAGAGGCCGTCAAGGGCGTCAACAAGACTATCCGCGTGCCCACCTTGGTGGGATGCCAGGAGTGCGATGGCTCCGGCGCCAAGAAGGGCACCACGCCGGTCAGCTGCGGCACCTGCGGCGGCATCGGCCAGGTGCGCATGCAGCAGGGCTTCTTCGCCGTGCAGCAGACCTGCCCCACCTGTCGCGGCAAGGGCAAGACCATCAGCGATCCCTGCGGCGCCTGCTACGGGCGCGGCCGGGTGGAAGAAACCAAGACGCTCAACGTCAAGATCCCCCCGGGGGTCGACACCGGTGATCGCATCCGCCTGGCGGGCGAGGGCGAGGCCGGCGCCGATGGCGGGCCCACCGGCGATCTGTATGTGCAGATCCTGGTGCGCGAGCACAAGATCTTCCAGCGCGACGGCAAGAACCTCTACTGCGAGGTGCCCATCAGCATCATCGATGCGGCTCTGGGCGGCGAGCTGGAAGTGCCGACCCTGGATGGCCGTGTGATGCTGAAAATCCCCGATGGCACCCAGACCGGCAAGCTGTTCCGCCTGCGCGGCAAGGGCGTCGCCCCGGTGCGCGGCGGCGCCCCGGGGGACCTGATGTGCCGGGTGGTGGTGGAAACCCCGGTGGACCTCACCAAGCGCCAGAAGGAGCTGCTGAAAGAGTTGCAGGCCTCCTTTGACGAGGGCGGCAGCCAGCAGTCACCGCGCAAGAACTCCTTCTTCGAAGGGGTGAAGAGCTTCTTCGATGACATGAAGTTCTGATGGTATTGATGAGTTAGGGGGGGCTGAAGCCCCCCTTTTTTTGTTGTTGGACGCACGCTCCAGGCACAAAAAAGCCGCCCGAAGGCGGCTTTGATTTGCGACTGATATTACTGGCGGCGACGCGCTGCGGCCAGCAAGCCTATCGCAGAACTCATCAGCAACCAGGCTCCCGGTAGCGGCACTTCAGCCCCACTGCCCACTTGCGTCAGGAATACGCCGCCTTGGGAATTCAAGCTCACGCCAGCAGGCAGCTCGAAACGGAACAGGCCCAGCAGTGAGGGGGAGAGTTCCAGCTCTGCTTGGCCAGAGGTGTTGCCGAGTGCGCTCAGCGTCAGTTTGATAGTGTATTGAGCCCCTTCACTGACTTGCAGGACGCCGCTGAGTACCTGAGTAATGGGGGCGTCGTAAGTTTCGCTGCCGCTATCCCACAGGCTATAGTCATTGCCCGTCTGGGAGCTGTTCAGCAGATCAGAATAGGCGTCAAACAGGCTAACGCCCGCGTTGTAGCTCAGGTTGCTGACGCCCTCAGCGTCTCCTCGCGCGCCATAAGCGCTGCCCTGGAGTTTGAAGCTCCAGGCTATGTCTAGCGGGGAGGGGCCAACGCCAACAAAGCTAAACGTTTCCTGCAAAGCGCTGTAGGCATAAAGCGAGTAGCCATCACCTTCTTGCTGGCTGTCAGCAAAAAGCTTTAACTGCAGTGAGCCGTTGGCGCTATCGGCCTGCGCCGAAGCGCTGGCATTGCTGAGCCCGGTGATGCTGGAGCTGAATTCGCCGGAGAGGTCGTCCAGCTGGTGGGTCAGCCCAGACTCATGCACCACGCCTGCACCCGTGATGGTCGTGGCGGCGCTGGCCAGGGTTGACAGGCTAAAGCCTGCAGCAAGGAGGAGAAATTTGGAGGTATTTATCATATCGACCTGATCCCTGTTGTTTTCCGTGCGGCCAGACGTACTGCGGCTAGTTTAACGTCTTTATTGTTGCAATTTTATGTTGATTTGGTGGAATTGTGACGGTTTTTGCTTTTGGTGGCGATAGTGCCAGGTGTTGTGGCAGTTTGTTGACGCTGAGCTATTGTGCAAAGGTGTCCGCAGCGGCGTTGGATTCAGGCACAATAAGCCCATGGCAGGGGGGCGAGGTCGGCCCTTGAACCAAGAACATTCATTGAGAGAGAGCAGCATGATCCGCATCGCTATTACGGGCGCCGGTGGCCGCATGGGCCGCACCTTGATTCAGTGCGCAGAGCAGGCCGTGGCGGGTAGCGTCACGGCCGCCATCGAGCGCCCAGAATCCTCTTTGCTGGGCAGTGATGCCGGCGAGCTGGCTGGCATCGGCAAGTTGGGCGTGGCCGTGGTGGGCGACTTGGCCCAGGTGCTGGATCAGTTTGATGTGTTGATCGACTTCACCGCTCCGGCGGCCACACTCGCCAACATCGCGCTGTGCCGCCAGGCGGGCAAGCGCATCGTGATCGGCACCACCGGCTTGAGTGATGAGCAGAAGGCAGGCCTGCGCGAAGCCGCCGGCGAGATGCCCATCGTGTTTGCCGCCAACTACTCGGTGGGCGTTACCGTCAGCCTGAAGCTGTTGGAGCTGGCTGCCAAGACCTTCGGTGACACCGTCGACATCGAGATTGTCGAAGCCCACCACCGCCACAAGGTGGATGCCCCCTCGGGCACCGCGCTGGCCATGGGTGAAGTGGTGGCCGATGCCCTCGGCCGCGACCTGAAGCAAGTTGCCGTCTATGGCCGTGAAGGCCACACTGGCCCGCGCGCGCGGGAGACCATCGGTTTCGAAACCATCCGCGGCGGCGATATCGTCGGCGACCACAATGTGATGTTTATCGGCGAGGGTGAGCGGGTCGAGATCCGCCACGTGGCCACCAGCCGCTCCAACTTCGCCAACGGCGCCGTGCGCGCGGCCATCTGGCTGGTGGAGCAACCCGCTGGCCTGTATGACATGCAGGATGTGCTCTCCCTGCGGTGATAGTGCATCTGCTCGCTGAAGGGGTTGAAGGGTCGGGGCTCAATCGCGCTCGTCAATGGTGATATTGCCATGCCCTGCATTCGTGCATCGGCGTGGACAGTTGCCAGGGGGCTGCGTACAATACGACTCCAATTCGCGGCGCATGTGGGGTCCGATCCCCGCGCGAGGCGCCGCCTTCGGTTCCGCGAGGGAACGGCATTCGCTTTTCTTGGCGAGGTGGTGAAAACTCCGCCTCGCCTTTGTGCGGCCCGAAGTTCCGTATTTTCCGCAATGGGTTGATGTTACAGGCACCCACCATTCCCCGCACGGGGAGTGGCAGCCGCTTGCAACCGCGCGAAGGCGCCGCCCATGCTGTGTTGAGTGTTAAATGAGGAGGCTCCGTTGAATACAGTACCCGCAATTCTGGCCCTGGCTGATGGTACCGTGTTCCGTGGGGTTGCCATCGGCGCCACCGGCAGTTCGGTGGGCGAGGTGGTGTTCAATACCTCCATGACCGGCTATCAGGAGATCCTCACCGATCCCTCCTACGCCGAGCAGATCGTCACCCTGACCTACCCTCACATCGGCAATACCGGTGTCACCGAAGAAGATGAAGAAGCCGGCGTGATCTGGGCCCGTGGCCTGGTGATTCGCGACCTGCCGCTGCTGGCCTCCAACTTCCGCAGCCAGCAGTCGCTGTCCGACTACCTGAAGAGCCGCAACATCATCGGCATCGCCGACATCGACACCCGCAAGCTGACCCGCATCCTGCGTGAGAAGGGCGCTC
The DNA here is from genome assembly GCA_964649985.1 of uncultured Pseudomonadales bacterium. Lineage (GTDB taxonomy): Bacteria > Pseudomonadota > Gammaproteobacteria > Pseudomonadales > CAZYQX01 > CAZYQX01. The sequence continues at coordinate 1,605 of CAZYQX010000075.1, read as the reverse complement.
AGAACGGCTGCCTGATGGCGGGCGAGATCGACGAGGCCGCCGCGCTGGAGAAGGCGCGCAGCTGGCCCGGCCTGAAGGGCATGGATCTGGCCAAGGTGGTCACCACCGACGCCACCTTCGAGTGGACCCAGGGCTCCTGGCAGCTGGGCAAAGGCTTCAGCCAGCCGGCCGAGCAACCCTTCCACGTAGTAGCCTACGATTTCGGCGTGAAGCGCAACATTCTGCGCATGCTGGCCGATCGCGGTTGCAAACTCACTGTGGTGCCGGCGCAGACTCCGGCCGAGCAGGTGCTGGCGCTGAACCCGGACGGCATCTTCCTGTCCAATGGCCCCGGTGACCCGGAGCCCTGCGACTACGCCATCGCCGCCATCAAGCGCTTTCTGGAGACCGAGATTCCGGTGTTCGGCATCTGCCTGGGCCACCAGCTGCTGGCCCTGGCCAGCGGTGCCAAGACCCTGAAGATGAAGTTCGGCCACCATGGCGGCAACCACCCGGTGCAGGATCTGGACAGCAAGCGCGTGATGATCACTGCCCAGAACCACGGTTTCGCGGTGGAAGAGAGCACGCTGCCGGCCAATCTGCGCGCCACCCACAAGTCGCTGTTTGATGGCTCCCTGCAGGGCATCCACCGCACCGACAAGCCGGCGTTCAGCTTCCAGGGCCACCCCGAGGCGAGCCCCGGCCCGCACGAGGCCGATGTGCTGTTTGACCACTTCATCGAGCTGATTCGCGCCCGCCGGGGCGCCTGAGGTCGGCCGGGGCCGCGCGCCCCGTCCCGCGGCGAGACGGTCGCCGCACAGGGCAACATATTGCGTTCGCGTCCGCACCCCGCTCCGGGGGCGGACCCAGAAAAGACTGAGCCAGACATGCCAAAACGCACAGACATCCAGTCCATCCTGATCCTCGGCGCCGGCCCCATCGTGATCGGCCAGGCCTGCGAGTTCGACTACTCCGGCGCCCAGGCCTGTAAGGCCCTGCGCGAGGAGGGCTACCGGGTGATCCTGGTGAACTCCAACCCGGCCACCATCATGACCGACCCGGCCATGGCGGACGCCACCTACATCGAGCCGATCACCTGGCAGACGGTGGCCAAGATCATCGAGGTCGAGCGCCCCGATGCGCTGCTGCCCACCATGGGCGGCCAGACCGCACTGAACTGCGCCCTGGACCTGGCCCGCGAAGGCGTGCTGGAGAAGTTCGGCGTGCAGATGATCGGCGCCACCCGCGAGGCCATCGACAAGGCGGAAGACCGCCAGAAGTTCGATGTGGCCATGCGCAAGATCGGCCTGGAGTGCCCCCGCGCGGCCATCGCCCACAGCATGGAAGAAGCCCTGCAGGTGATCGACCGCATCGGCTTCCCCTGCATCATCCGTCCGTCCTTCACCATGGGCGGCAGCGGCGGCGGCATCGCCTACAATCGCGAGGAATTCGTCGAGATCTGTGAGCGCGGTCTGGATCTGTCGCCCACTAAAGAACTGCTGATCGACGAATCCCTGATCGGCTGGAAGGAATACGAGATGGAGGTCGTTCGTGACAAGAACGACAACTGCATCATCGTCTGCTCCATCGAAAACTTCGATCCGATGGGCGTGCACACCGGTGACT
>CAZYQX010000074.1:0-6934 GCA_964649985.1 uncultured Pseudomonadales bacterium | reverse complement strand
GATGGTCGTGTCGCCGCTGCTGGCGGTGCGCGCCAGGCTGAGCTCGCCGTTGGTGTCGATATGGATATCGCCGGCACTGGCGGCCATGTCACCCGCCAGTTTTACCCCTACGCCTTGCTCGGTGCCCACCAGATGAATGGTGTCGGCGTACATGCCGCCCAGTGCAGCGCTGTCGATGGCGAGTTGCGGTTGGGCACTGCCATCCTGTGGCTTGGCTTCAGTGGCCAGGGTGGCGGCGTCGACCTGGTTGCGCCCGGTGGTGATGTTGAGTTGTTTGGCGTGCAGCGCGGCGTTGATCTGCGCGCTGCGCGTGATCAGCTCAAACTGGTCTACATTGCGGGCATTGAGGCCCTGGCCTTCGATGGCGATGGCGCCTTGCTCGACGTCATAGCCTTCAAGCTGGCCTTGGGCGACCAGCGGTTTGCCGGTGCTGAGGGTGACGCGCGGGGTGTTGATGAAGCCGCAGCCATCGCAGCTGATGCCGTGGGGATTGGCGACGATGGTGTGGGCCGCTTGGCCGGCCACTTCGGTGTAGCCCTTCAGCAGGCTGGTATTGCTGCCGGTGACTTCGTTCAGGATGACCCGGGCGGCCTGGCCGTTGAGATTGCCGTTGCCCAGGATGTAGCCGCCCAGCTGGGTACTTTGCAGTTTGGCGGTGGCGTTGTTGAGGATCAGCCCTTCCTGGTTGACGTTGTAGTCCAGGAATTTGTTGTGCGATAGGCCCTTGCCGGTGGGGGTGGCGATGTTGACCACGGGTACGCCGTTGCCGGCGTGGGTGATGGCGGTGTTGCCCCCGGCGGATGCGTCTACGGCCAGATCGGCGGCAGCGGCGGCAATCGGGTTGAGGGCTATCACCACCACCAGCAGCTTGGCGGTGTTTTTGTAGAACGGGCTGTGGACGTCCATGTGTTACAGCTCCTGGGGGGGTGAGTGGATTTAGAACAAGAGCTCGACGCGGAAGTACACCGGGTGCTCCTGGTGATCGAGGGCGTCGGGGCGCTCCAGCGAGCGGGCGAAGCTGACCGAGGCCGACAGGTGTTGGCCGCGGGCGCTGAATTCGATGGCATTGCCGCTCAGGCGGCCGTGCAAGGTGGGGTTGTGGGGGCCGCCGTGGATGGCCCCTAGATCGTAGGCAATGCCGACGCTGTATGTCTGCAGCAAGGGTTGCAGGGGCTGCCAGGTGACGGGGCGCTGCCAGCGTAGCTGGTTGCGCCAGTAGCCACCGGTGTCGCCGGAGAGCGATTGCTCCTTGAAACCGCGCACCGAGTGTAGGCCGCCCAGGCTGATGCGCTGGGGGCTAAACAGCACGTCCTCGCTGCGCTGGCCGTTGAACAGGCTGTCAAAGGTGAATGACTCTCCGGCGAGCTGAAAGGGTTGCAGGTAGCTGGCGGTGAGGTGGTAGCTGTTGTAGCGGGCCACCGGGGAGCTGCCATGGGGGTGCCCGGCGGCCTGGGCATCCAGTGCCCCGGTGCCGCGGTGCCAGCCCAGGTCGAGGTTGACGAAGGCGCTGCCGATGCGGCGCCCGTGATTGAAACCGAGCTGTTCTTCTGTCAGGCGCTGGCTGGAGGCGTCGATCAGGCTGTCTTCGATGAAATTGCGTGTGTGGACGGTGCCTAGTGCCAGGCTGGCGGCGGTCTTGCTCAGGCTGTCCCGGTGCAGCACGCGCTCGGCACGCAGTTGCTGGGTTGTGCTGTCGCCATCGGTTTCAAAGCTGAAGCCTTCTGCTTCGTTGAGGGTGCGATAGTCGCTTTCGGCATAGCTGTAGCTGAAGGTCCACCAGCCATATGGCAGCGCGTAGTAGAGGCTGGTGTTGTTGGACTGCTGTCGGGAGTTGCTGGTCTGGTCGCCTCCCCCTTGCAGGCTGAGCTGGTCGGCCAGGCCGAGGGGGCTGTCCCACAGCAGGCTGGCTCCCCATTGCTGCTCGCCGGTGCTGGGGTCGCCGTCGTTGTGGCGGTTGATGCCCGCGCGCCAGGGCTTGCTTGGCTGGCCTTTCAGTTGTACCCGGCTGCCGCCCAATGCCTGGCCAGGGATGAGTTCCAGTTGTGCCGGGCGGGAGGGCAGGCGGCTCAGCTGGTCAACCAATTGCTCCAGTTCGCGCAGGTTCAGCACCTTGCCGGTGTCGCCGGGGAAGCTCATGGCCAGTTCGCGCTCGGTCGCCATGGCTGAGCTTTGCAGGCCTTCGAGTTTGCCTTCCACGACGATGACCTGTAGTTCGCCATCGGCCAGGTTTTGTGGTGGTAAGTAGGCGCGGGAGGTGATGTAGCCCCGGTCGAGATAGAACTGGGTGATGGCCTTGAGCAAGGCGTTGAGCCGCGTACTGCCGAGACAGCGCTGCTCATGGGGCGCTAGCAACTCGCGCTGGCGCTCTAGCGGGATGAGAGTTGCGCCCTGAAGCTGAATGCGGTGAAGGGTGAAGCAGGGCTCTTCGGTGCTGGGCGACGTTGCAGCTGCCGGCGGTTGCCGACCAGGAAGCTGCTGGAGTTGCTCAAGGCGCTGTTGTTGCTCTTGCAGTAGGCGCTCTTGTCGCTCCCGGATCAGGTCGCGATCACCCGGCGAAGCTGCCGCGGGTGTTGAGCACAGCACACACAACAGCGACAGCGAAATAATACGCTGTACAGGCCAATTCATGCTTTCAGTCCCTTGAGCATTGGCAAGCAAAATCAAGCGGGTAGACCAGTTGCCGCAGCCGTGCGTGGCTGGCTTATCCCACAGGGGGAGGGATGGTATTCGCCGTTTAAATGCTCAGTCAACCCTGAAGATGTGACGCAGTAGACACATCAGCAGGTTTGACGGTGTGGAGCGTTGTATGAGGGCGCCCTGGATTAGGGAAGCGCTGAATAGCCCCCGGAAGGCGCGCTGACGTCGTTAAAATCATCACCTGGATGGACTTATTCAGCGCCTAGCTGGCGAGATGGGGTTAACGCACGTGCTTATCGCAGGGAGGGTTTTCTGGCGATTGCCGTACAGCATTCTGTCTGTATCCATCGATTAAGTCACCGGCTGTATCTTTTGTGGCGGGCGGGGGAAACAGAGAATGGCGCCTGCAATGTGTGCAGCTCATCCCAAGGAGAAGACGATGAACATGATCAACACGTTTAAATCCATCGCTATGGCCGCCGTGCTGGGCCTGAGTGCTTCCGCGCAGGCGGCCCCGAGCATTGACGAGATGCTCGATACCACGCTGGCCGCGCCCTGCATTCCGGTCTGGTGGTGCCGCATGATTTGAGCTGCAGGAGGTCATGCTTCAGGGCATGAGGCGGCGGTAGCTGAAAGCCCAGCCAGAGATGATGCATCCCCTGCGGTTGTGCGTGGGGGATGCTTTCGTGACTGTTGAGGCTGCGGCTTTTAAGCCTGTGCCGGGCGCCGTGCGGCGCTAAATCGCCACCTTTTCCCCGTAGTGGCGCGCCTCACGGCCTAGCCACACATCCAGCACCGCCAGGCTTTTGGAAAACAGCTCTCTCAGCCGGGTCTTGAAGGCATTGTAGGTGTCTACGTCTTTGGCGTTGTAACCGCTCAGTGCAATGCCGTGGGCGCGGGCGATGTAGATCGCGTGCTGGTTGTGAAAGGCCTGCGAGATGACGATGCCGGCCTGTTGGCCGAACACCTGCTGAAAGCGCAGCACGGAGTCGAGGGTGCGGCCGCCGGCGTAGTCGCAGTGGATGGCACTGGCGGGCACCCCTAGAGCGATCAGGCTGGCCTTCATGTCTTCGGGCTCGTTGTAGTCGGTGCGTCTGTTGTCGCCCGAAACCACCAGCACCTTGCACTTGCCGGCCTTGAATACCTCAGCGGCGGCGGCCATGCGGTATTGGTAAAAGCGGTTGAGTTTGTCGCCCACCCTAGGCGAGGTGCCCAGCACCAGGCAGGCGTGACTGGCAGGCAGCTGGTGGAGTGCAGCGGTGGTGTAAACGCCGGCCCGATTGACCAGGGTGTTGGCGAGCAGCATGAAGCTGGCGCCGAGCAGTGTGGCGATCAATGCGAGGCGGCGCAGTCGGTTTTTGAGCATGAATCTACCCGGTGGGCTCAGAGGGCATTCAGCAGGGCTGGCACTTCGATACTGGCGGGGCCCTGGCGCAGTTCGTGGAACAGTGAGCGGCTGCCGGAGGGCTGCAGGTTGACCTCGATGGTGTGGGCACCGCAGGCCCGGGCCACCTGCACGAAGCCGGCGGCGGGGTAGACGGTGCCGGATGTGCCGATGGCGATGAACAGTTCGCAGCCCTGCAGGGCGGCCTCGATGCGCTCCATCTCCAGTGGCATTTCCCCGAACCAGACCACGTGGGGGCGCAGTCCGCCGCTGCGGGCGCAGCGCGGGCAGGGGGTATCGGGGAAGCAGTCGTCGCGCCAGTCGAGCAGGGCGTGGCAGTGCTGGCAGCGGATCTTGAGCAGCTCGCCGTGCATGTGGATCAGCGCCTGGCTGCCGGCGCGCTGGTGCAGGTCGTCAATGTTCTGGGTCACCAGCAGCAGCGCGTGGCCGTTGCGCTCGTATTCGGCCAGCGCCAGGTGGGCGGCGTTGGGGGCGATCTCGGGCCGCTGCAGGTGGCGGCGGCGCAGGTTGTAGAAGCGGTGCACCAGTGCCGGGTCCCGGGCGAAGCCTGCGGGGGAGGCGACGTCTTCGATGCGGTGGGATTCCCACAGGCCGTTGGCATCGCGAAAGGTGGGGATGCCGGACTCAGCCGAGATGCCGGCGCCGGTGAGGATGACGATGCGGCTCATGTGGGGGCGCCTCCGGCCTGGGCGGATTAGGGAACCTCTGAATAAGCCCCTGAAGACGCGCTGGCGTCGTTAAAATCATGCTCACAACAAGCCCTGCAAGGGCGTTGAACGCCGAAGGCGCCCGAAGGGCGAACCGCACAGCGGTGAGTAAAATGCTCATTTACGACCAGTAAACTCGGCTTTGGCTCCAAGCGTCGCTCTACCGCCCACGTCCCTGTGGGCGTCCGCTTTTTAAACCGGCGCTAGGCGCCGCGCCCCTTCGGGCGTGGTCTCCGCTGCGCTACGGCTCGGATGATTTTGCCTAGCCATCATCGCCTTGATGGACTTATTCAGAGGTTCCTTGGCTCATGCGGGGTGATCGGCGCTGTGGCGGCGATAGCCAAAGTACAGCAGCGGGATCACCAGCAGGGTGAGCGCGGTGGAGACCAGGATACCGAAAATCAGCGAAATCGCCAGGCCGTTGAAGATCGGGTCGTCGAGGATGAAGAAGCCGCCCATCATCGCCGCTGCGGCGGTGAGGGCGATGGGCCGGGCGCGCACCGCGGCGGCCTGGATCACGGCGTCGGCCAGGGCGCTGCCGCGGGCGATTTCCAGCTCGATGAAATCCACCAGCAGGATGGAGTTGCGCACGATGATGCCGGCCAGGGCGATCATGCCGATCATGGAGGTGGCGGTGAACTGGGCGCCGAGCAGGGCGTGGCCGGGCATCACGCCGATGAGGGTGAGCGGAATCGGCGCCATGATGATCAGCGGCACCGCATAGGAGCGGAACTGCGCCACCACCAGCAGGTAGATCAGCAGCATGCCGACGCCGTAGGCGATGCCCATGTCGCGGAAGGTTTCATAGGTGATCTGCCACTCGCCGTCCCATTTGAGGCTGTAGTGAGCGCCGCTGTGGGGGGGCTGGATGAAGTGCTGCTGCAGCGCCTGGCCATTGAGCCCGTCGCGGCCGAGTTGGCCCACCAGGTCGAACATGCCATACAGCGGGCTGTCCAGCTGCCCGGCCAGGTCGCCGGTGACGAAGCTGAAGGGCAGCATGTCCTTGTGGTAGATGGCGGGTTCGCGCTCGGCGGGTTGCAGGCGCACCAGCTCGGCGAGCGGCACCATGCCGCCCTGGCGGTTGGGCACGCTGAGGTCCAGCAGCCGGGCCAGGCTGGCCTGATCCTCGCCGCCCAGGCGCAGGCGAATCGGCAGGGCGTATTTGTTGTGGCCGTCCATCAGGTAGGCGGCATCCAGCCCGCCCAGGCCGGTTTGCAGCGCCTGCACGATGTCGGCCTGGCGAATGCCGAGGGCGGCGGCCTTGTCGCGCTCGACCAGTAGCAGCTGGCGCGGGCTGTCGGCTTCCACGCTGCTGTCCACGTCCACCACGTCGGCGGTGGCCTGGAATGTTTGCTCCAGTTGCCGCGCCAGGCGGCGCAGGGTGTCGTAATCGGGGCCGTAGAGCTCCGCCACGATGGGCGACATCACCGGCGGGCCGGGTGGCACTTCCACCACCTTGAGCGAGGCGCCGTAGCGGCGGCCGATCTCGGCCAGCTGCGGGCGGATGGCGGCGGCGATCTGGTGGCTTGAGCGCTGGCGCTGGTGGGCATCCACCAGGTTGACCTGCAGGTCGCCGCTGTTGGCGCCCTGGCGCAGATAGTATTGGCGCACCAGGCCGTTGAAGTTGATCGGCGCGGCGGTGCCGGCATAGCCCTGAATGTCGCGCAATTCGGGCAGGCCGCCCAGCGCACCGGCCAGCTCCAGCAGCAGGCGGTTGGTGCGCTCCAGGCTGCTGCCTTCGGGCATGTCCACCACCACCTGGAACTCGCTCTTGTTGTCGAAGGGCAGCATCTTCAGCACCACCAGCTTCACCCCGGCCAGGGCTGCGGCCAGCAGCACCAGCAGTGCCATGCCGCCGAACAGGCTCAGCCGGTGGCGGCTGGCGCGCTCGCCGTGCAGGAAGGGGGTCATCAGGCGGTGGAACAGGGCCTGCAGGGGATCGGCCTGGGCCTGGCCGCGCTCGCCGTGGGCGGTGGCGTGGTGGCCCATCAGCTTGAGGGCCAGCCAGGGGGTGGCGATGAAAGCCACCGCCAGCGACAGCAGCATGCCGGTGCTGGCGTTGATCGGGATGGGGCTCATGTAGGGCCCCATCAGACCGCTGACGAAAGCCATCGGCATCAGGGCGGCGATCACGGTGAGGGTGGCCAGGATGGTGGGGCCGCCCACCTCGTCCACCGCGATGGGG
>CAZYQX010000073.1:0-7061 GCA_964649985.1 uncultured Pseudomonadales bacterium | reverse complement strand
TAGGGATGGTGTTCAAAACTCCGTGCCGTCCCCAATGGCGTGAAGGCTGGTGAAGCAGAACAATCAGGTCATGAAGAAACAAGCCGAACTGGGACTGAATCTGAGCACGAGGCGCACGCGCAAGGCCGTGTTCCTGGACGAGATGGAGCTGGTGGTGCCGTGGCGCGAACTCATCGCGTTGATCGCAGCGGCCTCGCCTGTAGCCAGCACGGGGCGTCCGCCCTTTGCGCACGAGACCATGCTGCGCATTCATTTTTTGCAACAGTGGTTCGGCCTGTCGGACCTGGCCATGGAAGAGGCTCTGTTCGAGACGCCGCTGTACCGCGACTTCGCGGGCCTCTCCAGCGCCCAGCGCATTCCGGATCGCGTGAGCATTCTGCGCTTTCGCCACCTGCTCGAAGAGCACCAGCTCAGCATTCAGATATTGGCTACTGTCAACAGCACGCTGGCCGCCAAGGGCCTGCTGCTCAAGAGCGGCACAGCTATCGACGCCACCTTGATTGCGGCACCCAGCTCGACCAAGAACGCCACTGGCGAGCGTGACCCGGAGATGCACCAAGTGAAGAAGGGCAACCAATGGCACTTCGGAATGAAAGCACACGTCGGCGTAGACGCCGACTCGGGTCTGGTTCATACAGTGGTGGGCACAGCGGCCAACGTCAATGACGTGACGAAGGCCAGCGCGCTGGTGCACGGTGAAGAAACCGATGTGTTCGCCGACGCGGGCTACCAGGGTGTGGCCAAGCGCGAAGAGACGCAGGGCATCAAGGCCAACTGGCACGTGGCCATGCGCCCGGGCAAGCGCAAAGCGTTGGACAAAAGTACGCCCATGGGCGCGATCATGGACAAGCTTGAGCATGTGAAGGCGCGCATCCGAGCCAAGGTGGAGCACCCGTTTCGTGTGATCAAGCGCCAGTTCGGGTTTGTGAAGGTGCGCTACCGAGGGCTGATGAAGAACACGGCGCAACTGCACACACTGTTCGCGCTCTCCAATCTCTGGATGGCGCGGCATCGGCTTTTGCAGAGGGCGCAGGGATGAGTGCGCCTGCAGCGCGCCCAAGGGCCTCGATGGAGTCTCAAAAGGCCGAAAAATCGACCTCAGTGGCATTGAAATCGATCAAAACGGGCGCGGCAGTTTCATGTCGCAAGATTCATGCGTTCACCGAGCTTCGCTGCGCCGGTTTTGAACACCATCCTTAACAATCACTGGGCTTTCGCATACCTATATAGGAGACAACCGTGAACCCCCTTGTATTTGCCCTACCGATATTTTTTATCGCCATCGCCTTCGAGGTCTGGCTGCTGCACCGCAAGAAAAAACTGGCGCTGTATGACCTGGCCGATGCGCTGACCAGCGCCCACATGGGCATCTTCATGCTCATCTTCTCGGTGTTCATCAATGTGGCCGTGTACACCGTGGTGTACGACAACTTCCGTCTGGCCGAGTGGCCCATGGACTCCATCGTGCTGTGGGTTTTGGCGCTGTTGTTCTACGACTTTTGCTACTACTGGGTGCACCGCCTGGGGCACGAGGTCAGCTTTCTCTGGGCCTCGCACATCGTGCACCACTCGTCCGAGTACTACAACCTGAGCACCGCCCTGCGCCAAACGGCCTCCGGCAAAGCTGTGGTGTGGATTTTTTACCTGCCCATGGCGCTGATGGGCGTGCCGCCCAAGATGTTCGTCATCGTCGGCCTGATCGACCTGCTGTACCAGTTCTGGGTGCACACCGAGCTGGTGGGCCGCATGGGCTGGTTTGACCGCGTGTTTGTGTCCCCTTCCAACCACCGCGTGCACCACGGCCAGAACGATTACTGCATCGACAAAAACTACGGTGGCCTGCTGGTCATCTGGGATCGCATGTTTGGCACCTTTGCCGAAGAGCGCGTGGGCGAAAAAATCACCTACGGTGTGCGCAAGCCGCTGCAGAGCTACAACATCTTGTGGGGCAACCTGCACTACTACGTGGACTTGTGGAAGCTGGCTGGCCAGACCAAAGGCTGGCGCGCCAAGCTGGGCGTGTGGATGGCCCCACCCGGCGGCTGGACAGACCAGCCCATTGAGCACTTTGACGAGAAAAACTTCACCCGCTTCGCCCCCAGTTCCACGCTGCGTGGCTACGCGGCGGCTCAATCGGCTGTGCTGCTGATTTTTGCGGTGCACTGCATCGCCGGTGCGGGCAACCTGCCGCTGGCGCAGGGCCTGGGCTACGGCGTACTGCTGGGCCTGAGCTACATGAGCATCGGCCTGATGCTGCAAGGCACCAGCTGGGCGCGCTCGCTGGAACTGGTGCGCGTACTGGGCATGGGCGCGGGCCTGGCGGCTTCCGCCAACTGGTTTGGTTTTGACATGCCCATGGCGGCTCGCGCTGCGGGCGTGCTGTGGGCGCTGACCAGCGCATTCTTCCTGATGCGTCAGGGTAAACAAACTTCTATGGGAGTCGCTGCATGAACGCCGACGCACTATCTGACCTGATTCTCGCGCTGGTATGCGCCTACCTGGGCTGGAGCGCAGGCCGCCAGCGGGCCGCCTGGACGGGCGGCATGTTGATCTTGGGCATCGCCTCCACCTTGGGCGTGCTGCGCTTCAGCGAGGTGCCCTGGGCCCTGGGGCCACACAAGTTCATGAGCGTGTTCTCGGCCTGTGTGTCGTTCACGCTGTTTGCCATCGCGCTGCGCTGGCCGTTCTCGCCTACATCCACCCGCATGGCTGCCGCCGGGCGCTTTATCGTGCTGGTGGGTGGCTTTGGCGTGTCGGCGGCGCTCACCGTCGCTCCCTGGTGGGGCCAAGCCTTGCCGGGCCTGAGCATCATCCTGATCGTGGCCACCATGCTGCAGCGCAAGTCGCTGGTGGGCATTCTGGGTGCGCTGTCGTTGGTGGGTGGTTTTGCGGTGTTTGCTGCGGTCAAGCCCGATGTGCTGCTGGCCGGCATGTTCAACAAGGTGCAGGCGCTGCATTACCTGCTGGCCATTGGTTTGCTGCTGCTGTCGCGCGTGAAGCTGGACAAAGATCTGTAAGCTCAACCCATGAAACTCCTGGTCTTCGCAGGCAGCACCCGCCTGAACTCGTACAACCGCCAACTCGCCCGCGTGGCCGCCAACATGGCCCGCGCGGCCGGGGCGGAGGTCTCGCACATCGAGCTGGCGGACTTTGACATCCCGCTCTACAACGCCGACCTCGAATCCCGCGGCACCCCTGCCGACGTGATTCGGCTCAAAGAGTTGATGGACGCGCACCCCGCCTGGCTGATTTGCTCCCCTGAGTACAACGGCAGCTACACCGGCTTGCTCAAAAACACGCTCGACTGGGCCAGCAGCCCGGTCAAGGGCCATGCCGTGTGGAGCAATGGCGACAAGCCGTTTGCGGGCAAGGTGGTGGGCTTGCTCAGTGCCTCCGGTGGTGCCATGGGCGGCTTGCGTTCGCTCAACACCTTGCAGCCCATGCTGATGAACCTGCAGTGCTGGGTCAACCCGGTGCAGTACGCACTGGGCCGAGCTGGCGAGGCGTTTGATGGCGAGGGCGAGCTGCACTCCCCGGCGCAGTACAACGGCGTACGCGCGGTGGTGGACAAGACGCTGTGGGCGGCGGCCAAGCTGAACGCCGCCTGAGCGCCGACCAGGACTATCTGCGTCAATTTTGAGAGGCTTTTTGGCCTCTAGCCCGCATAGATACTGCGCAAGCAGCTATGAAATGTGTAGCAACTTGCGCCAACCGATAAGCCCCTATGGCTGATTGGAGTGCTTCAAACCCACACTCCATTCCGCCAGCATGGCTGCCCCTACCGTCTGAAAGGCGGGGGTGCCGTGCAGGTGCTGCCGCAGCTCCTGCGCCGCACGCAACACACCCTGCGCCACCGCCCCCAGCAGCTCCCTGGCCCGCGCCTCGGTCATGTTGCAGTGGGTGCGGGCAAAGGCCAGCAGCGCCTTCGCAGCGGGCCAGCGCTTGCTGCCGCCCAGGGTGAGCGCCAGGATATCCGCAGGCTTGTACGCGGTGGTGGTCACCAGGTCGTAGATCGGGGCCAGGCGGACTTCGCTTTCGGCATCGTCATACAGCACCCCAAAATTCTTCAGATGCGCATCGCCATTTTTCAGGGCGCACGACAAGGCCAGCGCTTTGAAAAATTGCGCCAGCGCGGGCCGCACCTGTTCGGGCGACACAAAATCACGAATGCGCCTGGTAACGCCTTCGTACGAGCCATCGTATTTCTGGCTGGCGGTTTTGCCGTTGAGCACGCAAAAGTCTTCAAACCCCAGGTACACCCCGTCGCGCAGATCAAAGCGCTCCACCAGCAAAAATTGGCCGCCGCTGGATAGCGCACAGGTCGGCACTGCCAGCCCCGCATGCAGGGCCGCCCGCATGCAAAAGTATTCGTTCTCGGCCAGGCGGGGGTAGTCGTCCGTCCAGGCTTTGACGATGTGCGTCGCCCCCCGGTGCGAGAGTCGGCTCAGGGCCGCACTGTCGCGCACCAACACCTTGGGCATGGCCCCCGAGATGCCGGAATGCACGGCGTAGCGGGCCAGCAGGCTGTCAAACAAGCCTTCCGCGCCATCGTGGGCCAGCAGGTCGGTCAAGTTTTCGGTGGGCACCTCGGGTGCGGCCTCGCCCGGCCGGGCAAAGCGCAGCCGCCCGATTTGCGATTGCCCCACCACCTGCAGCAAGGCCAGCGCATCAAAGTGGGGAATGACTTTGCTGAACTCTTTGCGCAGGCGCTCGGCCAGCGCACCCTCGGGCAAGTTCATGTCAAACACCGGATGCAGCACTTTGGTGGCCGAGGCGTACTGCTCGGGCACCACGGGCATGCTTAAGGACACGGCACACGGCGGCTGGCACTGCGCGTCGTAGCCAAACTGGTATCTGTCCGCATCAGACTCCGGCCTGAACAAGCGCCCCGCCAACTGCGGGCCGACGTAAACGTTAAGCACGCTGCTGCTCCTTCAGAAGCTGCTGCAAGGTGGGCCGCCGCGTCTTTTCCTGCGCCACCAGTTCCAGCCCCAGCGCCGCGCACAGCGACAGCACTTTGCGGATGCCGATCTCGGGCACCGTGCCGTTTTCAATGCCCGAAATGGTGGCGCGGCTCATCCCCAGTTGCTGCCCCAGACTGGCTTGCGACAGCTTGCGGCTTTTGCGCGCCAGGCAGATGTGTTGACCGATTTTGTCCAGATCCATATGCATCCTATGCAGTGCAATTCATCACCATTTAGATAACATGCATTGTATGAGATGCAAAACAATGGTCAACCACACCGTTGTCGCTGCCTGTGTCGGTGCTTCTATACGCTGTCTGTTGCCACCCGCTGCAACAAGCCCGCATCCACCACCGCAATCTGCCGGTAGGTGATGCGAATCAGCCCCTCGTCGGCCAGCCGGCGCAGCTCTTTGTTGACGATGGGGCGGGTGTAGCCCAGCATATCGGCCAGCTCGCTTTGCGACACGCTCACGCACCAGTCGGGCTGCGCGCTGCCCGGCGGGCGGAGGTCTTCCATCACTTGCAGAATGATGCGGGCACAGCGCTGGCGCAGCGGCAACAGCGCCATGTCGGCCAGCTCCTGGTAGAGCTGGCGGTTGCGGGCATACAGCAGGGTGTGGATGGCCGCGCCAAAGGCGGGCACGCGCTGCATCAGTTGCACAAACTGCGCCCCCGGCATCAGCCATAGCGCCGTCTCGGGGCCGGCGCGTGCGTCGTGAATGGCGCTGCCGCCGTCCAGCACAGGCAGCATATTGAACAGTTGCCCGGCGCCCAAGGGCCGCACGATGTGCACCTTGCCCAGCGCGTCGACCAGCCCCACCAGCAAATAGCCCGACAGCACCACGCACACCTGTGGAACCGGGTCGCCATGCTGCTGGTAGGTTTGCTCGACCGCCAGCGCCTTGTAGCTGCCCATGGCCACCAGCGCGGACACCACGGCCTCCCCGACACCGCCAGCCGTGCCAACGCCCGAAGCGGCATCGAGCTGCTGCACCAAAGGCGACTGGCGCAGCACCTGCGCCGCCAGCGTGGCCCAAACACCGGTGCCGCCCGAACCAGCAGATGCTTGCGAAGACTTATTGCGTGGGTTTGTCATTTTTAGAACAGACAGTGTGCCGCCAATTCACAACACTCGCCGTCGGTATGAACAACACATCCGCCCAAAGCGATAACGAGAGAGAGACGCACACATGAGAACCATTATCCGTGGCCTGTTAGGCCTTTTAGCCATCCTGGTGGTGCTGGCCATCGGCCTGTTGCTCTGGGTCAAGGGCCTGGCCAAAGACACCGGCCCCGAAGGCCGCCCCACCTACGGCAGCTACACCTGGGCAGACACCAAGCCACCCCGTGGCGGCCCCACACCCCGTGCCGATGGCTACGTCATGGGCAGCGAAGGGCACGACTTCATCCTGCCGCCCATGCCCCCCGTGCGCAGCACCGACATCCACCGCGCCGACAGTGTGGCCGCCAACAACGCCATTCGCTCCTGCTTCTGGCCCGGCCCCAAACTGCGCCCCGGCTTCTACACCACCGACCCGGACGACTACGGCCTGGAGAACCAGTTGCCCGACACCGGCAACACCTTCAGCACCGCGTGGTTCAAGATTCCTGAGGGCGCAAAAATCGTCATGAAGGGCGACTTCCCCGCCATGCGCCACTGGAGCTACACCACCTACTCCACCAACGGCGTGCCGCGCGACGTGATTGACGACGTGGCCATCGACCCCGATGCCGGCTCCTTCAACCCCTTCCGCCCCGGCGTGGCGCGCGATGCCAAGCCGCGCAAATACGCCGTCGCCATCATGAACGGCGACCCACCCAGCCCCCGCCCCGCCAACACCGTGTACACCCGCGCCCCGGCCATGACCGACATCGGCATGCACATGCGCAACTACGTACCCGACCGCAGCGTGGACTGGGCTGGTGGCGTGGGCGTGCCCCAGGTGGAACTGCACCTGGCCGACGGCAAAGTGCTCACCGGCCAGGAAGCCTGCGATGCCACCGCCGCCCCGCTGCGCGAGAAGCAAGTGCCGCTGCCCATCCCCACCAAAAACTGGGTGGCGCTGACCCGCCTGCCCTGGATGCCCGCCGACCA
>CAZYQX010000072.1:0-7140 GCA_964649985.1 uncultured Pseudomonadales bacterium | reverse complement strand
TGGCCTACGAGATCGTGATCAACTCCGATCCGTGCATCGCCTACCTCATGGAAGAAAACACCATGACCATGCAGGCCCTGGTGATCGCCCATGCTTGCTACGGCCACAACTCCTTCTTCAAGGGCAACTACCTGTTCCGCACCTGGACCGATGCCAGCTCCATCATCGACTACCTGCTATTCGCCCGCAATTACATCGCCCAGTGCGAGGAACGCTACGGCGTGGCGGAGGTGGAAACCATCCTGGACTCCTGCCACGCGCTGATGAACTACGGTGTAGACCGCTACAAGCGCCCCTACCCCATCTCCGCCGAGGAGGAGGCCAGGCGCCAGCACGAGCGGGAGGAATACCTGCAAAAGCAGATCAATGACCTGTGGCGCACCATCCCGAAAAAGCCGGGCGAAAAAGCCGATGGCGGCGGCCGCAAGTTCCCCCAGGAACCGCAGGAAAACCTGCTCTACTTCCTGGAAAAACACGCCCCGTTGCTGGAGCCCTGGCAGCGCGAGGTGATCCGCATCGTGCGCAAGATCGCCCAGTATTTCTACCCCCAGCGCCAGACCCAGGTGATGAACGAGGGTTGGGCCACCTTCTGGCACTACACCCTGCTCAACAGCCTGTACGACGAAGGACTGGTCACCGACGGCTTCATCATGGAATTCCTGCAGTCGCACACCTCGGTGGTGTACCAGCCGCCCTTCGACAGCAAGTACTACTCGGGCATCAACCCCTATGCGCTGGGCTTCTCCATGTTCTGTGACATCAAGCGCATCTGCCAGGAGCCCACCGAGGAGGATCGGCGCTGGTTCCCCGACATCGCCGGCAGCGACTGGCTGGATACCGTCCACTTTGCCATGAAGAACTTCAAGGACGAAAGCTTCATCCTGCAGTTCCTGTCACCCAAGGTAATCCGCGACCTCAAGCTGTTCTGCGCACTGGATGATGACAAACAGTCAGAAATCGAGATTCTCGCCATCCACGACGACAGCGGTTACCACACCATTCGGGAACGCCTGGCCAGCCAGTACAACCTTGGCGACCGCGAGCCCAACATCCAGGTGGTGCGGGTGGACGTGCGCGGCGACCGCTCCATCCACCTGCAGCACAACCAGCACAACCGCCGCCCCCTCAACAAAGAGACGGAGGAGGTGCTCAAACACCTCCATCGCCTGTGGGGTTTCCCAGTACACCTTGAGTCGGTTTGCGATGGGGCCGTCACCGCCCGCTTTAGCTGTGGGGTAGAAAGCCACTGATGCACTCAAACCCCATAAAAAAACCCTCGCAAGCGAGGGTTTTTTTATGGCTCGCCGGAGGCTGACTCCGGCGCACGCTCAAGCCCGCCTTAGAGGTAGGGGCCCGCTTTGGCGATTGCTTCGCTCACGTCGCCAAACTTCTTCTGGAAGTTGTCAACGAACAGGGCGATCAGCTTGTCGCGCTGAGCGTCGTAGTCGGCCGGGTTGTCCCAGGTGTTGCGCGGGTTCAGCAGCTTGCTGTCAACGCCCTGCACCGCCTTGGGTACGGTGAGGTTCAGGCTGGGCAGGTGCTCGGTTTCAGCGCTGAGCAGCGCGCCGCTCTGAATGGCCGCGATGATGGCGCGGGTGGTGGGGATGCTGAAACGCTTGCCCTTGCCACCAGGACCACCGGCACCGCCGGTCCAGCCGGTATTGACCAGATACACATGGCTATCGAAAGCCTGTACACGCTTCATCAACAGGTCAGCGTAAACGCTGGCCGGGCGAGGCATGAACGGCGCGCCGAAGCAGGTGGAGAAGGTCGGGTTGATGCCCGCTTCTGCACCCAGCTCGGTGGAGCCTACGCGCGCGGTGTAACCACTCAGGAAGTGATACGCAGCGGCTTCTTTGGACAGGATGGACACCGGGGGCAGCACGCCGGAAACGTCGCAGGTCAGGAAGATCACGGCCTTGGGCTCACCGGCGCGGTTCAGCTCGGCGCGCTTCTCGATGTGCGTGCGCGGGTAGCAGGCGCGGCCGTTTTCGCTCAGGCTGGTGTCATCGTAATCGGGTACGCGGCTCTCGTTGTTCAGCACAACGTTCTCGATGATGGCGCCAAAACGGATGGCATCCCAGATCACCGGCTCGTTTTCTTTGGACAGGTTGATGGTCTTGGCGTAGCAACCACCTTCGATGTTGAACACGGAGCCCTCGGCCCAACCGTGCTCGTCGTCACCGATCAGGTGGCGCTCAGGGTCGGCGGACAGGGTGGTCTTACCGGTGCCGGACAGACCGAAGAACAGGGAAACCTCGCCACTGGAGCCGACGTTGGCGGCGCAGTGCATGGGCATCACGTCTTTCTCGGGCAGCAGGAAGTTCTGCACGGAGAACATGGATTTCTTCATCTCGCCAGCATAGGGCATGCCCGCCAGCAGTACTTTGCGCGCAGCAAAGTTGATGATCACAGTGCCATCGGAGTTGGTCTTGTCACGCTCGGGCACGCACACGAAGTGCGGCGCGTTCATGATGGTCCACTCTTTCTTGCCCTTGGGATTGTACTTGTCAGCCACGATGAACATGTTGCGGGCAAACAGGTTGTGCCACGCCGTCTCGGTGGTGACCTTGACCGCCAGGTAGTGGTCAGCGTCTGCACCTACGTGCAGGTGAGAAACAAACTGGTCGCGCTGGGCCAGGTACTCTTCCACGCGATCCCACAGGGCGTCGAAGGCATCGGCATCGAAAGGACGGTTTACCGAACCCCAATCGATGGCATCGGCCGTGGAAGGCTCACGCACCACGAAACGGTCGGCCGGCGAGCGACCGGTGCGCTTGCCGGTGACTGTGGACAGGGCACCATTGCTGGCGAGAACGCCTTCACCGCGCCGCAGCGCGTGCTCTACCAGCTGGGCGGAGCTGAGATCGTTGAAGATGGTGATGGCGGCGGTCTTGCCGATGTCTGCGCTCATTTTGTGGTTACCCTGAGTTTAACGGTGCGCGGCTTGCGGCACCTGTTATGCGTTGCCCTACCTCCCAGAATGGAGGCGGGCTCCTATTATTGCAGAATCACGGCCCGCTGTAAGCCCCACAGGAATGCGTAATATCCCCGCCTTTGCAAACCGTTCTCAATGCAGGCTAGAGGAGCCTCGCGGGAACAACGCATCCAGATCGGCCCGCACGAACCGGTACTCGCCGCCGCAGAACTCGCACTGCACCCGCACGTCGCCCAGCTCGTCGATGATATTCTCTGCCTCCTGGCGCCCCAGGGAGACCAGCGCCCTGCCGCTGCGCTCGCGGGAGCAGGAGCACTGGAAGCGCATGGCCTGGGCCGGAAACAGGCGCACCTCCTCCTGGTGATAGAGGCGGTGCAGCAAGGTCTCCACCGGCAGCCCCAGCAACTCGTCATCCGACAGGGTATCCGCCAGCTGCACCAGGTGCTGCCACTGCAGCTCACGCTGCTCAGGGTCAGTCACCCGCTGCGCAGGCAGTGCTTGTAGCATGAAGCCCGCCGCACGCTTGCCGTCACTCGCCAACCAGAACCGACTTGGCAGCTGCTCGGACTGGGCGAAGAAGTTGCCCAGACAGGCCGCCAAGCTGTCGTGCTCCAGCGGGGCGACCCCCTGATAGCGGGCGCCCTGCTCCGGATCAATGGTGATGGCCAAGGTGCCGCCGCCAATCAACGCATCGAAGTCCGCCGCAGTGGCTTGCTCGGCGCCCCGTGCGATGCCGCGCAAGGCGCAGTCGGAGGTCACCTCTACCATCATCAACGGCACTTGCCGCTCGCTGCGCGCCTGCAAGGTCAGTACGCCCTCGAACTTGAGTGTGGTGCCCAGCAGAGCGGCGGCGGCCATGAATTCGCCCAACAACCTGGCAACACCCGGCGCGTAGTGGTGCTGGCCGAGCAGATCCACATAGGCCTGATCAAGCTGCACCACATGGCCACGAATGTCGGTGTTTTCAAATACAAAGCGTTGCAGGAGGTCGCTCATCGCTGATTCCGTTGCAAGTTGACGTCACCCTGCCGGAAGCGGTACGGCAGGCTTTCACGTTCATTGAGGCTGGCAATGGAGCAACGGCAGTCGAGTCGCTCACAGGGCACGTCGCGGCCACTCCAGAAGGCATCATCGTAGCGTTTTACGGTGCCATTCAAGGCATAGCAGTCAGCGGGGGTCGCCGGGTCTTCCGGCGCCGTGAAACGCCACCAGGGGCGGTCTTTGATTTGCTTCTTGCGCACCGCCTCATCCCGCAGGGCATAGGCTTTCATCAACACGCGCAAATGCAGCAGGCGCCCCATGCTCTCAGCCCTGAAGCGCTCTTCCATCGCGGGCTGTTTCAATATCCGCTGGCGCAGTCGCTGCGCCAGCATGGTTTGCGTGTTTTCAGGCAAGTCCTGCAGCATCTCGACCACCATTTCGGCCTTGCGCAAGCCCTCTGCCGGGCGGCGCAGCAAGTTCGCATACAGCGCAGCCAGCTCACTGGTGCGCAGTGCTTGCAGCTGCTCCTCCAAACCGCGCTGCGCCAGCTCGCCCTCGCGCTGCTGCCGCTGCTGCTCCAGCCACTGGTCAAACTCGGGCCAGGCCCAGCCAAAATCGCGAAATGCCTCCGCCGCAGCGCGCTCGCCGGCGCGCGGATCCGAGTCTTCAAAGGCTGATCGCAGGCGTTTTTTCAACTCAGCCAGGCTGCGCTTTTCCGCTGCAACCCCTGACACCGCCCAATCAAACGCACGGGAAAAGGCATCCCGGCCAAACCACCACATCTACAACTACTCCGCCGCCGAGAAGAAGATCACCGGCGCAGAGTCCGGCTCGCGACTCTTGCCGGCCGCCGCCAGCTGATCCAGGTATTGTTGCCAATACTCGGCCTGGCGCTCACCCAGCTCGCGCAAATAGGTCCAGCCGAAGATGCCGGTGTGATGGCCGTCGCTGAAGGTGAACTGCAGGGCGTAGTTGCCCACCGGCTCGATGCTGTTGATGTTGACGTACTTCTTGCCCACCTGCAGCACTTCCTGGCCGGGCCCGTGGCCCTTGACCTCCGCAGACGGGCTCATCACCCGCAGGTACTCGCAAGGCAGGTCGAAGCGGCTGCCGTCGGCATAGCTCAGGCTGAGCACGCGGGAGGCGCGGTGCAGCTGGATATCGGTCGGAACTAGGTGCTGTGACACGGATTAACTCACACTAGGGAGTTGAACATGGCGCATTGTACATCGGCCATGGCCGCTTGAGCGCCACTCGCGCAGGTGGAAAGCCCGCGCTTTACAGCCCACCAACCCACGCGTTATTTTTATCGCACCGGATAGTAACAGCACGCCAATCTGATTCATTTCGCGCGCGCTCCACGAGCAGGGCCGCCAACGCATAACGAAAGGACTCGCCAATGTACCCATTCAGTCGTTCAGCCTTGCTGTTGATGCTTGCAGCCGCCGCATCCCATGCCGGGGCAAGCAGCCGATACACGTTCATAGGCGAAGAGGCGCCGACCCTGGTTACGCAGCCCAGCATCACCAACTCGGGGCCTCTCGAACCATTTGACATGACGGGCAGCAGTTCATCGGGTTTGCCCACAGGCACCACTTCGGTAAATGCGGGTGGGGAGCTTAAGAGAGCTGAAGTGGTTACGCTGGACTACTCAGACCTCACCGGCCCCAGAATAAGCTCAAACACCCCGGTCATCACCGCAAATTCGGGCCAAGCGCTGGGTTCATCAATGTTCACCGTCATGGCACTACCCCCCATGAGCGACTATCCCATGAGTGGCTTCACCCTTGTGTATGAGGCGCCACCGCCCATCACCATTCTGCCCGATCGGCATCTAGCTCCCTCACTGCAGATCGAGATGGTCAGTGAAGTGCCGCTTCCTGCAGGGGCGTGGTTGTTTGGCAGCGCCCTGCTCGGGCTGGCAACCGCTCGCCGCAAACGCCATTGAAAATCGCCCCCCCTACCCGTCACCGGGCAAGGGGGGGCATCCCCTCAGAGAATGTAGCGGCTCAGGTCTTCATCCTGGGCCAATTCACCCAGCTCCTTGTCGACAAAGGCGCGATCCACCACCACCTTGCGGGTATCCGGGCGGGCGCCGATCTCGGGGGCGTGGAAGGACACCTCTTCCAGCAGGCGCTCCATCACGGTGTGCAGGCGGCGGGCGCCGATGTTTTCGGTGCGCTCGTTGACCTCCCAGGCAATCTCCGCCAGCCGGCGCACGCCATCGGCGGTGAACTCCAGCTCCACCGCTTCCGTCGCCATCAGCGCCTGGTACTGGCGGGTGAGGCTGGCGTGGGGCTCGGTGAGGATGCGCTCGAAGTCCTCCGGGCTCAGGGCCTGCAGCTCGACCCGGATCGGCAGGCGGCCCTGCAGCTCGGGGATCAGATCCGAGGGCTTTGACAGGTGGAAGGCGCCGGAGGCGATGAACAGCACGTGGTCGGTGCGCACCATGCCGTACTTGGTGTTGACGGTGCAGCCTTCGATCAGCGGCAGCAGGTCGCGCTGCACCCCTTCCCGGGACACATCGGCACCGGAGGTCTCGCCCCGGCGGCAGATTTTGTCGATTTCGTCGATGAACACGATGCCGGACTGCTCCGCCACCTGCACCGCACGCTGCTTGATCTCCTCGTCGTTGACCAGCTTGGCGGCTTCCTCGTCGCGGATCTTCTGGAAGGCGGCCTTGACCGTCATGCGGCGGGTCTTTTTCTTGTCCTGCCCCAGGTTGGCGAACATGCTCTGCAGCTGCTGGGTCATCTCCTCCATACCGGGCGGGCCCATGATCTCCACGCCCACCGGCGCGGCATTCAGCTCGACTTCCACTTCCTTGTCGTCCAGCTCGCCGTCGCGCAGTTTGCGGCGGAAGATGTTGCGGGTGGCGCTATCGGTGTGGGGGGTGCTGCTCTCGCCGCCCCGGGCGGGGGGCAGCAGTACGTCCAGGATGCGCTCCTCGGCGGCCTCTTCGGCCCGCACGCGGTTTTTCTCGACTTCCTGCTCGCGCAGCATCTTGATGGAGATTTCCACCAGATCGCGCACGATGGACTCCACATCGCGCCCCACATAGCCCACTTCGGTGAACTTGGTCGCCTCCACCTTCATGAACGGCGCCTGCGCCAGCTTGGCCAGCCGGCTGGCGATTTCGGTCTTGCCCACGGCGGTGGGGCCGATCATCAGGATGTTCTTCGGGGTGTTCTCGGCGCGCAGCTCCTCGGGCGCGTTCATGC
>CAZYQX010000071.1:0-7551 GCA_964649985.1 uncultured Pseudomonadales bacterium | reverse complement strand
GGATGGTGTTGGTGGAGCCGCCCATGGCGATATCCAGCGTCATGGCGTTTTCAAAGGCGGCGAAGCTGGCGATGGAGCGCGGCAGCACGGAGAGGTCGTCCTGCTCGTAGTAGCGCTTGGCCAGCTCGACGATGCGGCGACCGGCCTGCAGGAACAGCTGCTTGCGGTCGGCGTGGGTAGCCACCACGGTGCCGTTGCCGGGCAGTGACAGGCCCAGGGCTTCGGTGAGGCAGTTCATGGAGTTGGCGGTGAACATGCCGGAGCAGGAGCCGCAGGTGGGGCAGGCGGAGCGCTCGATTTCGGCTACGGTCTCGTCGCTGGCCTTGTTGTCCACCGCGATCACCATGGCGTCGACCAGGTCCAGCTTGTGTTCGCTGAGCTTGCTCTTACCGGCTTCCATCGGGCCGCCGGAGACGAAAATCACCGGGATGTTCAGGCGCAGGGCGGCCATCAGCATGCCGGGGGTGATCTTGTCGCAGTTGGAGATGCACACCATGGCGTCGGCGCAGTGGGCGTTGACCATGTACTCCACGCTGTCGGCGATGATGTCACGGCTGGGCAGCGAGTAGAGCATGCCGTCGTGGCCCATGGCGATGCCGTCATCCACCGCGATGGTGTTGAATTCCTTGGCCACGCCACCGGCGGCCTCGATCTCGCGCGCCACCAGCTGGCCCAGATCCTTCAGGTGCACGTGGCCGGGCACGAACTGGGTGAAGGAGTTCACCACGGCGATGATCGGTTTCTGGAAGTCAGCGTCTTTCATGCCGGTCGCGCGCCACAGGGCGCGGGCGCCCGCCATGTTGCGGCCGGCGGTGGAGGTGCGGGAGCGGTACTGGGGCATGGAGCTGACCTCGGCGTAATGGCTCAGGGTAAAACGCCAAGGATACCAGATGGGCGCGGCGCTTTCAGGTCTCTGTTGTGCGGTTCATCAAGCGGTAGCGGTTTGTGGCAGCGGCACGCGCCGCCTGTTGCGCCGCTGGCGTTCGCGCCAGTGGGCCAGCCCCCACAAGCCGGCGAGAAAGCACAGCCCGCCGGCCACCTCGGCCTGGCCCCCCGCCAGGGCCAGGGCGCTGCGCAACGGCGCCAGCAGGTAGAGCGCCGCCACCTGTGCGCTGAACACCCACAGCGATTGCCGGCCGATCTGTTCCAGCGGCGGCAGCCGGGGCAGCCAGCCGCGCCGGGCCAGCCAGTGCAGGCTGGCGGCCAGCACCATGACATTGAGCAGCCGGGCCGGGCCCAGCTGATAGCGGTTCAGCCAGGGCTGCAGCTCGGCGGCATCCAGCATGGTGGTGGCATGGCGCAGCAGCAGCCCGCCCAGGGCCAGCACCAGGCAGGCCGCCTGCAGCGGGCGGGGCAGCGCCAGCGGGCGGCCCTGTTGCCAGCGCAGGCCCAGCCACAGCCCGAGCACGAACAGCCATTGCCAGGCGCGCCAGTGGAACAGCGTCTGCACGCCGCCCGCGGGCAGCGTGAGCAGGTGGCCGGGGCCGCCCAGCTGATCCCAGCCCCACAGCGCGGTGGACAGCGCCAGCAGCCAGCCACCGTGGCCCCGCTGCATCTGCACCAGCAGCCAGGGCGCCGCCAGTACGAACAGCACATACATGGGCAGGATGTCGAGCCAGCGGGCCTGCAGCATCATGCCGCCGGCCAGGCCCAGCAGGCGCCAGGGGTGTTCGCTGGCGAGGGCGGGCAGGTGGGCCAGCTCGCCGAAGTTGTTGCCCAGCCAGAGCACCGAGACCAGCGCGCAGGCGGTGATGGCCAGCTGGTGGCGATAGAGGGTGAGGGCGCGTTGTGTGGCGGCGTGCAGCAGATGCGGCAGGCCGCGCTGGGCGCGGCCGCCATAGACCTTGCCAAACAGCAGCCCGGAGAGCAGGAAGAAGCCCTCGGCGGCCGACACAAAGCCGAACGGTTGCCAGGCCCACTGGGCCAGCGGCCCGCCAAAGTGACCCAGGGCGATCAGTGCCATCATCAGGCCGCGAAGCATGTCCAGGCTGGTGTTGCGGGGCATGGTGGGCTAGCTTGCCTGTGTAGCGATGAGAATATCCGCCAGTGTGGCGGGGCTTTGTTGCGGGGCTATTGCCGTTTCGTGACATCTCTTTGGAGGGAATATGACTAAGTGGCGCGTGGGGGTATTGGCGATCGCTCTGGGGTCGGCCTGCTGGGCGGATGACCTGCGCAGCATCACTGTGGTGGGCGAGGGGAGGATCAAGGCCGCACCGGATCAGGCACTGGTGTCGCTGCAGGTGGAGCGACTGGCGCCCAAGGCGGCCGAGGCCCAGCAGCAGGTGGATCAGCTGGCCGACAAACTGGTAGCGCTGGCCCGGGAGTCCGGCCTGCAGGCGGAGGCCATCGATGCCTCAGAGGCCTCGGTGCGGGCGGAGTACGACTGGCAGCAGCAGAAGCGGGTGTACCGGGGCATGGCGGCCAACCGCACCGTGCGCCTCAGTGTGCGCGGCCAGGCCCTGGCGCCGTTGATGGATCGCTTGCTGGCGTCGGATGGCGGCTTGGCGGCGGATGTCAGCTGGGGCTTTGCCGACGAGCGCGGCCTGCGCCAGCAGGCCCTGGACAATGCGCTGCTGGATGCCAAGGCCAAGGCCGAGCGCCTGGCCAGGGGCGCCGGGGGGAGCCTGGGGCGACCACTGGAGATCGTCGAACAGGGCGCCGAAGCGCCCCGGCCGATGCCGCGCATGGCGTTGAAGGCGGAGGCCATGGGCGCGGCGCCGATGGACATGCCGGTGGGCGAGCGCAGCCTGGAGGCCCGGTTGGTGGTGAGTTACGAGCTGTTGCCTTGAACCATGCCTCGCCCGGGAGCGTCGGCTGGCCCGGGTGACACTCAGTGGCCGCTGGGCGCTTGCTGGGGCGGCTCCGCTGGGGGGCGCTCGCCCAGTGCTTCGCGGGCCTCCCGGGCCAGGGCGACCACCGCGCCGCGCATGGCGCCGGGATCGGTGACCGAGGCGGGGAACGCGATGCGGGCGGTCTGGCTGGTGGCGGGGCCGCGCACCAGGATGTCCAGCCCGTAGCGATCCAGCTGGGTCATGGTGGCGTCACTGGCCCAGTCGATGCCGGCGAAGTGGCGGGCCATCTGGGCCAGGCTGTCGGCGTGATCCTGATTCATGTGGGCGATGGCGCCGGGGGCTACCTGCCACAGTGGGTCCAGCTCCGCTTCCCGGTAGCGGGCGCCGGGAATCCAGTCCATGCGGCCGAAGCCGGCGATGTAGCGCACCCGCTCCACGTGCAGGCGGTAGAAGTGGAAGTCGCTGAAGTCGATATAGACCCGGCTGCCCGGGAAGGCTGCGAGCCAGCGCGCCTTGAGTGCGTCGCTGCTGGGCACCCGGGCGGTGCTGCCGGTGTAGGTGGCGCGGGGGTAGATCAGTGGATCCTGCTCGGCCAGGCCGGAGGTGACGCACAGCGAGGCCTCCGGGTGTTTCTGCAGGGCGCGGGTGTGGCTGGCCAGATCGCTGAAGAAGAACAGCAGGTCGCCATTCTCTTCACACAGATACTCGCTGGCGGCGCAGTAGGGGTAGATGCCATCGGCTTCCACCACCGCCAGGGCGCCATGGCGCCGCTGGGCGGCCAGGCTGCGGGCGGCTTCGGCGAGGCTGAGGCGCTGTGGGGTGTCGGCCATCGCGGGCTATCCTGTGGGGGCTGAGGCACCTATTGTAGCCTCAAGATTAGCCTCCCTAGAAATCGTGACTGATGCCAAGCGTCAGCGTACGTGGGTCATCCTCCAGGCCGTTTTCGGTATTCCATATCCCGGAGTGCCAGTTTTCCCGACCGAATACATTGCGCAAATCCGCGCTTAGCCGGGTTTGTGGCGAAATGGCCTGGCTCAGGTGTAGATCGGTGCGCCAGTAGTGGGGCAATGTGTCTTCCCCGAAGTGATTGTAAGGGCTATCAACACCCTCGGTGGCGTTCAAATGGAGACGGTTGTTAACGTAAAGCTCCAGCTGATTGGGCCATTGATAGCCTGTCCCCAGCTGGGCCATCCAGCGCGGGAAAGCGCTGTAGCGTGTTTGACGATGGCTGCCATCGGACATTTCGGTATGCGCGTGGCTCTCGGTGTAGCTGAGGCTTGATTGTACTCGCCAGGCATCTTCCTTGAATTCCACCAGCCACTCGCCACCCCGCGCGTCGCTTTCGGCGATGTTCTTGTATTCCAGCGTGAGGGCGCCGCAATTGGGGCTGGTGCAGTTGCCCAGCACGATGCCGTTGCGCCATTCGCTGTAGAAGCCCACCAGCTCGCTGCGCCAGTTGTCGCCTTGGTACATATAGACGGCTTCGTAGGTGTCGATCACCTCGGGCTTGAGGCCGGTGTCGCCGAGGGCAGTGGCGATGCCGTACAGTTCCACTGCGGTGGGCGCGCGGAAGGCCCGGCCATAGAGCAGTTTGTAGGCGCTGTGCTGGTCCGGCTGCAGGATGACCCCGAGGCGTGGGGTGAATTTGCTGCCCACGTCGGAGAACTCGTCGTAGCGGCCACCGTAGACCAGGGTGAGGTGATCATCGAATAGGCGGGTCTTAAACTGGTTGGCCAAGCCCAGGGTATGGCGTGAGGCGTCGTCACTACCCTCCTGTACCTGCCAGAGCAGGTTGCCGGCGGGCGCTGTTCTGCGCGTCAGACGATTATCAATATGCTGGCGGTCGGCTGTGCCCATCAGCAGCCAGTCTGTGTGTTGCCCGAGGTGTTGCTTGAGCTTCACATCAATGCCTTGGCGCTGCTCCTCGGTGCGGGTGAGCTGGGTGGCTAGATAACTGGGGTGCTCTTGAAGGTCTAGGTGCGTGTCGAGGGAGGCTTCCCAGTGGTAGGTCTGGACTTCGAGTTCCTGATCCTGCGTGACGCTCCAGCGCCCGCGCCCGCGCAGCATGTTGAACTGCGTCTTGCTGTCAGCAAAATCATGGGCGCCGGTAAGGCTTTTGCCGGGCGAAAAGGCCTGGTCCACACCCGGGTGGTCATCCGCGCGATACTGGTTGCTGTAGAGGCCGAGATCATAGCGGCCGTTTTCTATTTCGCCGGATTCCAGTTTCAGGATGCCGCTCTGGCTGTTGTCGCGGTAGCCAAACTCACTCTTGGCGCTGCTGGCATCTGGCGCGGTGTAGTGATAGGTGCGCCCTTCATCAGGTTTTTCGTTGGCAGCGGCGCTGCCTGTGAGCCGCCAGTCGCTGTCCAGCTGTTTACTGCCTCGCCAGCTGCTTTGCCAATAGCCATCGCTGCCCAGGTGGCCAGTGAGCTGTTGCCCATCCGCCTCTGGCGCGTAGCTTTGCATGGCGATCACGCCGTGAAAGGCGTCACTGCCGTACAGGGCGGAACTAGGGCCGCGTATGACCTCCATGCGTTGAAGGCTATCGAGATCCCACTGCAGTTTGTCATACAAGGCACTGCCAAAGGCAAAACCGTTCAGGGGCACGCCATCCAGCAGGGTGGCAATACCGCGCACCGAAGAACTCTGGGCAAAGCCGCGAATCGCGACGGCGTGGGCGCCCAGTGACGAGTAGGTGGCGGTGGAGGGGAGTGCCGCCAGCACGTCTGCCGAGCGGCGCGCGCCCAGGCGCCGCCAGTCTGCCGGGCCGATCACACTGGCGGAGGAACTGGCGCTGAGGTAGTCCTCGGGGAAGGCCGAGGTGACGGTGATCCGGACCTGAGAAAGCTCTTCGAGGGACAGGTTGAAGGTGTCTGCTTCGCTGGCCTGAGCGCTCACGCTCGCGATGGCGAGCGACAGGGGCATCAGGCTGCGTGATGCCTTCAGGAGAGATTTATTATTCTTGTTCACACCGCTACAACACATCACGCGCGGAGGGCGCCGTACCATCTGCCCCCGCATGGCATGTGCTATAGCATACGCAATGTGTTAGATAATGCCAGTAAAAACATTATGTTGGTACGGTTATGTCAAACCGGGCGCAGGTGTTTGAAAAAAACTTTCGAATTGCGCTGGTAGTTGTAGAGCGCCTGTTTCTGGCTGGGCAGCTCGCTCACCTGGCCTTCGCTGAAGCCTTTCTCGATGAACCAGTGCGCGGTGCGGGTGGTGAGCACGAAGGCACGGCTGATGCCTAGCGCGCGGGCCCTGGCCTCCACCGCCGAGAGCAACTGCTCGCCCCGGTTGCCGCGGCGGTAGTCGGGGTGGGTCACCACGCAGGCGATTTCTGCCATGGCGCTGTCCGGGTAGGGGTAGAGGGCAGCGCAGGCGATGATGCTGCCGTCGCGTTCCACCACGGTGAACTGTTCGATTTCATTCTCCAGCAGCTCCCGGGAGCGGCGCACCAGGGTGCCGTCTTCCTCCAGCGGGCGGATCAACTCCAGGATGCCACCCACATCATCGATGCTGGCCTGGCGCACCTGTTCGAAGCTGTCGCGGGTAATCAGGGTGCCGGCGCCATCCCGGGTGAACAGCTCCCGCAGCAGGGCGCCGTCGTCGTGATAGCTGAGCAGGTGGCAGCGCGGCACGCCGCCCTTGCAGGCCCGCACCGCCGCCCGCAGGGTGCGCAGCCGCTCGGGCTCCTGCACCTGCGCCAACTGCGCCTCGGCATCGCTCAGGGGCAGTTCGCGCACCAGTTGCTGGCGGGCATCGAGCCAGCCGCTGTCGGGGCCAAAGGCGATCAGCTTGTCGGCGCCCAGCTCGGCGGCGGCGTGGGTGGCGACATCTTCGTAAGAGAGATTGAACACCTCGCCGGTGGGTGAGTAGCCGATGGGGGTGAGCAGGGTGATGGCGCCGTCTTCCAGCTGGCGGCGGATCGCCTCCACATCCAGCCGGCGCACCTCGCCGGTGTGCAGGTAGTCCACCCCGTCCAGCACACCCAGCGGTCGGGCCACGGTGAAGTTGCCGCTGACCACGCGGATTTGCGCGCCGTGCATGGGCGAGTTGGCCAGCCCCATGGAGAGCAGGGCCTCGATATGTGCCCGCACCTCGCCCACGGCGGCGATCACCGCGTTGAGGGAGGGGGCGTCGGTGATGCGCAGGCCGTTGTGCAGGCGCGGAGCGAGGCCTCGCGCCGCCAGCTGGGTTTCGATCTGCGGCCGCGCGCCGCACACCAGCACCAGTCGCACCCCCAGGCTGTTGAGCAGGGCGATGTCGTGCACGATGTTGTCGAAATTGGCATCGGCCAGCGCCTCGCCGCCCAGCATCAGCACGAAGGTGCGGCCGCGGTGGGCGTTGATGTAGGGTGATGCGTGGCGAAACCAGCGGGCGTACTGCGCCGTATCTGTCACGGTCTTGAGTCCATGCGCAAAACCGAGAGACTAGCGCAGCCGCCGGCTGGCATCAATCGTTCAGCACGCAGCGGATGCCGCCGGGGCGATCCATCATCGGCACACACAGGTTGCAGTGGTTGCAACGGTTGCGGTAGTGCTCGGCATCTTTTTGCAGGCGATTGATCATGTCGGGATCATTCAGCAGCGCGCGGCCCATGGTGACGAAGTCGAAGCCTTCGGCCATGGCCTTTTCCATGCTTTCCAGGCTGCTCACGCCGCCCAGATACGCCAAGGGCACCTGCACCGCGTCGCGCACGCGGCGGGCCTTGTCGAGGAAGTACATTTCTTCGTAGGGCATCTCTCTAAAGATC
>CAZYQX010000070.1:0-7701 GCA_964649985.1 uncultured Pseudomonadales bacterium | reverse complement strand
GATGGGGATGTGCTTGGTCTGGGCATCATTGCTGAGCTTGCGGGTCGCCTGAAATCCGTTGATACCAGGCATGACGATATCCATCAGCACCAAATCAGGGAGTTCCTGCTTGGCCACCACAATACCTTCTTCGCCGGTCTTCGCCTGAATCACCGTATGGCCATTGCGTGTCAGGATAGACGACAGCTTGTGCGTTTCGGTGGGCGAATCGTCGACGATCAAAACCCTCGCCATGCCAGTTGTTCTCCAAGAATGCTTATTATGCGCCGCCCCGTCGGTCCGTCGCCGGGCCGTACCACTATGCTGCCTTGTTGACGTGCGCCTCGATGGCGCCAAGCAACTCGTTCTTGCTGAACGGTTTCGTGAGGTATTGATCTGACCCCACGATACGCCCCTTCGCCTTGTCGAACAGGCCATCTTTAGAAGACAGCATGATGACCGGCGTGGACTTGAATTCGCTATTATTTTTAATCAGTGCGCAGGTCTGGTAGCCATCAAGGCGGGGCATCATGATGTCCACAAAAATGATGTCCGGCCGGGTATCGGCAATTTTAGCCAGCGCGTCAAAACCATCCACCGCCGTGATCACCGTACACCCGGCTTTTGCC
Organism: uncultured Pseudomonadales bacterium; assembly: GCA_964649985.1. Lineage (GTDB taxonomy): Bacteria > Pseudomonadota > Gammaproteobacteria > Pseudomonadales > CAZYQX01 > CAZYQX01. The sequence goes on along the minus strand of CAZYQX010000070.1, from coordinate 7,093 downwards.
AGCAGCGTCTCGGCGGTGCGACGGATGGTCTTGCTGTCGTCGATCACCATGACCTTCAGGTTGGGAAAGTTCTCTTCCATAATGCCGACCTTTGGTTAAACCTGATTCGGGCCGACCTACAGCTGTCGCCTTTGGTCGCACTTTTAACATACCCGTGAAATTGTTGCTATAAGTTCGCGTCGATATTGAGAACTCTGCAGCAGACGGTGGAGTTTTAAGCCACCTGTGACACCACACAATTCGCCACAAACGCAACAAGTAGTAATAGTATAGAAACCGGCTTTTCGCCAAAAACTAACCGTGGAGACCTTGATGACTATTCGCCTCGGCGTGGTGATGGACCCTATCGCCAGCATCAATCCCAAGAAGGACAGCACGCTGGCCATGCTTCTGGCGGCGCAGGCGCGGGGCTGGGAAATCCATTATTTTGAACAGCGCGACCTGTTCCTGCAGGACGGCCGCGCCATGGGCGCCGGGCGCAAGCTGTCGGTGCGGCAGGATTATCAGCACTGGCACGACACCGGACCAGAGCAGCTGCTCGCCCTGGGAGAGCTCGACGCCATCCTGATGCGGAAGGACCCCCCTTTCGACAGCGAATACATCTACAGCACCTACATACTTGAAGCGGCTGAGCGGGAAGGGGCGCTGATCGTCAACAAGCCCCAGAGCCTGCGCGACTGCAATGAGAAGGTGTTTGCCACCGAGTTCCCGCAGTGTTGCCCGCCACTCCTGGTGAGCCGCGACCCCGCACGGTTGCGGGCCTTTTTCGAGCAGCATGGCGATGTCGTGTTCAAGCCGCTGTTTGGCATGGGCGGCACAGCCATTTTCAGGGTAAAGCAGGGCGATCCCAACCTGAGCGTGATCCTCGAGGTACTGACCCGGCACGGCAACGAGACCATTATGGCGCAGCGCTACATCCCCGAAATCAACCTGGGTGACAAGCGCATCCTGATGATCGATGGTGAGCCCGTGCCCTTCTGCTTGGCACGCATACCCGCGGCGGGTGAGTCTCGCGGCAATCTGGCGGCGGGTGGTCACGGTGAGGTGCGGCCGCTGACGGAGAGGGATCGCTGGATCGCCGCACAAGTCGGCCCAATCCTGAAAGAAAAAGGGCTGATATTTGTCGGACTGGATGTGATCGGTGACTATCTGACCGAAATCAACGTTACCAGCCCCACCTGCATCCGGGAAATCTCTGCCTCCAGCGGACTGGACATCGCCGGCCAGTTGATGGCGTGCATTGCAGGAAAACTCAACCCTAGCCCATGAGTCGCCTCAACCCGATGACCGCGCAGGAAATCGCCGCCAACCGTCTGGGGCTGGCGCTCTGCATCGCGCTTGCGGCTCATGCACTGCTGCTGGGAATCTCATTCTCCAGCCCCAAGCCAGCGGCCCGCAATCAAGGCCTGGAGGTGACGCTTGCCTACACCCGGGCAGAGCAACCGCCACAGCAGGCCGACTACCTTGCCCAGGTCAATCAACTGGGCAGTGGCCAACTGGACCACAAGGCCAAACTGAGCACCACCCAGCAGGCCGAGCGCAGTGATGCGGTGATTCGGCAGGCGGTGAAGCCCCAGCTGGCCGCCAGCGAGGAGGCGCATCAAGCCCGCCGCAACGAGATCAAAACCACCGCGCGAAGCTCGCGAAAGGCCAGCGAAAAAGCGCTCCGGCCGGAGCAAACGGAGCAGAGCCAGAGCAACGGCAGCGACCGCCAGACGCAACTTGACCAAGAAATCGCCAGCCTTGAGGCCGAGCTGGATCGCACCCGCCAGGAAGCCGCCCGGGAACCGCGCACCCACCGCATCACCTCGGTGTCCACCCGCGAGCGTGAAGACGCCGCCTACCTCTACAGTTGGCAGACACGCATCGAGAAGGTGGGCAACGAGCGCTACCCGGAGGAGGCCTCGCGCCAGGCGTTGAACGCCGATCTGCGCATGCTGGTGGCACTAAAGCCCAACGGCACCATCGCCGAGATCAAGATTCTGGAGTCATCCGGGCACCCCGCGCTGGACAACGCCGCCGTGCGCATTGTGCGCATTGCAGCCCCTTTTGACCCATTCACCAGGCCCATGCGGCAGAAATATGATCGCCTCGAGATCATTCGCACCTGGCAGTTCCGCCAAAACCACTTTAGCGGCAGCTAAGCCTGTTGCCCCCCCCGGCGGCACCTGCCCGCCATTGAATTCAGCCGGTTCAGCAAGACACCCCGCGCACTCGCGCAAGATACGGCTACAATGGCTCCCCCCCATAAACAAACGCCGACTCGCCATGAACGCGCAAGACTTTCAAGAGCAGTTGATCGAGCTGCAGACCCAGCTGGCCTTCCAGGAAGACACGCTTCTTGCCCTGAACGACGTGATCACTCGCCAGCAAGCGGACATCGAAGCCTTGCAGCGCCGCTGCGAAAAACTGGAACAACAATACGAGCAGGCGCTCAACAGCCTTGAACAGGTCAGCAACGAGCGGCCGCCACACTATTGAACGCTGACAGGTGCAGCACATGCCCCATCGCGTATAATGAGCACATGACTACAGAAAGCCTCGCCAATCACTTCCTCATCGCCATGCCTGGCATGCAGGATGAGCAGTTCGCCAGCACCATCACCTACCTCTGCCAACACGATGAGGACGGTGCCATGGGCGTGGTGATCAACGTGCCCACCGACATGCGCCTGGACGAGATTTTCGAACAGCTCGGCATCGAAGGCGGCTTTCGCGCCCGCGATCTGGTGCTGGCCGGCGGCCCTGTGCACTCGGATCGCGGCTTCGTGCTGCACAATGACGGCGGTTTCTGGCAGAGCACCCTGGCCATCACCCCTGATTTGCACCTCACCACCTCCAAGGACATCCTCGAGGCCATCGCCGCCGGCCATGGCCCCCAGCACCATCTGGTGGCCGTGGGCTCAGCCGGCTGGGGCCCCGGCCAGCTGGAGGCCGAAATCGCCGCCAACGCCTGGTTGACCTGCCCCGCCAGTGTCGAAGTGCTGTTCCATACCCCCTACGATGAGCGACTGAGCAAGGCCATGCAGCTGATGGGCATCCAGCCCGGCCGCCTCAGCAGCCAGGCCGGCCACGCGTGATGCGCGCGCTGCGCGTGCTGGGCTTCGACTACGGCACACAGAAGATCGGCGTGGCCAGCGGCCAGACCGCGACCGGTACCGCATCCGGCATCGCCATCCTGCCGGCCCGTGACGGCATTCCCGACTGGGCGCAGATCGAGCGCCTGCTGAAAGAGTGGCAACCCGCCCTGCTCGTAGTGGGCCTGCCGCTCAATATGGACGGCAGTGAATCAGAGCTGTCGGCCCGGGCACGCAAATTTGGCAATCGCCTGCATGGCCGCACCGGCTTGCCGGTGGAGATGTGGGATGAGCGACTGAGCAGCCGGGAGGCGCGCGAACTGGCCCGGGACAGCGGCCGCGGCCACGAACAGGTGGACGCCCTGGCCGCCGCGCTGGTGCTGGAGAGCTGGCTGGCGGCCCAGACGAGCTGAGCCACCGCTGCCCATCTCAACAACACCCTGCCGCGAGCTCTTGAACGGGCGCTAAGCACTCACCCAGCGCTGCCGCGCCCAACCGCTGAAGCCATCCACCAGCAGCACCAACACCAGCATGGCGCCGATCACGCTGGCCGCCTGGGCCTGCTGGAACAGGCTGAGGTGCACATAGAGCATCTGCCCCAAGCCTCCCGCCCCCACGAAGCCCAGCACGCTGGCCATGCGGATGTTGTTCTCCCAGCGATAGAGACTGTAGGCCAGCAGCTGCGGCGCGATGCCCGGCAGGGTGCCATAGAGGAACGCCGCCACCCGCCCGGCCCCCGCCTGGCGCAGGGCTTCGGCGGGGGCCGGTGGGGCATTCTCCAGCGCCTCGGCGAACAGCCGCCCCAGCACCCCGGCGGTGTGCAGCGCCAGAGCCAGGGTGCCGGCGTTGGGTCCGAGCCCTGCCGCCAGCACCATTAGCGCCGCCCACACCAGCTCGGGCACCGCCCGCAAGGCATTCAGCAGCAGGCGGGCCAGCTGCTGCGGGGGCCAGCCCCAGCGCCCCGCCGCCGGCAGCGCCAGCAACACCCCCAGCACGGCCGCCAGCAAGGTGCCCAGGGCCGACATGGCCAGGGTCTCCAGCGCACCTTTGCCGATGGCCTGCAGTTGCGGCGTGGACACATCAGGCGGCCAGAAGCCCCGGGCGAATTCCGCCATCGCCGCCAGACTGCGCGGCTCCAGCAAGGCACCCAACGCCAGATCCAGAGAGCGGAACGAGGCCAGCACCGCCAACAACAAGGCCAGCAGGATCAAACCGTTGAGCAGCCGACTCATGTGAAGCGCACTCGCAGCAGGCGGCTGAGCTGGTCCGCCAACAGCACCAGCAGCAGGAAGCACAGCAGCATGCTGGCCACCTCGCCGCCGTTGAACATGCGCATGGACAGCTCCATCTGCTGCCCCAGCCCGCCGGCCCCGACGAAGCCCATCACCACCGAGGCGCGAATGGCGCACTCCCAGCGGTACACGGTGTAGGACAGCATCTCCCCGGCGGCCTGGGGCAACACGCCATAGCCGAAGGCGGCCAGGCGCGAGCTGCCGGCCAGTAGCAGGGCGCGGGCCGGGCGCAAATCGGTGGACTCGAAGATCTCCGCATACACCTTGCCCAGCATGCCGCTGTAGCTGATGGCCAGCGCCAGCACCCCGGCCGCCGGCCCCAGCCCCACCGCCCGCACCAGCAGCAGCGCCCAGACGATCTCGGGCACGCTGCGCAATACGATCAGGCTGCCCCGCACCGGCCAGCGCAGCACAGCCCCCCACCAGCGCGGCCGGCCGCCACGGTAGAGCGCCGACAGAGACAGCGCCCTGGTCGCCAGCAACGACAGGGGCAGCGCCAGCAGCAGCGCCAGGCTGATGCCGGCGGTGGCGATGGCCAGGGTCTGCAGGGTGGCCTGCCACAGCAGTGTAAGGAACTCCGCATCCCGGGCCAGCGGCCAGAAGCCAGCCAGGAAGGCGCCCATATGGCGGGCGTTCTCCGGCTCGAACAGCTGTGCGGGGTCCAGCTCGCTCAGCCGCACCCCCGGCCACAGCAGGGCGAGCGCGAGCAGCGTGAGCAGCAGGCGCGGCAGGGCGGCCGGGTCGCGCGGGCTCAACATCGCGGGATGTAATGGGTGGCCGGCAGCGGCACCGGCGAGGCGGGCAGTGGCCGCAGCTGTTCGTTGGCATAGAGCGCCGCCAGGGCCGACTCCCCCACCTCGGCGGCGGGTAGGTCGAACAGCACCCGCCCCTCGCGCAGGCCAATCACCCGGGGAAAGTGGGCCAGGGCCAGCTCCACCGCGTGCAGACTGGCCACCAGGGTGGCGCCGCGTTGGCGCGCGTCATCGCACAGGGTAGCCAGGGTGTGCTCCGCCAGCACCGGGTCCATCGCCGACACGGGTTCGTCCGCCAGCACCAGCGCCGGGGCCTGGTAGAGCACCCGGGCGATGCCCACCCGCTGCAACTGGCCACCGGACAGCTGATCGCAGCGCTGGAACAGCTTGTCCGCCAGATCCAGTCGCGCCAGGGCGGCGGCCGCGCCGGGGACATCCAGTGGATAGAGCAGGCTGGCTAGCCCCTTCAGCAGCGGCCAGCGCCCCAGGCGGCCGGCCAGCACCGCCGTCACCACCCGTTGCCGGGGCGGCAGCGGTGGCGCCTGGTGCACCAGGCCGATACCCGCGCGCAGCCGCTGCCGCCCCCCCCCCGACACCCGCCAGGGATCGACACCCGACAGCAGCAGCTGGCCAGTACTGGGCCGCAGGCCAGTGGCCAGCAGCCGCAGCAGGCTGGTCTTGCCCGCCCCCGAGGGACCAATCACGGCCACCCGTTCCCCCTCAGCGATGCGAAGATCCAGCGCGTCCAGGGCGAGGGTGCCGTCGGCGTGGCGCAGGGCCACACCGGCCAGCGCCAGGTTCACTTCAGCAGGCCGGCTGCCCGAGCCGCTTCCTCGATACCCTGGTAGTTCTCGGGTTTGGTCTCCACATAGCGGCTGGCACCCTGCAGGTCGAGGATCGCCTTGTGCTCGGGCACGGCCGGGTCGAGGGCTAGGAACGCCGCCTTGATCTTGGCGCCCATGTTGGCATTCAGGGTCCCGCGCACAGTCCAGTTGTAGTCGTAGTAGCTGGGGGTGGTGGCGAACACGCGCACCTTGCTGGTGTCCACCTTGCCCTTGGCGACCAGCTTATTCCACACACTGGCGTTCAGTACCCCAGCGTCGGCCTTGCCGGCCTGTACCCAGGCGGCGGTGGCGTCATGGGCACCGGAGAAGGCCACCCGGCCGAAGAACTGCTCCGGCACGATGCCATCCTTCAGCATGAAATAGCGCGGCATCAGGCTACCAGAGGTGGAGGACACCGCGCCAAAGGCGAAGTTCTTGCCCTTCAGATCCTGCAGCGATTTGATGGCGGGATCGGCCGTGATGAAATTGGAGGTGAACTTCTGATCTTCCTCCCGCTGCACCAGCGGGATGGCGTTGCCGGTTTTCAGCCGCGCCTGCACGAAGGTGAAGCCGCCCAGCCAGGCCAAGTCGACGCGATCGGCCGCCAGCGCCTCCACCACACCGGCGTAATCAGACACCGGCACGAATTCCACCTTCATGCCCAGCTGCTGCTCAAGATAGCTGCCGAGCGGCTGGAACTTGCGCAGCAACTCGGTGGGAGCTTCATCCGGGATCGCCGACACGCGCAGCACATCGGCGGCCTGCGTCAGCGCAGAAGACAAGGACAGCGCAAGGCCCGCGGCCAGCGCAAGGGCGCGTTTGATCATGGGAGTTCTCCGGTTCAATAGCGGAAAAATGCGTGGGCAGTATACGGCCTGGCAGACATCTAAGCCACGGCGCCGCGAGTGCGCCGCCCCGCGCGCACGTCTGTTAAAATCGCCCCCCATCAGCCCCGGTTCAGGACACGTCCATGAGCGACCCCATCCGCCTCACCCAGTACAGCCACGGCGCCGGTTGCGGCTGCAAGATCTCGCCGCAGGTGCTGGACGTGATCCTGGCCGGCAGCGGCGCCCAGCATCTGGACCCCAAGTTGTGGGTGGGCAATGCCTCCCGGGATGACGCCGCGGTCTATGCCATCGACGAGGCGC
>CAZYQX010000069.1:0-7796 GCA_964649985.1 uncultured Pseudomonadales bacterium | reverse complement strand
CAGGCGCACGACACTAACCCGGCGGCCAGAGACCAAACGCCCTTCTGTGCCACGCTTCAACTCAGCATAGAGCTGGTCGCTTTCGCCATACAGACCAATCAGCAGTGGATCGCCTGGGGACCGCCCAGGCCACTCCACATATTTAAGAAAGTTGAACAGATACGCGGCTTTAAGCTCACCGCTGGAAACCGCGAATACATGCACGGGCGCCAATAGCGCCAGCAGAAACACAGCCACACCGCCTAGAGCTGCTTTACGCATCCCCGGGGTTCCATTAGAACGTTTTTTAATCAAAGCCAGCCCACCGCTAAATCCTTGGCTACATAGCGCTTGTGTAGTATAGGAGAGCATTCCAGGGTTCGCCTGAACGGCCTGGCGCTCAGATGTCATCCACCGGCAGCTTCAGGTGCTTCAAACCACGCTTTAGTTTGCTCAAATGCTGATGCATTGATGGCCCCTTTGCCAACGAAACCCCGGTCGCCAGGATATCGATGGCCACCAGGTGCGCGATGCGAGAGGATAGCGGTGTGTACACATCGGTATCTTCTTCCACATCAATGGCGATGTGGACACTGCACAGCCCAGCCAGCGGCGAGCCACCCGGGCAAATACCTATCGCCACCCCGCCCACCTGCTGCGCCAAAGAGACGGCTTCAAGCAACGCTTTGGTTCGCCCTGACTGCGAAATGGCTACCACCACATCCCCCGGCGCCAAAGACATCGCTGACATACTCTGAATGTGCGGATCAGAGTATGCCGCCGTCGCCATCTGCAATCGGAAAAATTTGTGCTGGGCATCCACCGCCACGGCGCCACTGGCACCAAAACCGTAAAACTCGACGCGTTTAGCCTGGCACAAGGCGCTCACTGCCGCCTCCAGCGCAGACGCCGAAATACTTGCCCTCACCTGCGCCAGGGTATCGATGGTGGCGTCAAACACCTTATCACTGACGTCCGCGAGGGTATCACCTTCCTGTAAGGCAAACTGACCAAAGCGCACCCCTCCCGCATGCTGGGCAAGGCGCAGCTTGAAGTCCTGAAAACCATCGCAGCCCACTGCGCGGCAAAAGCGCAGCACCGTCGGCTCACTTACCTTAGCTTCAGAGGCCAGATCTACAATGCGCATCTGCACAACCGCCGCGGGTTGAGCCAGCACGCATTCAGCCACCTTGCGCTCCGACTTGCGCAGATCAGGCAGGGCGTTGTGGATCAGCTTGAGCAAGTCTCTACTTCTCAAATTACACATCCAGCACGGTGACAATCTTCCCAGTATAGGAGTGGACGCTCAACGCCTCTAGATTTTGCTGACTGCTCAAACGACGACTCTCAATGGCACTTGTACCACAGTGACTACCAGGATGCTTGTCTGCCTCTAACTTCTGTTTTATAGTGAAGTCCATATTGTGCAACGCACAATAAGGCGGGTCGACTTAGAGCCGGCCCAGGATGGTAGCGTACGGGAGGTTTCGCCATGCTGAATGCGTTTAAGCAACAACTGAAGTCCAGTGCTCAACTGAGCAGCCGCCTGACCGGCGATTTCGTTGAGCGCCAGCTGAAGCTGACCGCCGAGATGGCGGAAGCCGGCTTGTCCAACGTGAAAAAGCTGCGCAAGTGCAAGTCTGTTTCTGAAGCGGTCGATCTCGAGATCAAATACGTGAAGGACATGGGCGATCACCTGTCCCAGTTCAACCAGAAAAACATGGATGCCATCAAGGAATTGCGTGGCAGCGTAAGCTTGGTGGTTCAGGCTCTGTCGCCAGCCAAGCGTTCAAAGCCCGCAGCCAATGATGCCAGCGCCAAAGCGGCAGCCCCCGCCAAGGTTGCAGTAAAGAAAGTGGCCGAAAAGTCTGCCGAGAAAGCTGACGTCAAAAAGGCCGTAGCCAAAATCGCAGAAAAAGCCGCTCAGAAGCCTGCCGAAAAGCCAGCACTGAAAGCGGTTGAAGCACCTGCAGCTGCAGCCGCCGCCAAGCCAGAAGAAGCCCCCAAGGCCTAAGCGCGGCATTGCACAACGGGCCGCTCCGACAGGAGTGGCCCGTTTTCATTTGTGCAGGACGCGTTAAAACAACCGCTCCCCCCCCAGGGCCGTTGGCCGCCCGTTTAGAACAGCCGCCTCGCCTCCCCCTCGCACACGTACGCAGCCGATCATGCCGCATGGCTTTGAGCAAATCTGATTGGCCCACAGCTCATGCCACTATCCCCACAAACCACTTTCCATACGCAGTGCCAGGTCAACTCGCGCGGGTCGACACCCCTACCGGAATAGCATCAGCCCATGTGCGATATGTCGCACATCAATGTGCGCCCCCATGGATCCAATCGCGCGACCCGCGCCCACCAAAAAACACAAAATATTGATTTTAAAAATAAATTTCAGCACCACAGAAGAAAACCGCGCAAGAGCAGCCGCCGCCACACATTGCTGCACTGCCAGCAGAACAGTAAATTAGCACCTGTCGATACGGATGCGACGAGCTGCAGGATGCAGTGAAAAGGGACAGGCCAGGGAAAGCCAGGATGGCGGGGTCTAGAAAACGGATGATGCAGGATGCATCATGCAAGGAAAGCTAGCAGGATGACAAGGCGGCCTATGGCCGCCTTTTTTTCTCTGGCGACGCCATTCTCCCCCGCTCTCGTCAATCGCAAGCGGGAAAATCTGCCTCATCGCTGCGGATCTTAGTATTTAACCCCACGGCCATACTCAAACCTCAGAGGTCGCTTAATCAGACCATCAAGCGGCGGCTGACCGGCGGTTGGCCACGCCCGACGCGGATAGAGGGGCCTGGTGCGAACAGCGGCCAGCCGCAAGCTAAACAAAAAAGGGGCCTTACGGCCCCTCTCATTTGGCGGTGTGGCACTTAGTTGGCGAGCTGATCCGCCAGTTTTTGCACCGTCTTCTTGCGTGTCACCGCGGCAACCTTTTTGTGCTCCTGCGCCAAGGCCGCAGACTGCAGCTCCTCAAACGCTTCCTTACAGCACTGAATGTAGAACTGCGGATCGGGCAACATAGTGCGACAACTCACAATCGACATCGAAATGCGACCGCAATAGCTGAACAAGGCATGACCAATGCCGATGCCATCCAGCAGCGGCGGCATACCGTAGTAGGCCACCATGCGGGCACCTGCATGGTACAGCGGGAAGTTCGGACCGGGCACATTGGTGACCAAGGTGTTGGCCACGAAGGGACCGAAGCGCTCCATCAAGCGCATGCTCTGCATGGCGCGAGTCATGCGCTTGCCCAGCATGGGGATCAGGAAGCCGCCCATGTAGTTGCGGGCAAAGGCGGCGGTGTCGACTTCCACCGCCAGGTGCTTGGCCTGCTGGGTGCTGGTGTGGATGGTCTTCAGGCGCTCGATCGGGTCCTCGATATCGCTGTGCAGGTCGGCAAACAGGCCGCCGACGTTGTTGCCCAACTTGGAGCGGTTCTCTTCGGTGCGCACGTCCTGCGGCAGGATGGCGCCCAGCGAGCCCTCTTCTGGCATTTCGCCGTGGGCCGTGAGATAGCGGCGCAGCGCCCCTGCGACGACCGTCAGCATGACGTCGTTGACCGTGGTGCCGTGACCAACGATATTCTTGATCTGCTTCACGTCGTCCATCAGGAAGTCGCAGCCTTCAAACACCCGATGGGGTGACAGGTTGCGATTGAAACGCGTAGGCGGCACCTTCAGGTGACACCCCGGATCCTCTTCTCCCTTGGCCAGTTGATAGGCCTTCTTGGCCATCTTCGGCATCCACTGATAGAAGTCCTTAGTTTGTTGCCAAGGGCGCTTCATCACGTTCGGCATGGCGCGGAGCAACAACTCCATGTCGGTGGGTTTGCGGTCTGCCAACATGGGCTCTTTCGGTGGCTCCGGCACGGCATCTGGGGTCAAGTCGTGCAGTGCAGCAAATACGCTCTGGCCAGAGGCGCCGTCGACGGCAGCGTGGTGCACCTTCACCATGATGGCGAAGCTGCCTTTGGGCAGGCCCTCAACGTTGTCGAGCCCCTCAATGATGTAGGCTTCCCACAACGGGTGATTGAAATCCAGCGGACGTGAATTCAAACGCGAAGCCAGAATGCAAAGCTGGCGCCAATCACCTGGATAGGGCAGCGCTATATGGCGGATGTGGAACTCAATGTCGAATTCCGGATCGTCGATCCAGTAGGGACGATCAAGACCAAACGGCACTTCCACCAACTTTTGGCGGAAGATTGGTGCAAAATGCAGGCGATCCTTGACGTATTTGATGATGTCCTTGTGACCCAGACGACCGCCCGGGGCGGTGGACTGATCGTAAATGCCGATACCGGCAATGTGCATTGGCGTACTGCGGGTCTCCTGATAGATAAACCCGGCGTCTTGACTACCCAACTGTTCCATGGTGTAACGCTCTCGTTTTGGTACTGCAGAGTATTGCTGACTTTTCTTTTCAGGTGAATACTCTGACCAGAATTATTAGTCTATATCCATGCCTCGAGTGAGCCCCTCTATTACCCAGGAGACTTCACGCCAGATCGCACACGCGCCAGTTTCACAGCACTCAAAGAAAATTCGAGGCAAGTTTCACTCCAGGAGCCGCCTGTGGCCAGGCAAATCACTCCATGCGCGAAGGGGCATCATAGCCCAATATGCGAAATACCGTGAAGATAAAGCGCGGCCAGCCAGCCACGGGGCACCAACGATTGACGCGTACGGCACTCAGCTGCTCTTTTCATGAGCGCTCTTTATACTCGGACGCACGATCGAGCAGCACATTGATGTAGGTGGCCACCGCGGCAACCTCATCATCACCCTTGACCCCCAGCCGCCCTTCCAGGTGGCTGCTGGCACACAGGCTACGTACACTGCGCGAAAGCCAGCGCAAGCGCTTCAGCAGATTGTGTTCCTGCAGCAGCAATACGGCGATAGTGCCGGCAAAGCCTAATGCGCTGATCAACATGTACAGCACATGCCCTGGCCCTGCAGCGATGGAGGATCTCGCATTTTCCACCGCCAGCTGAATATGCCCCCCGCCCACAAGATCCTGCAGCGGCCGAATGGCGCGGACGGTGTGTTCGTCAACCACCACCACCTGATCAGACGCTTTTTCAGCCGCTAGGACGCCTGTTATTGGACTAAGGGTGACCCGCAGTTGTGTCAGCGTCGATAGCCGTACCAGTTCTGCACGCCCCATGAAGCGAACCGCAATGATCGCCCCCAGCGGGGCCGCACCGGTGTCCGCGTCATATACAGGTGACGCCGCCACGATCGCTGGCTCACCTTCAATCGATGCGACACCTGCCCGCAAATCCTCCGCACTGAGAAAACGCTGACGCAACAGCGCCATGGCCAAGGCAGCCGCCTCATTGGCGTCCATCTCGACCAAGCGGGTCGCCTCGTCGTTCATGCGCGCGGCCATGCGAACATTGCCACGCATGTCGGTCGCGATCATGAGATCAATGTTTTGGCTAGAAGCAACCGCCGGGTTGAGATGCGCATCGGCAAAACCAGGGTGCTGCCCGGCAATGAAGGCTGCCGCACCCTCCGCACGCGCCCAACCAGTCACGATGCGCGACAAGTTGACGGCATCATCCTGAATGATCACGGCCGCGCGCAGCACATTGTCACGCATTGCACTGCGCTCTACCGCCTGCGTGCCGTAGGACCAGACCATCAGCGACCCGGCATACATCAGCATGAACAGACACGCCACAGCCACGATCATCATCAACAAGGGGCGACGCACCACGGGCTCAACTGCCAGCGCAGCCTGCTCGCTGCTTCGCGTTGGAGATACGTGTTCGGCAGGTAGCACAACGGCATGCTTCATTGGCGCAATCCCTTGGTTATAGTAGCGAGAGTACAAGTGTTCGCTTTCAGTCTAGCCCAGAGAAATCGGGCTACGGATCAATTTCTAGACCCAAAGGGAATATAAGGGAACGGCGGTGTAGCGGTGTCAGACTGAAGGGTGTCGTGCGATTTGTCTCGGATGATGAGACGGGGACGGTAAACGCTTGTCTGAACGGGGAAGGGCAAGGTGGCGCCGTCCTTGGCGCGCCCACCCCCCGCCAGAGTGGCAGGGGGCAGCTTACAGACTTAGAGCGGAGTTACGTTCTCAGCCTGAGGACCTTTCTGGCCCTGAGTAACCGTCATGGTGACCTGCTGACCTTCGCGCAGGGTCTTACGGCCGGTGCCGTTGATTGCGCTGTGGTGTACGAATACATCCTTGCCACCGTCCTGCTCAATGAAGCCGAAGCCTTTCTCGTCATTGAACCACTTGACCGTGCCTTTAACCTGACCTGACATACTTTTCTCTCTCTCATTCAACCGACCTTGGTCGGCCTTCGGTATTCCAGCTAGCGAGCTAGCTGTTAAGTTTTTGCTGACGCAACCCTGAGCTCGTACGCCGCAGCGTGCGTCTCCGCTTGAAGACTAGCTTCAAGCTATCGTGCCAGAACTCTCACAATAGCACTCAATCTTCAAGTCCACCACTGAAAGATCAAAAAAGCTTCACCAGTTATCACATATTCTGGGTTATACCCTTCAAACGCCCCGCCAGAATGACCAGCAGGAGCACCGCAGCGCCCGCCAGGATGCCCACCAGACCATCCCACAACACCGGCAACAGCCATGCAGCGGCGGGCAGCGTCGCGGCTGCCGCGAGCAGAGGTTCGATGGCGTGATGCAAGGCGGGGGCGCCATGCACCAGAATCCCGCCGCCGACCAGGAACATGGCGGCGGTGCCCACCACCGCCAGGATTTTCATCACTACCGGGGCGGCATTGAGCAGCAGCCGGCCGGTCACCTGCTGCAGTGAACCGGGGCGCTGCATCAGATACAGGCCGGCATCATCCATCTTGACGATGGCCGCCACCAGCCCGTACACGCCCACCGTCATGACCAGCGCGATGGCGCTCAGCACGCCCAGCCGGGTGGCGAAATCGGCCGCCGCCACGGTGCCCAGCGCGATGGTGATGATCTCGGCGGAGAGAATGAAATCGGTGCGAATGGCGCCGCTGATCTTGTCCCGCTCGAAGGCCAGCATGTCCACTTGTTCGTCGGCCACCGCCTGCACCAGCTCGCGGTGGTGTGCCTCGTCTTCCGCTTCGGAGTGCAGCCAGGTGTGGGCGAGCTTTTCGAAGCCTTCGTAGCACAGGTAGGCGCCGCCGATCATCAGCAGCGGCATCACCAGCCAGGGGGCGACGGCGCTGATGGCCAGGGCCGCCGGCACCAGGATCAGCTTGTTGCGCAGGGAGCCCATGGCCACCGCCCACACCACCGGCAGCTCGCGCTCGGCGCGGATGCCCGACACCTGCTGGGCGTTGAGGGCGAGGTCGTCGCCCAGCACGCCGGCGGTCTTCTTGGCCGCCACCTTGCTCATGGCGGCCACGTCGTCGAGCAGGGTGGCGATGTCGTCGATCAAGACCAGCAGGCTGCTTCCGGCCACGAAAGGATTCTCCTTTAAAAATGCATTACGGCTGTGTGCGCGGCGCACATGCTAATGCAGCGCCGCCTCAACGTGGAGCCCCTCGGCTCATTTGCGCCGTTTGGGCCCCGGCTTGCGGGCACCAGGTTTGCCGGCGCCGGTTTCCCGCGGCGGCAGGCCGGTGTGCTGGGTGAGCACGCGGCCCTTCTGAGGTGCCACCTTCTTCGACACGCCGCCGCCCTCGCTGGAGTTCTTCTTGCGCGGGCTCTGGTAGCCACCTTCGCTGCCGGCGGGCTGCCAGGTGGGAATCAGGTGGCGCTTGCCGTTGCCGATCAGGTCGGCGCGGCCCATCTTCTTCAGCGCCTCGCGCAGCAGCGGCCAGTTGTTGGGGTCGTGGTAGCGCAGGAAGG
>CAZYQX010000068.1:0-8404 GCA_964649985.1 uncultured Pseudomonadales bacterium | reverse complement strand
GCGCGGGTTGTTGTTGTCGAAATTGGGCTTGGAGGCCTTGGCGAAAATGCCGCCGATCATGGGCAGGAAGCCGGCGATGAGTACACACCACAGGGCAGTGGTCATGGGTAAGCTCCTTGAATTTTTAATGGTTGAACCGCTGTGCATCCTACCCGGTTTGGCGCGCGATGGGGTTAACGTGCGTTAAGGCGGAGGGCGGGCTGGTATTGAGGCGGTGGTGCGGCGTGGTGCAGGGCGTCGTCGGGCAGCGATTACAGGCGCACCATCGGGGCGCCCGCCAGGTGCAGCGCGATGCGCTCGATCTTCTGCCACGGGCATTCGGGCTGCAGGCCCTTGATGGCCTGGTCGGCCTCGGCGGCCAAGCTCAGCAGGCGCATGATGGCCATGGGTTTGAGGCGCTGCAGAGCCCGGCGTAGCAAGGGTTTGCGGGCGTCGCGCAGGCGCGCTTCCCGGGCGGCTTGCTCGAAATCGGCGGCACCGGCCAGTTTGTGCAGGCTGCGCAGCTCCCGGGCCAGTGCCCACAGCACGACCGGTGCCTCGGCCCCCTCGCCGCGCAGGCCGTGCAGCATGCGCAGGCCGTCGCTGGCATTGCCGGCCAGCAGGGTATCGATCAGCCCGTAGACATTGTAGCGGGCGCTGTCGGCCACGCTGGCCTCCACATCCACGCTGTCCACGGCGCCGCTGAAGCCGGCCAGCTTGAGCTTCTCCAGTTCCTGCATGGCCGCCAGTAGGTTGCCTTCCACGCGCTCGGCCAGCAGCTCCAGGCTTTCGCGATTGAGCTCCAGCCCCAGCTTGCGCGCGCGCTGTTCCAGCCAGGCCGGCAGGTTGCGGGCCTCCAGCGGCCAGATCTGCACGATGCCGCCGACCTTGTCCACGCCCTTGAACCAGGCGGTGTTCTCCTGTGGGCGATCCAGTTTGTCGGCGCTGATCAGCAGCACGGTGTCGTCAGGCGGGTTGTTGCAGTATTCCACCACCGCGGCGGCGGTATCGGCGCTGGCCTTGGCACCCGGTAAGCGCAGCTCCAGTAGCTTGCGATCACCAAACAGGGACAGGCTCATGGCGGAGCCGAGGAAGTCATCGCGGCGGAAACTGTTGTCGCCGTGGTAGACCTCCCGGGTGTCGATGCCGGCTTGGCGGCAGGCCGTGCGCAGCTGGTCCATGGCCTCCTGGCACAGCAGCGGCTCGTCACCGGTGACCAGGTAGACCGGCAGCAGCTGCTTGCGCAGTTGCTGCTCCAGCTGCTCCGCTTTCAGCCGCATGGTGTCAGGGGGCCTTGGGCGCGCTTGGCGCTGGGCGGTAGGTCTCAATGCGGCGCAGGATCTGGCCGGCGATGTTGTCGTTGATATTCTGTTGAATTTCGGCCTGCTGGTTGGCGGTGCTCACCACGCGATCGACATCGTGCAGGTAGACCCGCTCGGCGGTGGCCATTTCAGGCCCGAGCACGGTCTCGCCGGATTTGTCGCGGAAGCTGTAGCTGATGCTGCTAGAGAGCTGGTACTCGGCGGCCCGCCCCAGGTAGCCCACCGAGATCACGCGGCGCTCAGATTCTTCCTTGCCCAGGCTCACCACCAGCTCCGCTTCGCTGGGTTTGCTGGTCAGTGTGACGCCGGAGGCCTTGAGGTCGCGGCGCAGCTTGCGCAGCACCTCGCCATTGGTGGCTTTGGCGTCGAGATAGACCGACTTGACCTGTGCCTGCGCGTGTTCACTCTGCCCGCGCAGGTGGAAGCCGCAGGCGCTGGTGAGCAGGGCGGCCGCGATCAGCGCGGCGCGTGCGAGTTGTGCTTTCATCCGATCACACCACGATGTTGATGAGTTTGCCGGGCACCACGATCACTTTCTTCGCGGGCTTGCCTTCCATGAAACGCTGCACGTTGTCATCCGCCAGGGCCATGGTCTTGATGGACTCCTGGTCGGCATTGGCGGCCACCTGCAGTTTGGCGCGCAGCTTGCCGTTGATCTGCACCACCAGCTCGATGCTGTCGCGCACCAGGGCCGATTCATCCGCCACCGGCCAGGGCTGATCGATCACCGCCGCGCCGGGATTCATGGCCTGCCACAGGCCGTGGCAGATGTGCGGGGCGATGGGGGAGAGCAGCAGTACGGCGGCGTTGAGGGCTTCCCGCGCCACGGCCAAGCCCTGCGGGCTGGCGTCTTCGAAGCGGCTCACTTCGTTGTACAGCTCCATCACGGCGGCAATGGCGGTGTTGAAGGTGAGGCGGCGGCCGTAGTCATCGCTGACCTTGGCGATGGTCTCGTGGGTCTTGCGGCGCAGGGCCTTCTGGGCGTCGTCCAGGCGGGTGGTATCCAGTGCGCCGGGGGTGCCGCGCTGCAGGTGGTCGTGCACCGCCTTCCACAAGCGCTTGAGGAAGCGCGAGGCACCTTCCACACCGGCGTCGGACCACTCCAGGCTCATCTCCGGTGGCGCGGCGAACATCATGAACAGACGGGCGGTGTCGGCGCCGTACTGGTCGATCAGCGATTGCGGGTCAACGCCGTTGTTCTTGGACTTGGACATCTTCTCGGTGCCGCCGATCACCACCGGCTGGCCGTCGGCCACCAGGGTGGCGCCGATGATCTTGCTCTTGGCATCGCGCTCGATTTTCACGTCGGCGGGATTGATCCACTGCTTCTTGCCGTCGGGCAGCTCGCGGTAGAAGGTATCGGCCAGCACCATGCCCTGGGTTAGCAGGCGCTCGAAGGGCTCGTCGCTGCTCACCAGGCCTTCGTCGCGCATCAGTTTGTGGAAGAAACGCGAGTAGAGCAGGTGCAGGATGGCGTGCTCGATGCCGCCCACGTATTGGTCGACGGACTTCCAGTAGCCGGCCGCTTGCGGGTCCACCATGCCGCCCTGGTACTGGGGGGACATATAGCGCGCGAAGTACCAGGAGGACTCCACGAAGGTGTCCATGGTGTCGGTTTCGCGCTTGGCCGGCTTGCCGCACTGCGGGCAGCTGCACTGGTAGAACTCGGGCATCTTGGCCAACGGCGAACCGGCGCCATCCGGGATGACGTTTTCAGGCAGCACCACCGGCAGCTGGTCGTCCGGCACCGGCACATCGCCACAGCTGTCGCAGTGGATGATCGGAATCGGGCAGCCCCAGTAGCGCTGGCGGGAGATGCCCCAGTCGCGTAGGCGGAACTGGATGCGGCTCTGGCCCAGGCCGAGCGCCTTGAGCTTGGCCTCCATGGCGTCGAAGGCCTGCTCGAAATTCAGGCCGCTGAACTCGCCGGAGTCGATCAGGGTGCCGTGCTCGGCATAGGCGTCCTGCCACGGTGCTGGCGTCACGTCACCGGCAGAGGTGCGGATCACCGGCTTGATCGGCAGGTGGTATTTCATGGCGAAGGCAAAGTCGCGCTCGTCGTGGGCAGGCACCGCCATCACCGCGCCCTCGCCGTAGTTCATCAGCACGTAGTTGCCGATCCAGACCGGCAGGGCCTCGCCGGTGAAGGGGTGCTTCACGGTGAGGCCGGTGGCCATGCCTTTCTTTTCCTGGGTGGCGAGATCCGCCTCGGCCACGCCGCCGCGCTTGCATTCGTCGATGAAGGCGTTCAGCTCAGGCTTCTGCTGGGCCGCCAGGGTGGCCAGCGGGTGCTCGGCGGCCACCGCCACATAGGTGGCGCCCATCAGGGTGTCGGGGCGGGTGGTGAAGACCTTCAGGCCCTCGCCCAGGCCGGCGTTTTTGAGATCGTCGCCATAGGGGAATACCACCTCCATGCCGCGCGACTTGCCGATCCAGTTGCGCTGCATGGTCTTGACCTGCTCGGGCCAGTTGGGCAGGCCGTCCAGGGCGCTGAGCAGCTCATCCGCATACTGCGTGATGCGGAAGTAGTACATGGGAATCTCGCGCTTCTCGATCAGCGCGCCGGAGCGCCAGCCGCGGCCGTCGATTACCTGTTCGTTGGCCAGTACGGTCTGATCGACGGGGTCCCAGTTCACGGTGCCCAGCTTCTTGTAGATCACGCCTTTCTGGAACAGGCGGGTGAACAGCCACTGCTCCCAGCGGTAGTAGTCGGGTTTGCAGGTGGTGACTTCCCGCGTCCAGTCGATGGCCAGGCCCAGCGCGTTGAGCTGGGTCTTCATATAGTCGATGTTGGAGTAGGTCCAGGCCGCCGGGGGCGCGCCGTTTTGCATGGCGGCGTTCTCGGCCGGCATACCGAAGGCGTCCCAGCCCATCGGGTGCAGCACGTTCTTGCCCTGCATGCGCTGGTAACGGGCGATCACGTCGGTGATGGTATAGTTCCGCACATGTCCCATGTGCAGCTTGCCGCTGGGGTAGGGAAACATGGCGAGGCAGTAGAACTTCTCCCGCTCGGGATCTTCCTTCACCAGGAAGCTATTGTGCTCCGTCCAGTACTGCTGGGCGCGGGCTTCTACGTCTCGGGGTTGGTACTGTTCGTCCATCGTCATCACGGCTGCGGGATTCGGGTTGGCAAAGCTGACTAGGATACCCGAGCTGGCCGGTGGAGGCTATTGTGGGGAGTGGGCTGGGCTGTGGATATTGTGCTGAGGGCGGTGATCAAAACGCTGTTGCTACCACCGGCCCTGCAGGTGTTGCTGATATTGCTGGGGCTATGGTGCTGGAATGCGCGGCCGAAACTCGGCCGTGCGCTGGTGCTGCTATCGGCGCTGTCACTGGGAATGCTCGGTATGCCGGTGGTGACCGATGCGCTGCATGCCGGGTTGGAGCGCCACGCGCCAGTGCCACCAGAGCGCGTGGCTTCTGCCATGCAAGGGGTAGAGGCGATCGTGGTGCTGACGGCGGGGAGCTATTATGCGGCCAGCGAGTTTGGGGCTGGCTCCACGCCGAGCGCCACCGGTCTTGAGCGTGCCCGCTATGGCGCTTGGTTGGCGCACCGCACGGGCCTGCCGGTGATAGTGTCCGGGGGGCGGGTGCTGCAGATGGAGAGCACGCTGGCAGAGGACATGGCGCGGGTCATGGAGCATGAGCTTGGCGTCGCGCGAGTGACGCGAGAGGCGCGCAGCCGCACCACCTGGGAAAATGCTCTTTACACCGCGCAGCTGCTGGGGGCAGGGCGAGCCCACCGGGTGGCAATTGTGACCCACGCCTCGCACATGCCGCGCGCGGTGCTCAGTTTCCGCAAGGCAGGGCTTGAGCCCGTGCCGATGCCGACGGTTGCCAACGCATCCGCCCGGCAGTCTCACAACCTGTTGAGTTTTTTGCCGCGGGCGGATGAATTTTCGCGTTCGGTGGCGGCGCTGCATGAATACGCCGGTTTGGTGTGGTACCACCTGGCATATTGAGTTTGCCCTTCATGGTGTCGTTGCTCGGTGGCGGGCGTTTGCAGTCGTGAGCGCAGCGAGGGGCATGTCGGCAGCGGTATGCTCAGTTTGCGGTCTGAGCAAAATAGTACGCTGGTGCTTGCTGTCTCGCATTGGATGGGATTGGCCGTTTATGTCGGCTTTCTTTACAGTCGCAAGCTGGGCTTAGTGAGTTTCTATTTTAGTCGATTGATTCAAAAAGTGTTTTTCTGTTGGCCCGCATTTTGCTAACATGCTCCATAAGTTTTGACCTACTCAATGGAGCGAGAAAGTGAGCATCAAGCGTTTGTTTGTGGCGGCCACCATGGCTGTTGCGGTATCCCAGGCCCAAGCCAATGTGCTGGAAAACGGCAGTTTTGAAGCGCCGAATCTGGGGGGTGGTTGGAATGTCTATCACAGCATCCCGGGCTGGGTGACGACTGGAGGCTCAGGCATCGAGATCGAAACCAATGGCACCGTTGTGAATGCTCAAGACGGTGATCAGTATGTGGAGTTGGACTCCTACTCGAACAGCGCGATGAGCCAGGCTGTTGATACCGTTGTTGGACAGTTTTACGAGCTGAGCTTTTGGTATCGTCCCCGCACTGATGGCGGCAACAACGACAACGGCATCAATGTCTACTGGGATGGCATGGCGTCCAACAGCCTGGTGGGATTTGGGCCTTCCTCAGAAGTGTTGAACCTGGAAAACTACATTGCCTCGCAAATGGGTGACTGGACAGAGTTCCGCGTGACCCTGCAGGCGTTCAGCGAGTGGACCGCGCTGTCTTTTGAAGCGGATGGCGAAAACAACAGCCTCGGCGGTTTTATCGACAATGTGTCGCTCGTCCGTACAGCCTCCGTGCCAGAGCCAACCACGCTGGCGTTGCTGGGGCTTGGCATGCTGGGTCTTCGCGCCGCACGGCGTCGCGCTTGAGGCATTCAATACCCGCAGTACCTTGAAGCCCGGCATGCCGGGCTTCGTTGTTTCCAGGGCGCGCGCAATACCGTTGCACCTAGTCGGGTCTACTCCGCTGCGCTGAGCACCTTCGCCGAAATGCCGCCCGTTCCTGCGGTGGCCTAGCGTACGCCCAGTGAATCTCTCATGCGGAACAACTTGCCAGGGCGCCCTGGTGGGCGTGTGTATTCAGCCCCCTATCCATGCATTGACCTGGGTCAATACCCTTTTGGGCGGTTCGTCTAGAGTTGGCTTTAAGTGCTGGACACTGCTTACAGATAAACAACAAGGGGAGGCTCCCATGTATTCAGATGAAACTCTGCTGGCATCGTTGATCGTGGTGGGCGGTTGCCTGGTGTTTATTGTTGGGCTGGTAGCCTTCATTCGCAGCGATATCAACAAAAACAAGCAGGGCTAAGCTAAGCGCTGCGGCGGTGTACTATTGATCTCGCCTCGCATCCTCTTTGATGCGGGGCGTTTGGTGCTGGGCGTGTGCGCAGTTTGGCTGATTGCGCCCGCCACTTTCGGGGCAATCCCGGATAGAATGGCCGCTAGTAATGGATGCGGCGAGAACCTCTGATGAAATCCTTCAAATCCTGGTTGTTGGGCGCCGGCGCGGCCTTGATGTTGGTGTTGGCCGGTTGTCAGTCTGCGGGCGGCGGTTTGCTGTCAAAGCCACTCAAGGTGGGCGTCAGCCTCGATTATCCTCCCTTGGCCATGAGCCAGAATGGCGCCCCGGCGGGTCTGGAGGTCGACTTGGTAAAGGCCGTGGCCGAGCGCATGGGCCGCAAGGTGGAGTTCGTACCTATGGCATGGAGCAATCTTCTGCCGGCGGTGGAGCAACATCAGGTTGATGTGGCGATCTCGGGTATCACGGTAACCCCAGAGCGCGAGCAGCGGGTTTCTTTCACGCAGCCACACATGTCCATGGGGCAGATGGCCATCATCCGCATTCGCGATGTGGCGCGCTATGGCCGTCCACAGTCCTTGTATCAGGCCGGCATGCGTGTGGGCGTGGAAAAGGGCAGCACGGGGGAAGGCTTTGCGCGTGACTATCTGCCAAAGGCGGCGTTGCAGGCCTTTCCTGGCTCGGAAGCTGGCCTCAACGCCTTGGCGGGTGGGGTGATCGATGTCTTTATTCATGACGCCCCCACCAGCTGGGCCATGGACCGCAGCCGTTATAGCAGCCAGTTGTTGAGCCTTTACCGCCCGTTGACCAACGAGAAGGTGGCTTGGGCAGTGGCCAAAGATCAAGGCGAGTTGCTGCAGGCCCTCGACAAGGCGTTGGTGACGGTTAAAGCCGATGGCAGCTACGCGCTGATGAAACAGCGCTGGGTGCCGGTACGCATTGAAATCAATTAATTCCTGGGCATGACGATGGACACCTTCGAAAGCATTGCGGCACGCCGCTCGGTCAAACATTTTGAACCCGGTTTCAGCATGCCCGAGGGCGATGTGCAGAAACTGCTGCAGGCGGCGTTGTTGTCGCCCACCAGTTTCAATATCCAGAACTGGCGCATCGTGCGGGTGTCTGACCCGGCGCTCAAGGCCCAGGTACGCGAACTGGCCTGGGGCCAGGCCCAGGTGACCGATTGCTCGCTGTTGCTGGTGCTTTGCGCGGATCTCAAAGCCTGGGACAAAGACCCGGCGCGCTACTGGCGCAACGCTGGCCCTGAGGTGCAGTCGCTGGTGGTGAGCATGATTGGCGACTTCTATCGCGGCAAGCCGGACATCGAGCGCGACGAGGTGATGCGCTCCTGCGGCATGGCGGCGCAGACCCTCATGCTGGGGGCCAAGGCCCTGGGTTACGATTCCTGCCCGATGATCGGTTTCGATTATGAGGCGCTGGGCAAACTGATCAAGCTACCTGCGGATCACCAGATCTGCATGATGCTGGCCATTGGCAAGCCTGCCCAGCCAGCGGCACCCCGCGGTGGCCAGTTGGCCCTGGATGAGGTGGTGTTCGAGAACAGCTTCTGATCCTCTTTATGGTGCAGGCGCCGGTGTGATCTGGCGCCTGGGGTGGTTCAGGGTTCGTCCACGTTGCCGTGAAACACCAGTTGCGCACTCGCTACCGCGCCGTCTTCGCTGAAGACGCGCACCCGGCTGACGGAGGCAAACGGTACGTGCAGGCGCTGCATGGTGTGGATGGGGGCATCCAGCGCGTGGGTCAGGAGCAGGCGGAT
>CAZYQX010000067.1:0-8486 GCA_964649985.1 uncultured Pseudomonadales bacterium | reverse complement strand
GGTGGTGGCGGACGAAGTGCGCCAGCTGGCCCGCCGCAGCCTGGAATCGGCACAGGACATCAGTGCCCAGATGGGCGCGATTCGCCAGCACATCGACGATGTGCACCAGCGCATGGTGGACGTGGCCAGCCAGGCCCGGGACAGCGTGGCCGCCACCGGCGAGGCGGTGGTGGCGCTGCAGGATATTCAACGCCAGAACGAGGCGGTGTCGGGCCAGGTGGCGGAAGTGGCCGCCGCCTCCCGGCAGCAGAGCGCCGCCATCGATGAAATAGCTCGACACATGGCGCAGATTGAAGACAGCACCCGGCATAACGGCGAAACCGCCGCCGACACGGCGGGCATCGCCCGGCACTTGGCGCGTTTGACCCAGCAGCCGCGCCCGGCAGGTGCCGCATGATGCCGTGGCTGGGGGGGGGCTTGTTGGCCGCTGGCCTGATCGCACTGCTGGCGGCGCTGGCCGGCGGCCTGCGGCGGCGCGAACGCCAGCGGCGCCAGGCCGCGTTGGCGGCACTCAAAACACTGCGCGTGTTGCTGGAGCGCGCCCAGCAGCACCGCGGCTTGCGCAATGTGCTGCTGCGCGGCGACGCCCAGCTGGAGCCCAGGGTGCAGCGCCTGCGGCAGGATATCGAAGACAGCTTCAGGCAGTTGACGCCTTGTGCTGCCTTGTTGGCCGGCCAGCCCCACTGGCCGGCGGTACAGCAGGCCTGGGGGCAGATTCAGCGGCTCGGCCGGGACATCGATGAAAACCTCAAATGCCACAACGTCTTGGTGAACGAGCTGCTGTACCTGCTGGAGGATCTCGCCTGGGACAGCGGCCTGCACAGCCTGCCGACCGGGCAGGCGGTGGGGGCGATCTGGCGCGAAACCCTGCGTGCCGCCGAGTGCGTCGGTCAGGCCCGCGCGCTGGGCACCCTGATCGCCAGCCAGGGGCGCTGCAGTGGGGTGGAGCACATCCGCCTGAGCTTCCTGCGCGACAAGGCTGAGGGTAGCGCCGCGCTGGCCTTCCGCGAGCTGCAGGGGCTGAGCCTGGGGCACAGCCTCGAGCGCGCGCGCCAGCAACTCAACGCGCTGCTGGCGCTGATCGACCAGCAACTGCTGCTAAACGAGAGTGTGGAGGTGACGGCCGACGACTATTTCAGCCGTGCCACCGAAGCCCTCTCGGCGCTGTTTGCGTTGGTGGACCAGGTGCTGCACCAGCTGGAGCCTGCTGCGGCCCGCGCGTCGTGACGTTGCCGCAGCCCCGGGCTCAGCGGGCCTGCTGGGCCTGCCACTCCGCCAGCGCACGGCGGTATTCCGCCAGCTGTTCGGCATAGGTATCGAACACGCAGGGGCTGCAGCCACTGCCGCAGCATTCGTGGTCGGCGGGGGCTTCGGGGGCAAGCGGTGGTTGAGTGTTGTCGGGCATGGCAGTGGCATGGGCTGTTGCTGAGTGCCCCATTATACCGCAGATGGGGCACTGCAGCGGCTGAGGTGGCGCGTGTTCAGCGCGCCTCCCCGGTGTCGCCAACGCCCGCCTCACGCCGGTAGCTCAGCCAGTACAGCACCGGCAGCACCCACAGGCTGAGGGCGGTAGAGGACAGGATGCCGCCGATCACCACCGTGGCCAGCGGGCGTTGTACCTCGGCGCCGGCGCCCACCGCCATGGCCATGGGCACGAAGCCCAATGCGGCCACCAGGGCCGTCATCAGGATCGGCCGCAACCGGGTCAGGGCGCCCTCGCGCACCGCTTGCAGCAGGGGTAGACCCTGCTGGCGCAGCTGCTGGATGAAGGACACCATCACCAGCCCGTTCAGCACCGCCACCCCGGAGAGGGCGATGAAGCCGACGCCGGCGGAGACGGAGAACGGAATGCCGCACAGCCACAGCGCCAGCACGCCGCCGGTGAGGGCCAGGGGCACGCCGGAGAACACCAGCAAACCATCCCGCAGGCGGCCCAGGGCGGCCTGCAGCAACAGCAGGATCAGCAACAGCGCGATGGGCACCACCAGCAGCAGGCGGCGCTCGGCGGACTGCATCTGCTCGAAGGTGCCGCCCCAGCTGAGCCAGTAGCCGCTGGGCAAGCGCAGCTGGCCGTCTATGGCGGCCTGGGCCTCGGCCACGAAGGAGCCGATGTCGCGGCCGCGCACATTGGCGCTGACCACCAGGCGGCGCTTGCCGTTCTCCCGGCTGATCTGGTTGGGGCCGGGGGCGATGCGCATCTCCACCAGCTCGCCCAGTGGCACGAAGCCACGCGGGCCGCCGTCGCCGGGCAGTACCACCGGCAGTTGGGCGATGGCATCCAGGTCGGCGCGCTGGGCCTCGGGCAGGCGCAGCACCAGCTCGAAGCGGCGGTCGCCCTCGAAGATGTAGCCGGCGCTGCGGCCGCCCAGGGCGATCTCGATGGCGTCCTGCACCTCGCCGCTGCTGAGGCCGTGGCGGGCGATGGCGGCGCGCTTCAGCTCCAGGCTGAGGGTGGGCAGGCCGTCCACCTGTTCCACTTTCACGTCGGCGGCGCCGGGCACTTGTTGCAGCAGCTTCTCCACCTGGCGGGCGCTGCGCTGCAGCTGGGCCATGTCGTCGCCGAACAGTTTCACCGCCACATCCGAGCGCACACCGGAGATCAGCTCGTTGAAGCGCATCTGGATTGGCTGGGTGATCTCGTAGTTGTTGCCGGGGATCTCCGCCAGGGCGGCCTCCAGCTCGGCCACCAGCTGCGCCCGGGGCTTGCGCGGGTCGGGCCAGGCCGCGCGCGGCTTGAGCATCACGTAGTTGTCGGCCACGTTGGGCGGCATCGGGTCGGTGGCGATCTCGGCGGTGCCGATGCGGGCGAACACCCGCTCCACCTCGGGCAGCTGGGCGATGCGCGCCTCCAGCTGCTGCTGCATCGCCACCGCCTGGCTCAGGCTGGTGCCGGGGATGCGCATGGCGTGCAGGGCGATGTCGCCTTCATCCAGGGTGGGGATGAACTCGCTGCCCTGCCGGCTGGCCAGCCACAGGCTGCCGAGCAACAGCAGCGCGGCGCCGCCCAGCACCTGCCGGGGGCGGGCCAGGGCGGCGTCCAGCAGCCGGGCGTAGCGCTGTTCGATGCGCTGCTGCAGCGGGGCGTGGTGCTCGCGCACCGGCCGGTTGAGGCAGATGGCGATGGCGGAGGGCACGAAGCTGAGGGAGAGCAGCATGGCGGCCAGCAGGGCCATCACCACGGTGAGCGCCATGGGGCCGAACATCTTGCCCTCCACGCCGCTCAGGGCCAGCACCGGCAGGTAGACGGCGATGATGATCAGCTGGCCGTAGATCAGCGCCTGGCGGGTTTCCCGGGTGGCCTGGAACACGACGTCGAGCCGCTGGGCCTGGCTGAGCGGGGCCGACTGCGCCCGCTGGGCCAGGGACAGCCGGCGCAGGGCGTTTTCGACCATCACCACCGCACCGTCGATGATGATGCCGAAGTCCAGCGCGCCCAGACTCATCAGGTTGGCGCTGACCCGCTGGCTGACCATGCCGGTGACGGTCATCAGCATGGCCAGGGGGATTACAGCGGCGGTGATCAGGGCGGCGCGCACATTGCCGAGGAAGGCAAACAGCACCGCGATCACCAGCAGGGCGCCCTCCATCAGGTTGTTGCGCACGGTTGTGATGGTGGCGTCCACCAGCTTGGTGCGGTCGTAGACCAGGGTGGCCTGCACGCCCTCGGGCAGGCTCTTGTTGGCCTGGGCCAGCGCCTCGCGCACCCGGCCGGCCACTTCGCGGCTGTTCTCGCCGATCAACATCACGGCGGTGCCCAGCACCACCTCCCGGCCGTTCTCGGTGGCGGCGCCGGTGCGCAGCTCGCGGCCTAAGCCCACCTCGGCCACGTCGCGCAGGTGCACGGCGATGCCGTCGCGCTGCTTCACCACGATGCCGCCGATGTCCTCCAGGCTGCGCAGCTGGCCCGGGGCGCGGATCAGGTATTGCTCGCCGTTGCGCTCGATGTAGCCGGCGCCGATGGTCTGGTGATTGCGGGCGATGGCGCCGAGCAGGTCCTGCAGGCCGAGGCCCTGGGCCAGCAGCTTTTCCGGAATCGGCGACACCTGGTACTGGCGGGTGTAGCCGCCGATGGTGTTGACCTCGGTGACGCCGGGCACGGTGCGCAGCTGCGGGCTGATCACCCAGTCCTGCAGGGTGCGCAGATCGTCCGGCTGGTAGGGCTGGCCATCCGGGCGGCGCGCCTCGGGGGCGGCTTGCAGGGTCCACAGGCTGATCTCGCCCAGGCCGGTGCTGATCGGCCCCAGGGCCGGCGCCATGCCCTCGGGCAGCGCGGTGCGAGCGGCCTGCAACCGCTCGCTGACCAGCTGGCGAGCGAAGTAAATGTCGGTGCCGTCGTCGAAGATGGCGGTGATCTGCGACAGGCCGTAGCGCGACAGCGAGCGCGTCTCGCGCAGGCCGGGCAGGCCGCTGAGGGCGGTCTCCAGCGGCAGGCTGACGCGCTGCTCCGCCTCCAGCGGCGAGTAGCCGGGGGCCTCGGTGTTGATCTGCACCTGCACGTTGGTGATGTCGGGCACCGCGTCGATGGGCAGCCGGCTCAGCTGGTAGGCGCCGAGCAGGGCCAGCGCCAAGGTGGCCAGCATGACATGCCAGCGGTGCTGGATGGCGAGGCGAAGAATGTGGTCAAACATGGCGAAACTCTGGCCTCAGTGCTGGTGTTCGGCTTGGGACTTGCCCATCTCGGCTTTCAGCAGGAAGCTGTTGCCGGCCACGTATTCTTCGCCGGCGCTCAGGCCGGCCAGGATCTCGGTGTGCTGGGCGTCGCGCTGGCCGAGCTGCACCGGCCGCGGTTGGAAGCCCTCGCCCTGGCGCACGAACACCACGCTCTGCTCCTCCACCGTCTGCAGGGCGGCGTTGGCCACCGCCACCGGCACCTGGCGCGCGGCCACTTCCACTTCGGCGCTGACGAACTGGCCCGGGCGCCACTGGCCATCGCGGTTGTCCAGGCTGGCGTAGACGCCGGCGGTGCGGGTGCTTTCGTCGATGGTGGGCGACAGCGCGTCGATCGTGCTCTGGCCGCGCTGCTGGCCGTCCACCGCCTTCAGCTGCAGGGGCAGGCCGGGGCGCAGGCCCTGCAGTTCGGCCGGGGTGGCGGCGAGGCTGGCCATGACGCGATCCAGCTGCGCCAGGGTGATCAGCCCGGTGTCGGCGGATACCCGCTGGCCGGCTCCGGCGCTGCGGCTGATGATCACCGCGTCGTGGGGCGCGCGCAGTTCCAGCCGCGCCAGGCTGCCGGCTTGCTGCCAGTCCAGCCGGTCCAGGGATTGCTCGCTGCTGCCCAGGGCCAGCAGTTTGGCCCGGGCGCTGGCCAGGGCGATGCGCGCCTGCTCCTGGCCGGCCCGGGCCGCCAGGTAGTCCTGCTCGGCGGTGATGCGCTCGGCCCACAGGCCGGCCTCGCGCTTGAAGGTGTCCTCCGCCAGGCGCTGCTGGCTGCGGGCTTCCAGATATTGCCGGCTGGCGTCGGCCAGTTCGCCGCTTTCGATCACCGCCAGCAGCTCGCCCTGGCGCACCGCCTGTCCGGGCACGCCTCGGGCCTCCACCACCACGCCGGCCAGGGGCGAGCGCAGGGAGAGTTCGCCATTCGGCGCGGTGCGCACCTCGCCGCGCAGGGTGCGGCTCAGGCGCAGCGCCTCCGGGCCGGCGCGGGACAGTTGCAGGCCGGCGGCCTGCTGCTGGGCCGGGGTCAGCACCAGCTGCTCCGTTGCATGCTGCTCGCCCTCGGCCGCTGGGTGGTCGTGTTGCCCCTCCTGCTCATGCGCTTCGCCGTGCCCGGCTTCGGCATGGGCCTGTTCCTCTGTGTGCCCGGCCTCGCCGTGGTGTTCCTCGTGGTGGTCGTGGTCCTTGTCGTCCTCGGCGTGGGCCTCCGTCCCGGCGTTGCCGGGAGGGGCTGGGGGGGTGCTGTCGTTGCAGCCGGCCAGGGCGAGGGCCAGTAGCAGTGTGCCGACGCGTGTGTTCCAGGGTGTCATGGTGTGGCTCCCGTGTAGCGCAGGCCCGCTTTAGCGGTGGGCGGTGGGGTGGAATTCCAGCTGCAGCTGGTGCAGCTCGGCGTGGGCCGGCCCCTGCCAGTCGAAATGCCACTGGGTCTGCTGATCACCGCGCTGGCGCGGGTTCTGCTTGGCGGGGGCGGTGCTCTCTTGCAGGGGCTTGCCCTGAGCATCCAGCTGGCGCAGGTGCACGTGGGCATCCGCCAGGGCGTGTGCGCTGCCGGCGCGGCGGATGTCGCCGTGGGCTTCCAGTGTGCCACCCCGCTGCTCGGCGGTGGCGCTGAACGGGTAGCCGGCGGGGCTCTGCAGCTGCAGGGGCAGGCTGGGGTTGGCCTGGGCCAGGCCGGTGAGGCCGAGCAGGGCGGAGGCACAGAGGGCGCGGGTGAGGGTGTTTTTCATGGGGATGACTCCAGTGGGTTAACGATAGTGTTCGGCGGGCAGGCCCAGCAGTTGGGCCTGCTCGAAGCGGGACAGGTGCAGGGCCAGCCAGCGCTCCAGGCGCTCGCGCTGCCACTGGCGGGCGGCCCGCTGGTGCTCCAGCAGCTCGGCCAGGCCGAGCTTGCCGGCCTGGTAGGCCTTGAGGGTGGCGCCGTCGAGCCGGCTGGCCAGCGGGCGCTGGTCGCCCTGGCTCAATAGGGTTTCCAGGGCACTGATGCGGGCGCGCAGGGCGCTGAGGCGCTGGGCCAGGGCCTGGTGGGTGGCGAGTTGGCCGGCCTGGGCCTGCTCCAGGCGGGCGCCGGCGGCGCTGCGGCCGCCGCGGTTGCGGTCAAACAGCGGCAGCGGGGCGCTGACCCCCACCAGCAGGGCGTCTTCATCGAGTTCTTGCAGGCGGCGCACGCCGGCGCTGAGGGTGAGGTCGGGCACGGCGGCGGCTTTGGCGCCCTGCAGTTCGGCCTGGCGCAGGTCCACATCCAGCTTGGCCTGGCGCAGCAGGGGGGCGTTGTCCAGGGCGGCCGGGTCGTGGGCAATCGGGCGGGAGAGGCCCTCGATGTCGGTGCTCAGGGTGGTTACGGGCTGCCCCAGCAGGCTGGACAGCTGGCCCAGTTCGGCTTCGGCCTCGGCCTGTGCCAGTGCCAGTTCGGCCCGGGCACTGCCGCTGGCCAGTGCGGCGCGCTCGGCTTCCAGCGGCGAAACCGACCCGGCGCGCACCCGCTGGCGGGCGGCGGCCTCGGCCTGTTCGGCCTGCTGCAGGGCCTGCTGTTGCAGGCGCAGCTGGGCCTGGGCCAGCTGGCTGCGGGCAAAGGCGCTGGCCACCTGGTAGTCCAGTTGTTGGCCGGCCTGCTGCAGGGCCAGCTCGGCGCTCTGCTGGCCGGTGTGGGCGGCGGCGATGCGGGCGGCGCGCTTGCCGCCCAGTTCCAGGCGCTGGCTGAGTGCCAGGGTTTGGCTGGGGCCGTCGCCGCCTTCGAGGCGGTCGTTGCCCAGATTCTCGGCCGACAGGCTCAGCTCGGGGTTGAGCCAGGCGGCGGCCTGCTCGCCATCGCCACGGGCTGCCGCCAGGCCGGCCTCCGCGCCGCGCAACAGCGGGCTGTGTTGCCGGGCGATCTGCTGTGCCTCGGCCAGGGTGAGTGAGGGGCGCACGGCCGATGCCGTGCCGCCAGGCTCTGCCAGCACTGCGCACGACCCGGCCAAGGCCAGGCCGCAGGCAAGCCGGCGAGCGTGCGCGCGCCAGTCCCGCATGGGGCTTACTCCAAATGTGGGTGATTCAGTGGTCTGAACAACAGTCGCGCGCAGCCATAGCGGCCATCACGGCGACGGGCAGGGGCAGGCGCCCCGGGGGGGAGGTAGGCTAGATCAGCAGTCGAACGGGTTGTTGCACCAGTCCCTGGGCGGAGTTGCGCCCGGGAGGCGGTTGTTGGGCACGCAGGGCTTGGGTGGCCTGTGCCCAGTGATTCAGGGCGGTGACATCAGCCGCTAGCGGCAGCGCCGGCACTGGCTGCGGATGTTTGAGTTTGAACGCGCTCGTGCTGTTGAGGGGCACGTCAGACAGCACGTGATCCTCGTGTTCGGCGTGGTGCGAGCGATGATGGCTGCTGGCCTGGTGATCATGGTGCAGCACGGCCACCCATTTGAGCCCATCCAGCTGCGCCGGGCTCTCGTGCCCGGCCTGCAGGGCACCACAGGCAGCCGAAAGCCCGGCGAACACCCACAAGTAGGTGGCCAGGCAAGCTGCCGCAATGGTGCGTGCATGTGAGCTGCGTTTGCGCCGGTGCATGGTGATGAAGTGTCTTTCGCCGTGATGCTGCATGCGTCGTGAGCAAGTTAGTCAGGCGCACGCTGAAAAAGTTCTACGGTGTGCAAAAAATTGTGGAACTCCCGCGCCAGCGTGGGTGCATGTGACATCTCGCCACGGCCTGATCATGGGCCGCGGCAGGCTTGCGCCTTGGCCCATTTAGGCGGGGCTATGTATTCGATCTGGCCTTGCTATTGGCATCCATGTTGCCTTCGTGACCTAGGAAACCTCTGAATAAGTCCCTGAAGACGCGCTGGCGTCGTTAAAATCATGCT
>CAZYQX010000066.1:0-8542 GCA_964649985.1 uncultured Pseudomonadales bacterium | reverse complement strand
GCCCAACGTGCTGGTGATGGACGAACCCACCAACCACCTGGACATGGAATCCATCGAATCCCTCAACCTGGCGCTGGAGAACTACCCCGGCACGCTGATTTTCGTCAGCCACGACCGGGAGTTCGTCTCCTCCCTCGCCACCCGCATCATCGAATTCACCCCGGCCGGCCTGGTGGATTTCAGCGGCAACTACGAGGACTACCTGCGCAGCCAGCTGGGGGGTTGATCCCCTCTGGCGAACCGCTCCTGACCCGTCTAGCCTGTAAAGGCTAATGAGAGTCGTTATATGTAGGGGCGGTTATGAAATGGAACTCGTTGCGCACGCGCCTGACCCTGCTCGCGGTGGGTTCCGCGCTGGTGGTGGTGGCGCTGCTGATGGGCTTTGGCAGCCATATGGCAAACCGCAACCAGGATGATCTGGCGGCCTCTCTCGACCCCGTGGTGCGCAAAGGCATCGAGCATATGCTGGCCTCGGCGGTGCAGGCCCAGTCTGACCGTGCGGCCAGCCTGTTCGCGCAAACCGGGGTGCAGCTCGCGGTGCTGCAGGGCATGCTGCAGCAGCAGTTTGAAGCCGGCGGCGATAGCGCCGTGGCCCGCCGCCAGCTCACCCGGGCGCTGCACGCCGTCAATCGCAGTGCGCAAGGGGTGAGCGGTTCCTATATCGTGCTGAATCCAGACGCCCTGGGGCGCGATGCCGACTTTGTGGCTGACGATGCCAGCGGCAGCAATGAACTTGGCCGCTTTTCGCCGTGGTGGGTGCGCGGTGCCAGCGTCGGTGAAGACACACTGATCCGCACCGAGGAAAGCTCCCTCGCCGATACGCCGGCCGGCGAGTGGTACCATTGCCCGCTCAAGGCGGGCGTGCGCTGTGTGCTGGAGCCCTACCTCGACACCAACACCGGCAAGCCCATCCTGATGACCTCGCTCACCGAGCCGGTGCGACGGGACGGCAAGATCGTCGGCATGCTGGGGGCCGACATCAACCTGAGTGAGCTGGCGCAACTGGTCGAGCAGGCCGATCAGAACATCTACGCTGGCCAGGGCTATGTTCTTTTACTGAGCGCCGATGGTGCGGTGGCGGCGGATAGCCAGTCCTCCGACACGGTAGGCAAGCCGCTGGGGGCCGGGCGCGAGCGCATCGTCTCGCTGCTGGCAGGGCTGCAGGCACCGCGCATCGACTTCAGCGAGACCGAGGTCATCGGCTTGTTTCCCTTCCTCATCGCGGGCACCGATAAGTCGTGGGTGATGGTCGCCGTGGTGCCCGCCGATGTGGCGCTGGCGCCGGTGCATGCCCTCGATAAGCTGCTAGATGCGGCGCGCGCAGATCTCATCGGCAGTCAGCTACTGGTGGGGCTGGTGGTCATGCTGATGGCGGCTGTGCTGGCCCCGCTGCTGGCGCGCAGTATCTCCCGCCCGGTGGATGAGATGGGCAACATGATGGCCCGCCTGGCCTCGGGTGAGGGGGATCTCACCTTCCGCTTACCGGCGGTCGGCATTGATGAGCTGCAGCGCCTGGCCGGCCAGTTGAATGCGTTCCTGGCCACCTTGCAGGCCTTGGTGGCGCAGATCAAGGTCGCTGAGGCCAGCGTGCGCGAGGGCGCCAGTGAAATGTCCCGGCAGTCGGATGTCATGTCTGGCGATACCCAGCGTCAGCGGGCGCAGGTGGAGCACGCCATGGAGGCCATCGGCCAGATGGTGCAGGCAGTGGATGAAATTGCCCGCAGTGCTTCGGGCAGTGCCGAGGACGCGCGCAGCGTGATGGCCTCGGCCGAGCGGGGCCGCCAGGTGGTGAGCAACGTCGCCAGCCAGGTGCAGTGCCTGGATGATGAAATGCGCCGTGTGGTGCAGGTGGTGGCGGGGCTTGAGGCGGAGTCGGCCAGGATTGCCGGTATCCTCAGCTCGATTCAGGGCATTGCCGAGCAGACCAATCTGCTGGCCCTCAATGCCGCCATCGAGGCGGCTCGGGCGGGGGATGCCGGGCGCGGCTTTGCCGTGGTGGCGGATGAGGTGCGCACCCTGGCCAGCCACACGCAGAATTCCACCGTGGAGATCCAGCAGATCGTCAGCGCCATCTTGTCGGGCATCAAGGCCGCGGTCGCGGCGATCGGCCAGTGCCAGCAGCTGGCGCGCAACGGCGCGGAGACGGCGGGGGTCGCCACCAGCGAGTTGGCAAGCATCGCCAGCGCCATTGCTCGGATTTCTGATCAGGCTACGCAGATAGCCTCTACCGTCGAAGAGCAGAATGCCGTGACGGAGGACATCTCCCGCAACGTCGCGGGCATTGCCGATGTGACCGCCACCGTGACGGGCTCGGCACAAGGCGTGCGCGGCACCGCCAATGTGCTCACCGACCAGGCCGGTGAGCTGGCCAGCCTGGTGAGCCGCTTCCGGGTGTGAGTGGCGGCCGCCTCAGCCCTGCGGGCGAGAGGCGAGATAGTCCTGCCAGACGCGGGCATAGAGCGCGTCCAGGTTGGCCGCAAAGCGACTGCTGTCAAACAGCGGCGCGGTGTCGCGCCGCGCCGCAATGCGCTCGCGCAGGTCGCGCAGGCGTTCCGGGTTCCGGGCCAGTGCCAGGGCGCATGCCCGGTAATCTTCCAGCGTATGCGTGACCAGCTCCTCCAGCCCCATGGCATGTAACAGGCTGCCAGCGACCCGGGCGGGGAAGGTATCGCCGGCACAGGTGAGCACCGGCAAGCCCATCCAGAGGGCTTCGCTACAACTGGTGTGGGCATTCACGGGCAGTGTGTCCAGAAACAGGTCGGCGCATTGCAGGCGCGCCAGGTGCTCGTATTCCGGCACGCGCCGCGCAATGACCAGGCGCTCGGCTGCAATGTGTTCTTGCTCCAATATTTGTTTAATGTTTTGTTCGGCCAAGGTGTTGCATGCCATCAGCCAGAGCACACTGTTGGGCACGTCGCGCAGCAGCTGACACCAGGTGGCAAAAACGTCCGGGCTCAGTTTGTAACTCTGGTTGAAGCAACAGAACACGAAGGCATCTTCGGGCAGGCCCAGGGCGGCGCGGCTGGGTGCTGGAGGGCGTGGTCGCGAGCGGTCATTGGGCTGGTAGCAGTCCGGCAGGTAAAGCACGCGCTCGGCATAGTGCTGCTGCATGTCTGGCGGGATGATGAATTCGTCGGCGATCAGGTAGTCGATGAAGTCCGCGCCCAGGGTGCCGGGATAGCCAAGGTAGTTCACCTGTATGGGCGCTGGGCGCAGCGCCATCACGCCGCAGCGGTTATGTCGTGTATAGCCCTTGAGGTCGACCAGGATGTCTACCCGATCCGTATTGATCCGCTTGGCGATATCGGTGACGGTGAGCGATTGCACATCGACGAAAGCATCAAAGGCGCGCTCCAGCCGCTGGCGCATCTCGCTGCCGTCATTGGGGCCATAGGAATAGGCCGTGATGCGGAAGCGCGAGCGGTCGTGTTTCTCGAACAATTCGGCCATCAGTACCGCCGTGGCATGGCGGTGGAAATCTGCCGACAGATAGCCGATGTGAATGCGGGGCTCATCGCTGCGCTCAAACCTGAAGGCCAGCGTTTCACGCAGGCTGGTGAACGGGCCGTATTCCCGCTCTGCCCACTGCTGCGCACACATTTTTTGTTCGTGAGCAGTCGTGCCAGGCAAAGCCAGAAATGAAAACGGGGAGATCCGCACGTTGGCCGCTGTATTGCCGTCGAGCACGCAGCGCTTAAGTTGGTTCGTCAGCGCTGCCAGTTCTGACCAGTCGCAGATATTTTGCAGCTGGTGGGCCAGGTTCATGCGGGCGGTATGGAAATCCGGGTCCACCGCCAAGGCGCTGCGATAGTGCTGAATGGATTCTTCCAACAAGCCTTTTTCGCGCAGTGCATTGGCGAGGGCGTCGTGCGCCTGCACATCATTAGGACTGAAGGACAGTGCCTTGCGGAAACAGGCAATGGCTTCGTCGGTTTTGCCGTTATCTTTGAGTATGAGGCCCAGGTTGCAGTGCGCCCGACTGTGATCCTGTTTGATCGACAAGGC
Source organism: uncultured Pseudomonadales bacterium (assembly GCA_964649985.1). Lineage (GTDB taxonomy): Bacteria > Pseudomonadota > Gammaproteobacteria > Pseudomonadales > CAZYQX01 > CAZYQX01. The sequence goes on along the minus strand of CAZYQX010000066.1, from coordinate 4,537 downwards.
TTTCTTGTAGCACTTTTGCGCCTCTGCAAGCCGCCCCTCCGAGTGCAGTGCTGCCCCGAGGTTGCAGTAGGCATCGACAAAGCGCGACTGCAATTTTACCGCCTGCTCGAAATGGCTAATGGCCTCCCGCATGCGCCCCTGCTGAGCCAGCAGGATGCCTAGGTCATTGTGAAGCAGATGCTGGCGCGGGGCCGCGGCCACGGCTTTTTCCAGTGCCCCAGTGGCGTCTGCGATGCGGCCTTGCTGGTGCAGCAGAATGGCGAGTCGATGCCAGGCCTCGGCGCTGCTGGGTTTCAAGCGCAGGCATTCTTGCAGTGCATGAATGGCCTCCTGCTGCAGCCCAAGAGCCTGACTGGTCATCGCACTATAAAAATGAGCAGCCGGGTTGTCGGGAGTCAATCGCACCAGCGTTGTCAGGCACTCATGTGCCTCCCTGAACAAGCCCATGCTGTGAAGGGCAATGCCCAGATTCTGCAGTGCACCACCATGGTCAGGCTTGAGCTGCAGGGCCTTGCGGAAACACTCAACCGCCTGATCAAACCTGCGTTCGCCGAGAAATACATTGCCTAGGCCAAAGAGCGCCTCGTAATTGCCTTGGGCAAAATGAACTTCAATCATGCGCGATGCGCTCCCGTTGCCGATTATTTTGGTGGAGCAGGGCTCTATAGGCCGAAGCGAGTATAAGGAGCCGTAACTGCGTAGCGCAAACGTGTAGGGCGACTAAACCGCGGTATAGATAGACTGTTTTGCAACCCATGAGGTACTTATGGGAGTATGTGTCCCAGCAAGCTTGGCCTGGAGATAATAGCGGCCCAGGGCGGGCTACACTATTTAGAGCCTATTCAGAATCTCGCTGAAGGGCGCATCGCTGCTTTGAAATCGGCCTCACAATGCTCACATACGCCCAGTATGCTCCGCTTGTTCGGCCGATTTCGCCTTGCGCTGTGTGCCTTGATCGAGATTCTGAATAGGCGCTTGGTGCGACAAGTCTTCAGTGGCTGAGCGAGGTGGTTGTTTGGCGGGGTTGGGGGGCGGGCGATCAGCGTCGTGGCGAGGTGCTTTGCGTGCCAGGGCAGTCTGTTGCCTGTGGGCATGGTTTGCGTGTCTCATGTTTGGCAGCGCTGCGCGTGCGACGAACGCGCTAGATGTTGCGCAGGAAGGTAGCGCCTGGCAGCCACCCCTGGCCGTGCTGTATGACCCCCAGGCAAAGCTGAGCATTGATGCGCTGTTGTCGATGACCGGTGGCGATCCGACGCGGTTGGAAGGTTGGCGACCGGTGGATCAAGTTCCTATTCGGCGCTATGACGATGAACCGTACTGGTTTTATTTCCGGGTCATCAATAGCAGCAATCGCGCGGTGGACCGGGTGTTGGAATACCCGTACCCGCGGCTTGCACGTTGGCACGTCTACGTGTTGGATGGCGCGCGCATCGAGCATGAATACCAGTTAGGCAATGACCTCCCGTATGCCAACCGCCCTGTTCCTTATCTGAATCTTGCCGTGCCACTCTACATACCCCCTCAAGCCGAGCGCTTGGTGGTGATGAGCACGCGGACGTATTCCCACTATGTGCCTGACAAGCTGCGCATCGTCAGTTGGCCGCGCTTCGTGAGGGATTCGGTGCTGGAGGAGCGCTGGCATATTGCCTACTTCGGCATGATGGGGGCGGCCCTGATCTACAACCTTATGGTGTGGTGGGCCAGCCGTAGCCGCGCGGCACTATTGCTGGCGGGCACCGTAGTGGCTACCGGTGGGGTGATGAGCATTTTTGTCGGCTATCTGTATCAGATCGTCGACACCACAGCAGCTCAGCAACTCAATATTTTCACGCTGCTTGGCATGTGCATGATGAGCCTGCCGATGCTGTTCGCCAGTGAGTTTCTCAATCTCAGGCGCCACAGCCCTCGCTTGCTGCGCGGCTTGCTGTGGCTGATCGCAGCGATTCTGTGTTCTGCGGTAGTGGTGAGGCTGGTGGCAGAAAGCTTCCAGGTCATGGCTGTGCTGTGGGTGCTGTTCATCTGCGTGCCATTGCTGCTTTGTGCGGCGGCAGGATTGTGGCAGTGGCGCCAGGGGAACCCGGTGGCCGTGGTGTATCTGGTCAGTGGTCTGCCCTTGATCGTAGCGCAGGTGGCCTATCTGGCGGGGCGCATCGGGCTACTGCCAGATATCTCGGAAAATGGCATCTGTGCGGCGCAGTTGTTTCAGTGTTTGGTGCTATCTTGGGCGCTCACCCGGCGGGTTGGCCAGTTGCGCGAGGACGAGCTTCGCGCCCAGGCGGATTCACGCGCCAAGAGTGATTTCATGGCACAGATGAGCCATGAAATTCGCAACCCGATGAATGCGGTGCTGGGCATGTCTGAGCTGCTTCAGCACAGTGGGCTCAGCCCGCGACAGGCCCGTTAAAACGAAATTATTCACACCTCGGGTACAGCGCTGCTGACGCTGCTCAACGACATTCTTGATTATGCGCGCTTGGAAGCAGGCAAGCTGGAACTTGAGCAGATCGAGTTTGATCTGCACAGCCTGGCCATGCAGACACTGTCCATTTTCAAGGGGCAAGTCGCGCAGAAGTCGCTTGAATTGTTGTGCGATATCGGGCCAGAGGTTCCCCGGCAATGGCGTGGTGATCCTACCCGCCTGCGGCAAATCATGCTCAACCTGCTGAGTAACGCGGTGAAATTTACCCCGCAGGGGGCGGTTACTCTGTCGCTGTCGTGCTGCCAGGCTGGGCTGATGTTGCGGGTGAGCGACACCGGGCCGGGTTTGAGTGATCAGCAGCAGCGGCGTTTGTTTCAGGCCTTCAGCCAGGGCGGGGCCGAAGTGGCGCGTACCCACGGCGGCAGCGGGCTCGGCTTGAGTATCTGCCGCAGCCTGGTGGAGCTGATGGGCGGGCGCATCGGGGTTGAGAGTCGCCTGGGCACTGGTGCGAGCTTCTGGGCAGAAGTGCCGTTGTTGGCACTTGGACAGGCAACCCAACCTATCGCGGGCCTCGCCGGTCTGCGCTGGTTGCTGGTGGATGCGAGCGAGGCGCTGGGTGGTTTTGTGTCACGCTGCGCTACTCACTGGGGCATGGAGGTGGTGCAGGTCACCGATGCTGAGCAGGCGTTGCAGAAGCTGCAGGAGGCGCGTACAGAGGGGCGGCCCTTTTCTCTCATGAGTGTCGATTTCAGCCAGGGGCTGTCGCTGGTGCAGCGCGTGCGTGAGACAACGGTGGGTGAGCCGTTGGCGATTATTATTTTGGCGCAGGTATCACTGTTGCCAGACTTTGTCAGCCCGGAGGAGTTGGGCGTCAACGAAGTATTGGAGAAGCCGGTGTCGCCAGATGAGCTGCAGCACGCCTGCGCCAGGGCCCTGGGCTTGCTGGCGCCGGCCGTCATGGCACCGCTGGAGGATGCACCACAGCAGGATGCCGCTATGCTGCGCATCCTGGTGGCCGAGGACAACCCCGTCAATCAGCAGGTGATCATGGGCATGCTGGCGCGGCTTGGCCATCGCAGCTGCATTGCGGTCAATGGGGCCGAAGCACTCAGGCGGGTACAGCAAGAGCCCTTTGATTTGATCTTCATGGACTGCGACATGCCGGAGCTTGATGGCTGGCAAGCGGCGCGGGCGATTCGCGCGTGGGAGCATGAGCAGCAGCGCTCCCCAATACCCATCATTGCCCTCAGTGGGCATGCCTTGCCCGAGCACCGGGAGGCATGCCTTGAGGCAGGCATGCAGGATCAATTGGCCAAGCCGGTGAGCCTGGCGGTGCTGCGCCCGATGCTGGCAACCTGGGGGCGTGGCGAGGGCGGTGCGCGGCATTGACCAAGCTGCAGGGCGGAGCGCGTTCAGCGCCTGCTAGGGTTGCCAGTCCTCAACGCCATAGGCGTCCAGCACCTCTTTCAGTTGCCCGCTCAGGCGCATGTCTTCCAGGCCCTCATCCAGCCACTTGAGATACTGCTGGGCGTTGGGGCGGTTGGGATTGCAGGCGATATAAAGAGCATTGGGCAGGCCGATGACCCCGGCGTGACGCACTTTCTCACGCAGGCCGAGTTGCGCCAGTGTGTAGGCCATCACGGTGGGGTTTTCCACCACGCTGTCCAGTTCCCCCGCCAGCAGTCGCTTCAGGTTATGTTCCAGCGCATCAATGCCATCGGCGGGGTGTGCCGAGGAAGGCGAATGAGCAAAGTGTTTTTCCAGCTCGTCAGCGTAGTTGTAGCCCTTGATGGTGCCGATCTGGCGCCCCTCCAGGGAGGCATGCCCGTTATAGCGCCAGGGATCGTGGCTGCGCACGTAAATGGCGGTGCTGTCAGCGCCCCAGGCCCGTGCGGGAAACAGCAAGCCGTGCTCTGACTCCCGGGTGGTTGCGATGAGGCAATCCGCCTTGCCGGCGACGGTATCGGCCAGGGCTTGATGCCAGGGGCGTATCTCGTAGTGCAGGCTGTGGTCGTGCTGGATCAGAATACTGCGCACCAGCTCGATCATATAGCCGGGTTTGGCGGCGTTGGGATCGCCGTTGTAGGGCATCCAGGGGTCGGCCAGCATGATCACCTG
>CAZYQX010000065.1:0-8798 GCA_964649985.1 uncultured Pseudomonadales bacterium | reverse complement strand
TCCGGCGGCATGTTCGTGCAGAGTGAGAAATTCATCGAAGCCCACGGCGGCAAGCTCGGCGACGTGAGCATCTACGGCCAGGAATCCAACCCCACCACCTGGCGCCTGGCCGCCATGAACCTGGCCATTCGCGGCATCGACTTCAACCTCGGCAAAGAGCCCGCCGACAGCTTCGTGCGCAACCAGCACCCCGACCTGCGCGCCGACTTCATCCTCGCCAACCCGCCCTTCAACGTCAGCGACTGGTGGCACGGCTCACTGGAAGGCGACCCCCGCTGGGTCTACGGCACCCCGCCCCAGGGCAACGCCAACTACGCCTGGTTGCAGCACATGCTGCACCACCTCAAGCCCACCGGCCGCGCCGGCATCGTGTTGGCCAACGGCTCCATGAGCTCCAGCCAGAACAGCGAGGGCGACATCCGCCGCGCCATGGTCGAAGCCGACCAGGTGGAAGTAATGATCGCCCTGCCGGGCCAACTGTTCTTCAACACCCAGATCCCCGCCTGCCTGTGGTTCCTGGCCAAAGACAAGCGCCACGCCCAGGGCGGCAGCGACCGCCGTGGCCAGGTGCTGTTTATCGACGCCCGCAAGCTCGGCACCCCGGTCAGCCGGGTGCAGATCGAGCTCAGCGACGCCGATATCGACCGCATCGCCCACACCGTCGCCGCCTGGCGCGGTGAAGCCCTCGCCGCCGGCGAGGCGCCCGGCGACTACGCCGACATCCCCGGCTTCTGCCGCAGCGTCACCCTGGCCGAAATCGCCGAGCACGGCCACGTGCTCACCCCCGGCCGCTATGTGGGCGCCGAAGAAGTGGAACAGGACGACGAAGCCTTCGAACACAAGATGCGCAAGCTCACCGAACAACTCGCCGAGCAGATGGCCAAGGGCGCGGAACTGGATCAGCTGATCCGGCAAAAGCTGGGAGGGCTGGGGTATGAGTTCTGACATATCACGGTTGAGTGAGGTTGCGGATGTTGTTGACTCACTTCACAAGACCCCTGTGTACAGTGCCCATGGTCTTCCTATGGTGCGTGTGACGGATGTTAAATATGGCGAATTGTCTTTAGTGGGATGTCATCTTGTAGAAGAGTCGGTTTTTCTAGAGTTCTCCCGCAGATATGAACCAAGAACTGGAGACATAATAATAACTAGGGTTGGCACATATGGTGTGTCGGCTTTGGTAAGAAATCCAAATTTCTGTTTGGGACAGAATACGGCGGCAATTATTCCTAGGAAGATAAATCCTCGCTATTTGTATGCTGCATTGAATTCTGATTTTGTGCGGGATCAGATTGAAGCTGGAGTGGTGGGAAGTACGCAAAAAACACTTAGCCTTAGGTGCATTAAGGAGCTGCAGGTTCCCAGATGTGGTGAAGAGAACGAAAAATGGATTGCTGAAATTGTAGGAGGGCTCGACGACCGCATCACCCTCCTGCGCGAAACCAACGCCACCCTGGAAGCCATCGCCCAGGCCCTGTTCAAATCCTGGTTCGTGGATTTCGACCCCGTACACGCCAAATGTGCTGTACAGGGACGTACTAATGCCGCGGGCGCAGGAGGCGCAGGAGCGGCGGACGATCAGGGACGTACTAATGCCGCGAGCGCAGGAAGCGCAGGCGCGGCGGACGTACAGGGACGGACTAATGCCGCGAGCGCAGGAAGCGCAGGAGCGGCGGCCGTACAGGGACGCACTAACACCGCCGCCGGCGCGGCCCCCGCCCGCACCGCGCAAACCGACGCACAGCCCGCGACCAATACCCCCCCCGGCACGGCGGCCAACACGCCCCCAACCGCACCCCCCGCCGAAGCCCCCATCCCCGGCCTCGACCCCGCCACCGCCGCCCTATTCCCCGACAGCTTCGAAGAAACCGAACTGGGCTTGGTGCCGAAGGGGTGGAGGGTCATGCCCTTTCTCGATGCCTGCGATTTACAGGGTGGAGCACAACCACCAGCTTCAACCTTCATAGACCACGAGGCTAACGGCTATGTGAGGCTGCTGCAGATTCGGGACTTCTCGACAGACACGCATAAAACCTACATCCCCGACACGTCGAAGCTGAAAAAGGCTGCGGAGGATGATGTCCTTATTGGCCGGTATGGGTCAGCTAGCGGAGACAAGGCCAGGGACTCCCTTGGTCGCGTATGTCGTGGTTTGAGTGGCGCGTATAACGTCGCGCTGATGAAGCTTTGCCCCGTTGAGGTTGGCCGAGAGTTTGCGTACCAGATGGTTTGCGATCCGCGCTTCTATGGCTATTTGCAGGGTGTGAGTTCAAAAGCTGTGCAATCAGGGTTCTCGAAAGGCGAACTAGGCCAATACCGCGTGGTCGTTCCTCCACGACAACTTGCCGATCATTTCGAGCAGATCGGCTTGGACGTTTGGCATCGAGTTAAAGCAAACAACCAGCAAGCCCAAACCCTCACCCAACTCCGCGACACCCTGCTGCCCCGGCTGATCTCCGGCCAGCTGCGCCTGCCGGAGGCGGAGCAGCTTATTCAGGAGCAAGCTCATGCTTGAGCTGAACTCGCCTGAATCCATTGCACTCTTGCAGGAAACCGTCGAACTTGAGTGCAAACTGGCGCAGGGTCGCGATGGTCAGGGCGGGCTGCCGAAGGACTTCTGGCCGACCTACTCCGCCATGGCCAATAGCCATGGCGGGGTGGTGTTGCTGGGCGTGCGCGAGCAGGAGCGCCAGTTCCGCCTGGAGGGGGTGGGCGATGCCGAAAGAATCAAGACGGATCTGTTCAATAACCTGAACAATCGCGAGAAAGTCAGCGCCAACCTGCTGAGCGATGCGGATGTGACCACGCATGTGATCAATGGGCTCACCTTGCTCAAGATCTGCATTCCACCCGCCAACCGCAAGCAGAAGCCGGTCTTCATCAATGGCCAGCCTCTGGGCAACACCTATCGCCGCCTGCATGAGGGAGACCGCAAGTGCGACGACGAGACCGTCAAACGCATGTTGGCGGAACAGCTAGAAGATGAGCGCGATGCGCGCATTTTTGAGCACTTCGGCCTGGACGATATCGACCCCGAGAGCTTGCGCATCTATCGCCAGATGCTGAGGGACGAAAAGCCCTCACATCCCTTTCTTGAATTGGACGATTTCAATTTTCTCAGCAGCCTGAGAGGCTGGCGCCGCGACCGTGAGACCGGCAAGTGCGGCCTGACCTTGGCGGGCCTGCTGATGTTTGGCCGTTGGTCAGCCATTCAGGAGGCGGTGCCGGGCTATTTTGTCGATTACCAGGAGCGCCCCGAGGCCAAGGCGGAACTGCGCTGGGTGGATCGCTTGGTGCCCGATGGTACCTGGACCGGCAACCTGTTTGAGTTCTACCGGCGCGTATACCGCAAGCTGATTGCCGATCTCAAGGTGCCGTTCGCGTTGAAGGACGGCCAGCGCCAAGACGACACGCCGGTGCACGCGGCATTGCGCGAGGCCCTGGTGAATACACTGGTGCATGCGGATTACAGTGGTCGGGTCTCGGTGCTGGTGGTGAAGCGGCCCGACATGTTCGGCTTTCGCAATCCCGGTGGTTTGCGGTTGCCCATCGAGCAGGTGTTGAAGGGGGGCGAGAGCGATTGCCGCAACCGCATCCTGCATCAGATGTTTCTGATGATCGGCTTGGGTGAGCGCGGGGGCTCGGGTATCCCGCGCATCTATTCCGGCTGGAAGAGCCGCAACTGGCGACCACCGGTGCTGCATGAAAAAGATGAGCCCGAGCAAACGCTGCTGGAACTGCACATGCTGGATTTGCTGCCGGCATCGGTGGTGGAGGAGCTGCGCCTGCGCTTTGGCGATGCCATTGATGCCCTGGGGCGCGTGGAGCGGCTTATCCTCGCCACGGCCGCCATTGAGCAGGTGGTGAACCACAGCCGCCTGATCGAGATTTGCGACATCCACCCCCACGACCTCAGCCAGTGCCTGAACAAGCTTGAGCGTGACGGGCTGCTGAGTGCTACCGGGCAATCCCGTGGCAAGGTCTATCACTTGCCGGGCGAGGTCATGATCTCGCCCGATCAGGTTTTCTCCGCAGGGCTTGAGGGGCGTGGGCATAGTGAGCCGAGCTCCGGGTATAACGTGCCGAGCTCCGGGCATAACGCCCCGAGCTCCGGGTATAGCGATCCGAGCTCCGGGCATAACACCCAACGCCCTGAGGCCGGGGCTGGCAGTGCACGGCAAGACTCACCGCCCGCCAGTGAGCGGGACGCACAGGGCTGCCTGATCTCCCCCCACCTGGACGCCCCCGTGGTGGATGATCTGAACCAGTTATGCCCGGAGCTTCTGCAAGCGCTTGAAGCCCTGGCGGCAGCCCCCCGCGAGAAGGAGCGCCTTGCGCCAGAGGTGATGGAGGCCGTTATCGTGGCCGTCTGCCGCGACCGCTATTTCATGCTCAATGCGTTGGCCAAGTTGTTGAAACGCAACCCGGATACGCTGAGAAAGTCCTACATGGACAAACTGGTCAAGGCGAGGAAAATACGCCGGGCTTTCCCGGCGACGCCGAACCACGAAAAACAATCCTACCGGGCGGTCAGTGAGGGTGTGACATGAGGTTGAACGCTGCAGGGTATGGCCAAGATGAGCGGCCTCGTATTGTGGCGGCGCTGGCATGAGTGCGACGCAGGGAGGTGATATGAATGCGGAAAAACAGATCGACATCTACCAGACCGCCGATGGCCAGACCCGGATAGAGGTGCAGTTGCAGGGCAATACGGTCTGGCTTTCGCAAGCGCAGAGGGTGGAGTTGTTCGGGCGAGATGTGTCGGTGATCTCCCGCCATATCCGCAACGCGCTGGAGAAGGGTGAGGTCAGCGAAAAGAGCAATTTGCAAAAAATGCATATTGCAAATACCGACCGCCCCGTCACCTTTTACCACCTGGATGTGGTGATTTCCGCCGGTTATCGCATCAAATCGCCCCTGGGGGTGCAGTTTCGCCGTTGGGCCACCCAGCGTCTGCGGGAGTATCTGGTACAGGGCTATAGCCTGAATCGGGCCCGTTTCGACAAGAACGCCGCCGAGCTGAAGCAGGTGCTGGCCCTCGGTGGACTCCACGATGCCGGCGAGATGCTGTTCCTCAAACCCAGCAGGCCACCCTGCTGGCCATCCTATCTGGCCAGGAAGGGCGACCCACTGAAGGCCCGCAGATATGGCCAAGCGGGAGCTGGCATGATCCAATGGCATCCTTCACATTTTGGCAGCGCGTCGGCTTGCTGGCGTGTTCTGAACAGTTGCGCATGGGGATAAAAGCATGCTGAAACGCCTGCTGCTCAATGGCGTTGGCCCGGCCACTACCTTTGGACCGATTGAGTTTGCCTCGCGGTTGAACGTCATCACCGGGGATAACGGCCTGGGCAAGAGCTTTTTGCTGGATATCGCCTGGTGGGCCCTCACCCGCACCTGGGCGCGTGGCGTGCCGGCGGTGCCGCCCCTGGGCAGCAAGAAGAGCAGTATTGCCTATGTGTTTGGCAAGTCCACCAGCGGCGATTTCGACGAGATCAGCGAGTACAAGCGTAAAGAGCAGCAGTGGCCGACCAGCAAGGGGCGCCCACCCATTCCCGGCGTGGTGCTCTATGCCGGCGTTGATGGCAGCTTTTCCGCCTGGGACCCGGCACGCAACTACTGGAAAGAAGACGACGCTCCCGACCGGCCGCGCGGCTTCAATTTCAGCCCGGAGCAGGTCTGGAATGGCCTGGAGGGCCCTGGTGGGATGCGCCACTGCAATGGCCTGATTCACGACTGGGTGTTGTGGCAAAAAGGGGGAGACCCCGCCTTTGCCGACTTGATTAAGGTGCTGGAAACCCTGTCGCCCTCGTCCGATGAGCGGCTTGAGCCCGGCCACCCCGTGCGACTCGGGCTCGATGTGAAAGACTACCCCTCGCTGCGCATGCCCTACGGCCAGGAGGTAGCCCTGGTGCACGCCTCGGCCGGTATGCGCCGCATTGCCGCGCTCGCCTACTTGCTAGTGTGGACCTGGCGGGAACACCTGCTGGCCTGCCAGCAAACCGGCCGCAAACAGGCTAAGGAAATCATCTTTCTGGTGGACGAGATCGAGTGCCACCTGCACCCCCAATGGCAGCGCCAGGTGGTGCCGGCCCTGCTGCGGGTAATGAAGGCGCTGACGGGGAAAAATGTGCCGGTGCAACTAATTGTGGCCACCCATTCCCCGTTGGTACTGGCATCGCTGGAGCCTAATTTTGACCCGCAGCAAGACAAGGTGTTCAACATCCAACTGCAGGAACGCCAGGCCTGTGTGATCGAAGCACCCTGGGCCAAACAGGGCGATGTGGTGAATTGGCTGGTATCGGATGCATTCGGCCTGCAGCAGGCGCGTTCCATCGACGCTGAACGCGCGATTGAGGCTGCCGAGGCCTTTATGCGCGACGACCACACATCTCTCCCTGCAAAGCTGCGCACGCGCGATGCCATCCACCAAGAACTGCAGCGCGTGCTGGCGGGGCACGATGAGTTCTGGCCACGCTGGCTGGTGCGCACGCAGCCTGAGCAGGGGGGCGCGCATGATTGAGTTCGATCGAGCGCGCCTGACCGAACCCCAGGATTTTGATGCTAAGTGTCGACTCAAGGGCAATCAGTGGCTGCGAGATCACCCTAAAGCCAGCCGAAAAGCAAAGCGCCCAAGAGATTACTGGAGCAAGTTCAGGCCCGCACTGGCCGATGCCTTTGGCGATCTCTGCGCCTATGGCGCCATGTATGAGCCGGTCGGCACTGTGGATCATTTCGTGCCGGTCGATGCGGATGAGACTCTGGCCTACGAGTGGTCCAACTACCGTTATGCCTCAGCCTGGATTAACTCCAGCAAGAGCAAGGCAGCCCGGGTGCTCGACCCGCTGGATGTTCGGCAGGGCTGGTTCGAAGTGCTGCTGCCCTCGCTGCAGCTGGTGCTGGTGCTTGAGCGCATACCCGCTGAGCTGCACGCATTGGCCGAAGAAACTCTACGGCGGCTGCACTTGCGGGATGACGAGCGCGTGCTGAGGCAGCGGCGAGCCTGGTACGCCATGTATCAAGACGGTGAGCTGAGCTTGGCTGGGCTGCGCAAGAAGGCGCCATTGATCGCGGCGGCGGTGGAAAAGCAGCAGGCCTAGCCTTGTGCCGTGTGAGTGGCGAGCGCGCAAACGCCCCTGCCCCGCGCGATATAAGTTCGTTAAAACAAGCTGTTATCTCATCTCGACGACATTCATGTCGCCGACATGCCTGGGTCCGGCGTGCATAGGGTGCTGAGGCTGCCCAGGTCTGGGGCAGGTTCGGAACAAAATGCGGAAGAAAAACTGTCGTGCTTGAGTGCGCGCATTAAATGGATTGCGTCAAGGATTGTGCTTGTATGACGGAAGACCAACTGGAACAGGAATGCCTCGGCTGGCTGGCCGAGTTGGGCTATGGCCATTGCTACGGGCCTGATATCGCCCACGATGGCGATAGCCCTGAGCGGGAGAGCTACCGGCAGGTGGTGCTGGTGGAGCGCCTGCGCGCCGCCATCGCCCGCCTCAACCCGCGCTTGCCCCTGGCGGCCCGTGAAGATGCCCTGCAGCAGGTGCTGGAGTTGGGTGTGCCGGCCCAGTTGGCGGCTAACCGCACCTTTCACCGCCTGTTGGTGGGTGGTGTGCCGGTGCAATATCAAAACGAGGGCGAGACCCGGGGCGATTTTGCCCGGCTGATCGATTGGGCCGAGGTGAGCGCCAACGATTGGCTGGCAGTGAACCAGTTCAGCATTCAGGGCCCCAAGCATACCCGCCGGCCCGATGTGATCCTGTTTGTGAACGGCTTGCCACTGGTGCTGCTGGAGCTGAAAAACCCGGCGGACATGAACGCCAATATCTGGAAGGCCTTCGACCAGTTGCAGACCTACAAGGAGCAGATCCCCGATCTGTTCCAGTACAACGAAATCCTGGTGATCTCGGATGGCTCCGAGGCGCGCATGGGCTCTCTCTCGGCGGATGCCGAGCGCTTCATGAATTGGCGCACCATCGATGGCGGGCAGTTGGACCCGCTGGGCCAGTTCAACGAGCTGGAAACCCTCGTGCGAGGCGTGCTGGCGCCAGAGATGCTGCTGGATTACTTGCGCTATTTCGTGCTGTTTGAAGACGACGGCCGGCTGGTGAAGAAGATCGCCGGCTACCACCAGTTTCACGCGGTGCGAGCGGCCATCCAGCAGGTGGTGCGGGCCTCCCGCCCCGGCGGCTCCCACAAGGGCGGCGTGGTGTGGCATACCCAGGGCTCGGGCAAGAGCATCACCATGACCTGCTTCGCCGCCCGGGTGATGCAGGCGGCGGCGATGGAGAACCCCACCATCGTGGTGATCACCGACCGCAACGACCTGGACGGCCAATTGTTTGGCGTGTTCTCCCTGGCGCAGGATCTGCTGCGGGAGCAGCCGGTGCAGGTGGCCACCCGGGGCGATCTGCGTGAGAAACTGGCCAACCGGCCCTCGGGCGGCATCGTGTTTTCCACCATTCAAAAATTCATGCCGGGGGCGGATGAAGACAGCTTTCCGGTGCTCTCCGACCGCCACAACATCGTGGTGATCGCCGATGAGGCACACCGCACCCAGTACGGCTTCTCGGCCTCGCTGAAACTGCCCGACGACAAACAGGTGGCAGAGCCCGCCGCGCGCTACCAGGTGGGCTATGCCCAGCACCTGCGCGATGCCCTGCCCAATGCCACCTTCGTGGCCTTCACCGGCACGCCGGTCTCCAGTGAAGATCGCGACACCCAGGCGGTGTTTGGAGAATACATCCACGTCTACGACATGCAGCAGGCCAAGGAAGATGGCGCCACGGTGGCCA
>CAZYQX010000064.1:0-9295 GCA_964649985.1 uncultured Pseudomonadales bacterium | reverse complement strand
CTTCGGCTTCGGCTTCGGCTTCGGCTTCGGCTTCGGCTTCGGCTTCGGCTTCGGCAGGAATGTCGATCTCCTCCTCCACCTGCGCAAGCATTTCCTCTGCGGCACGCGGCTCTGCGGCAGCCGGCGCCGACACCACGGAAACCGTGGCCAGTTCTGGCAATGGCGCGCCCGACGCAACGGCATGGGTGCAGGCCATCAAATGATCAAAGCGCTGTTGCACGGTGGCGAAGAAACCGGGCGTTTCAGCCCCCGTCGACTCAAGCAAGCTCTCGAAGTCGTGAGCAAGATCGCCCAGCCGGCGCAGGCCGGTGAGGCGCGCACCGCCCTTGTAGGTATGCAGCAGACGCTTCAACTCATCCGCATGCTGAGGTGTATCCAGACTGCGCGGCCAAGCATGTAAATGGGGTTCCATGGCCTCCAACAATTCTGCCGCTTCCTCCAGGAAGATGGGCAGGGCATCCTGATCCACCTCTTCGCTGGCGAGCGGCATGCTCGGCCTTGCAAGCGCTTCGTCTTCAAACACGGTGTCAGGCAAAGGCTCAGCGCCAAGCCCAGGTTCAGCAGCAAGGCCCTCAACGGGGGCGAGATCCTGCGCAAAATCTTCCGCTGCCGCCAGCGGGATGCGACCAGCATCGTCAAGACCAGGCTCAGCCTCAACCACGGCAGACGATGCCAGCCCGTCGACGGCGCTGACGGGTATGTCTTGCGTCGCATCCATGGGCCGCACGGACGTGGTAGACGCAAAGGACGGCATCGGCAACTGCTGTTGCAATGCTTCGATACACGCAATCAGGTGATCATAGCGCTGCCGCAGCGCTGGGAAAAAGCCCGGTGTTTCCGGACCAGAGCGCTCGAGTAGGCTCTCGTAGTCGTGGGCCAGATCCCCCAGCTGACGAAGGCCGGTGAGGCGTGCACCGCCCTTAAAAGTGTGCAGCAAGCGCTTCAGCTCATCGGCGTGAGCGCGATGCTCGGGCTGGCGCGGCCAGGCGTGCAGATGGGGTTCCATCGCATCCAGCAGCTCATGCGCTTCTTCCAGGAAGACGTCCAAGGTATCGGGGTCAATCTCAACGTCATCCTGGGCACTCGGCAGGGCTGGCGCCAGGTCGTTGAGCTGAGATGCCACCGCTTCGAACACGGCCGGCTCAAATGCTGTAGCGCCAGTCTCGCTGGGCGGCAATACCGGCAATGGCGCACCGTCAGCGAGGGCCTCAACACAGGCATTCAGATGGTCAAAGCGCCGCTGAATGTCAGCGAAGAAGCCTGGCGCGGTTGCACCGCTCTTCTCCAGCAGGCTCTCAAAATCGTGGGCGAGATCCCCCAGGCTGCGCAACCCGGTGAGGCGAGCGCCCCCCTTGAATGTGTGCAACAAGCGCTTCAGCTCGGCCGCATGCTGCAGTGATTCGGGCGCACGCGGCCAGGCATGCACTTCGAGCTCCATGGCCTCGAGCAGTTCCTGTGCCTCTTCCATGAAAATATCCAAGGTGTCGGCATCTATCTCATCCACAGCGGTGGATGACAAGGGCAACGGGGCCTCGGCCGCCGGAGCCGGCAGGCTTTGCATCTCAGTAGCGGGGGGCTCATCATCAGCCAACCGTTCGTCACTACCCTCACACGGCGCAGGCGACAACGCCATGGAATCCACATCGCCGGGAGCCAGGCATTCATCCATGTCGAGTTCAGCGAGTGGCAGGGCAAGCTCTTCTCCCGCCTCCTCCGGCGCCGGCGCCGCTAACAGCTCGGCATCCACCCACCCTTCGTCTTGCGCTGCGTCACCCAGTTGCGCGAGGTTTGGAGCCCCGCACAGTTCTGTTTCGGCTTCAACCACCCCGGTTGCACCCAGCACCTGATTGTCCGCCAACACTTCAAGGTCCAGCTCGGACAGCGCGGGCAGCTCAGCCAGCCCTTCAACCACAGGAGAGGGCTCGGCCTCAAGCAGCAAACCATCATCCAGGGCATATTCACCGAGCATGGCAGGTTCAGGAGCCGCCTCGGCCTCAGGCGCCACGGCCTCTGGCTGCCAGTGCACCGCCCCTTCCGCCCGCAGATCAATGTCCAACTCCGTCAGGTCCATCTCGGAGATGGGCGACGGCTCATCGCCTTGCTCATGGGTCAGCTCATCGCTTTCCACCAGCACGCCGATGTCTTCAGGATAATCCCCCAAGGCGATCAGCGGCTCTTCTACCTCAACACCCCCTTGCTCAGGCACCTCATCAAACGGTGCATGCGCACCGGATGGCGCCATGGCCTCGGCCACCCAACGGCTGGCTTCATCCTCAATGGCGAGCCCAGCCGGTAGCACCACAGCCTCTCCCGGGCCTTCGCCGAGCACGACGCCCCACTCACCTGCGCGCACACCCTCGGTGTGCCGACAGGTCAGCTCATGCAGCGCCGCAAGTTGATCGACAACCGGGTCGAGGGCCTGCCCTGCCGCCATCTGATCCAGCAGATCCGACAGGGTGTTGTGGGCATCCACCATGACCTGAACTTCGGTTTCACCGAGTGCGATGCCCTGCTCCAACGATGAATAGGTGGAATCAAGGGCGCCCGCCAGAATGCGCAGAGAAGCCAATTCCTGCTGGAGGCAGTGCTCGCGAATGTGGATCAGCTCGCGGTGCAGCTGGGTAAACTCACTCAACAGCTCACGGCTGACACTACCCGACTCACGCTGTTCACGCCACTGATGCAGCAACGGCACCGCTCGGAAAACGACGTCCAGATCATCGGCAAAACCTCGCACCTGAACTGACAAGGCACTTTCATGCTCGCCACCCTCTCCCAGGCCACCTAACAAGCTGGCCTGAGCCTCGAGCACGCGCTCAATAAATGCCTCAGCGCCCTCAATAGGCTGCTCTTTGCCGTGTTCGAGGCTCGCCAGCGCGGCCTTGAGCAAGACAGAAGCCTCCTCAAGTAGTGCAAGCACGGTGCTATCTGCCCGCTGGTGATTAGCCCGCAGCTCCTTCACCAAGCGTTCGATGGGGGTGATCACCTCGGCGATGGAAAGGACTTCCGCCATATGGGCACTGCCCTTGAGGGTATGCAGTGCGCGTTGCAGATCATCGGAGAGTTCTGGTGCGGCAATGCCATCGCAAGCGGCAATGTAATCCTCCAGCACCACGAGATAGCTCGCTGCTTCGCCGGCAAAAATAGCCAGCAGCTGCCCGTCGCGCTCATCGGCTGCGACCACATTCGACACGCCTGGCGCCTCGTCCAGCGGCGGCTCGGCATCCGCCTGGGGCAGGGCAAGCTGGCTCACCCGGTCGATCATCTCTTGGATGTCCGGCGCTATCGCCGTCTGCCCTCGACTGAACTGCACCATCATGTCCGGTATGGATCTGCGCGCCAGTTCAACCATCTGCATACGCGCAGCCGAAGGGGTCACCGTGTGGTCGATAACACGGTTGAGCATGTTTTCGATGGCCCACGCCAATTCGCCTACATGTTCAGCGCCCACCAAACGCCCACTCCCCTTGAGGGTGTGGAACGCGCGGCGCACTGTTTTAAGGGCCTCCTGATCGCTCAGATTCTCACGCCATTGTGGCCAGGCATCATCAATGCCCTCCAGGACTTCCTGAACCTCTTCGGCAAAGACCTCGAGTATTTCGTCATCGACCAGCGCCTCGCTTGGCGGAGCAAGCTCGCTCGGGGGCGCTTCAGGCAGGTTTTCAGCTAGGGTATCAGGGGCTGGCGCCAGCTCATCATCGGGCAACAGCGGCGTCAATTCAGACAGCTCGACTTCCCCCATCCATTCACCCGCAGCCACCGCGCTGTCATCGTGAGGGATCTCAGCCGCCTCGGCTGGCGCCGCCTCAGAGACGTCGGCTGACGCGATCGGCACTGAGAGCAATCGCCCGACGCTGCCCACCGGGAAGCCCAGTCGAGCCACACTCTCACGCGCAAGGCCGAGCACTTCATCCTGCTCGCTCTCCACACCTGCGCTTGCTCGCTCAAGGAAGTAATCCACACCACTCAGGGCGTCGGCCAGCAGATCCAGTGCCGCCCAATCGATGTTTGAATCTTCCCCCATGAGCTCCCGCGCAACGAAATGCTCGCAGCTGAGCAAAATCTCGACGGGCGCAGACATGGGCAGTATTTCAAGCGCCCCTTTCACGGCGTGCAGCAGTTCAGGCAACGGCTTAAGGTAGCCGCGCTGCCACTGGGAGGCCACGAAATCTACGATGCACTCTTTGGCTTGCTCAAGAGCGGTCCTGCACTCTCGCAGCAATGCATCATGGGCTTGCCGCAATTGCCGTTCACTTTCACTGCCCCTGGCCGCCTGGCGATCACTCGCCACAACACGTACAGCCGACTCAACTCCGATCAAGCGCCCGGCAATATCCAGCAACTGCAGCTCAGCCATGGCGTCTTGAGGTGCGCTAATCACTGCCCCCAGCACGTCCATCTGTGCTTGGATAACCGCCAGTGGCTCTTCCAAACCCAACATGGAGAGTGTGCCCGCCACGCGCTTCAGGGCGGGCTGCAACTCTTCTAGATCACCGGTATGGCGTGCGTGGGTGCGCACATGGATATCAATGACATCCTTGATTTGATTCAATTCTTCACATAAGGCCGTCGCCACAGAGGCCAGTGCGCCGAGATCGGGGCGCGGGGGTTCAGCGGCCTGCGCCGGCAAGGCCTGATCGAGCTGGTATTGCTCGCGCAACTCACGGATGCGCGGCGTTTCTGCTCTGGAGCGTGCGATGTAGAACAGCATAGGCTGGAGCTGCTCGCTGCTGGCAGGAGACTGCAGCCATGAGCCCCCCTGCTCCACCATGCCCTTGAATTCACGATCCCACTGCCGCAGCAGGCTTTTAACCGCCGGCGCCAAGGGAATACTGCCGTGCGCCAAGCCCTCCAGCAAGGCCAGCCCCGCCCGCCAAAGCGACTCTCTTGGGCTTCCTGCGGCCAGTTGCAGCACCAGTGATAAGGTCTTGCTTAGGCGATCGAGGTTGATCGGCAGATCCTGCTCGCGCACCACCGCCGCCAATGACGCCTGGAAAATCTGCCTCAACTTGCGCAGTTTGGCCTCAAACTCGGCCGCCCCCAGGACCGGGGACGCGGCTTGTTGCGGCACGCCAGACTGCGCCAGATCAGGCGAGAATGCGCTGCCATCTACCTGTACCTGCACACCCCGCAGCGCACGCAGATCCTGAATGACCGGTACAAGTGCGGTGGGCTCATCGCGATGTTCGTGGCGGGCAAATTCGATGTAGGCAGGCAACTGAACCAAGCCTGCCACCATCACTTCGAGCATTTCATCAGGCGTCGCAATCCGGCCTTCTAACAGCGCCTGCGCACTGAGTTCCAGTTCCTCGGCCAATTGCTGCGCACCGACAAACTCAAGCATGCGGAGCGTGCCATAGACCTGATGCAGATAGGTGATACAGAAGCGCAAACGCCCCTGATCTTCACGATCCTGCACATAGGCTTCCAGAGCCTCACGGGCTTGCCCCAGGGTCAACTCAAGCTCCCTGGCAACCCATTCAAGCCCTACGAAATCTCGACGCTCCGCCATACCGACTCCAGCCAACAGCGGTTATTGATGCACGCGCTCATAGGCGTGCACGTCACTGGCCGCTACGCGGCGCACCAGCGGGTTCTGCCATCCAGCCCCCTCGCTCGCGCCAATTACCAAAATGCCACCGGGTTTCAACCGATCCACCAGCGCATTCAGGACTCTGGCCTGGCGCTCCCGGCGGAAATACACCAGCACGTTCTGGCAGAAAATTACATCCATCGACAACACCGGAGCCTGCTCCAACTCCAGCAGATTGCCCCGCACAAAAGCCACGCGACTGCGAACCTTGGGCAACACGCGGTAACCTTTGGCTTCTGCCGCGAAGTATTTATCCACGTAGCCCGGCGGCACGCCCTCGAATTTGCGGCTAGCGTAAAAACCTTGCCGGGCGACATCTAGCGCTTCTGGGCTGATGTCGAGCCCCGTTACGCTGACATAGCTGGAAGCCTGCACCAGCTCAACACTTTCCATGGCGGCGACCGCCAGCGAATAAGCTTCCTCGCCAGTGGCGCAGCCCACACTCCAAAGATCAAGTTCTCGACTTTTGCTGGCGTGCCGGCGCACAAACTGCTGCACCAGCGCAAAGGCATCACTGTCACGAAAGAAGCGCGTTTCCTTGATGGATATGACGCCAGCAAGCCAGGACCACTCCAGTTCACCTTCGGAGGAATCCCTCACCCGCGCCAGGTAGGCATCAGGATCGTCGATGCCCATACTGCGAAAGTGCTGCAATAATCCTTGTCGGAGAATAACGGGATGGGAGGCGAGGCAGATGCCGGTCCGGGACTCTAGCAGCTCCAACCACTCTGCCAGCTGTGCATTACTCAGCGACAACCCCGGCGCGCCCATCTGCTCACGTCCCACTCAGACGCCCCGCCCCTTAAACGAAATCCAAGCCATCTTCAGGCAATTTGAAACCTGCCACAGAGCCCTTCAGCTCACCCGCCAGATCGGTCAACTTGCCAACCGAACGCGCGGTAGTAATGGTGCCGGCGGCGGTCTGCTGGGTAATTTCCTGAATAACGGCCATGGTGCTGGACATGTGTGATGCCGAGGACGCTTGCTGGCGCGCTGCGTTGGAAATGTTCTGAATCAGTTCAGCCAAATCGGTGGATACTTTTTCAATTTCTTCCAGCGCGACACCGGCATCTTGGGCCAAGCGTGCCCCGCGCACCACCTCGGCGGTGGTCTGTTCCATGGAAATTACGGCTTCGTTGGTGTCGGACTGAATGGTCTTCACCAGCGCCTCAATCTGTTTGGTCGCGCCCGAAGAGCGTTCGGCCAGTCGTTGAACCTCGTCGGCCACCACCGCAAAGCCTCGGCCCGCATCACCCGCCATAGAAGCCTGAATAGCGGCGTTCAACGCCAGAATGTTGGTCTGGTCGGCGATGTCGTTGATCAACGATACGATGTCGCCGATCTCCTGCGAGCTTTCGCCCAGGCGCTTGATACGCTTCGCCGTTTCCTGAATCTGCTCGCGGATGTTGTCCATGCCGTGAATGGTGTTCTGCACCACTTCGGCGCCGGTCTTGGCGATCGCCACCGAGCGATCCGCCACTTGGGCTGATTCAAGGGCGTTGGTGGACACCTGATCAATGGTGACGGCCATTTCGTTGATCGCCGCAGAGGCTCCGGCAATTTCCTGCGCCTGGTGTTCAGAGGCTTCGGCCAGATGCAAGGCCGTGCTCTGAGTCTCCTCTGCGGCCGAGGCCACCTTCACCGCCGTTCCATCAATCTGCGACACCAAGGTGCGCAGGTTTTCGATGGTGAAGTTGATGGAGTCGGCAATCGCGCCGGTGAAATCCTCTGTCACGGTGGCGGTCACGGTGAGGTCACCATCCGCCAGTGTGGAGAGTTCATCCAGCAGTTTGAGAATGGCGGCTTGGTTGCGCTCGTTGGTTTCGCGCTGGGAATCCAAGCGGCGCTTGGTGGTGGCCGCCTGCTGCAGACCAAGCGCTGCGATCACCAGCGCGATCACGACACCAAACACCAGCAAGCTGCGCTTGGAAAGCCCGGACTCCAAATGACTGATGTTCTGCCCCAACCGGCTGGAGGCATCGAGCACGCGTGGCGCTTGAGCAGACACCGTATTGGCCGCCTCGCGCGCCTTGAGCAATTCGGGTGACGCCTTGTAGATGTTGTCCACCGAGCTGTTCACGTAGCCAAACAACTTGTTGATTTGCTCCAGGGAGCGGCGGGCATCTTCATTGTTGACACGACTTACGCGCAGGGCGGCGTTACCCTCCAACATGCCATTGAGCACGGCGCCGAAGGTGCTGGCATCGGTATTGAACTGATCTGCTGCCTCCTGGGCACCGGTGCCTCCCGTCAGCATTTTGTCTACATTTCGCGCAACGCGCTCTGCCAGCCATGCCTGCTTCTGGGCCACCGCCACCTGATCGGCCGGCGCGCTGCTTTCCAACAACACGTCAACCACATTGCCATATTCGCGCTGGAGATCGGGGATGGAAGCGTTGAGATTGTCCGCCACCTCATGCAAGAACAGAATGCGCTCGCGGTTGGCCACGATGGTATCCACGGCGGCACTCAGGTCCTTCCAGACCTTTTCCACATCCCCCACATCGGAGGGCAAGCGCGCCTTGAGCGGGGGCAAGCCGCGCTCTGCATCACCGGTTTGAAGAATTTTAAGCTGCGAGTCGAATCGGTTGGCCGCCTGAGCCAGATCGCCGAAGGCTGTTGAGTTACCATCAGCCGCCTCCCGAGCCCGGGTGTAGATCTGCTGGGACAGCACTCGCAATTCCCCCGTCATCTCCACATAGCGCGACTCATGGGCTGCATTGCGCAGCACCACCACCGCGTTGTAGATAAACGCTGAGGCAAATACCACTAGCGCCCCGGTCAGCCCCATCGCCACGCGGTCGCCCGCTACTCGGGAGAGGAAACTGTTTGACTTCGCATTCATGCCCTGGACTCCCAGCCCACATACACCTTGCTTGTTATCCGACAATGGCGCCCCGGTGACCGGCCTCTGCCGATGCCCCAGGTCGCCCCTTCAACACCAACACTACAATGCCGCGCTGGCGTTCATGAAATCTGCGTTTTGCACCAACCGACTGGGGTGAAATACACTCCAACGGCGATCGTGCTGTACAAAATTGCCCGCCACGTACTGTGCAAGCTCCCCCGCGTCTGAGTCGCCTTCTTGACCATAGGCGTCGATGGGAAAGTGCTGCATACCAAATACGTCGTTGACCACCAAGCCGGCATAGAGTTCGCCCTGATCGAGCACCAACACCCGCCGCTGTCGCCGCCCTCCCAGCGCCTGGCCACCAAAAAACAGCTCAAGATCCACCAGTGGCATCAACCGGCCCCGCACATTCGCAACCCCCATCATCCAGGGTTTGACCCCGGGCAAGCGGGTGTGGGGAGGCACGGCCAGCATCTCGGCCACTTCCCCCATCGGCGCGACCATGCGCTCACCCAAGAGGGAAAAGCCAACGCCGCTCCAGTGCGGCTTGATTTCAACCTGTGCGGGCAAACCGCGCGCCACCGCTACCGAGCGTTCGGCGAGGTTGAGCAGGGCGTCGAAGGGCTCTAGGGCGTCCATCAAAGCAACTTCCTGTGCACTATTTGCCGGGCCCGAGTAGTTCAGCGATGGTCTGCAACAGCAGCTTTTCTTGCACCGGCTTGGTCAGATAACCCTTGGCGCCCTGCCGCTGGCCCCAGACCCGGTCGGTTTCCTGATCCTTGGTGGTCACGATAATGATGGGGATGTGCTTGGTCTGGGCATCATTGCTGAGCTTGCGGGTCGCCTGAAAT
>CAZYQX010000063.1:0-10025 GCA_964649985.1 uncultured Pseudomonadales bacterium | reverse complement strand
CAACCCCTGCGGCGTGGCGGTGAGCCTGGACGGCATCGGCGCCGCCTATGAGCTGGCCTACCAGACCGACCCCGAATCCGCCTTCGGCGGCATCATCGCCTTCAACCGCGAGCTGGACGCCACCACCGCCAAGGCCATCGTCGATCGCCAGTTCGTGGAAGTGATCATCGCGCCCAAGGTGTCGAAGGAAGCGCTGGAAGTCACCGCCGCCAAGCAGAACGTGCGCGTGCTGGAGTGCGGCGAGTGGGGCGCGGTGCGCCCGGTGCAGCTGGATTACAAGCGCGTCAACGGCGGCCTGCTGGTGCAGGATGCCGACCTCGGCATGATCACCGAGTCCGACCTGAAGGTGGTGACCAAGCGCGTGCCCACCGAGGCCGAGATCCACGACCTGATCTTCGCCTGGAAAGTGGCCAAGTTCGTCAAATCCAACGCCATCGTCTACGCCAAGGGCCGCCAGACCATCGGCGTCGGCGCCGGCCAGATGAGCCGTGTCAACTCCGCCCGCATCGCCGCCATCAAGGCCGAGCACGCCGGCCTGGAAGTGAAGGGCTCGGTGATGGCCTCCGACGCCTTCTTCCCCTTCCGCGACGGCATCGACAACGCCGCCAAGGTGGGCATCAGCTGCGTGATCCAGCCCGGCGGCTCCATGCGCGATGCCGAGGTGATCGCCGCGGCGGACGAGCACGGCATGGCGATGGTATTCACCGGCATGCGCCACTTCCGCCACTAAGCACTCGGGCGCGCCGCGCGGCGCAGGGCGGTGTTACGGCGGACGCTCCGCTGCTCACCTGCTCCAGTAGGCTCCGCTGCTCGCGCCCACCGCGCCTTGCCCTGCACTCGCGGGGCACGCCCTCCGGGAAGAGAAACGCAGGGTTAATCACGCGTTCTCAATGAGGACGCCATGGTAGGAACGGCGGGTGCCGCGCCTACAGGATGCCGCAGGCCCCTCGCCCGGCACCGAACAATCCCTTCCCCCTCGGGGGGAAGGCCAGGATGGGGGTGGTTGCCCCCGCACGAAACGCATTGAGAGGAAACACGCCATGAACATCCTGATCATCGGCTCCGGCGGTCGCGAACACGCCCTGGCCTGGAAGTGCGCCCAGGACCCGCGCGTGGCGAAGGTCTTCGTCGCCCCCGGCAACGCCGGCACCGCCACCGAAGCCAAGTGTGAGAACGTGGCGCTGGACATCCTGGATAACGCCGCCCTGCTGGCCTTCGCCCAGGCCAATGTACAGCTGACCATCGTCGGCCCCGAAGCACCGCTGGTGAACGGCGTGGTGGACACCTTCCGCGCCGCCGGCCTGCCGATCTGGGGCCCCACCGCCCAGGCCGCCCAGCTGGAAGGCTCCAAGGCCTACGCCAAGGACTTCCTGGCCCGCCACAACATCCCCACCGCCTTCTACCAAGTGTTCACCGAGGTGGAGCCGGCGCTGGCCTACCTGCGCGAGAAGGGCGCCCCGATCGTGGTCAAGGCCGACGGCCTGGCCGCCGGCAAGGGCGTGATCGTGGCCATGACCCTGGCCGAGGCCGAAGAGGCCGTGCGCGACATGCTCTCCGGCAACGCCTTCGGCGCCGCCGGCTCCCGGGTGGTGATCGAGGAGTTCCTCGACGGTGAAGAAGCCAGCTTCATCTGTATGGTGGATGGCATCAACGCCCTGCCCATGGCCACCAGCCAGGATCACAAGCGCATCGGCGATGCCGACACCGGCCCCAATACCGGCGGCATGGGCGCCTACTCCCCCGCCCCGGTGGTCACCCCCGAAGTGCACGCTCGGGTGATGAAGGAAGTGATCGAGCCCACCGTGGCCGGCATGATCAAGGACGGCGTGCCCTACACCGGCTTCCTCTACGCCGGTCTGATGATCGACGCCAGCGGCGCGCCCAAAGTGATCGAATTCAACTGCCGCTTCGGCGACCCCGAAACCCAGCCGATCATGCTGCGCCTGAACTCCTCCCTGGTGGCGCTGGTAGAGCGCGGCCTGGCGCAACAACTGGGCGACACCCGCGCCGAATGGGACCCGCGCGCCTCGGTGGGCGTGGTGATGGCCGCCGGCGGCTACCCCAACGAACCGCGTAAGGGCGACGCCATCAGCGGCCTGGAGCAGGCCGTGGCGGAGGCCGCCAAGGTGTTCCACGCCGGCACCAAGCTGGTCGATGGCCAGGTACTCACCAGCGGCGGCCGGGTGCTCTGCGCCACCGCCCTGGGCCACAGCGTGTCGGAAGCCCAGCAGCGCGCCTATGCGCTGGTAGGGCAGATCAGCTGGCAGGGCGAATACCACCGCAGCGACATCGGCTACCGCGCCATCGCGCGCGAGCGCAGCTGAGGCAGCGCGCCGCAGCCAAAAAAAAACGGGCGACCTAGGTCGCCCGTTTTGCTCATCGCCTTCACATCCGGCTCAGCCCGGCCAGGGGGTATTGATCCCCAACGGCCCCATCAGCACCCGCCACAGCACACGGCAGATTTCGTCGCGACTCTCTAGGCAATTCACCAATACCTCGAACTCCATCTGCATGATGGCGCTTACCGCCACCCGCCCATCGGCCTCGGGATCGGCCGAGCCCAACCGGCGAAACAGTTCAGTGCCATCCTGCACCGCCTCCTGCTGGTGCAGCACAATCGCAGGGCGCAGCCGCTCGTTGAGCAGTGCTTCCACGTAGAAGGTTTGCTGAATCACCCGGATTGAGCGCAGCTCGGTTTTTTGCTGCAGGATGTAGTCCGCCACGCGCTCGACGATGCTGCGCGCTACCTCAACCCCTAGGCCTTCACCATCGGCGTTATCCAACAGCACGCCCAAATCGGCCACCAGCCGGCGAGTGTGCTCTGTCATGCGCTCGGCAAACAGATTGAAGGCGTCGGTAATGAGGTCGTCCAGATCTTTAAAATAGTAGGTGGTGGCCGCCAACGGCACTCCCGCCTCAGCAGCAACCGCGCGGTGGCGCACACCGCGCATGCCCTCCCGCGCGACAATGCGCAGGGCGGCCTCCAGAATGGCTATGCGCCGAGCTTCGCTTCCGGCTCGCTGGGCTCGACGACCCTGGTAGGTCAACGAGGAGCTGCGCTTTTCAGCGGCTTCATCCGCCACAACAGCACCTGAATGATTGGACATCGTGACAACTCCCGAAACTACAAAATCACCCGGGACCAGACACCACCGCTCGTTGAGTCTGGGTGATTAATCGCGAAGGCATCGGCAAAAGATAAGCCGACTATGATATGCCACGCCCTCCGCCCTTTTTGTGACGCGGCGCACATATAATAACTATGGGTATATATATCCGAACAGCATTACTAGTGGCACGTCAATACCGCTTAGGCCTAACACAGTAGCAACAGGTTGCCTCCTTTCGTACCATCGGGCACAGTGTGCCAGGCTGAGGAGCCTCTGAAAAAGTCCTTCACGCCGATGATGCCTGGCGAGCAGATGCGTAGCGGCAACCACGCCCGAAAAGGCGCGGCGCGTAGCGCCGGTTTAAAAAGCGGACGCCCACAAAGACGACCCACAAGGATGTGGGAAGTTTGCCAGGTCGACGGGATCGACTGGGATGCGGGCGGTAGAGCGACACAGGATGCCAAAGCCGACGACTACAAGGAAGTAGTCGGTAGAGCGACGCAGGACGCCAAAGCCGACGCCCACAGGGATGTGGGCGGTAGAGCGACGCAGGATGCCAAAGCCGAGCCACGGGTCGCCGTATGAGTTTTGTTACTCACCGCTGCGCGCAACGCGTCTGCAGCTCAGTTGTGAGTATGAGTGCATCGGCGCCAGGGACTGCAGTGACTTTTTCAGAGCCCCCACAACGCCAAGCCCATTGCCAATGTGACGCAGGACAACACTACCGATGCTTCACCCCCTCGCACAACTGCTGGGCCTTCTGATGCTCCTCGGCACATGCCTGGTTCACGCGGCTGACATCATCCCAGTGCCACAAACCAGCATGACCATTCAGCTGCAAGCACTGGATCTCATGGAGGATCACGAAGGCCATGCCTCCATCGACGAAGTCACCGGGCACCTGCGGCAACAATTCGCCCCCATCAGCGTCAGCGATACCAACTTTAGCAATAGCGCATCAGCGTACTGGCTGCGCTTCAGCTTATCCAATGCCACACCTGAGCCCCGACGTTTGCTGCTCGAAGTACCTGCCACGAACATTGATGAGATAGCACTCTTCGCCTCAGGCAGAGCGCAACCCCTTTTCCGAGCCCCCCCTAGCACGTACGAACTGGTCATCCCATCTGATAGCACCGCCACTTACCACATTCGTGTACGCACCAGTAATGCCGTTCATATCACCCCCACGCTCTACACCGAGGACGCCTACATCCGCCACTTGGTTGCACGCGAGTGGTTCATTGGCGGCACGTTCGCCTGTGGTTTCCTGGTGTGCCTGGCCGCATTCGCTCACTGGCTGGTCTTACGGGAGCGTGTAAACCTTTATTTTTTCGGCTATTTCCTCACCTACTTCATCTACGAGGTGGCCACCTGGGGCTACCTCAGCAGATGGCTGCCCGAAAACAGCCTCGCTGGGCACTGGGTTTTCCTCAACTTCGCCTATGTCGTGAATGCGGCAAACCTACTGGCAGGCTGGGGGCTCGTGCAAGGAGGCCCACGCGACAGCCTGTGGCGGCGCCTGCTCAGCAGCCTCGCGATAGTTAATGGTATAGGAGCCCTATCGGGCATCATGCTGCCCCTTGAATGGGGTTATGCCCTGCTCTATCCCGCCATCGTGCTCAGCCTGAGCACACTGGCCATCGCTTCGCTGGACCACTACCTATCCACCCAGCGCACAGCCCTCTTGATCTATGGCATGCTCAAACTGGTGGTGGTAGTGTTCCTGATTGCCGCCACCCTGATCGAACGCATCAACCTGATGGAGTCGGGCAGCAGCAAGGAGCTGGTTCAGGCCGCCGTCAACATCGAAAACCTATTTCTCCTGATGCTATTGCTGTGGCACAGCCGCCGCCAACTGGAGCGACGCCTGCAGCGCGAGCATGAGATTCTCATTGCAGATGCCGAGTCCCGCAGCCAGAGCGCCATGATGTCGCGCATCAGCCACGAACTGAGAACCCCCATCAGTGGCGTGATGGGCATTGCCGAGCTATTGCTCGACACCCCCCTCACGGCCCACCAACGCGACTTCGTAGAAACCATTCAACACTCCGGCCGAAACGCCCTGGACATCGTCAACAATGTGGTGGACTTCTCCCGAATAGAGTCGGGCACCATGGCCCTGCAACACGTACCCTTCGACCTGGGCTCGGTGGTCATGGATGCCGTCGACTCCTTTCGCTCCAGGGCAGAAGAAAAGCAGTTGGAACTGATCTGCAACATCGACAGAGAGGTGCCCGAGCTGGTCAAGGGAGACCCCACCCGCTTGCGGCAGATCCTGTTGCATTTGATCGACAACGCCATCAAATTCACCGAGCAAGGCGAAGTGGTGATCAGCGTGAATCGCTCCGGTGAAGGCGATAGCGCGCGCATTCTGCTTGAAGTAGCCGACACCGGCCCGGGCATTGCGGCAGAGGAACAGCGCAAGCTCCTCAATACCAGCCGGCACCACCCCAACACGGAAGGCATAGGCATTGCCATCACGCGCCGCTTGGTGGCCATGATGGGGGGCGAATTCGGGCTTAAAAGCGATATCGGCAAGGGCTCCAGGTTCTGGTTCAGCCTGCAGCTGCCAGAACAGCTCACCAGCCCCGAATCAGAGCGCCGGCTAGACGCCAGCCTGCATGGCTTGCGCCTGCTGGTGGTAGATGACAACGACACCAATCGCAAAATTATCCAGCAGCATGCCGTGCACTGGGGCATGCAAATCGCCGGGGCCCACAGTGGCAGCGAAGCCCTGGCACTGTGCCGCTCGCGAACTCACGTAGGCGAGCCCTTCGATGTGATCATTGTCGATCAAAACATGCCCGGCATGACCGGCCTGCAGCTCGCCGAAAAATTGCGCGGAGAAGAGCAGGAATCCCCGCCTATTGTCATCATGCTCACCGGCGCCACCCAGATGCCCAGTAGCTCAGCCACGCGCGCCTGCGGCGTGCGGCGCGTATTGACCAAGCCCGTCAGTGCTCGCACCCTCAAACTGATCATTGCGGATGAACTCGCCCACCAGCGTTTGCCTCAGCAACCCCTGCCACCGACCCGCCAACAACCCGCGCCCCCCGCCGAGGTGGACTTCAGCCATTTGCAGATTCTCATAGCCGAAGACAACCCCATCAGCGCCAAGGTTATCGAGGGCATGCTGCGCAAGATCGGGGTAAAAACCCGCACCGTCACCAATGGCCAGCAAGCGGTTGAGGCCACCCAACGCCAGCAGTTTGACCTGATCTTCATGGACTGTGAAATGCCCATCATGGACGGGCTAGAAGCCACTCGACTGATCAGGCAATGGGAACAAGAAAGTCACCGCAAGCCCACACCGGTGATCGCCTTGACCGCCCACACCCTGGACGAGCACCGCGAAAGCTCACTGGTTGCGGGCATGAACGCCCATCTCTGCAAACCGGTTGAGCGAAGTCAACTGCAGGAGGTGCTGAAGCAATGGACGGCGCCACGCATCAACTGAGACACTGCACAGGTATTGTAAACGGGAGCCCTCCATGAGCCGTCACCTCTCCCCCCTGGACCGCCTGCTCAGCCATGCCGACCAGGCCCTGCGCACCATCGTGCCTGGTGCCGTCCAAGCCGAGCGCACCACCCCCGCCCAGGATCGGCACAGCCCCGCCCTGGAAGAGGCTCAACGCAAGCACACCGCCGGCCTGATGCGCATCAACCACACCGGCGAGGTCTGCGCCCAGGCCCTCTACCAGGGCCAGGCGCTCACCGCCCACGACCCGGCCGTAAAATCGGCCATGGAACAGTGTGCCCGGGAGGAAGTGGATCACCTGGCCTGGTGCGAGCAGCGCCTGCGTGAACTCAACAGCCACACCAGCCTGCTGAACCCGGCCTTCTATGCCATGTCTTTCGGCATCGGCGCCTTGGCCGGCCTGATTGGCGACAAGGTCAGCCTGGGCTTTGTCGCCGCCACCGAGGATCGCGTCTGCGCGCACCTGACAGCTCACCTCAGTCAGCTCAACGCAGAAGACGACAAGAGCCGCGCCATCCTGCAGCAAATGCTGGAAGACGAAGCCAGCCACGCCAGCCAAGCCATGGCGGCGGGAGGCCTGGAGTTCCCCGCCCCGGTGAAGGCGGTGATGGTGGGCATGTCGAAGGTGATGACGGGAACGACGTATTACGTCTGACGCCCCGTCTCAAGGCAGGACAAGTAAGGCATACATCGCGCCTGCCCCCCCGGGCGCCACCGAGCACGCCGGCGCCCATGCCGAAGGAGGCTGCGACCGCACTAGCGGCGCAGTACGGTGCCGACAATCGGCGGGTGGCAGATCATCTGCACCACTGTGCCATCGGGGTCCAGGCAGTAAAAGCTGCGGGCGCCGTCCCGGTGGGTGCGCGGCTCGGCCTTGATGCGCACCCCCTCTTGCTTCAAGAAGGCGTGCCAGGCATCCACCTGCTCCATCTCATCGATGATGAAACCGATATGGTCCAGGCGCTGGCCGGCAATGGGCTTCTCCGCCTCCAGGCGATGCAGGGCCAGGTTGTCGACGCCGGAGCTCAGATAGTAGTTGTCCGGGTCCGGCTGCCACTCCACTGCCATGCCCAGCAGGCGGGTGTAGAAATCCACACAGGCTTCCAGATCCTGCACAAACAGCGCCACATGGCGCAGACCCGCCGTAGGCGCGGGACGCTGCAACAAGCTCATCAGGCGACCTCAACGATCTCGTAATCGTGGCTGATCTCCACCCCGGCCCGCTCCAGCATGATGGAGGCAGAGCAATATTTCTGAGCGGTAAGCTCCAGCGCGCGCTTGACCTGTGCCTCCTTCAGATTGCGGCCCTTGATCACGAAGTGCACGTGAATCTTGGTAAACACCGCCGGGGTGCCCTCGGCGCGCTCAGCACTGAGTTCAGCCTGGCAGTCCACCACATCCTGGCGGGATTTCTGCAGAATGGTCAGCACGTCAAAGGAGGTACAGCCCCCCAGGCCCAGCAACACCATCTCCATCGGGCGGACGCCCATGTTGCGGCCACCTGCGTCGGGCGGGCCATCCATCACCACCGCATGGCCGCTGCCCGACTCGCCGACGAACATCACCCCATCGACCCACTTGATGTTTGCCTTCATCGCCTGCCCTCACTCACGATAAGCTGCTGTTTTATGCCGATTATCGCACAGACCCACAAAACAATGACGCCGAACAACGTCAAAGGGCTGGCTTTTCGCCCCCCAAGGACTAATATTGGGCCTGTGTATGGATGCGGCCGAGGCGCAGTCCCGTGGTAACGGTCTCCCTGACTCCCAAGATAGAAAACATCGACGTCTTCCTGGCCCACTGCCAGCGACGCCGTTTTCCTCCTCGCACCAGCATTATTTATGCGGGTGACAAGAGCGACACGCTTTATTACATCATCAAGGGCTCGGTCACCGTGGTGGTCGAGGACGACGAAGGGCGCGAGATGATCGTGGCCTACCTCAACGCCGGAGATTTCTTCGGTGAAATGGCGTTGTTCAACCAAAAGGACAATCGCAGCGCCTGGGTGCGCAGCAAAACCGAATGCGAAGTGGCCGAGATCAGTTACGCCAAGTTCATGGAGCTGGCAGACAAATTCCCGGGCATCATGTTTGCCATCGGCGGCCAAATGGCCAAGCGCTTGCGTGCTACCACGCGCAAGGTCAGTGATCTGGCGTTTCTCGATGTAACGGGCCGGGTGGCGCGCACCCTGCTGGATCTCTGCAAAGAGCCCGACGCCATGACCCATCCCGACGGCATGCAAATCAAGATCACCCGCCAGGAAATCGGCCGCATCGTCGGCTGCTCGCGCGAGATGGTGGGGCGCGTCCTGAAGAGCCTGGAGGATCAAGGCCTGATTCAGGTCAAGGGCAAGACCATGGTCGTGTTCGGCACCCGCTGAGCACGATGATTGGCTGAAAAAGGCGCCCACAGGCGCCTTTTTTGTTTCCGCGGGCTAGCGCGTCAGCGCTACCACTTGTCCGGGTTCAGCAAGTGCATATCATTGGGCCACTTTGAGCCCCCTGAAGGCTGCGGCTCCACCGGCTGCGGTTGGGGATAGGGCCGCACCGGCGGGTGGCCAGGCGGCAAGGGCCTGGGGGGATAGCCGGGGCGATGTGCCCCTCCATATACCGGCAGGTAGACCACCTCAGGCTCCGCCTCAGCGGGCGGCTGAATGATGATCTGGGTGGGCTGGGACGCCCGCCGCTGCGCCTCGGCCTCTGCCCGCTGGCGCGCGACCTCTTCACGCTCGCGCTGGCGGCTATCGTTGTAAGCCCGCAGGGCCTCAAGCTGCGCCTGCGCCGCCTGTTGCGCCGCCGGGTCTGGCGTGTAGTCGGCCATCGGCACCTGCTCCACCTGCACCGCGCCAGCCGGCGGCTGCTCGGAATAGGTCACCCGCCCCTGCGCATCCACCGATTTGTAGATCTCTGCCTGAGTCGCCAGCGACAACAACCCGAGGCTCAGTAACCACCCGCGCATAGCTACGCCCTCCCCTTGCCTACTTCAAGCATAACAAACCCGCGAGCGCACGCCGGGCGCATTAGTTCACACCACCGGCAGCCCCCTGCACATAGCCCCAGCCAGCACTCTGGTGGATAATGCGCGCAACATTTCGCGATCTTCTGGAGTCGCCATGCAAGGCATCACCCTCACCCGCTACCTGATCGAAAAGCAGCGCACCGAGCAGTCCGTCCCGGCCGACCTGCGCCTGCTGCTTGAAGTGGTCGCGCGCGCTTGCCGCGCCATCAGCACCGCCATCGGCAAGGGCGCCATCGCCGGCGTGCTAGGCAGTGCCGAGACCGACAACATCCAGGGTGAGGTGCAGAAGAAACTCGACGTGCTCTCCAACGAGATCCTGCTGGAAGCCAACGAGTGGGGCGGCCACCTGGCGGCCATGGCCTCCGAAGAGATGGATGGCCCCTTCCCCATCCCGCACCGCTTTCCCAAGGGCGAAT
>CAZYQX010000062.1:0-10210 GCA_964649985.1 uncultured Pseudomonadales bacterium | reverse complement strand
GCTCGCATGATTTTGCCTAGCCATCATCGCCTTGATGGACTTATTCAGAGGTTCCCTAATCGGCGGGGCCTTGGCCAGTGGCCCACCAACCCCGTCAAGTGGCTATGCCACTGACATGTGATTGCGCACATGAACACGGGGTTGATGGGGGCGGTGGTCAGGGGATGACGTCGGGAATCACCGCGCTGTAAGCGCTGACAAACGGCCCCTGATAGGAGGAGACGCGCACCTGATAGCGCGATCCCAGGCAGATGCCCGCGTTGTCGATCTTGATCGAGGTGGTGTTCCCCCCGGGTACTTTCAGTTCCCGGGTAATACCAAACAACTCGTCGTCCCAGAACGTCACTTGGCAGCCGATGCTACCGATCAGAATGCGATAGCCTTCGGCGCCATTGACCTTATTCCAGGCGACCGTCATGGTGCCCGCACCCTTGTTGGTGATACGCACATTCACCGGCGTGATGGGCCCGCGCGGGTAGACGGCTGGATCGTGGCGAATGTTCGACAGCCCTGCGTTGTTGAAGGCGCTCAGTTTGATCAGGCCGTTCTCATACCGGCCGTATGCCGGCCAGCCTTGGTGCAGAAAGGCAAAATGATCCTGCTTGCGGTACAGCGAGGGGGCCAGACCGGACTGAATCCAGCCGCCCAGCTCCGTCTTGCTAAAGCCGCTCCAGGAATAAATGTCGGCACCGTAGAAGCGGCCGTAGTCACTGCGCCGGTTTGTCCACAGATTGTTGTCAGTGCCTCGGACTTTGACTTCGACGGTGTCTCCTGTCACATAGCTCATATAGGCCTGTGCGGCGGGAGCTGAATAGGTGGTGCCGCCCAGCGAATCCAGTCGCCAGTGGCCTGAGAGCCCGCCCGTGAACCAGGCCACCATCACCTGATTGTCATCTCGGCGATAGAACACGTAGTAGTGGTCGCCGAGGGCGACGGCGGAGGGGGCGGAGGCCATGCGCTCGGTGCCGGGCACGGCTTGCCAGCCACCCCATTGTCGCGCCACGGTGTTGTACACCCTTTCCCACAACCGGTTATCCATGCCCCACACGTAGACGCGGAACTGGTCGTCTGAGGTGAATGCGGTGGGGCGGCCTTTGGTCTGGCCTTGCAGCGAGGCGATGTTCCACTGGTTGTTATACCAGTAGGCCGTCATGACTTCGTTGTCGCTTCGGCGATAGAGAATGTGTGGCAGTGAGCTGGTTTTGTCGAAAAATTCGGCTACAAACGGGCCGGAAGCCATGTTGGTGAGTTGGCTGATGGGGTTGTACCACGCTCCCCAGGTGTTAGTGCTCGGTTCAAAGGTGCGGGTGTAGAGCTTGCCGTCATTCCCGGTGACATACATTTGGTATTTGTCGGTAGTCGCAGGGGCGACATCGGCCAAACTATGGCTTGCCAAGATTGGGGCGCTCGCCACCAAACCCAGGGTGAGCGCGCGGCGAATGCGGTGCAAAAGATTGAACAGCGGGGGCATGGAATAACTCCTGTTGGCCATGATGAGTAAATACAGGGCCTCGACATGGCGGCGGCCGACTCCCTGGCGTTGGCGCGGCAAACCTTGGTGCGTGTCGTTCCGTTGGTGCCGCAATGGCGGCCTAGGGGCAACATTCACTGGCTCGGCGCGAGACTGGCCGAAAGGGTTAATGCCGTGCCTTAAAAGCGGCGGCAATTCTAACAGGTTATTTAATTCATGCGTGTTTTTTGCTTGATTCATGGTGAATTTTAAGACGGCATCTACGCCATATCACGTCGCGCGCCACTGGCAATGGCCAGCAGCGCTGAGCGACGCCTTGGCAGGTCAAGTGCGCGGGGAGCCCGTTGGGGCGGGTGCTGGCCTTAGAGCCTGTTCAGGATCTCGGTCAAGGGATGCAGCGCAAGGCGAAGTCGGCCGAGGCGGAGCGCAGCGTAGACCACGCCCGCAGCGGCGCGGCGCAAAGCGCCGGAATCAAAAGCGGACGCCCACAGGGACGCCCCACATGGATGTGGGTCGCTTGCCAAGGCGACGGGATCGACTGGCATGTGGGCGTTAGCCCGATGCGTGGAGCCAAAGCCGACGACTACAGGACGTAGTTGGTAGAGCGACGTAGGAACCAAAGCCGACGACTACAGGACGTAGTTGGTAGAGCGACGTAGGAACCAAAGCCGAGCATACTGGGCGTATGTGAGCATTGTACTCACTGCTTCACAGCTCGTCCTTCGGGCCGCCTTCGGCGTTCAACGCCCCTGTGGGGCTTTTGTTAGGCCGACTTCAACACAGCGGTGCGCCCGGGCAAAGCGTTCAGCTCAGGGCTTCCGCCAGGTAGTCCATCTCTTTCTGCAGGCCGTCATCGGTCTGCGACAGGATATATTCCTCGACCTTCTTGCCCACCAACAGGATCTTGGCCTTGGCCGAGTGCTTGATGCTGTACTCGCAGCCCTCGTCGGTGGGGGTGAGGGAGAAGGTGGCACTGATGGTCACTGGCTGGCCTTCCACGCTGATGGTGTATTTGCCGGTGCGGGTCTCGCCGGTGGTGTTCCACTCTTCTTCCAGCCGCATGGTCTGCTTGGAATTGAACATGCTGGCCAGTACCGAGGGCAGCTCGCGGTTGACCACCCGCTCCATCTTGATCACCACCTTGTCGCCGTAGTCTTCCACTTCACAGCTGGCGCTGAGTTCGCCGATGGCGAGGCTGCGGTCGGTGAGGAAGTCCGGGTCGGTGAGTTTTTCAAAGACTTCGTCGGCGCTGAAGGGCAGGGCAAAGGTGGTGGTGCTCATCCGGGCTGATCCTGTTTATTGTGAAGCCCTGGATTCTAGACCGGATAGGCCGGCTGTGAAACTGCCGGGCGATGCGGAAGTGCTGTTGCTGTGGCACACTGCGGCCCACTGCAAATCTGAGAGGAATTTCCGCCCATGGCGAGCATCTTCACCCGCATCATCAACGGCGAACTGCCTGGACACTTCGTGTGGCAGGATGATGTCGCCGTGGCCATCATGACCATCGCGCCGATCCGCCCGGGGCATGTGCTGGTGATTCCCCGGCAGGAGATCGATCACTGGGACGATCTGCCCGAAGCCACCGCCCAGCACCTGATGGCGTTGGGGCAGCGCCTGGCTAAGGCCATCAAGCAGGCTTTTCCCGCCAAGCGGGTGGGCATGGTGATCGCCGGGCTTGAGGTGCCGCACACCCACGTGCACCTGCTGCCGGTGGACGAGATGGAGGACTTCAACTTCGGCCGGGCGGCCATGGCCGATGCCGCCAGCCTGGCCGACGCGGCCGAGCGCATCCGGGCCGCATTGGCCTGATGGCGCGCGCTCATTGCGGGCTGCCGCACTGGCCCTGGCGGCAGTAACTGTTGAAGCCGTTGTGGCAGCTCGAGCAAACCTCGGCGTTGAGGTTGGGGCGGCTGCCGGTGACATCCTTGCCGTCTTCGGTATAGACGTAGTACAGCGGTTGCTGGCCTGTGTGGCGGGTGACGAACAGCAGCTTCATGTCCTGCAGGTGCAGGATCATGTTGTCGCCTTCGGGGAAGTTGCCTTGCCTGGCCTGGTAGGCGCCCATCGCGGATGGGCGCACCAGCACCCGTACCTTGCCCGGCCCACCCGGCTGAGCACTGCAGTAAGTGGTGGCGATTTCCCGGTAGATGGCGGGCTCCATGTCGGTGACGGCATTGCAATCAGGCAGGCCGCCCTGCTGGGTCAGCGGTGTGTCAACCACGGGCCAGCTGCGCCAGTCGGTGGGCAGTTCGGCGGCAAAGGCCGGCAGCGCGATCAGGCAGATAAGCAGGCAATGCAGGCTGCGCATGGGGTGCTCCTTGCGGGTTGCGATTCCCTATTAAGGTAGCCAAGCGCGCCGGCTTGTTCAAAGGCGGGCCAGCAGGGCTGGCCCGTTGAGCGTCACAGCCGCTGGCGTACCACCTCGATCACCGGGGCGGTCTCTGGGCGGGCGTGGCGCCACAGGGCGAAGGCCTCGGCGGCCTGCTCCACCAGCATGCCCAATCCATCCGCCCGGCGTTCCACGCCCTGGCCGGTGGCCCACAGCAGGAAGATGGTGGGCTTGGCGGCGTACATCATGTCGTAACAGGCGCCACCTGCGGCCATCAGGCCATCCGGCAGGGGGGGCAGCTCGCCGGCCAGGCTGGCGCTGGTGCCATTGATCACCAGGTCGAATTGTTGGCCGGCCAGGGCGTCGAAACCGCCCCCTGCCACCGGGCCTTCTTCGGCGAACTGTTGCGCCAGTTCGCGCGCCTTGTCGGCGGTGCGATTGGCGATGAATATCAGGCCGGGCTTCTGCTCCAGCAGAGGGCCGAGCACGCCACGCACCGCGCCTCCGGCGCCCAGCAGCAGCACACGCTTGCCTTCGATCTGCCAGCCCAGGTTGGCGCTGAGGTCGCGCACCAGGCCGGCACCGTCGGTGTTGTCGCCCACCAGCTGGTCGCCGTCAATCCACACCGTGTTCACCGCGCCGGCCAGTTGGGCGCGATGGGTGCGGCGGTCCGCCAGCTTGAAGGCTTGTTGCTTGAAGGGCAGGGTGATGTTGGCGCCCAGGCCTTCCTTCTCCAGGAATTCCCGCAGCGTCTCCACGAAGTGATCCGGCTCGCAGCTCATGGCGGAGTACATGAAGTTGTCCTGCCCCAGCTGTTTGGCAAACAGGGTGTGGATCATGGGCGACTTGGAGTGGCCAATGGGGTTGCCGAACACGGCGTATTTCTGCAGTTCTCTGTGCATGGATCTATCCAACAGCGCGATAAGTGAGGGCGTGCTGGCCCTGGCAGCGCCAGGGCACGGCAGGGCGGTAATTAGGCCCAGTCCCGCCCGGTGAGGAAGTAATCGGTCAGGCGTGCCTCCGGCGAGCCCGGCTCGGCCTGCCAGTCGTAGCCCCAGCGCACCAGTGGCGGCAACGACATCAAAATGGACTCGGTGCGCCCGCCGGTTTGCAGGCCGAACAGGGTGCCCCGGTCAAACACCAGGTTGAACTCCACATAGCGGCCCCGGCGGTAGAGCTGGAACTCGCGCTCGCGTTCGCCCCAGCTGATGGCCTTGCGGCGCTCGATGATGGGCAGGTAGGCCTCGATGTAGGAGTCGCCCACCGCGCGCATGAAGGCAAAGCTCTGTTCGAAACCGAGTTGATTGAAGTCGTCGAAGAACAGCCCGCCCACGCCGCGTGGCTCGTTGCGGTGTTTGAGGAAGAAGTAGTCGTCACACCATTTTTTCAGGCGTGGATAGAGCTCGGCGCCAAAGGGTTCACAGGCCGCCTTGGCGGTCAGGTGCCAGGACTGGCAGTCCTCGTCGAAACCGTAATAAGGGGTGAGATCGTAGCCGCCGCCGAACCACCACACCGGCGCCATGCCTTCCTTCTCGGCGATGAAGAAGCGCACATTGGCGTGGGAGGTAGGCACGTAGGGGTTGCGGGGGTGAATCACCAGCGAGACGCCCAGGGCCTGAAACGAGGCGCCGGCCAGCTCGGGGCGGTGGGCAGTGGCGGAGGCCGGCATCTGGGCGCCGAACACGTGGGAGAAGTTCACCCCGCCTTTCTCGATCACGGCACCTTCTTCGATGACGCGGGTGCGGCCACCGCCGCCGCCCGGGCGCTCCCAGCTATCTTCCCGGAAGCTGGCCTGGCCGTCGGCCTGCTCCAGGGCGCGGCAGATGCGGTCCTGCAGATCCAGCAGGTAGTGTTTGACGGCGGCGATGTCGATGGTGCTCATGGGGTCTCTTCTTTACGCGCGCAGCACGCGGTTGGTTGCCAGGTCGCGGATCTGGGAGGGCTTGTCCCGACCGCCCAGCGGGCCGGGGAGAATATACGCAAGCTGATCGCCAAAATACATGCGCACGCGCAAGGAATCGCGCGCGGCGGCCTTGCCGGAGGGATTGGCGGAGGTGGAGACGATGGCGCCGCCAAAGCGCGCGCAGAGGGCCTGTACCAGGGGGTGGTCGCTGACGCGGATGGCCACGGTGGGGTGCTTGCCGACGATCCAGTCGCCGGCGGCGCCGGTGTTGGGCACCAGCCAGGTGACCGGGCCAGGCCAGGTCTGCTCCAGTTGCCGGCGCTGCTCGGGGGTGATCTGCCCCAGGTAGGGCTCCGCCTGCTCCATGCTGCCGGCGATCAGGATCAGCCCCTTGTCGGCATTGCGGCCTTTGAGGCGGATCAGTGCTTCAACCGCCTCGCGATTGGCGGGGTCACAACCCAAGCCCCAGACTCCCTCGGTGGGGTAGGCGATGAGATCGCCACGCGCCAAGTGATGGGCGGCCTGCTGTAGTTTATAGGAGGCAATCATGGGAGTTGATATCCGCTCAGTAGCCGTGTTGTTTGTGTGTGCGCGAAAGTGAGCGCTCACGTTGAATTTTAATCAATTTGGCTCGCATGTTCATCAACTTTCAGTACGACATAAATTTCCGCATTCACTGTTTTTTTGCGCGGTTATAAGCGGCTTTTGCGCCAGATCACAAAAGCTGAATCGCAGCACGGAAGTTGATTGACCGATGAGATTGTGCGGCCATAGAATCGCTGCGTCCCCAAGTTGATCACGTGGTTTTCGTGTGTGCTTGGGTGTGTTGTATGGAGCGCGCCGCCTATCGTGCGGGTTGGCGCAAGGATGGAGGGGCAATGGACTCGATCGCGCAAGAAGCACTGGCAGCGCTCGACACGGCGGTAGCGGCGTTGATGCCCGCTACGGTGCCGGGTGGGCTGACGCGCGATCTTCTGGTGGCGCCGCTGCGCATCGCTCCCGCCGGGATGGGCGGTTATGTCGGCAGCTCAGTGGAGCCTGCGGGTTCGCTGCTTGGGCGGCGCATTGAGGCCACCGTGCGCGTCGCCATTCGCGGCGGGCAGGAGCCCGCCGCCATGGCCTATCTCAATCAAGTGGTGCGCGCCCTGCAGCTACAGGATCGTGCGGCCATGAGAAGGGCTGGCATCTTCCGCATTAGTTCGCAGATCGCGGATGCTCGCCACGCCGAGCTGTCGGTGCTGTTTGAATATATCCGCCAGCCCAGTGTGGGCGAAGGGGTCATCGAACAGCTCGATTTCGCCATCGACAACAATCCCACCCGCTATAAAACCCGCTTCAGCTTTGATGTGGACGGCCGCGCCTTGGTGGGGCAGCCCTCGCCACTGGCTGAGTTTGCGGAGGCGGACGACCCGGATGTGAACGCAGGTTCGCCGGACTCCCAGTGGTCTTTCAACAATGCCGCCGCGCGCATCGAGCAGAACGCCGCCGTGCGCGGCGGACCGCTGGCGCTGTCGCAGCCTAAAAAGGCCGGTGCGCAGCTACTTTGGCGGCCGGAAGGGCATGGGCTTTCGGTTTCGCGCTTTATCGCCGGTATCGAGTTTGAATCCTCCAGCGAGGACGGCATCGGTTGTGTATTCGCCCGCCAAGATGACAACAATTTTTTCTATTTTCTCGCCTCCCAACGCCATCGTTACCATCTGTTCGGCCGCAAGCTGAATGGCGTTTACAGCGTGTTGGGTGCGCCTAATCTCGATGCCGGTTTTGCACTGAATCGCCGCAATCGTTTGCGCCTTTTTGCCTGTGATGGCGAGTTGAATGCTGAGTTGGACGGCGTTCGCATGCTATCGGTGAGTGTGGATGATATTCCCTCTGGTGAGGTGGGTTTTCTCACCCATGGCAATAACCGTGCGCGGTTTCATCGCGCGAAACTGATTGAACTGTTTTAGATCACAACCCTCGCCCGAGGAGGACACGGAAAATGGAAGACAATTTCGCGGAACAGATTATCCCAGGCACGTTTATTCGCGTGCAGGCGGAATCCCTCATCGCGCCGAAGGGGGTGTCCTCCGGCAATGTGGGCATCGTCGGCACGGCGGCCAAGGCGTCTGATGGTCCGGATACCCTGAACAAGGTCATGGTGCTGTCCAGCTTGGAGGATGCCCGCAAGGCCTATGCGGTGTCCGACAAGCTCAGCGAGGGCAAGCTAAACCTGATGCGCAGCCTGGAATTGTTGTTCCGCAATGGCGCAAGCACAGTGTATGCCTATGCCCTGGCCACCGGCGCCACCGATGACGATTTCGGCAAGGGTGTGGCAGAGCTGCTGAAGGAAGACATCAACATCCTGGTGGCGCCCGAGTTGAGCACCTCCAAGGCCAAGACCATTCTCGCCACCGGCGCTGAAAACGGCGAAAACGCCGGCCGCGACGTGCTGGTGGTGATCGGCTGCGACGTGGATGCCACCGGCGCCACGGCGTTGGCCGATATCAAGGCGCAGATCACCGCCAACAAGCGTTTCGTCATGGCGACGCCAGCGGTCTATGCCTACAGCACCGCCGACAAGGCCGACGTGTTGTTGCCCGGCAACTACACCGCCGCCGCGGTGGCCGGCCTGATCGCCAGCCTGGCCGCGCACTCCAGCCCCACCAACAAGGTGTTGCCGGCGGTGGGCAAGCTGAACAAGAAATTCGGCTATGGCGAGATGAAGGATCTGGTCAAAGCCAATGTGCTGGTGCTGGAAGATCGCCAGGGCATCCGCGTGGTGCGCGGTATCACCACCGAGGGCGCGGCGTTCCAGCAGATCACCACCCGCCGCATCGTCGACTACGCCAAGGCCGGCATCCGCGGCGTGGCCAACCCCTTCATCGGCAAGCTCAACAACGAGCGCGTGCGCAAGGCACTGCAGGGCGCCATCGACAGCTTCCTCACCACCATGCTGGTGGACGAAGCCCTGGTGGGCTATTCGCTGGAAGTTAAAGCCAGCCGCGCCGACGAAATTGCCGGCCGCTGCGTGGTGAATGTGGCGTTGCAGCCCACCTTCAGCATCGACTACATCCGCGTCACCCTCGCGCTTTCCTGATCGGTTAAGGGACAAAAATCATGGCTAATACCAGTGTTTACACCGGAGCCGATGGCTCCATCGCCCTTTCCACCGCCAGCGATGCCGAGGGCAGTGCGGCCCAGGGCGTGATCGATGCCAACGACCTGATGGTGGTCGGGCGCGCCCAGGGCGTATCGGTGGAAGTCAGCTCCGAAGTGCGGGCTTTCCACGAAATCGGTCAGCGCTATGCCTCCGAGTTGCGCCCGGGCAATGTCAGCGTGCGCGGTACCATCAAGCGCGCCTACATCAATGGCGCTCTGCTCAAGCTGTTGTTGGGCGAAGCCGCCGATGGCCGCCCGCGCAGCTCCTGGGCGCAGCCCGCCTTCAACATCACCCTGATGGCGGAAAACCCCGCCATGCCAGGCGTGCGCAGCACCATCACGCTGCACGGTGTGAAGCTGGATCAGTGGAACTACACCATGCCGGAAGACGATTTCATCATGGAATCGGCCAGCTTCCAGGCGCTGTTTGTCACCGTCGGCGACGAAGGCTGATTGAGCGATGTTGACGGCCGATGAATTGCTGGCGGGCAGTGCCCTCACCTACGAGGTGGAGGTGCCGGCACACATCCTGAGCGCGACGGCGGATCGCAGCGGCGGGCGGGTGCGTTTGCGCCCGCTCAACGTGCGCGATCTACAGTTGATCGCCCGGGCGGCCAAGGACAACGACGCCCTCACCAGCGCCCTGATGGTGCAGACCGCCCTGGAGGAGCCCAAGCTCTCCGTGGCGCAGGTCAACACCCTGCCGGTGGGTCTGTTGCAGTTTCTGCTGGAGCAGGTCAACCGCATCAGCGGCATGGCCGCCGAGCCGCGCGAAGCGAAGGCCGCGGCGGAGGACCCGCTGGTGCGGGCGGCTTTCATCCTGGCGCGGGAGTTCGGCTGGACGCCGGAGCAGGTCGGCCAGCTCACCCTGGGGCAGATCATGCTGCACCTGCAGCTGCTGAAAGAGCAACGGGGGGCCAATGCCTGAGCGCGACTGGAGCGACGCACTGCTGCCCTTCCGGCAGACCTGGGGCGCATTGCAAGGGGCGGCCTCCCGGGACGCCAACCGGCGCGAGCAGGGCTTCTGGGCGCAGATCGAGCAGCTGAGCACGCTGCCGTCGGCGGCTACCCAGCAGGCCTTTGCCAGCGTGCGAGACTGGCAGGTGGAGCTGGCCGAACAGGCCGCCGCCGGGCTTGAGCAAGCGCAACGCCAAGCGGGTGGATTTGCCCAGAGCATGCTGCGCCAAGCGCGTGCCGAGGAGCCGCTGTCCGCCGCCGGCCAGGGCGTGCGACGGTTGGAGCAAGCGGCCGTCAGTGGTGCCAAATCCACCCTGCGCGGCACCGAACAGGTCGCCAGCCAGGCGATCGGCTCGGCGGGGCGCGCCATGGAAGGCCTGGTTGATGCGGCCGATGCCGGCTTCCAGCAGGT
>CAZYQX010000061.1:0-10339 GCA_964649985.1 uncultured Pseudomonadales bacterium | reverse complement strand
GCGCTTCATTCCGAAGAATGTTGCGTTGCGGCTTCCTGCCGGGTGGGCCGCGCATATTACTGCCTCAGACAAAAACATCAAGCTTTTTTAGCTCAGGCACAGCAAATTGAAATGCTTCTTGCCTCTCCGAATGAGGTGATACTTGCCGAACAGGGCATTAGCCTTATTCAGCACAAGCTCGGCGCTTTCAACTTTGAGCCCATTCACCAGCACCGCCCCTTCCTGAACAAACTTTCGCGCCTGCCCCAGGGTGACCTCGCCGCGCGGCGTCAGCGCCAATCCGGTGCTTACCAACGCCTCCAGGATGGTGCAGCTGTCGCTCTCCACGGACGTGGACGGCATGCCGTCCAGCGCCAATTGACCAAGGTCAGATTCTGTCAGCTGGCTCAGATCGCCGGAAAACAGCGCTTCGGATATCCGTCGCGCCGCGTCTACTCCCACATCACCATGCACGATGCGCGTGACTTCTGCCGCCAGGATACCTTGCGCTTTTTTGCGCCCCTGGGCAGCGGCATCTTCATTTTCTATCTGCTCGATCTCAGCTACCGGCAGAAAGGTGAAGTAGCGTAGAAACTTGTAGACATCTGCATCTGCGGTGTTGATCCAGAACTGGTAGAACGCATAGGGCGATGTTTTTCGCGCATCCAGCCAGATGGTACCGGACTCGGTCTTGCCGAATTTTGTGCCATCAGCTTTTGTCACCAGTGGCAACGTCAGACCGAATACCTGCGCATGATGCTGTCGGCGCGTGAGGTCGATACCACCGGTGATATTCCCCCACTGATCTGAGCCGCCGAGCTGCAATGTACAGCCATGGGAGGCGTAGAGCGCAGAGAAATCCAGGGACTGCAGGAGCATGTAGCTGAACTCGGTATATGAGATACCTTCACCTTCACGCTCCAGGCGCGCGCGCACCGACTCTTTGTTGATCATGGCATTCACAGAAAAGTGCTTGCCTATGTCGCGCAGAAAGCTCAGCACATCCATGCCGCCAATCCAGTCCAGATTGTTGACAACCTCGGCGGCATTGGGGCCTTCAAATTCAATGAAGCGCGAGACCTGGGCCTTGAGGCGTTCGACCCATCCTTGCACCACTTCTGGCCCATTAAGCTTGCGCTCTTGCGCCTTAAAACTGGGGTCCCCAATCAACCCCGTAGCGCCGCCAACCAACGCTACGGGCTTGTGACCTGCCAACTGAAACCTACGCAAGGCCAGCAAAGGCACCAAGCTGCCGATGTGCAGACTTTCGGCTGTTGGATCGAAACCGCAGTAGAGGGTTCTTGAGCCTGAAGCCAGATGTTCGCGCAACTCGGCCTCGGCGCTCATCTGCATGATCAGTCCCCGCGCCTGCAGATCCTGGAGCAGAGAACAACTTTTGCTTGCGTTCGACATGCGTAGCCTATAACTTTGTGAACTATTTACTGTGATGCCCGCTATTATGGCGGGTAGGCCGGGCAACATACACCAACAGCGGCGAAATACAATACCCTGCCGTTCTGTTACGGGATTGCCGACCACTAACCCGTTCCGTGCTACCGCCTTCAGTTATTTTGGGCGTGACTTGTCTCCAACACGCGGAACAGATGACAGAGTGAATGCCAAGGACCATGAGTTCCTTCAAGTTTTTAAAATTGCCGCCCATGGCTGACGTGGCCAGCCACTTCCCAAAGCAGCATCTGCTCTTGGCAGGCGCCCTCTCAGCTGTTATTGGCAGTTTGGTTTACAAACCCGAGGTGTTCAGCCCACCTACGCCGCCGCTG
This sequence comes from uncultured Pseudomonadales bacterium, assembly GCA_964649985.1. Taxonomy (GTDB): domain Bacteria; phylum Pseudomonadota; class Gammaproteobacteria; order Pseudomonadales; family CAZYQX01; genus CAZYQX01. The sequence continues at coordinate 8,579 of CAZYQX010000061.1, read as the reverse complement.
AACGCAGATATTTTTTCAGTGGCTTCTGCCGGTTTCCCGACCGAGGCCTTGCTGTTGCCGGGGGAATCCCTAGAGGTCGACCCCCCGCTAGCAGATATTGGGACTGGTTTTAACAGCCCCGCCGTGCCTCCAGCGGTTGAGCCACCACTGGCTCAGGAAGTGCGCGATGTAGCTGCAGCCCAGCCTGTGATAGCCGCTAGCGAGACCTCATCGCCCACCACGACTGCAGAGCAGGCTGAGCCTACCGTCGAGGCGGCGGACTCTGTCGCGCCGAGTGTTGCCCCGTTGGCGATTGCCGATTATCAGCCGTTGGCTACTTTCGGCTCCCCCCTTGAGCTTGGATTGCGACTTCCTCCTCTTTCTGGCGCGGTTCCGCGCGATCAGGAGTGGGTGAGTGAGATTATCCGCCCGGGCGATAATCTTGCTGTGCTTTTCCGCCGTGCAGGCGCAGGTGCAGACGAGCTTGCGACACTGCTTGAGTCCTGTACTGAATGTAAGGATCTCAAGCGTTTGGCGCCCGGTCGCAGCATGGATTTTGCCTTTGCCAATGACGGCCAGCTCGAACGTATTCGCTATCAGCATTCGGCGCTTGAGAGCACCGAAGTAAAGCGCAGCGGCGAGAAATTCGCGGCCAAAAAGGTGGTGCGCAAACCTGAAGTTCACGTTCAATACCAGACGGCTGTGATCGAGAGCTCGCTCTTCCTCGCCGGCAAGAAAGCCGGTCTTCCCCACCAAATGCTCACCGAATTTGCGAGCATTTTCGGCGGCGAAATCGACTTTGTGATGGATCCCCGCAAGGGAGATACTTTTACGGTCGTTTATGAGGAGAAGCGCGTTGATGGCAAGGTGGTTGGTTTTGGCCGGATACTCTCTGCCCAATTCGTAAATCAAGGCAAGAGCTATACCGCTTATCGCTACGAGAGCGCCAAAGGTGATTTCGGTTTCTATAACGAGAAGGGTGAAAGCATGCGCCGCGCGTTCATGCGCGCACCACTGGACGTTACCCGGGTAACGTCGCCGTTCAACATGAACCGCTTCCACCCCATTCTCAAGACGGTGCGCCCACATCGCGGTATCGACTATGGGGCCCCCACCGGTACGCCGGTTTATGCTTCGGGTGATGGCCGTGTGATGGCGTCCACCGCTAATGGCACCCAGGGCAACTTCGTGGCGATTCAGCACGGCAACAGCTATTCAACCAAGTATTTGCACCTCTCGCGTCGCTCCGTGCAGGCGGGCCAGCGCGTGAAGCAGGGGCAAGTGATCGGCTACGTGGGATGTACCGGCCTGTGCAGCGGCGCGCACTTGCACTATGAATTTTTGGTCGATGGTGTGCACCGCGATCCTAAAAAGATCATCAACAAACTCGCCATCAATACCAAGCTCCCCCCCAAGGACATGGCGCGCTTCGCCGCCATGGTTCGCCAGCAGCGGCAACAGTTGGCGTCTTTGGAACAGGCAAGATCGCTGGCTGCGGCCAGCAAGAGCGGCAACGGGAACAAGGGGGGCTAAGCCTCCCTTTTCATTTAGGCGCAATTTTCGATGTACATCGGTTTGATGTCGGGCACCAGTGCGGATGCCATCGACGCAGCTCTAGTCAGTTTCGAGCCCTGCCTCACACTCCACGCCAGCCATTCAATCCCGCTTAAAGGCGAGTTGCGCGATCGCGTACTGGCCCTCACGCAACCAGGCCCCAATGAGCTGGATCGAATGGGCATGCTGGACCGCGAACTCGGTATCGCTTTTGCTGAGGCGGCTCTGTCCCTGCTTGAGCTTGCCGGGGTACCTGCCAGTGCCGTTCAGGCCATCGGTAGCCACGGACAAACGGTGCGCCACCGCCCCGATGGGCGACTAGGCTTCAGCCTACAGATCGCTGACCCTAATACCATTGCCGAATTGACCGAGATACCCGTGGTAGCCGATTTTCGTCGTCGTGACGTTGCGGCTGGTGGGCAGGGTGCGCCGTTGGTTCCTGCCTTTCACCGTGCGGTGTTTGGCTCAGACGTCATAAATCGCACGATACTTAATATTGGTGGCATGGCCAATATCAGCTATTTGCCCGCCGCCAGTCGCCAAGCTTTCGGCTTCGATACAGGCCCCGGCAATGTATTGATGGACGCGTGGAGCGAACTTCGCCGGGGGCTTAGTTTCGATGCGGGCGGGCTCTGGGCGCGCCAGGGGCAGCCTGATGCAACATTGCTGGAACAGCTGCTGGCTCACGATTACTTCCGCCAGCATCCTCCCAAGAGCACCGGTAGAGAGCTATTTCACCTAGGCTGGCTGCGACAGCATCTCGATGAGCAGTGTGAGGCGGATGTTCAACGCACGCTGCTTGAACTCACCGCGCAAAGCATTGCCGAGGCAATTCGCCGCTGGGCACCAGAAACCGCTGAGGTGTACACCTGTGGGGGAGGGGCTTTCAACGATTTCTTGATGGAGCGCTTGTCTGCATTGATGCCTGAGCGTCAGCTCAGCACTACCTTGGCGCTGGGACTGGATCCGCGCTGGGTAGAGGCCAGTGCCTTTGCCTGGTTAGCCAGGCAAACGATGCTGCAGAGGCCAGGCAATCTCCCTGAAACCACGGGCGCTCGCGGATTGAGGGTACTGGGAGGGGTGTACTACCCCTGAGCTTGCTTGTCACTTGTGATGGGGCGGGCAACCAGGACCGATGGGAAGGCGGCGCCCGCCAGGGGTGGTGCGGCTTAGATCGAAAAGGATGAGCCGCAGCCACACGTGGTGCTGGCATTGGGGTTGTTGACCATGAATTTTGAGCCTTCCAAGCCCTCTGTGTAGTCCACTTCGGCACCGGCCAGGTACTGGTAGCTCATGGGATCTACCAGCATGGTGACGCCTTCGCGCTCGATGGCGGTGTCGTCATCGGCGGCAATTTCGTCAAAGGTGAAGCCATACTGGAAGCCTGAGCAGCCCCCGCCGGTGACAAATACCCTCAGCTTGAGGTCTGGGTTGCCCTCTTCCTCGACCAGGCTCTTCACCTTCAGCGCGGCGCGCTCGGACAGTGCGATTTCAGCGATGGGGGCGGTATCGGACATAAGCTCTCAACTACGCATGCGAGACCGGGCGAGATGCTCGGTCCAGACCATTATGATTTACCCGAGTATTTCAGTCAACTAATCACGGCAGCAGGGCAATACCGCTCAGGCCCGCCTGCTCCTCCAGGCCAAACATGATGTTCATGTTCTGCACCGCCTGCCCGGAAGCCCCTTTCACCAGGTTGTCGATGGCCGCCAGCACCACCACGGTGTTGCGCCCCTGCGGGCGGTGGATGGCGATGCGGCACAGGTTGGCACCGCGCACACTGCGGGTTTCAGGATGGCTGCCCGCCGGCAATACGTCGACGAAATACTCGCCCGCATAGCGCTGCTCGTACAGGGCCTGCAGATCGCCGGGCTCGGCTACCAGCTCGGCATAAAGCGTGGAGTGAATGCCGCGTATGGTGGGCAGCAGGTGCGGGGCGAAGGTCATCTGCACCGGCTGGCCTGCGATATCCCCCAGGCCTTGTTCAATTTCAGGCAAGTGGCGATGGCCGGCGATGCCGTAGGCCTTGAAACTGTCGGCCATCTCGGCGAACAGGTTGGGCACGCTGGCCTGGCGGCCGGCCCCGCTCACCCCGGACGCGGAGTTGGCGATGATGCGACTGCGATCGATGAGGCCGGCTTCCAGCAGTGGCATCAGACCGAGCTGGACGGAGGTGGGGTAACAGCCAGGGCAGGCGATGAGTTGGGCGTCGCGTATTTTGTCGCGATTGAACTCGGGCAGGCCGTAGACGGCCTTGGCCAGCCAGTCCTGGGCGGTGTGTTCATGGCCGTACCATTGCTGGAATGAGGCAGGCTCGCGCAGACGGAAATCCGCCGAGAGATCGACCACGCGCACACCCCGCGCCAGTAATTCGGGGGCGGTCTGCATGGCCACCAGGTGCGGGGTGGCAAAGAACACCACATCGCACTGGGCCAGCGTTTCCACCTCGGGCACGGTGAAGGCGAGGTCGGTGTGGCCGCGCAGGTTGGGGAACAGTTTGTCGACGCGCATGCCGGCCTCACCGCGCGAGGTGATGACCGCCACATCCACACCCGGATGCTGCAGCAACAACCGCAGCAGTTCCACGCCGGTGTATCCCGTGCCACCTACGATGCCCGCTTTGATCACGTTAGTCTCCCACAACCTGTTTTCAATCTGCTTATGATACCTAGCTGCATGCACCACACAGAAGTGAAAAGGGCAGTAAATCTTGCATCGGAACAAGCCCCTGGGGCAGTCTTGCGCACTGATTCATCCGCCATTGTTCTGCTTTGGAGTGTCCATGCGGCCCCATCGTTATTTTGTTACCGGCATGTGCGCGCTCGTACTGGCCATCACCATGCCCGCGCATGCGCAAGAAGCACCTGCGGCCCGAGCGCCCAGTGCGGCAGGCGCCCCCGCTGAACCCGCCAAAGCTGAAGTGTTGAGTCTGTCAAAACTGGCCGAGCAGTCCGGACAGACAACGCGCCTGTCTGAACAGGCGACGCTGTTGGCACAGCCTGCTGCCGAGTTGGAAGCGCTAAAGCCTGAACTGGCCGCTATCCAGGAAAAAGTCGACAAACTCAGCCGGCAAACCCGCCGTCAACTCGATGGCCAACCCGGTGTGGAACAGGTCCGCGCCACTCACACAGAGTGGATGTACCTGCGTGAGCAGTTGCTGAGCAAGCAGAAAATCGTGCTGGCACGCACCACTGAGTTGGAAACGGCCATCAACCAGTTACAGCAACAGGAGACACAGTGGGATCAGATCAAGTCGCAGGTGAACACGGCGGCGGTGCCCGCTGAAGCGAAAAAACTCTACGGCAAGGCCATCGGTGACATCCAGGCGGCGCAGAAAACCCTGACCGCATCACTGAAAGGCGTGTTGAGCCAGGCCGATGACTGGCAGAGCATGCTGGATACCGCTGACAACACCCTGCTGCAACTCAAGCAGTACGAGAGTTCCCAGCGTGCCGAACTGCTGACCACCATGGAGCCACCGCTGTGGACGCTCAGCCTGGCAGACTTTGAGCCCAATGATGGTACCCGCCAAGCCCTGCGCCAACGGCTCTCCTTGATCGCCTACTATCTGGGGCAAAATGTCCACGCCAATGTAGGCCTCAGTGCCGCCACACTGACCTTGATCGTGTTTCTCTGGCGCCTGCGCGCGCGCCCGGATACCTTTACCGCGCTGAGGGAGGGCGAAAAGCTGCGCCTGGCACTGTTGGATCGGCCCCACTCCACCGCCTTGGCCTTCACCGCCGCGCTGGGACTGTTGATCTACCAGCACCCACCGCAGATGCTCACCAACCTGCTGGCCTTGATGTTGTTGGCACCGGTTATCCGCATTGGCCTGCCTCAGATGCCCGCACAGTTGCGGCCACTGGCTTGGCTCATCTCCATCCTGTTTGTGATCAACAATCTGGAAGGTATCGCCGAGGCGCTTCCGGCCTTGGAGCGCCTGTGGATCGTCGGTTCGGCCGCCGCAAGCGGCGTGGTATGCCTGCATCTGCTGCGACAACTCAGCCACCAGCAACAGAGCCAGCAGACCTCGTGGAAAGCGTTGCGCGCCACGCTTGTGCTCAGCCTCGTGCTGTCGCTGGTGGCCATGGTCTGCGGTATTGTCGGCGCGGCGGCACTCGCCGAGTTTCTGGTGACCGGCCTGACCAACGCGGCCTATGCCGGGATTTGCACCGCGGTCGTCACCGGCATCGCCAGCGATTTCGCCTGCACTATGCTCTATCTGCCCGCCGCCACCCGCAGCCACTTGGTGCGACACAACCGGAGCATGCTGACGCGCAACATCCAGTGGACGGTGCGCGCGCTGGGGGTCATCGTCTGGCTCAGCTTCAGCCTGGATCAGTTCCTGATTCGGGATGACCTCTGGAGCATGGTCTCGGCCTTGCTGGGCTTCTCCCTGACGGTGGGCAATATTTCGGTATCACTGGGTGACGCACTGGCCATCGTCATCACCCTGTGGCTGACCTTCAAACTCTCGAAATTCCTGCAGTTTGTGTTCAAGGAGGATATCGCTCCCCGCGCCAATCTCGGCCGCGGTGTGCCTGATGCGATTTCCACGCTGATGCACTACGCCATAGTCATCCTGGGCTTCATCATCGCGATCAGTGCGGCGGGCATCGACATGTCCAAACTCGCCATCATGGCGGGGGCACTGGGCGTGGGCATCGGCATCGGTTTGCAGGACGTGGTCAACAACTTCACCTCCGGGCTCATCCTGCTGTTCGAGCGCCACATAAAACCGGGTGACATCATCCAGTGCAGCGCATTGAATGGACGCGTCATGCACATCGGCTTGCGCTCCAGCATCGTGCGCACCTTCGACGGCGCCGAGGTGATCGTCCCCAACGGCTTGCTGGTGTCGGCCCAGGTGATCAACTGGACCCATTCGGATCAGCAGCGGCGCATCACCATTCCCGTAGGCGTATCCTATGGCTCTGAGCCTGCGCGCGTGATCGAGACACTGATGCAGGTAGCCAAAGCCGATTTGGATGTGCTCACCGACCCCGAGCCCAGTGCCTTTTTTGTGCGCTTTGGCCCCAGCAGCATGGACTTCGAACTGCGCGCCTGGGTATCCACCGGTGAAATTCTGAACGAGGTCACCAGCCGCCTCTGCGTGGAGGTAGCCGAAGCCTTCAAGGAGAAGGGTATCGAAATTCCCTTCCCGCAGCAGGATATGCACCTGCGCAGCCTGCCGCCGGAATTTGTTCAGCAATTCAACGCCCCGAGAGCCTGATATGTTGTGGATCAAAGCGTTTCATCTGATCTTCGTGGTGTGCTGGTTCGCCGGCCTGTTCTATCTGCCGCGCTTGTTCGTCAACCACGCCATGGTGGAGGACGCGGCCACCGCCGAGCGCCTGGCGCTGATGGAGCAGAAGCTCTACCGCTTCATGACGCCGCTGGGGCTGCTGGCGGTGAGCTTCGGCATCTGGTTGCTGATGCTCAACCCTCAGTACTATTTCAGCCAGGGCTGGCTGCACGCCAAACTCAGCCTGGTGATGGGGCTGATTTTTTACCACCTGTGGTGCGGCCGCATCGTGCGCAGTTTCGCCCAAGGTGAGAACACGCGCAGCCATGTGTTCTACCGGGTGTTCAATGAAGCCCCGGTGCTGGTGTTGTTCGCGGTGGTGATCCTGGCGGTGGTGAGACCGTTCTGATGGCTGGCCAGCCACAGCGCAAAGCCCGATAATGCGCCGCTGAAATTCTAGGAGAACACCATGAGCCGTTCCGACACGCTTTTTGCCCAGGCCAACCAGCACATCCCCGGCGGGGTCAACTCCCCGGTGCGCGCATTCAAGGGCGTGGGCGGCAACCCGGTGTTCTTCGAGCGCGGTGAAGGGCCGTTCATGTATGACGTGGACGGCAAGCGCTACATCGATTACGTAGGCTCCTGGGGGCCGCTGATTCTGGGCCACAACCACCCCGCCGTGTTGGCCGCCATCCGCGACCAGCTGGAGAAGGGCCTGAGTTTCGGCGCCCCCACGGCACTGGAAGTGGAGATGGCCGACACCCTGGCCAAGGTGGTGCCCTCACTGGAAATGGTGCGCATGGTGAACTCGGGCACCGAGGCCACCATGAGCGCCATCCGCCTGGCCCGGGGCTACACCGGCCGGGACAAGCTGCTGAAATTCGAGGGCTGCTACCACGGCCACGCCGATTCGCTGCTGGTGAAGGCCGGCTCCGGTGCGCTGACCCTGGGCGAGCCCTCCTCTGCTGGCGTGCCGCGCGACCTGGCCCAGCACACCCTCACCCTGCCCTATAACGACATCGGCGCCGTAGAGCAGCTATTCGCTGAGATCGGCGATCAGATTGCCTGTGTGATCGTGGAGCCAGTGGCGGGCAACATGAACTGCATCCCGCCGATGCCCGGCTTCCTTGAGGCTCTGCGCCAGCAGTGCGACCGGCACGGTGCAGTATTGATCTTCGACGAGGTGATGACCGGCTTCCGGGTGGCGCTGGGCGGCGCCCAGTCCGTCTACGGCATCGAGCCCGATCTCACCACCCTGGGCAAGGTGATCGGCGGCGGCATGCCGGTGGGTGCCTTTGGCGGCAAGCGCGCCATCATGGAGAAGCTGGCGCCGCTGGGCCCCGTCTATCAAGCCGGTACCCTGTCGGGCAATCCGGTGGCCATGGCGGCGGGCCTGGCCATGCTGAAGCAGATCAGCGCGCCGGGCTTCTTCGAGCAACTGACGGCACGCACCGGGCAACTGCTGGCGGGCCTCAAGGCGCAGGCGGAAGCGGCCGGCATTCCCTTCACCACCAGCCAGGTGGGCGGCATGTTTGGCCTGTTCTTCACCGCCGACGCGCAGGTGACCAGCTACGCCCAGGCCACCACCTGCGATGTGGCGCGCTTCCAGACGTTTTTCCACCTGATGCTGGAGGAGGGGGTTTACTTGGCCCCGTCGGCGTTTGAGGCGGGATTTGTCTCCAGCGCCCATGGCGAAGCCGAAATCGAGGCCACCATCGCTGCGGCCGGGCGTTGCTTCGCCCGCCTCTGAGGTGGATGCGCTGGAGCAACTGTTGCTGTTCGCGACCTCACTGGTTGC
>CAZYQX010000060.1:0-10631 GCA_964649985.1 uncultured Pseudomonadales bacterium | reverse complement strand
ACATCGTGCCCACCTCGCGTCTGGTGAGCTCCATCACCGGCTTCCCGGTGCAGCCCAACAAGGCCATCGTCGGCGCCAACGCCTTTGCCCACGAGTCGGGCATCCACCAGGATGGCGTGCTCAAGCACCGCGAGACCTACGAGATCATGCGCGCCCAGGACGTGGGCTGGGCCGACAACAAACTGGTGATGGGCAAGCACTCCGGCCGCGCCGCCTTCCGCGCCCGCCTGGAGGAACTCGGTTTCAGCTTCGCCGACAACGCCGAGCTGGATGCCGCCTTTGCCCGCTTCAAGGATCTGGCCGACAAGAAGCACGAGATCTTCGATGAGGATCTGCAGGCCCTGATGAGCGACGCCACGGCTTTCGAGCCCAGCGACAAGTACCAGCTCAAGGCGCTGGAAGCCTATTCCAAGACCGGCGAAAAGCCCCGCGCCAACCTCACCCTGTGGGTGGATGGTGGCGAGGTGCAGGTCAGTGGCGAGGGCGATGGTCCGGTGGATGCGGCCTTCAAGGCCATTGAGCAGGTGGCCAACAGCGGCAGCAAGCTCAAGCTCTACTCGGTGAACGCCATCACCAGTGGCTCGGACTCCCAGGGCGAAGTCACCGTGCGCCTGGACAAGGCCGGCCAGATCGTAAACGGCCAGGGCGCCGACACCGACATCGTGGTGGCGTCCGCCAAGGCCTATCTGAATGCCCTCAACATCCTCGCCGCCGGGGTGTTGAAGGAGCATCCCCAGCGCCAGGGCGTGTAATGTCCGGGCGGGTGGAGGACGAGCGCCGGCGCCTGAGTTATCTCAAGGCGCTGGGCATCCCGGTGTGGGTGCCACGCTTCGTCCTGCCGCTGGCCAAGCCCTCGCCCCAGGCCCAGTGGGCCGACGAATCGCCACTCCCTGAGGCCGAGCCCTCGGCGCCACTCGCGGCGCCGCTGGTCGAAGCCTCGCGTCTTGCTGATCAACTGGCCCCGCTAGTGGGGGCTACCCAGCTGGCTGCACCCGCGGCGGTGCCTGCCGCCGAGCCCGCGCCGGCCGGTTTACCGGGGGGGGAGGAATTCCAGATCGCGCCCCCCCGGGCCGCGCCCGCGCCGCAGGCGAGCAGCCCGGTGGCGGAGTCGCTGCACCCGCGTTTCAGGCTGGCCCTGGTGAGTACCGACTGTGGTGTGCTGGTGGTGGAGAGCCTGGCGCCAGATCGCCCCCATTTCACCTCCGCTCAGCAGCGCCTGCTGGGTGAGATGCTGTTTGCCCTGGGCTTCAAGGCCGGTGACATCCAGCCGCATATCTTCGACTGGCCGCCGGTGGACAAGCACGATTTCGACAAGAGCGCCCAGGCCGCCCGTGAAATGCTCGCCGCCGCCGTGGTGCGCCGGGTGGACGAGGGGGCCGGCATCCTGCTGGCCCTGGGCGAGCAGGCCTGTGAATACCTGTTGGATCGCCCCTGGCGAGAGGCGCGTGGTGAACGTCACGCCGCCCATGAGGCCACCGTGCTGGTGAGCCATGCCCTGGGGGCCATGCTGGATGAGCCCAGCCTCAAGGCCGAGACCTGGCGCGATCTCAGTAGCCTGCGGCATGGCTGAAATCCTGTTGCGCCCGCTGCGGGGCGAGGAGGTGAGCGCCGCCATCGCCCTGGAAGCCCGCGCCACCGCCTATCCCTGGAGCGAGGGCAATCTGCGCGACAGCCTGAGCGACCAGCATCCTGCCTGGGTGCTAGAGCAGGCGGGAGTGTTGTTGGGCTATGCGGTGCAGTGCCTGGTGCTAGATGAAGCGACACTGCTCAACATCGCGGTGGAGCCGAACGCCCAGGGGCGCGGGCTGGGCTGGCGACTGCTGCAGCAGGTGCTGAACAGCGCTCGTGACAGCGGTGCGGTGGTCTGTTTTCTTGAGGTGCGCGTGAGCAACGCCCCGGCCATTGCCCTCTATCAACGCGCAGGCTTTAGCGAAGTGGGGCGGCGCAAGCGCTACTATGCCGCCGCCGATGGGCGCGAGGATGCGCTGGTAATGCGTTGTGATCTGGGTGCAGCCACCCGAATGTCTACCTGATCTTGCCGGCCTGCCGGGAGCATCAACGAGGAACTGAACATGAGCAATATCGTCGGCACCGAGTGGTGGCACCTGGATCTGCCGGAGGACTGGGAGGTGGAGGACGACGGCGAGTCGCTGATGGTGAGCGACCCGGATGGCGTCGGCTCGATCGAAATCAGCACCCTCAAGTGCGAGGGCGAGGTGGTGGGGGATGAGGACCTGGCCGCCTTCGCCGAAGACCTGCTGGCCGCCAAACTGCCGCGCAAGAATGTAAGCGTCGGGCCCTTCAAGGGCTGGCTGTTTGCCTACGCGGATGAAGGCTGCTGGTGCCGGGAGTGGTATCTGGCCAGTGGTGACCTGTTTGTCTACGCCACCTATGAGTGCGATCTGGAGCACAAGGGCATGGATGACGATGTGGTGGACGACATCCTGGGCGGTTTCCAGCTGCTGGAGGACAACGCATGAGACTGCTGCACACCATGATCCGCGTCGGCGAGCTGGAGCGCTCCATCGCCTTCTACAGCGAGGTGCTGGGCATGCAGCTGCTGCGCCGCAAGGACTACCCCGAGGGGCGCTTCACCCTGGCCTTTCTGGGCTACGGCCCGGAGGATCAGCACGCCGCCATCGAACTCACCCACAACTGGGACACGCCGAGCTATGAGCTGGGCAATGGCTTTGGCCACATCGCCATCGAGGTGGATGATGTGTACCAGGCCTGCGAGCAGATCAAGGCCGCCGGCGGCAAGGTCACCCGGGAGGCCGGGCCGATGAAGCACGGCGAGTCGATCCTGGCCTTTGTGGAAGACCCGGACGGCTACAAGATCGAACTGCTCAGCCCCAAGCGGCGAGACTGACGGTTTGCCTCGGCCGCCGCCCTGAGAGGCGAGCCAGGTCGAGCGCCATCAACGGTGCAAGGATTCTAATAATATGTCCCAGCCTGCCCGCAACGATGCGTGCCCCTGTGGCAGTGGCAAGAAGTTCAAAAAGTGCTGTGCGGGTCAGGCCTCGGTAGCCCCCGCGCGGCGCATGCAGCCGGCCGAGGTCGCGCATGCCTTTCAGGCGGCTTGCGGACTATTTGATGCCGGCCAGCTGGCGCAAGCCGATGAGCTGTTGCAGCAGATTCTTCAGGCGGCCCCGCAACATGTGGATGCCTTGCATCTGGGGGGATTGGTGGCCTATATGCTGGGGCGCGCCGAGGAAGGGGCTCGGCTGATGGGCAAATCGGTGCGCTTGCATGCCGCCAACCCCATATCGCACAACAATCTTGGTTTGGCGCTGGAAGCATCGGGCAAGTTGGTGGAGGCGGCCGCCAGCTACCGGCAGGCCCTGCGGCTGGATGCGCGGTTCTCGGAAGCGCATATCAACCTCGGCAATGTGTTGCTGGCCCAAGGGCAGGTTGCACAAGGCGAAGCCAGTTTTCGCCAAGCCTTGGCACTGAGCCCGGAGGCCTTCGCGGCGCACAATGGTTTGGGCAATGCACTGCAACGGCAGGGCCAGTTGGCGGCGGCGGTTGATGCCTATCGTCAGGCCATCGCCCTCAAACCCGATCATTATCGCGCCCTGTGCAACCTCGCCATTGTATTGAGCCAGCAGGGTGATCAGGCGGGGGCAGAGGAGGCTTGCAAGCGGGCCATCGAAATCTGCCCGGGCTTTGCGCCTGCTCACAGCCAGCTGGGCGATTTACTGGTTAGCCTGGGGCGACCGGACGAGGCTGAAGTGCACCTGCGCCAGGCGATTGCGCTGGACCCTCACTATGTAGGCGGCGTCATCAATCTGGGCAACTTGCTGCTGGATCAGGGCTTCAACGAAGAGGCCATGGGATATTACCGCCAGGCGCTCACACTCTGCCCGGAGGACCCGTCCAACTTCAGCAATTATTTGATGGCGCTGCACTACGATGGCAAGCAAGATCCCGCACAGCTGTTGGCGGAGCACCAGGCCTACGCGCGCCGTTTCGAGCAGCCAAGGCGCAAGCAGCGCTTGCGGGTTTCTCGTCGGCAGCAGGTGGAGCGCCTGCGGGTGGGCTTTGTGTCGGGCGACCTGCGCGAGCATCCGGTGGGCTACTTCATCGAAGGGGTGTTGGCGCAGTTGCGGGACACGGATATCGAGGTGGTGCTGTATCCAACCGGTTGGGGTGGCGATGCCCTAAGCCAGCGCTTGCGGGAACAAGGCTGGGCCTGGCATCCCCTGTCTGGGTTGACCGATCAGCAGGCGGCTTTGCGTATCCAGGAGGATGGGATTGACATACTCGTCGATCTCGCCGGCCATACTGCCGCGAACCGCTTGCCGCTGTTTGCCTTGAAGCCGGCGCCGGTGCAGCTGAGCTGGCTGGGCTACTGGGCGACCACGGGCTTGCAGAGCATGGATTACATCCTGGCGGATCCTTATTCGCTACCAGAGGCTGAACGGCAGCAATTCACCGAACAGGTGGTTTATTTGCCGGATACCCGACTGTGTTTCACGCCTCCGCGCGATGCCCCTCCGGTGGGAGCGCTGCCGGCATTGGCCAGTGGTGTGGTCACCTTTGGCAGCTTCAATGCGCTGCCCAAGCTAGGGGACGAAGTGGTGGCGCTGTGGGTCGAGATACTGCACGCAGTGCCTACCGCGCGCCTGTTATGCAAGGCTCGCCAACTCGGGGGAGAGAAGGCGCGCCAGGGGCTGCAGGCGCGCTTTGCCGCGCACGGCATTCCCGCCGAGCGCCTGCTGCTACAGGGGCCATCGCCCCGGCAGGAATACTTCGAGGTCTACCAGCAGGTGGACATGGTACTGGACCCCTTCCCCTTCACCGGAGGGACTACCACTGTGGAAGGCCTCTGGATGGGCGTGCCGGTACTCACGCTGAAGGGGGATCGCATGATCGCTCACCAGGGTGAATCCATTCTGCACAATCTGCAGATGAGTGATTGGATTGCCGACGACAAGGCCGCCTATGTGGCGAAGGCCGTGGCAAAGGCGGCTGACCTCAACGCCCTGGCCGAGCTTCGCCAAGGGCTGAGAGAACGCCTCCGCCTTTCGCCACTGTGCGATGCCGAGCGTTTTTCAGCTCATTTCCGCCAGACCCTCTGGCGCATCTGGAACGGTGAGGTGTGATGATGCGCCGCTTAGCGCTGCTGATGGTGCTGGTCCTGGTGGGCTGTGTGGGTTTGCCTGAGGGCACGCAGCCGGTAAAAGGCTTTGAGCTGCCGCGCTATCTGGGGCAGTGGTACGAGATTGCCCGCCTGGATCACAGCTTCGAGCGTGGGCTGGAACGGGTGACCGCCGATTACAGCATGCGGGAGGACGGTGGCGTGCGGGTGATCAACCGGGGCTTCGACCCCGTGACGGGCGAGTGGCGCCAGGCCGAAGGGCGGGCCTATTTCCTTCAATCAGCCGATGTAGGCAGCCTGAAAGTGTCGTTCTTTGGGCCGTTCTATGGTGGTTATCACATTCTGGCGCTGGACCAGCGCAACTACCAGTACGCACTTATCGCGGGGCCTGATCGCTCCTATCTGTGGCTGTTGGCGCGCACGCCCCAACTGGACGAACGCACCTATCAAGCGTTGGTGGGCCAGGCCCGCCAACTGGGTTTTCCGGTGTCTCAGCTTATTCGGGTAAAACAAACCGGCACTGACTGACCGTCAGCCAAAGGCTTTGGATGTTGTGGTTGGAACAATAAAAACATGAACCAAGTCGGTCGCAATGACCCCTGCCCCTGCGGCAGTGGCAAGAAATCTAAACAGTGCTGTCAGGGCAGCCGGGCAGGGGGCTTGCCTGTGCGAATGTCGCCTGCGGAGGTGGCATATTGCTTTCAGACGGCCTGCACTTTTTATGAGCATGGCCGCTTGGGCGATGCTGATGGCGTATTGCAACAGCTGCTGTCCAGCGCGCCGACGCATGTGGATGCACTTCATTTGGGTGGGCTGGTGGCCTACCAGCTTGGCAGGCCGGCAGAGGGTGCCAGGCTGATAGCAAAGTCAGTGAAACTGAATCCACGCAACCCGGATGCCTTCAACAATCTTGGCCTGGCGAAGGAGGCTTGTGGCGAGTTTGCCGAGGCGGTGAGCAGCTATCGGCAGTCACTGCGCTTGAATGGGGCTCAAGCCCACGTGCATTCAAATCTCGGCAACGCCTTGGTGAAGTTGGGTGAGTGTGAGCATGCCATCGCCAGCTTTGAGCGTGCGTTAGCGATACAAGCGGATTTCGCGCCGGCTTTAAATGGGTTGGGTAATGCCTGGCACGGTTTGATGCAGTTGCCGCAGGCCATCGACGCCTACCGGCGCGCCATTGCAATCCAACCGGGGCACTTTCAGGCGATGTGCAATCTGGGGCAGGTACTGCGCGAGCATGGTGACCGGGCGGCGGCGGAAGCTAGTTTTCGCCAGGCAATCAGCGTCGCGCCAGACCATGCTCCGGCCTACAGCCAGCTAGGTGATCTACTGGCCTTGCTGAAGCAGGACGACGCTGCAGAGGAGTGTCTTTGCCGCGCAATAGCCCTTGACCCGGACTTTCCTGGTGGCTACATCAATCTGGCCAATCTCTTCACGCGTCGCGGTCGTGTAGCTGAGGCCGAGAGTCTATTGGAGACGCTGAATAACAGGCAGCCGGGCATTGATCTGGCCTACGCCAGCCTGGGCGGTGTGCAATTGGAGCTGGGGCGCGTTAAAGAGGCTAGTGTTGCCTTCCGTCGTGCCGTGCAACTGCGGCCGGACAATGTCGCCCACTTCAGCAACTTGCTGATGGCGCTACATTATCAGGATGATTTGAGCCCTGAACAGATCCTGGCAGAGCACCAAGCATTCGCGCGGCGCTTTGAGGCACCTCTACGGAAGGTGCGCGCCAAGGCGCTGCCCCCGCAGCCTGAAGAACGCTTGAAGGTTGGCTTTGTATCGGGAGATTTCCGCGAGCATCCCGTTGGTTATTTTATCGAGAGTGTGCTTGGCGCTCTTAAAGGTGGGGCGTTGGATGTGGTCCTGTACCCCACCACTCACACTGAGGATGCTTTGAGCGCAAGGCTCAAAGCCCTGGGGTGGCCCTGGCGCTCCCTGGCGGGAGTGAGCGATGCGCGTGCTGTTGAGATGATCGCGGAGGATGGCATACACATCCTGGTGGATTTGTCGGGTCATACGGCGGGGAACCGCTTGATGTTGTTCGCTCTCCGGCCTGCCCCAAAGCAAGTGAGTTGGTTGGGGTATTGGGCGAGTACTGGTCTGCGGTGCATGGATTATGTGATCAGTGACCGTTATTCGTTACCAGCGCAGGAACAAGATCAGTACACCGAAAAGGTGGCCTATCTGCCCGACAGTAGATTTTGCTTTACGCCGCCGGATGTGGATGTGCCGGTAGCTGAATTGCCGGCGCTGCGCCATGGCGCACTGACCTTTGGCAGCTTCAACTCGCTGGCTAAACTGGGGCCGAAAGTGATCTCGCTGTGGACCGAGGTGTTGCAGGCCGTGCCGGGCTCCCGCTTGCTGTGTAAAGCCGTGCAGCTCGGTGATGAAACGGTGTGTGCCCGGCTAAAAGAACAGTTTATGCACTTTGGCATCTCAGCCGACCGGTTGATACTGGAAGGTCCTTCACCGCGGGATGCGTATTTGGCTACTTACAACCGTGTGGATATCGTGCTCGACCCATTCCCGTTCAGTGGCGGAACCACCAGTGTTGAGGGATTGTGGATGGGGGTGCCCTTCATCACGCGCAGGGGAGACCGCATGATTTCGCATCAGGGTGAGTCCTTGTTGTACAACCTGTCCATGGCCGACTGGATTGCTGAGGATGAGGCAGACTATGTGGCACTGGCGGTGAAAAAGTCTCGGGATTTGCATCAGCTTGCCGAGCTCAGGCAACAGCTGCGGCAGCGCTTGCTGGTTTCGCCATTGTGCAATGCCGAGCACTTCTCTCAGCACCTTGTCGAACTGCTGTGGCGGATCTGGCATGGTACTGACCAAGCGCCAGCCTCCAATGGACCGCACCAGGATATGACGGCATGAGCATGCCAGGTCGCAATGATCCCTGCCCCTGCGGCAGTGGTAAAAAGTACAAGCAGTGTTGCCTCAAGGGTGAGGCAGAGGTGGTCAAGACGGCCGTCGAACGCCCGAATGCCGGCGAAGTGCCACGCCTGTTCGACATGGCGGTGGCCAGCTTCCAGGCCGGCCAGTTGCCTGCGGCGGAACAGCTGCTGGCGCAGATTCTGCGCGTGGCCCCCAAGCATGTGGATGCCCTGCACCTGGCGGGCGTGGTGGCCTACCAGCGGGGCCGGCCCGCAGAGGCTGTCAGCCTGATGAATAAATCCGTCAAGCTGCAGCCGGGCAATGCCGATTGTTTCAGTAATCTCGGTCTGGCCCAGCAGGCGTTGGGCAAGTTGGCAGAGGCGGCTGCCAGTTTTCGCCAGGCGCTTGCCTTGCAACCCCGTCATGCCAATGCCCACTTCAATTTGGGCAATGTATTGTTCCATCAGGGGCAATTGGCGCGGGCTGAAGAGAGTTACCGCAAGGCGCTTGCGCTGGTCCCCCAGCATGTCGAGGCCCTCAATGGCCTTGGCAACGTGTGCCAGCGGGAGGGGCGGTTGGATGAGGCTGGCGAGGCTTATCGCCAAGCCATTTCCTTGAATCCTCACTTTGCCATGGCCGAGGCGAATCTGGCCAATGTGTTTCGCCTTCAGGGAGACTTGGCCCAGGCCATTGCTGCGTTTGATCGCGCCATTGCCATCAACCCAAACTATGCCTCCGCTTATAGTCAGCGCGGCAACGTGTTGGAATTGCAGGATCGCCTGCCCGAGGCCGAGAGCAGCCTGCGGCAGGCGATTGCGCTGGATCCCCAATCGGCGCCGGCATACACCAATCTGGGCAATATCCTGCTGCGGTTGGGGCGTCTGGCCGAAGCGGCAGAGGCCCACCGCCAGGCCATGGCATGCAATCCCCGTTTTGCATCGAGTTTCTGCAATCTGGGCAATGTGTTGCTGGAGCAGGGGCTCATCCCTGAGGCGTTGGAGAGCTATCGCAAGGCCTTGGCCCTGGCCCCTGAGGATGCCTCGAGCTACAGCAACCTGCTGATGGCGATGCAATACGATGCCACCATCAGCCCGGCCAGCATAACCGCCGAGCACCTGGCTTATGCCAAGCGATTCGAACTGCCGCTGCGCAAGCAGCTTCGCCCGCACAGCAACCTGCGTGAGCCAGAGCGGCGCTTGAGGGTGGGCTTTGTATCGGGTGATTTGCGTGAGCATCCGGTGGGTTACTTTTTGGAAGGCGTGCTGGGGGCACTGGCCGGGCGCAGCCTGGACATCGTGCTCTATCCGACCAGTAGTGTGATGGATGCCCTGAGCGAGCGCCTGCAGGCCGTGGCGAGCGCATGGCACTGCTTGGCGGGGCTGTCGGATGCGCAAGCGGCCGAACGCGTTCGCGCAGATGCTATCGACATCCTGGTGGATCTCTCCGGCCACACGGCGGGAAACCGTTTGCCGCTGTTCGCCTACAAACCCGCCCCCATTCAGGTCGCTTGGCTGGGCTACTGGGCGACCACCGGCTTGCGCGCCATGGATTACATCTTGGTGGATCCGCATTCAGTGCCGCAGCAGGAGCGTGAACAGTTTGTCGAGCAGCCGTGGTATCTGCCTGAAACGCGCCTCTGCTTTACGCCTCCTGCGCTTGAGATCGCGGTTTCGGAGTTGCCAGCGCTCAGTGGCGCCCCCTTCACCTTCGCCTGCTTCAACAATCTGAGCAAGGTGGGGGAGGGCGTATTGCGGCTGTGGGCCGCCGTGCTGGCGGCGGTGCCGCAGGCTCGGCTGCTGGTAAAGACCAAGCAGTTGAACGATGAGACCGAGCAGCGGGCCTTGCTGGCGCGATTTGCTGCCCATGGGGTAGCCCCCGAACGCTTGCTGTTGGAAGGCGCCAGTCCCCGCCGGGAATACCTGGAAAGCTATCAGCGCGTTGATGTGGTGCTCGATCCCTTCCCGTTTACCGGTGCGACCACCAGCGTGGAGGGACTCTGGATGGGGGTGCCCTTTATCACGCGTCGCGGGGATCGCCTGGTGGCTCACCAGGGCGAAAGCCTGCTGCAGAATATGGGCTTGCAGTCCTGGATTGCCGGCGATGATGACGACTACGTGGCGATCGCCCGGCGTTGGGCTGAGGACCTGTCGGGGCTGGCGGGTCTCAGGGCGCAATTGCGCCAGCGGCTGCTGGCATCACCCTTGTGTGATGCTCCGCGATTTGCACAACACTTCGAACAGGCCATGCGCGAAATGTGGCAGCGCTATTGCGACGCATGAGCCCATGTCGCGGGCATCGCGGGATGCGATGCCCGCCCTATGCCCGTCATGCGGCGATGCTGAACAGCCCCACCACACAGGCAACTCCCGCCACCCAGCTCAGGCTGCGCAGGGTGCCGAGCCCCTTGATGTAGAGGAAGGTGAACGCCAGGCGGGAGGCGATATAGCCCATGGCCAGCAGGTCGGCCTTGGCCTGGTCGGCGTGCAGCATGTGGGCGATGATCACCGCCGCCGCGAACAGCGGGAAGCCCTCAAAGCCGTTATCCATGGCGGCTTTGGCGCGTGCGCCAGCGCCGTCCAGGGTGGCCAGCCAACTGCGCGGGTTGTTGTTGTCGAAATTGGGCTTGGAGGCCTTGGCGAAAATGCCGCCG
>CAZYQX010000059.1:0-10904 GCA_964649985.1 uncultured Pseudomonadales bacterium | reverse complement strand
GCTTGCCGCCGTGGGCTTCGATGAATTTCTCACTCTGCACGAACATGCCGCCGGAGCCGCAGCAGGGGTCGTAGACCTTGCCATGGTGGGGGTTGAGCACCGCCACCAGGGTGTTGACGATGCTGGCGGGGGTGTAGAACTGGCCGCCCTTCTTGCCCTCGGCGGAGGCGAACTGGCCGAGGAAGTATTCGTACACCTGGCCAAGCAGGTCGCGGGCTTTGTTGGCGTCGCTGCCGAAGCCGATGGTGGAGATGAGGTCGACCAGCTCGCCGAGCTTGCCATCGGGCAGCTGGGCGCGGGCGTAGCGCTTGTCGAGGATGTTTTTCAGGCGCGGGTTTTCGGCTTCGATGGCGGCCAGGGCGTCGTCGATGCGCTTGCCGATGTCGGCCTGTTTGGCGGCGGCGCGCAGGGCTTCCCAGCGGGCCACTTCGGGCAGCCAGAACACGTTCACTTCGCGGTAGTAGTCGCGGTCTTCCAGCTCGGCGGCCAGCAGCTCGGGGTCGTCGTCGCCCAGGTAGTAGTCGTCGCTGGGGTCGCTGAGCTTGCGGCTGAGCTCGTCGCGGCGGCCGTTGAAGCTGTCGGAGATGTATTTGAGGAAGATCAGCCCGAGCACGATGTGTTTGTACTCGGCGGCATCCATGTTGGCGCGCAGCTTGTCGGCGGTGGCCCAGAGGGTTTTCTGCAGGGCTTGCAGGGTGTTGTTCTGCTCCGGCTCGGCCGGGGCGCGGGCGGGCTTTTTGGCTTTTGCCTGGGCAGCGGGGGCCTCATCGGCCTGGGCCAGGTAGCCGGGGCTCACTTCGCGCACACCACTGACCCCGGCCCCCAGCACGCGCTTGACGGCACCTCCTCGCCCCTGGCCCTTGGCGAGGCTGCCGGCGGCGATGAGGGCGTCGCGGGCTTGCCAGAACGCCTCTTCACTGAGCGCGGGTTGCTGGGCCTGCAGTTGCTTATATAAGGCTTGGTTGCCGATGGTGCTGCCATCTTCGGGCACCAGGGCGAGCAGGGCATCGGCGAGTGTTGAAGGTGCGGTCATGCGGTCAGCCTTGGGTCGATGGGGGCACTGCGCGCGCTTGTTGCGAGGCGCGTCAGGGTATGGGGGTTCAGCATATCAGGCCATCCCTGTCTGATTGTATGAGGCAAGCGCGACATTTAACCGCGATTCTACTGTGCAAAAAAAGCGCGTTAGAGGCTGATTGCTGCTTGTGATGCCTGAGATGGATGTGATGATATGCACTCTGAAGATACACATCTATTCTGTATACATATCTATGTCGCTTTTTCAGGCATACCCCGGAGCGCTACATGCCCACTCAGCCAACCGCCTACACCCGCTGGGACACCCTACTGCGCTACCGCCTGCTGGAAATCGTGGCGCTATGGGAAGGGCGGCTGACCACCAAACACCTGTGCGCCAGCTTCAACATCGGCCGGCAGCAGGCCTCACGCGACATCAACGAGTATCTGGCGCTGGCACCGGGCAACCTGTTGTACGACAAGCACATCAAGGGCTATGTGCCCACGGCCGAGTTCGCTCCTCGCTTCACCCGGGGCGAGGCAGACGAATATCTGCACCTTCTGGATCGCCATCAGGAATTGAGCGGCATGGTGGAGGCACTGCCACTGCCGCACAGCCCGGTACAGGTACTGCGGGTACCGGTGCGACATATCAGGCCGGAACTGCTGCGCCCGCTGGTGCAAGCGGCCCGGGAGCGGCGGCGGGTGGAGGTGCACTACACCTCGATGACGGTGCCCGAAGGCGAAGACCGGGTGATAGCGCCACACGCACTGGTGTTCACCGGCACCCGCTGGCATGTACGGGCCTACTGCGAGCGCAACCGGGACTACCGGGATTTCGTGTTGAGCCGTTTCAGGGGGATACCCGAGCTGATGGACACCTCGCCCAACCCGGCAAGCGAGGATCACGCATGGACCACCGAGCTTGCGCTACTGATCGGCCCCAACCCGGCACTGAGCCCGGCCCAGCAAGCGGTGATCGCGGCTGACTGGGGGATGGTGGATAACACGTTGCGACTCAATACTCGGGTGTGCCTGGCGCAGTATGTATTGGACCAGATGCAGGTGTGCATGGCGGGTTCGGAAGCGCTACCACTTGAGCAACCGCTTGTGTTGTTAAATCTCGATTTAATTAAAAATATTTTTTGGAAGTGATTAAATTTTTATGTTTCACGTGGAACTTGTGATGCCAGGTTTTTGTATTTGTTATGCTTCGACCCGCATCAACATGAAGTGCCTTGAACGAGCATAAGCGCATGGATTCAGGCATTTGCTGACGGACCTACAGGCCATGTTGATTGCTTAAAAGAAGACCGCCAAGGGGGGCAAGCACTAAAAATGAGGCATTAATATGCAAAACAAAGAAAACACATCAAAACAAATAAAAACCATCGAAAACTTAAAAAACGGCGAATTTCAGGCGTTTCGCTATTTAACCCCTCCCGAAGTTTGTGCTGTGCTCGGCGGCATTTCTTTGACGACCC
The DNA here is from genome assembly GCA_964649985.1 of uncultured Pseudomonadales bacterium. Taxonomy (GTDB): domain Bacteria; phylum Pseudomonadota; class Gammaproteobacteria; order Pseudomonadales; family CAZYQX01; genus CAZYQX01. Next base: position 8,406 of record CAZYQX010000059.1, on the reverse strand, counting down.
TATGGCGTATGGAGCGTGATGGCCTGTTCGTCAAACGCGTGAAAATCTCAGCTCGCCGTGTGGGTTACCCCTCCAACGCCGTAGGTGCCTGGCTGGAAGCTCGCGCCGCCAACTCAGAGGCATAAGCATGTGCAAAACCAAAACCTGCCCATTGGGCGGGCGGGCTTCGCTCGCCTCAAATTTGACACCGGAGAGGGGATAACACTATGAGCCATCGAAAAATGCGGGCCAATGGCCGAGGTAAAACCACTTCGTTTGCAGGTATCCCTCGCCGCTTGATGGAGCATGAGGACTACCGCAGCCTCAGTGGTGCGGCGGTGAAGCTGCTGATGTTTCTGTGCTACCAGTATCGGGGAAACAACAACGGTGACCTCAGCGCCACTTTTGAGCAGGTTAAAGAGGCCGGTGTCGCACGATCCAAGGACACGCTATCGAAATCACTTGGATTGCTGATTGCCCGCAACCTGATTGTCTGCACGCGCGAGGGGCATTTCCAGAAGGTGGGCCCGCGATGCTCCCTCTATGCACTCACCTGGCAGCCCATCGATGAGTGCCGAGGTAAACAATTGGAGGTTCCTCCCTCCAAGGTACCGATCCGGCCCCTGAGCCTTCCTAACGGATAATCCGGTTCGATTTTTCGCTCTGTTGGGTACGATTTTCGGGGCGAGACTGCATGCTGGGCCATGGACAGGCCCCGCTATGAGTACGGTTTTCGGGGCGATGGAGCACTTTATAGGGCCCAAAAAGCGTACTCCTTTATAAGTTACCAGGGGTAACGCTACTAAAAATCTTACTGGTCACAGTCGGCGGGCACAAATTCACAGTGCGCAATGCCAGCGTGGCGACGTTCACTTCAGCTGAAACCGGACAACCGGACAGAAAACCGGACAGTTAAAAATCCGGACGCGTCTTCGTCTCAGACATGGATGCGCCCGGCCTCCTCCCTGAACATGGGGGCCGCTTAGCATCGACAAAGGGGTTATCTGCGCATTACGCGCGCGCGAGGCGTGACAACAGCTTGAAGCGCGGTTGAAGCCCTGTACGGCACGCATTAGTTTCACGCAGCATGATTAAAGCCGTTGGGCGAAGACTCAACCCCGGGCGAACTACGTCTTCAGCAAGTGTTGCGGGTATGCCCGTTGGGCGAAATTGCGTACCACCTGCGTACCAGATGGCATGAAGTGAGGGTTTCAGGCAAAGTGTCAGGCGCTAAATCTTGATAAGATTTGCTTTGTAATCAAATGCTTAAAATGGCGCGCCCTAGAGGATTCGAACCTCTGACCTTTGCCTCCGGAGGGCAACGCTCTATCCAGCTGAGCTAAGGGCGCGTGGGGAGCAAATTCTACGCCTTTCCCGCGCGGCCGTCGAGAGCCTGGCGGGAAAGGCGCACCGGGCTTAGCGCGGGGTGAGCGCTTCGCCACTGAAGTGGATGCCGGCCCAGCCGTGGCGCATGAAGTTGCGGATGTTCTGGTGGTCGTCTGCCTCGGGGTGCTGCAGCACATCCACCCGGTAGAAATCGCCGAAGCAGTGCAGGGTGGCCTGCTCGCTCAGCCCCTGGCGCTTGGCGAAGGAGAAGATCTTGCAGGAGCCGGAGTTCTTGCCGGCTTCGTTCAGGGTGTCGCCGTTGCGAAACTCGGTGGGGCTGAAGTCGAAATGGGCATCGATGGCGGCGATGGTATCGGCGAAGGCGATGCGCTCGGGGGCTTCGGCCAGTTGCTTGAGGAAGGCATCGAGGGACATGAAACACCTGAAACAGAGTGGGATTAACCTGCCATTTTAACTTTTTTACAGTGCCGAATGATCATTTCTGTGATAGCTCGGCCTGTTGCTCTGGCTTATGCTGGGCCCGTTGAACATCCTTCGAGGCCCTTGAGCATGAGCACGCGTGACCCTCGTATCTGCATCGTCGGCGCCGGCATGTCCGGCATGTTGCTGGCCATCAAGCTGCTGGCCGCCGGCAACCGCAATTTCGTGATCTACGAGAAGGCCAACTCGGTGGGGGGATGCTGGCGGGAGAACCGCTACCCCGGCGTGGCCTGCGACGTGGCCTCGTTCTCCTACTGCTACGCCTTCGAGCCCAACCCCAACTGGAGCCGCCGCTTCTCGCCTGGGCCGGAGATCCGCCAGTATTTCGAGCGGGTGGCGGAGAAGTACCAGCTGCTGCCGTTCATTCGCTTCAACACCGAGGTGACCCGGGCGGAGTACCGCGACAAACAGTGGCACACCGAAACCGCCGATGGCCAGCGCGAGGTGTTTGACGTGCTGGTGGCGGCCACCGGCCCACTGCGCGAGCGCAAGTACCCTGAGATTGAGGGCTTGGAGAGCTTCGCCGGCAAGACCATGCACACCGCCGATTGGGACGAGTCCTATGACACCCGTGGCAAGCGCATCGGCATCATCGGCAGCGGTTCCTCTGGCGTGCAAGCCACCGGCCCACTGGCGCAAGTGGCCAGCAAGCTGTCGCTGTTCCAGCGCACCCCGCAGTGGATGATCGCCACGCCCAACCCGTTCTATTCGCCACTGGCCATCGCCTTGAAGCACCGCTTCCCAGTGCTGGGGCGAATCACGCGCAGCTTCTACGACTGGGTGGGCGAGCAGTTTGGCCGCGCCGCCCTCTACCCCGGCCTGCGCCGCCAGCTGGTGGACTGGATGTGCCGCATGAGCCTCAACACGGTGAAGGACCCGGTGCTGCGCGAGAAGCTGACGCCGGACCACAAGGCGATGTGCAAGCGCATGATCATGTCTGACACCTACTACCCGGCGGTGCAGCTCAGCCACGTCGAGGTGGTGCGCGAGGGCATCAGCCGCATCGAGCCAGAGGGGGTCCGCACCCAGGACGGCCGCCTGCACGCATTGGACCTGCTGGTGCTGGCCACCGGCTTCTACCCCAATGCCTGGGGCATCAAGACCATCGTCGGCGAGCAGGGCAATACGCTGCAGCAGGCCTGGGAGGCGGGGGAGCGCACCTACCGCTCCATCGCCATGCCGGGCTTCCCCAACTTCTTCATGCTGATCGGCCCCAACAGCCCCATCACCAACCTGTCGCTGATCGACATTGCCGACATCGGCGTCGATTACATCATGCAGTGCCTGGAGCGGATCAAGCGCGGCGAATTTGCCGCCATGGCGCCCAATGCCCAGGTGACCAAGGCCTTCACCGAGGAACTCACCGGCGCCTTCGGCGGCACCATCTGGGTTTCCGGCTGCAACAGCTGGTACCTTGACGTGGACGGCGTGCCCGCCACCTGGCCCTGGAAGCCCTCCCGCTACCGGGAGGACTTGCGCACCCCACGACTGGCGGACTTCGATCTGGCCTGATCCCAGGCCGCTGATCGCCCGATCCGGTCCTGAACGGCCCCGCGCCGCTGGATCGGGCCCCCTTTCGCACGGCTTGCCCCCCCGGCAGGGGCGGCCGTTCTGCATGTACACCGGCGCGCTTTCGACGCCCAAGCCAGCCACCCACTGGGTGCTCCCAGCAGGAAGCCCGACAGACGCCTGCCAGTAGCCGCAGCGGCTGATCGCGGCGCCGGGCAGGCCGCTCACACCCCCAAAGGACATCCCGAGCAGCCGCCTCTAACGAGGCTGGCACTGACTTAAAGCCATGTTATTCTCGGGCCTATTGAAGAGCGGTGCGAGCGTACCGGTATCCAGGTCGTTGCCGAGGACATCACCATGGTTGAGGACATCGATCCATCGCTGATGGCAGCATGCTTCAGCGCCCTGTGGCAGGATGCGCCCGACAACATGTTTCTGCTCCGGGCGGAGCAGGGCGACTTCAGCATCGCCGCGCTGAACCCTGCCCACCTCGATGTGGTGGCCATGGCGCAGCCTTTTTACCCCGGCATCCCGTTGCGCGAGGCCGTCCCGCTCGGCTTCTACCAACGCATCGCAGCCAACTACCAGCGCTGCCTGGCGGCGGGCCATCCGATTCGCTACGAGGAGCCCTACGTCAATCCGGACGGGGAGTACAGCTGCTGGGAAACCCGGCTCATACCGCTGGCGGGCCAAAACGGCCTTGGCTGGCATATCTTGGGGGTGGGCCGCAACATCACCGCCATACGCGAGGCCGAAGTGGCAGCGGAGCGCTCCCGCCAGGGCGAGGCCTACGCCAACCATGTGAAAAGCGCCTTCCTGGCCAACATGAGCCATGAGATGCGCACGCCCCTCAACGGCATCATGGGCGCCACCTCACTGCTGATCGAAAGCCAGGATCGCGACGAGCAACAGGCCCTGGCGGGCCTTATTCAGCAATCGGTGAACGACCTCGCCCGCCTGACCGAAAACACCCTGGACTACGCCCGCCTCAATATGGGGGAGGTGCGACTGGAACTGTGCAGTTTTTCGCTGGACGCACTGCTACGCGCCTTGATGGAGGAGCTGCGGCCGCAGGCCGAGGCCAAGGGGCTGTTTTTTCTCTACCAACCCACCGCCCTGCCCAGCGGCAACGTGCGCGGCGACGCCAATCGCATCCAGCAACTGGTGTGGCAACTACTGCACAACGCCATCCGCTTCTGCGACAGTGGCGGCGTCATCCTCTCCTTAGATACGCAATACGCCGACGATGGCCTGGTGCACTGCCGAGTGGCCGTTACAGACACCGGCATCGGCCTGGATGACAGCATGCGCCAGCGGCTGTTCCAGCCCTTCAGCCAGCTGGACAACTCCAGCACCCGCAAGGTGCAAGGCGCCGGTCTTGGGCTGGCCATCTGCAAACAGCTCAGCGATTTGATGGGCGGCAACATCATGCTCAACAGCAGCCCGGGCCAAGGGAGCTGTTTCGAGTGGCACTGCACCTTGCAGCCGGCCCCGCTACAGGCCCCGTTGGCCAAGGCCCCGGCGCCGCTCAGCGGCACGCTGCGCGGCGCGGTGCTGGTGGTGGAAGACAACCCCGTCAACAGCCTGGTGCTGGAGCGCCTGCTGCGCAAGGAAGGGCTGCAGGTGATCTGCGCCCACAATGGCGCTCAGGGCGTTGCCGCCTTCGCTCAACAGCCGGTGGATCTGGTGCTGATGGACTGGCACATGCCGGAAATGGACGGCCTGGAAGCCACGCGTCGCATTCGCGCCCTGGGCGATGCCGGCGCCCGCGTGCCGATTCTCGGCCTCACCGCCAACGTGCTGCCGGAGCAACTGGCGCTATGCCGCCAGGCCGGCATGAGCGACGTGCTGACCAAACCCATCGCCCGCGACAGGCTGCGCCATGTTTTGGGCAAATGGCTGAGTACCGGCTAGACCGCACACCGCCCTCGGCGCTGAACTGCAGCGCCCTTCAGCGGAGTACTCAACCGCCTGTTAATCAACCGCCCTCAAACAGACCCCGAATCACCGCCGGCACCGGCGTGGGCCGCCCGGTCTCCCGGCTGATCCAGACGATCTTGCCGAAGCCTTCGGTGACCACCTGCTCGCTGCCCTCAACGCGCACTTCATGCCGCACGGTGAAGCTGGTGCGACCGAGGGCTTCGGGGTAACAGCGCACCACCAGCGTGGCGGGGTAGGTGACGGGTTTGAGGTAGGTGGCGCCGGAGGCGACCAGCACCGGGCCGTCATCCTCCAGGGTGAGGCCGACGCCGATGGTGGCCAGCCAGCGGGCGCGGGCCTCCTCGAAGTAGCGGTAGTACATCACGTTGTTGAGGTGGCCGAAGGCGTCCATCTCGCCCCAGCGCACGTCCATGGCGACGTCGAAGTGGGCCCGGCTCATGACACGCGCTCGATCAGCAGGTCCCACACGCCGTGGCCCAGGCGCTCACCGCGCTTCTCAAACTTGGTCAGCGGGCGCCAGTCCGGGCGGGGGGCGTAGCCGGGGTGCAGGTTGCGGTAGCCCTCGGCCGCCGTCATCACCTCCAGCATGTGTTCGGCGTAGGGCTGCCAGTCGGTGGCCAGGTGCAACACACCGCCGATGGCGAGCTTCTGCCGCAGGGTCTGCACGAATTCAGGCTGCACCAAGCGGCGCTTGTTGTGCTTTTTCTTGTGCCAGGGGTCGGGGAAGAAGATCTGCACGCAGGACAGGCTGGCGTCGGGAATGCAGCGGGCCAGCACTTCCACCGCGTCGCAGCCGAAGATGCGGATATTGTGCACGCCTTCTTCGTCCATGCGGCCCATCAGGCGGCCCACGCCGGGGGTGTGCACTTCCACGCCGATGAAGTCTTTCTCAGGCGCGGCCTTGGCCATCTCCAGCAGGGAGTCGCCCATGCCGAAGCCGATCTCGAACACCACCGGCGCGCGGCGGCCGAACACCTGGCTGAAGTCCAGCTGGCCGTCCTCCAGCGCCAGGCCGAAGCGCGGCCACTGGCCTTCGAAGGCGCGGCTTTGGCTGTCGGTCATGCGGCCGGTGCGGCGCACGAAGCTGCGAATGCGGCGGCGCTCGATGGCCTGCTCGTTGGTGTTGTCGCTCATTGCCTAAAGACTCCCCAGGCCAGTGCCAGCCATCCGCCGAGAAAGGCGAAGCCGCCGATGGGGGTGATCGCCCCCAGCGGGCGCACGCCACTCAGCACCAGTGTATAAAGACTGCCAGAAAACAGCAGGATGCCCGCCAGAAACAGGCCGCCGGCCCAGCGCAGGGCGGTGTCGGCGGGGGACTGTTGCAGCAGCCAGCCCACCAGCAGCAACGCCAGCGCGTGGTACATGTGGTACTGCACGCCGGTGTTCCACACCGCGAGCAGGTCTTCCGCCACCCGGCTTTTCAAGCCGTGGGCGCCAAAGGCGCCGAGGGCCACGCCGAGAAAGCCGGCCAGGGCGCCGGCGGTGAGAATGAGTTTTGGGCTCATGGGTTCGGCTACGCTAACGGCAGGGCGGCGCTGGCCGCGCCCGCACGGGAATCGGGAAAGGGCGCTAGTGTACCCCAAAGCCGCCGACCACAAACAAAAGCGCCGGCACGAGGCCGGCGCTTTTGAGGCTCACGGCGCTGGAGAATCAGGCCTCCATCACCGCCTTGAGCTTCTTCATGGCGTTCACTTCCAGCTGGCGGATGCGCTCGGCGGAGACGCCATACTTGGCGGCCAGGTCGTGCAGGGTGGCTTTGTCGTCCTCCCGCAACCAGCGGCTCTCCAGGATGTCGCGGCTGCGGGCATCCAGGCGCTCCAGACCCAGGTGCAGCTTGCCGAGGCTGTTGTCTTCCCAGTCCTCTTCCTCCAGCTGGCGGGCCGGATCGGCGCGGGTATCTTCCAAGTAGTGGGCCGGCGCCGGGGCGGCGTCGTCATCGTCGTCCATGCTGCCGTCGAAGGAGGTGTCGGCGGCGGCCAGGCGGCCTTCCATGCGGCGCACCTCGGCCACATCGACCCCCAGATCGCCGGCGATGGCCTCGGCCTCGCTGTTGCTCAGCCAGGCCAGGCGCTTCTTGGCGCTGCGCAGGTTGAAGAACAGCTTGCGCTGGGCCTTGGTGGTGGCAATCTTGACGATGCGCCAGTTGCGCAGGATGTATTCGTGGATCTCGGCCTTGATCCAGTGCACGGCGAAGGACACCAGCCGCACCCCTTTCTCGGGGTTGAAGCGGCGCACCGCTTTCATCAGGCCGACGTTGCCTTCCTGGATCAGGTCGGCCTGGGGCAGGCCGTAACCGGCGTAGGAGCGGGCGATGTGCACCACGAAGCGCAGGTGGGCGAGTACCATCTGGCGGGCGGCATCGAGATCGTTGTCGTAGTAGAGCGCCTCGGCCAGCTTGCGCTCCTGTTCGGGCGTGAGCATGGCGACGCTGTTGACGGCCGACACATAGGCCGCCAGGTTTGCACCAGGGACAAGGGTTTGGACAGGGATCAATTGCGTGTTCATTCCCGACTCTCCTGAGGGATGCCCTCTTAGCCTATGGCTTGGGCGGACCCAGTTTAGCACTCGCTAGATTAGAGTGCTAATAACCAAATAGTTCAACCCCCTCTGTGTATATTCAGTAGCGGGTTCGTTACCTGCCGGGGCAGATGTGTAACACGGTGACGTAGCACTCAAGCCCAGCGCGGCATAGCTGATGGCGCAAGTCACTGACACGAAAGGAATCTAAAAACTGGCACAGTACATGCCTAATGTTTATTGCTCAAAAAAATAAAAACTATCGCACTTGGCCGATATAAGAATAAAAAAGGCCTGGAAAAATAATAAAAGCCGGCTTAACCGGCTCACAACAACAACAAATAATAATAACCCCCACCATGCCGGTGTAGCGGGGGCCGCTAAGGCCGCCGCTGGCGTTCCCTGCTTACGCACGTTGCCCGATCGCGCACTACACTGAAACAGGTCAGCCACAGCGCTTGCGTGAGGGCTCACTCATGGCTCCCAACCCGATCAATATCACAAGCCGCCCGGGCCGCTTGCTGAGAAGCCTCTGCCTGGCCAGCGGCCTACTGCTAGGCAGCGGGCTGCAGGCCCAGCAGGTGATCATGCTGGCCGACCCCTGGATGCCCTACAACGGCGATCCCAACGCCG
>CAZYQX010000058.1:0-12221 GCA_964649985.1 uncultured Pseudomonadales bacterium | reverse complement strand
GAAGTCCGACCTGATGGGCGAGCAGACCATCCTGTGCGGCATGCTGCAGACCGGCTCCATCCTGTGCTTCGATAAAATGGTGGCCGAGGGTATCGACGCCGGTTACGCGGCCAAGCTGATCCAGTACGGCTGGGAAGTGATCACCGAAGCACTGAAGATCGGCGGCATCACCAACATGATGGATCGCCTGTCCAACCCCGCCAAGCTGAAGGCCTTTGAGCTGGCTGAAGAGCTGAAGCAGATCATGCGTCCGCTGTTCCAGAAGCACCAGGACGACATCATGAGCGGCGAGTTCTCCCGCACCATGATGATCGACTGGGCCAACGACGACGCCAACCTGCTGAAGTGGCGCGCCGAGACCGCCGAGCAGGGCTTCGAGAAGACCGCTGCGGGCAACGTTGAAATCTCCGAGCAGGAGTACTTCGACAAGGGCATCCTGATGGTGGCCATGGTCAAAGCGGGCGTGGAACTGGCCTTCGAAACCATGGTAGAGAGCGGCATCATCGACGAATCCGCTTACTACGAGTCACTGCACGAAACGCCGCTGATCGCCAACACCATCGCGCGCCGTAAGCTGTATGAGATGAACGTGGTGATCTCCGACACCGCAGAATACGGCTGCTACCTGTTCAGCCACGCCGCCGTGCCGCTGCTGAAAACCTTCATGGCCGGCGTTAGCACCGACGTGATCGGCAAGGGCCTGAGCCTGACCGACAACGGCGTGGACAACAAGACCCTGGTGGAAGTGAACAGCCAGATCCGCAATCACCCCGTCGAGTACATCGGCGAGGAACTGCGCGGCTACATGACCGACATGAAGAAGATCGTCTAATCGGCGTGTGCAAATGAAAAGGCCGGGCATTGCCCGGCCTTTTTTGTTTTGTCTCAGTCCCGCAGCAGGGCCGGACGGACAAACATGTCCAGAGTTTTCCTCAGTTCGGCCTCGTCATCATCACGGGTCTGCAAGTGGGCGGCTATCACCAGCATCAGCCAGTCGACTAACGACGGCAGATCAAGCCCATCCCTCAACTTTCCTTCTGATTGTGCATACTCAAAGCGTTCACGCATGAACTTAACGGCGACGGCCTGGACCTCATCGGAACCTACACACAGCCGTTTGACCACCGAGCTGTCCTCCGACAGCATGAGACCGAATATTGGGAAACGCGGAATTTCGCTGATCACCGTGACCAGCGTTTCGATGACAAAGTCGCCGAAACACGCCAGGCCATCTACACGTTCGTGCAGCGAACGCACCAAGCGCTGCGCCTCACGCGCGACCACCGCCGTCATGACTTCGTCGCGGTTTTTGAAGTAACGATACACGGTGGTGCGGGACACTTTGGCCTCGCGCGCAATGTGCTCGACCGAGGTCTTCACCACCCCCTGGCGCTGGTAGCAATCGGATGCCGCATCGAGCAGATGCTCGCGGGCAAAGTCGGTGTCAGCGCGACGCCCATCCCCCCAGCGCGTAGCCGAATCCTGAACCGCTGACGTCATCACAACACGATTCTCCCAATGGGCAGACCAAAAAAAGGGGCGCATTGCGCCCCTTAGGCTTACTTGACGCGCTCGAGTTTGAGCGGCACGCCATCCGCCGGCTTGGGCAGCGGCACCCACTCGGTTTTGGGGTTGTAACCCGGAGGAGTGCTGAACTTGTAGGCTTGCAGGAACTGGTGCATGAAGCATTTCACCAACATGTTGGCGAAGTGCATGCCGATGCACTTGTGCGCACCACCGCCGAACGGGGTGTAGCAGAAGCTGTGACGCTTGTGCTCAGCGCGCTCCGGGCTGAAACGATCGGGATCGAAGGTTTCCGGATTGCTCCACCAGGTAGGATCGCGGTGGTTGTACATATTAGGAAGGAAGATCATGGTGTTGGCGGGCACCTTGAATCCGCCCAGCTCGCTCTCATTGATGGTCCGGCGGGTCATCATAGAAACAGAGGGGTACAGGCGCAGTGCTTCGTGGAAGGCGTTGTCCAGATCCACCATGCCATCCAGGTCTTCATAGCTCAACTCGGCCTTGCCGGTGGCTACGCTGGCGTCGCGCATGCGCTGCTGCAGGCCCTGATCCATGCCCAGGTGCTTGGCCAGCGAACACAGCACGGAGGTGGTGGTGTCGTGAGCCGCGAACAGCAGGAAGGCCATGTGTTCAATGATTTCCTGATCGCTGAAGAACTCACCGTTCTCCTTGGTTTCTTTACAGAAGATGGAGAACATGTCGGCGCCATCATTCTTGCGGCGCTCGGGGATCTGCTTGGCGAAGAAGTCGTGCAGGAAACGCTTGGCTTTTTGGCCACGGGCGAACGCAGTGCCGGGGATTTCCTTGCGCACCATGCCCAGCAGGCCTTCGTTGATTTCCAGGAAGGCTTCATTCACCAGATGGCCATCACGGCCCATGTCGTCGATGCCGATGAACACCTTGGCGCCGACTTCCAGCAGGGTCTGCTTGATGTGGGGGAAGAACACGAAGTCCTTCTTGTCGCCCCAGGTCTGCAGGTGCTGCTTCATGATGGGGTTCATCATGCTGCAGTAGTTGGACATCGCCTGGTTTTTGAAAGCGTTTTGCAGCAGGCGGCGCTGGGCGCGGTGTTCATCGAAGTCCTGCAGCAGCACACCCCCCTTGTAGAACTGCCCCAACTGTTGGGCGTAGCCCATCTCAGTGGAGAAGTTGCGGTCGCGATCCAGGAAGATTTTCTGGTAGTTATCGGCGCCGGTCACCAGCAGGCCCACCTGGCCCACGCAGCCAATGCGGGATACGTGGCCGTACTTCTTGACGTGGTAATTGGTCAGCGCGTGGAGATCGCGCACAAACTCTATAGTCTTGCCGATAAAGGGCAAACCGTTCTCACCGGGGATGTGCTGGATGTTCCGGTTGTCTGGCGCCGTACGGTAGTCCAGATTTTTGGACGCTTGTTGCATGAAAGTCTCTCCCCTGTGAATCGGAGACGGCTGAAAATGGCTCGCTAATATGTTACAGAGCATGCTGGCTTGTAACGTAAGACGGCATAATAATACATAGATAGAAAAAATGTAACGTTAGCTCTTTACGGAATGCCCTGACGGCTTCCCATGACTTCGTTCTGGCAGCCAAAGCGGAGGCAGTCTAAGATGTGAAAATACTTTAAGAAGCTAAGCAAAGCCCTCCCTGCGTCTCGCTTCTTTCCCCGAGCGGCAAGGATGGCACGCGAAAGAGCTTACCCTCTCAACATTTCGCATCAGAGAGAATTGTGTGAAAGAGTTCCAATACGATGTGCTGGTCATTGGCAGTGGCCCTGCGGGTGAAAGCGCCGCACTTAACGCATGCAAACACGGGCTCAAGGCGGCCGTCGTCGAAAACCGCCCGGCGGTGGGGGGCAGCTGCACCCATAAAGGCACCATCCCCTCCAAGGTGCTGCGCCATTCCGTTCGCCAGCTGATGCGTTTCAACTCCAACCCCATGTTCCGGGCCATCGGCGAGCCGCGCACACTCAGCTACCAGCACCTGCTGGCCAATGCGGACTCGGTGATCAAGCGCCAGGTGCAGATGCGCGCCAAGTACTACCACCGCAACGGCATCGACGTGCACTACGGCGAAGCGCGCTTTGCCGACGCCAATACCATACTGGTGACGCTGGATGACGGCGCGGTGGAGAAACTGACCGCCACCTCGGTGGTCATCGCCTCAGGCTCCCGGCCGTTCTGCCCACCAGACATCGACTTCACCCACCCACGCATCTTCGACGCTGACACCATTCTCAGCATGCCGTTCACCCCGCGCTCCATCGTCATCTATGGCGCCGGCGTGATTGGCTGTGAATACGCGTCAATTTTCTCTGGCCTTGGCATCAAGGTCGACTTGGTCAACACCCGTGACCGCCTGCTTTCATTCCTGGACGACGAAATTTCCGATGCTCTCAGCTATCAGCTGCGGGATCATGGCGTGATGATCCGCCACCGGGAGGAATACGCCTCGGTCACGGCAGATGATCATGTGGTCACCATGCAGCTGAAGTCGGGCAAGAAGTTGCGCGCCGACGTGCTGCTGTTCTGTAACGGCCGCACCGGCAACACCGACAGTCTGGGCCTGGAAAACATTGGCCTGGAAGCGGATCACCGCGGCCAGATCAAGGTCAACAAACGCTATGAAACAGCAGTGCCCAACGTATTTGCCGCCGGTGACGTCATTGGCGCCCCCAGCCTCGCTTCGGCCGCCTACGATCAGGGTCGTTCCGCCGCGGCGGCGGCGCGTGGCAAGAAGCAGGTGCGCCATGTGGATGACGTGGCCACCGGCATCTATACCATCCCAGAAATCAGCTCGGTGGGCAAAAGCGAGCGTGAGTTAACCGAAGCAGCCATCCCCTATGAAGTGGGCAGAGCCTTTTTCAAAGACACCGCGCGCGCCCAGATCAGCGGTGAAGACGTGGGCATGCTCAAGCTGCTGTTCCACCCTGAAACGATGGAAATTCTCGGCATCCATTGCTTTGGCGCAGAGGCCACGGAAATCATCCACATCGGTCAGGCCATCATGAAACAGGCTAATGGCGGTAACAACATCCGCTATTTCATGACCACTACGTTCAACTATCCAACCATGGCCGAAGCCTATCGTATCGCCGCCCTCAACGGCATCAACCGATTGAACCGCGCCTGAAGCAGCCGCCCTGCGGAAGGGCGGCCTCATTTATTCAGCGATTGTCTCTGGAGACGCTAAGCTTAAATAAACCCTTGCAGGATCGGTACAAGGATGTTTTCCATGGATGATGCCGCCATGCCGCGAGCCAAGCTTTTTCCACGCTTTCGTTGGCCGAACAGCCTTCAAATCAAGTTAACTGCGGGCTTCATCGCGACTGCGCTTCTAAGCATGGTGATCGTGGTGAGCGTTCTGCAAACCGATTTGCGGGTTCGCCTCGAGCAAGAGAAGCTTCAACTGGTTGCAGCATCAGGCAACCAGATCATCGCCGAGCTTAGCCAGCGCGCCGCCGTTGCCAATGCGGTGGCACAATCCATTGCTCACTTTGCCGAAACAGCACCTCGAGATGAGGCGCTTTTCAAACAGATAATCCCGAGCTTGCTCAAAACGAGTACCGGACTGAACCTGATCGCTGGCGGTGGCTTCTGGCCGGAGGCGTACAGTTTCGACCCGACACGCGAACGTCGAAGTTTTTTCTGGGGTTTGGGAAGCGACGGGAAGTTTCGTTATTTCGACGACTACAATGACCCCGCAGGAACAGGCTATCACCGCGAAGAATGGTACGTTCCCGCCCGCCTACAACGCCTCAACAAGTGCTACTGGTCACGTTCATACACCGACCCCTATTCAGGTGAGGCGATGGTGACTTGTTCCGTCGCTGTATCCCAGGCTGACAAATTCCAGGGCGTAAGCACGGTTGACATGCGGCTCACGGGTTTACACCAATTGCTGGAGCGTGAAGCACGACGGCTAGGTGGATACGCCTTTGTGGTCGACCAGCACAACCAGTTCATCACCTACCCCGACATGGCGAGCGTACAACGCCAAGAGGGCGGCCAAATTAAGGCCATGCTTGATGTGCTGGCCTTAAAGAAAAAGGAACCCCTGTTTAGCCCGCTCGCCGATGCACTGCTTGGCCTGGAGCAGCGCGTGATCACGGAGGCTGGCCGGCGCTCCAATGACATCTCACAGCAGGCAAAAGAACTTGAGAACCATAGTTACCAGATCAATGCCCAGCAAGCCGCCATGATTGCCAGTGCCTTGGTTGATCCATGGGAAAACCAACCCGATGGCAAGCACCCTCTGATCACACTCTCCCTGGATAACGATCCGCTGCTCAAAGAAGCTGCCACCGCCTCCATTTTCCACATGCCCGACGCCTACTGGAAAGTCGTTTTAGTCACCCCAAAACGGCAAGACTTTGCCTCGGTTCAAGCACTGATCAAAGGCGCATTGCTCAACCTGCTGTTGCCACTGACCCTGCTGACCATCCTCAGTTATCTTGTCTTGCGGGCGATGATCATCCACCCGCTGAAAAACATGACGCGTTTGCTGAAAGCAAGCTCCATGGCGCCTGATGAAGATGGCCCTTTACTCGATGAAAATCGCTCAGACGAGCTCGGCCAACTGGCCTATTGGTACAATCGGCGCACACGCCTGTTGGCGGATGCCATGCAGCGCTTATCGTCCAACAACAAAGAGCTCAGCTTCCACGCCAGCTGTGACGCCCTCACCGGCCTGACCAATCGCCGCAGCTTTGAACACCATTTAGATCAACTGGTCGACCGTGAAGACTGGTCTGAACATGCGTTGCTTTACATAGACATCGACCAATTCAAAGTGATTAACGATACATGTGGCCACCTCGCCGGTGATGAACTTCTGAAAAACATCGCCCTTCAGATGCAAAAAACATCGCGCCAGAGCGATTTGCTGGCACGTTTAGGCGGTGACGAGTTTGCCATGCTGATTCGCATCCCCTCTCATCGAGAGGCTCAGCAGTTTGCTGAACGGGTGCGCCAAGCCATAGAGCGCAATCCCTTTACCTGGCAAAAAGAAAAACGCTTCAATGTCTCTGCCAGCATTGGGGTCGTTCATCTCGGCGACATTCCACAAGACAAGGCAACAGCACTGCGTTATGTAGACAACGCGTGCTACGCAGCCAAGGATGGCGGGCGCAATCAAGTTCAAATATACCTGCCGGGCGACGAACATCTTGCTCAACGCGAAGGAGAGATGAACTGGCTAAGTAGCATCCAAGCCGCCATGGATGAACAGCGCTTTTTCTTGGAATACCAAAGCATCCAGGGGCTCACCCACAGAGAAAGTGGTGCCACATTTGAAGCCCTGCTGCGCATGCGTGACCACAATGGCCAGGTAATACCCCCTGGGGCCTTCCTGCCAGCGGCTGAGCGCTATGGCGCCATCTCCAAGATTGATCGCTGGGTGATTGCGGACACCATGCACACCTTAGCCGAGCTCGTGAAAAAAGGGTTCACGATAAATTTTTGCAGCATCAATTTGTCAGGTGCGACAATCGGTCAGGATAGCCTGCTGGACTATGTGAAAGAGCAGCAGGCTATCACCGGCATCGATCCAAAACGCATTTGCTTTGAAATCACTGAAACCGCCGTCATTTCAAATCTTTCGCGCGCCCGTGAATCCCTGCAAGCCTTGCGGGAAATGGGTTTTCTGATCGCACTTGATGATTTTGGTGCGGGCATGAGTTCCTATGCGTACCTGCGTGAACTCCCCGTCGACTTGCTAAAAATTGACGGCCGATTTGTTAGAGATGCGCATTGCGACCCGATTCATAGAGCCTTCGTGGAATCAATTCACAGCATTGGCAAAGTCATGGGGCTGCGAACCATCGCCGAATTCGTTGAAGATGCTGAAGCGCTCACCATGCTGCAAGAAATCGGTGTCGACTTTGCGCAAGGCTACCATCTAGGCCGCCCGGGTACGATAGAGTCGCAATTTAAAAACCATGCGTCTGCAGTTAAGACAACAACTGCTCTCGCATGATAAAGAGCCTTCTTTATATAACAGACCCGAACAAAGGCTAAACAGGTGTTAAACTTACAAGAGGTCTGGCTCGAGCCTCATGGGGGGCGGACGAGCTTCAATACCTAAGGCCCATCACCTTCGACTTTTTATTGAGACATTTTCATGGCGCTCGTTTACAGCTTGATTGTCAGCCTGCTAATTGCCAGCATGGCCGCTTATTTTTTCCCCCTCAATGCCACAGAAGGCGAATCTGCATTTGAGGCTGGCGAACTACTCTCTTACTGGGTTGTGGGCCTGATAAGCGCATTGGCCGCCCAGCTTGCCCGTGACAAACTCCCGCAGACCCTCAGCATGAGCCTCGCCACACCGGACACCGAAGAGGGCTCCGTCAAGTGGTTCAACGTCAACAAGGGCTATGGCTTCATCGTGCGCGACAATGGCGGCGAGATTTTTGTGCACTATCGAGGTATCAAAGGCCGCGGTCATCGCATGCTGAGTGAAGGTCAGCGCGTAAGATTCCAAGTCGCAGAGACTGAAAAAGGACTTCAAGCCGACCATGTCGAACCGTTGAGCTAAGCCACGGCCTCACCTGCACCGGGTCAATTGACCCGGTTCATGCACTGCCCCGCCATCCAACTGGTTATGACCTCTGCCGCCTGCTGGACCAGCCGCTGACGCGCCTCCTGGCTCGCCCATGCCACATGAGGCGTGACAATCACATTCGAGAGATTTGCCGTCAACAGTGGATGATCCGCTTGCGGCGGCTCCTGGGCCAACACATCTAGCGCGGCGCCACGCAGGTGCCCCGCCCGCAACGCCTCCAGCAAGGCCAGCTCGTCCACCACACCACCGCGCGCAGTGTTTATCAGCAACGCAGTCGGTTTCATCAGCGCGAGCGCTTCTGCACCGATTAAACCTCGGGTCTGCTCACTCAGCGGACAATGCAAACTCACCACATCCGATTCCCGCAGCAGGTGGGCCAGTGGCACCCGCCCCATGCCATCGCCGCCACTCAGGCTCTCAGCCACCAACACCTGCATGCCAAAGACCCGCCCCACTTCGGCCACGCCCTGCCCTAGCCGACCATAGCCGACCACCCCCAGGGTTTTACCCGCCAGCTCCCAGCTGGGATAATCCAGCACACAAAAATGAGGGCTGCGCGCCCAATCCCCCGCCCGCACCGACTGATCAAGCTCGCGCAGGCGCGTGCACAGCGCAAGCATCAAAGCAAAGGTCTGCTGTACTACCGACGGGGTGCTGTAACCCACTACATTGCATACATCCACGCCGGCCGCACGCGCGGCCGCCAGATCGATGTTATTGGTGCCGGTGGCTAATACAACCACCAGCTTCAGGTTGGGGTGTCGCTCAAAGTGCGCTGCTTCGAGGCGCACCTTATTGGTGAGCACCACATCGACGCCTGCCAAGCGGGCATCCAGCTGCTCAGGCGTCGTTACCGGGAAGGTCTGCCAAAGAAGCGGCAAGGCTTGCAATGCCGCCAGATCGATATCGGCGGGGTGCAGGGTATCGGCATCCAGAATCACCGCTTTCATCATCAGACACCTCGCAATTGAGTAAATCACGCCTCTCCCCCACTTGGCGGGGGCGGCGATGTTGCACAGGCCGCATTATAATGCTGGCCAGACTTCAAGGTTTAGAGGCAAGCATGGCCAAGTCATCGTCTGGCGGGCTGGTATATTCCACCGACAAGGGAGCGTTGTGCCCCGGCTGCAAGCAGGCGGTCGCGCAATGTAGCTGCAAGAAAGCCATGGCAACGCCCAAGGGGGACGGCACGGTGCGCATCCGCCTGGAGAAAGCCGGGCGCGGCGGCAAAGCCGTGAGCGTGGTATTCGGCCTGCCGTTGGCGGAGGACGAATTGAGCGCGTTGGCTAAACAGTTGAAAAACCTGTGCGGGGCTGGGGGGGCCGTCAAGGACGGCAACGTCGAAATTCAGGGCGACCACCGCGACAAACTGAAAGCAGCCCTTGAAGCCAAAGGCTTCAAGGTCAAGCTTGCGGGGGGCTGAACATGGGTGTTTGGGATGTTGTCGACAGCGTGGTCAAAATCGCCATGGGCGGGGCCGTAAGTGCCGTCACCACTTACTGGATCTTGCGCAAACACGCCCCCACTGAGCCCGAGCCCATGGTGCTGCGCAGGCTCGATATGCTGGAGAGCATTGCCGAGCAAGTAGGGCGGGTCAATCACATATTTCTGAAGTATTCGACCCTGCTGAATGAGGTGATGGCGGCCCCGGAGCGGCTCACAGCTGCCAAGAAGGACGAGCTGGATAGCGTGGTGGGCGAACTTGTTGCCGCCTTTGAAGGCATGGCCGCGGCTGAGGCGAAATTGCTGCTGCTGGGTGAAAAGCGCCTGGAAATGGCACTGAAGCTCTATAGCAGTAAGATCGCTCAGTTCCGCAAGCAGTTTTTCCTCGGGCGGCCGGATGCCAACGAACAGGACTTCGCCGCCTGCAAGCGCGAAGTGGGTACAGCCAGAGAACAGTTTTATGAGTTGCTGAGCCAGCGCTACGACAGCGATCTGGCCCATCTGGGGGAATGAGGCAAGCGCGCATCCCCCGTCATTCAGGCGAGGTGTTGCATGAAAATCGGGTTATCCCTGCCACTGATGGACCCAGGGCTGGACAGAAAGCTGCTCCAGACCTGGGCCCAAACCATCGACGAAGCCCCCTTCTCTAGCCTCGCCATCGGCGAGCGCATTGCTTTCGGCAATCCAGAGGCGCTGACCATGCTTGCGGCCTGCGCCGCCTGGACACAGCGGGTTCAGCTTTGTACCACAGTGCTGGTGCCCGCCTTACACCACCCCACTATGCTGGCCAAACAGCTGGCGACCATCGACATGCTCGCAGAAGGGCGACTTACCGTAGGCCTTGGCGTAGGAGGCCGCGAGCAGGATTACCGGGCAGCCGGAGCCGACTTGGCCTGCCGCAAACAAGCTGACTTGAGCCAGCGGGTGGCCGCCATGCGCCAGGTTTGGGCAGGCATCAATTCGGAGGACGGCATGGCAGCGGTAGGACCAGCCCCCCAACAACCGAATGGGCCACGCCTACTGGCGGGGGCCCAAGGCCCCAAGGCCATCGCTGCAGCGGCTCAGTGGGCGGATGGCCTCGCCGGCTTCAGCTTTGGCCCGGACCCTCGCGAAATCGCCCACAGCTTCGAACTGACACGCCAGAGCTGGCAACAAGCTGGCCGAGAGCCCCCCCCTCGCCTGGTCACCAGTTTTTGGTTTGCCCTAGGGGACCCCTCACGCGCCCGGCAACAACTACAAAACCATCTGCGCCACTATCTGAACTGGCTTCCCGCCAGCGTGCTCGACACGCTCCTGCCCCAAACAGGATTCGCCGGCACCGCCGAACAGCTGCGCGAAACACTCCAAGTCATCAGATCAGCAGGGGCCGATGAAGTCATTCTGGTGCCGACGTCCCCCAACACAGCGCAATTGAAATCACTGCTGCCCCTGCTCGACGGAGTGTCGTTATGAGCTTATCGCTAATCTCCCCTGCCGTGGAAATCGGCATCGTCACCAACAACCCTGAACCCATGCGGCATTTTTACCATTCCGTGTTGGGCTTCGAACCCATAGGGGAACTTAGTTACCCCGGCGGATGTCAGTATCGATACCAGCAAGGCAACAACATCATTAAGCTGGTCGTGCTCACTCAAGCCCCGCCACATGCGGGCCAGATGGCGACTATGGCGGAAGCAACGGGTATACGCTATATATCCTTTGGCGTGAAGGGATTGAGAGACACTGTTCAAAAATTGCTCCAATTGGGCGTGTCGGTACCGGTAGCGGTCACCGAATTTAGTCCGGAAATTGGTTTTGCATTCATTTCTGACCCAGATGGCAATTGGATAGAGCTGTTCGGTCCTCTATAATTTCCGGCTGGCCAAAAGGTTTTTGCCCGAAAGCCATAGCGGTGTGACTCCCAGTGCAGTTGGCTGTGAGGAGCATCAAGTCCTTTGGGGCACTTTGTCCGTTGACATAGGTCAAGGCAGGAACCGAGCGCCCGGCCGAGAATGCCTGTTGGCGCTCGCGCCTCAGTGTGGGAGCAGTGCGTGCGGTTTTGCCGTCCGTGCTGTTTTCAGGAACTGCCTCACTCGCTGGAACAACAACTATGAGCACAAGCGTAGCTTTGGAACATCCCGCGTATAACTACAAGGTCATACGCCAGTTCGCCTTTATGGCGGTGGTGTGGGGCGTTGTAGGGATGGCCATGGGGGTCTTTATTGCCTCCCAGCTGGCCTTCCCCGCACTCAACTTCGACCTCCCTTGGACAAGCTTCGGGCGCCTGCGTCCGCTGCACACCAACGCGGTTATCTTCGCCTTCGGCGGATGCGTACTGTTTGCCACCTCTTTCTATGTGGTTCAGCGCACCTGCCAGACGAGACTCATCTCGGACGCCGCCGCCTCCTTCTGTTTCTGGGGCTGGCAGCTGATCATCGTGCTCGCGGCCATCACCCTGCCGCTTGGCTACACCTCCTCCAAGGAGTACGCCGAGCTGGAGTGGCCGATCGACATCCTGATCACCGTGGTGTGGCTCACCTACGCCTTCGTGTTCTTCGGTACCGTCGTTCAGCGCAAAACCAAGCACATCTACGTCGCTAACTGGTTCTTCGGCGCCTTCATCCTGACCATCGCCCTGCTGCACGTAGTGAACAACATGGAAGTTCCAGTTTCCATGTGGAAGTCCTACTCCGCTTACGCCGGCGCCATGGACGCCATGATCCAGTGGTGGTACG
>CAZYQX010000057.1:0-12525 GCA_964649985.1 uncultured Pseudomonadales bacterium | reverse complement strand
GGCGCTGCATGGTGTGGATGGGGGCATCCAGCGCGTGGGTCAGGAGCAGGCGGATCACCGCGCCATGGGTGACCAACAGCACCCGCTGCCCCGCGTGGTGCTCGATCACCTCTGCCCAGGCGTCCATCACCCGCCGCTGGAAGTCGTCCATGGGTTCCCCATTGGGCGGGCCAAAGCGCCAGGGGTCGCGCCAGAAATTCTGCAGCGCATCCGGTGACTGCGCCAACACCTCGGCCACCGGCCTGCCTTCCCAATCGCCAAAGCTGATCTCCCGCATACCAGGTAGCGGCAAGGCCTCCAGCGACAGACTCTGGGCGACTTCCTGGGCAAACGCCAGGCAGCGCTGCTGTGGTGAACTGAGCACCGCATCCCAGTCGCCGTGCCGGCGCAGCCAGTGGGTCTGGGCGTGCATTTGTTCGCGGCCACGGGCGGTCAGTGGCTTGTCGATACAGCCGCGGAAGATGTCGCCGCCCTCGGGCTCTCCGTGGCGCAGCAGGTCGATGGTGGTTTTGATCATACAAAAGCTGTGGAAATACAGGCCGCTAAAGTCGCGTATATTAGCGGTTTTAACCTCCACAGGAGCAGCGCATGGGCAACCGCCTCAGCAAGATTTACACCCGCACTGGCGATGACGGCACCACTGGCCTGGGCGATGGCTCCCGGGTGGGCAAGGACAGCCTGCGCATGGAGGCCATTGGCACCTGCGATGAGGTCAATGCCCACATCGGCGTGCTACTGGCGGAGATGAGCCCGGATGAGCCGCTGGCGCTGGAGCTCCTGCGCATTCAACATGACTTGTTTGATCTGGGCGGCGAGCTGGCCTGCCCGGGTTATCAGATGATCCACCAGGCGCGCATCGACGAGCTGGAAGCGGTGATGGACGAACTCAATGCCACCCTGCCGCCGCTGAAGGAATTCATCCTGCCCGGCGGCTCCAAGGTGGCCGCTGTGGCTCACGTGGCGCGCACCGTGTGCCGTCGGGCGGAGCGGGTGGTGGTGGCGCTGGGCCGGGAGGTGGAGGTCAACCAGCCGGCGCGCATCTATCTGAACCGGCTGTCGGATTTTCTCTTCATCGCCTGTCGCATCCTGGCCCGCCGGGACGGCGGTAGCGAGGTGCTGTGGCAGCGCGCTCAGCTCACCAAGGCCGGCCAGAGCCAGGCGGCGCCCCTGACGCCGGAGGAGTCGCCAAAGCGCGCCCGGGCCAAGCGGGTCAAGACTTCATCCGAGAACACATAAGCCCCCCAGCGGGCTGGCACTTCACGATACAGGGCCTCGATATTGGAGAGGCCTCCGCCCAGCACGATGGCGTGGGGGTCGACGATGTTGATCACCCCCGCCAAGGCCCGGGCCAGCTGCTCGGCATACTGGCCCAACGCTTCCCGCGCCACCGGCTCGCCGGCCTCGGCGCGGCGGGCGATTTCCGTGCAATTGGCGCCGTCGCCGCCGAGGAGCTGATGGGTACGCATCAGCCCCTCGCCACTCAAAAAGGTCTCGATACAGTTTTCCCGCCCACAGTAGCAGGGGCGCCGCTGTGCGCTGCTGGCCTCCAGCCCGGCCAGCGCTAGCGGGTTGTGGCCCCACTCGCCGGCGATGGCATTGGGGCCGCTGAGGGGCTGGCCGTTCACCACCAGCCCGCCGCCCACGCCGGTGCCGAGGATGACGCCAAATACCGTGGGCATGCCCGCCGCTGCGCCGTCGCTGGCCTCCGAGAGGGCGAAGCAGTCGGCATCGTTGGCCAGCCGCACCGGCCGCGCCAACCGCCGCGCTAGATCCTGCTGCAGTGGCTGGCCGATCAGGCAGGTGGAATTGCAGTTTTTCATCAGGCCGCTGCGGGTAGACACCGCCCCTGGCGTGCCGATGCCCAACGGCAGGGCTTGTCCGGCCTCGGCATCCGCTGCGGTCACCAGCTGTGCGATGGCCTCCAAGGTGGCGGGATAATCGCCCTGAGGGGTGTCCAGGCGTTGACGCCAGCGGATCTGACCGCTGTCGTCGAGCAGTACCGCCTCAATCTTGGTGCCGCCCAGGTCGATACCCAGTCGTTGCATGGCTGTGGTTCCCTGCCGTTGATGTCGATGGCGATTGTAGTGGCTATTGCTTGGTCAGTGCTGGAAGCGCTGACCCGATAGCAGGCTCTTGATCACGCGCCGGGCAACTTCATCGTCCGCTACGCCCAGGATGGAGTGGCCGAGAGTGAGCCGGGTGGTGGCGCTGTGCATGGCCGCGCCGAGCAGCAATAGGGCGATGGTGTCGGGGTCGTCGGGGGGGGAGGGCAGTGCCGCGAGGGCTTGGCTTAGGCGTGCGTGGACCTCGCCATGGGCGCCTTGCGCTTGACCGGGCCGGCCGAAGGCTTGGGCGGCCAGCGGCAGCACCAGGGTGAAATAGTCGATGGCGGCAAGAAAAACTTGCTCCAGCCAGCTGGGCAGGGATGTTGTTGGCTGCTCCAGCAGGGCCACCAGGCGGGGGAATTCTGGGAGCCCCTCCTGGATCAGGGCGCGCAGCAGGCCGCCCTTGTCGGCAAAATTGTTGAATACGCTGGCCTCGGTGACGCCTGCTTTTTCGGCCACCGCCCGGGTGGTCAAGGCGCTGGGGCCTTGTTCGCGCCACAGTGCCACGGCGGCTTCCAGCAGGCGCGGGCGCACGCGCGGGCGCGCCATCAGCGGCCATCCTTCACGGCGACCAGCCCGCGCAGGGTGCCGATGTAGGCCGTGCCGTCCGGGCCGATGGTGATGGGCGACCAGTTGTTGTCGAATTTGCTGCCGCGCCCGGTATTGATTTTGAACACGGTTTCGCCTGTTTCACTATCGAGTGCCATCAGATACCAGTCCAGCTGCCCATCGCTTTGTTGTTGGAAAGTATAGAAATAGGCCAGGCCATTGCCCAAGGAGAGTTTTGGCACGACCGAGGGCGCGCGCTCCGGGCTGGTCCACACCACGTCGCAGCCCGATTCATCCTCGCGGATGTCGATGCGGGATATGCCACCGGCCACGGCTTGCCAGTCGCGCTGGACCAGTGCGTTGCGGTAGCCGTGGTTGTTCTCGACGATGATGGAGCGGTTCCAGCCGATCAACGAGTTGTCGGTGGTGGAGGCGCCGCGGGTGAACACGGGTACCTGGCAGATCAGTCGCTGGCCCTGGAAGCCAGGGTCGCGCCGGTAGACCAGTACGTTCATACGCTCATCGGCGTTGTCGGTGATGGCCACGTAGCGCTCGCCCATCAGGGTGGGGGTGGTGCCACTGCCCTGGTTGATGGAGCCGATCTTGCGGCCGGTGCCGCGATCATAGCGTTCGCGCCACAGTTGCTGCGGGGTGCCGTCCGGGCTGGCGGTGAAGTGATAGAGCGCGTGGTCGCTGACGATGGATACACCATCGGTAGCCACCGAGAAGCCGTTTTGGATTTCCTCGCCCTTCAGCTGGATGGCCTTGACGGCCCCGGTGGCGGGATTCAGCGTGCCGATGCGGGCGTGGCGGGTCACCCACCAGATAAGCCCTTGGTGATCAGGCATCACGGCGGTGATCGGATCGCATTCACCGCGCGGGAACCAGTTGTCGATCGCCTGACAATCGTGGGGTACGTGGGGGCGCATATCCCAGCGGTCGCTTTCCACGAACTCCCACTGGCCAGGGCTGCGTTCGCGATGCGCGATGCGCCGAATTTGCTGCTCTGCATCGGCCAACACCGCACGATCTTGGTTGTCGAGATAGTAGTAGGCGCCGCCCGAGGTGTCCGACATGATGCGATCAATATCGGCATGCACCAGCGCCTGGAAGGTGGAGGGGCGGGTGGGCAGTTCGAAATTGGCCAGCTTTTCAAGGGTCTGCGGTTCCAGCAGTTGCAGTCGAAAGCCGCTGATGTCTGCGCAGAGGGCGACGATGCGCCCGGCGCGATCGAAGCTGAGGGTGGCGCAGGTGCCGCCCATCAGCGGGCTGCCCAGGCGGGAGGTGATCCGGGGGGCATGCCCCAGCGGCCCTGCTGCGGGATGCGTGTCTGAGCTGAAGCCATCTGCGTGCATGGCGGCCTGGCCATTGGCGGCCATGAACGGGTGTTGTGGAATCGGCGTGCTCAGCACCAGGCGGGGCACGGCGGGGGCGCCAATGATGCTACCGTGAACAGCTTGCCCGGGGATGGGGGTGGGCTTATCCGGGGCAGGGCCGCCACAGCCCGCCATGAGCAGGCAGAGAGCCAGAGTAAATACGCGCATCAAACCCCCCAAAATTTTAAAGCGATGCTAAAAAATCAGGGGGTGGGTTGCAAGCCATAGTTGAGCGCCAGGTCGACTGCAGCTAAATGGCAATCACGCCCAAGGCGATGGCGGATAGCCAAAGCAAACGCGTGCGGTGGAAGAGGGCCTCGCGTTGGGCAAGGCGTGCGTCTAGCGCGGGGCCACTGGCGGGTATGGCGCTATCGCCATCGGGCAGGGCCGCGTTAGCACATTGATCCACCAGCAGTGAGGCGGGGGCTTCGTCAAACATCTGTTCCCGTGCCGCAGGATAAGCCCGGTAAAGATTGCCGGTGAGGCTGAAACTCAAGGCCAGCAAGCGGCTGGGCAGCCAGCTGGCCAGCTGCAAAGGCTGCGGGTTGCCGGACCCAGCCAGGTAGATCAAACGGTAGCCCACGGCGCCCGCTGGCCCCAGCAGGCAGAACCACAATACGGGTGCAAACCACTGGTGCAGGTAGTATTCCGCTTGTGGACGCTGCAGTGCGGTCAGCAAATCGTCGATCCCAAGGGGGCTGGTGTCCGGTAGGCTGCCTGCTTCACGCGCCGTTTGTATCGCGCTTTCCAGTGCATTCTCCCGCAGTTGACTGCGCTGGCAGTCTAGGATGCGCAGTGCATCGGCGCGTCCGCAGGCAAACCACAAGGCCGCTACCGCCAGCAGCAAGCTTGGTAGCCCCCACGCTACTTGGCGCAGGCTGATGTCCAGGGCGCCGACTAGCAGCGCTGGCACCAGTGCGCCGATAACAACTGAGCCGTTGCCTGAAGTGAGCCGGCTGAACCCGCACTGTGCTGCGGGTGCTTCGAAGAAAGGCCAGCGGTACCTGAGGCCGATCAATATCAGCAAGGCGATAAATTCCATGGCGTGCTCCTTTATCTCAGCCGGTCGCAAGCGTTTGATGAAAACGGGGCCAGTCGAAGCTGGGGCCTGGATCTGTTTTTCGCCCTGGGGCGATGTCGCTATGGCCGGTGATGCGCGCCGGGGTGATGCCGGGATAGGCGATCATCAATAGGCGGCAGACCTGAGCCAGGCGCTGGTACTGAGCATCGCTATATGGGAGGTGATCGGTGCCTTCCAGCTCGATACCGATGCTGAAATCGTTGCAGTTGTCACGCCCCTCGAATGTCGACACCCCCGCATGCCAAGCGCGGGCATGGAAGGGCACAAACTGGGTGACATGGCCTGCCCGGTCGATCAACAAATGGGCGGAAACCTTGAGGCCCTCAAGGTCTGCCAGGGCTGGGTGGGCACGGGTGTCGAGGGTGTTGGTGAACAGCTGGCCGATATAGGGGCCGCCGAATTCACCTGGCGGTAAGCTGATGTTATGAATAACCAACAGGCTGATAGAGGTGTTTGCAGGCCGCTCGTTGCAGTTGGGGGAAGGCGTGTGAAGGGCTGCCTTCAGCCAGCCCTGCTCGATGGCGTCCTGCATGAATGTCTCGGCGTTGGGGTCTCCGGCATAGTAAGCCATGCCGGCAGGCTGGAGACAATGGTTGATATGAGGGAGCCTCTGAAAACTTGGCTTTTGCAGAGGCTCCTTGGCCGGCCTCAGACCTTGGGCTTCATGTCGCGCAAATTGCCGATCACTGAGGCCAGCGCGCGGTCGAATAGCAAACCGTCATCCATGACTGTGATCAGGCCACTTTCGAGTTCGCGTGCCAACTCAAGGCGGCTGCGCTCCGCCACCTTCATACCGCCCCGGTTTACAAAGATGTATTTGCCGGTGGCCTTGATGACGGCTGCCAGACGGCAGCGGAAGCGGCGATCATCGCCTTGGTTGATTTCCAGCCAGGCGCCCAACTTGAGATTTTCCACTTGCGCCAGTGCATCGGCACTGACCGGCGTGGTGGCCGGGGCCTCCACCCCAACCGGGGCATCCTCGCGCTTGCCGATGGCCCGACGGCTCTCGGCCAGCGCGCCCTGCAGTCGCGCCATCACGGTATCGCCACCACTGTTGGTCACAGAGGAGGTATCGGCCGGTGCTTCTTTGCGCCGCAAATGAAGCAGATGCACACCTTCCAATGCAGTTAAAAGCTGGCTGGTCTGAAAGGCGTCATGGTTGATGGCGGTGAGGCCCTGGCGCAGATTGCGCAGTAAGTTGGGTAGCAGTGCCAGCAGTTTTTTGCGGTCTTCATCGCTTTCTGGGGCGCGGCTGCTCCACAGGAGCTGATCCACAGTGGCTACCGCGTTGCGCCAGCTTTCACTGTTTTCGCCTTCGCGCAGGTAGGCCATGAACAGCACGTTGGACCACGCTTCCTGCAACAGGCGCAGCACGATGTCGGGCCACTGCTCATCGCCTAGTTTCTCCGCCAGCAGCGTGTCGACAGTCTCGCGTGCCAGTTCTGATTTCGCGCGCCCCGCCTCGGCATCCAGCAGTCGCTGTTGTACCAGGCTGGCGCGTCGCTGCTCGGCTTCCTTGAATGCAAGGAAGTCACTCAAGAGCGGCTCAAAAACCGAGGGATCATCGTTGAAGTCGTTGAGCACCTTTTCAACGATGTTCTCTATGCGCTTGTACAGTGGGTCGCGTTCGTAGTCATCACCGCCTGTCCAGCCCAATCCAGCGGTGGCCAGCTCGTTCAGCAACTTGCGGGCGGGGTGGCCGCCGCGGCTGAAGAAGGATTTGTCCAGCATGGCCACTTTGATCATGGGGATCTGCAAGCGTGCCAGCAGGGCTTTGAGGGGGGCTGCCAGGTTGCGATCTTCAAGCACAAACTGGAACAGCATGCCCACCAAATTGATGGCATCCTCTTCCACTTGGCCCACGCGATATTGGGCCATGGGCCAGCGGCTGCCGGAAATGGCCTGAATGGCATCCTGGATATTGGCGGCGCCGGGGGCTGCCGCCATGGGGGCCTGCAGCTGGTTGTGTTGGAGTTCGGCCAACACATCCATCAATTGGTTGCGCGGCAACAGGTCCAATCCGGCATCCAGTTGCTGGCGGGGAAGGGCGCGGGAGAGCAAGTTTTGCAGGCCCGCAAATACGCGTTCGGCCTGGTCGTCCACGGCGGGGGTGGCGGCGTTGAGGTCTGCGGCCGAGCGGCCTGCCTGGGCGGGTGTGGCGCTGGAGGAAGCGCTTCGTCTAGCGCTTTGGCTTGCTCGCCCGCCCTGTGGCAGCAGGCCTTCGCCGATCAACAAGTCATTGGCCGTGGTATAGAAGCGCCCCAATTGTGCGATCACTTGGCGGTCGAACAGCTTGAACAGTATCAGTTTGGCTTTGATATCCATGCCGATGGGCGTGCAGGCTTCTGCAAAGGCCTTGCAGAGGGTGTGGGGGCCAAGGGGGTTTTCCCGCACCTCGATTTCCTTGCCCAATGCCGCACCCACACGCAATGCCAGCTGGGTCACACCGATGGCGTGCATGCCCATGCACTTGGACACCATGGAGTCCACGGCGACTTGTTCTTCCAATTCGTCCTTTTCCAGCAGACTGAGTTCATCTGCTGAAAAGCTGCCGCTGGCGGTGTCAGCAGTACCGCACAGCAAGCGAAACTGATTGCGCACGCAGTCATCCATTCGGCGCTCAACGTTGCGGCGTTGCAGGCGCAACTCGCGCATGGACTCAAAGTAGGCATCTTGCTCGCCGTTGCCTTCGGCCTTGCCGGCGAGCTCGTAGAGGGCGTCATCTGCGGCATCAAAAACCCCGGCCAGCAGGGCGGTCAGCTCCGGCAGCATGCGCTCCTGCAGCTTGATTAAGGCAGCGGGTTGGCGGCCGTAAACAGGGGCCGCCGCCGGACGCGCAGCGACTGACAGTGATACGACATTGGAACTGGAACTGCTCATATGCACTCACCACTCTGAATGGCGCACAACTGCGTGATTACAGTATATGCACGGCCACCAAGGGCTGGCTGGGTTATTGTCGGGTTCGAGACCTGCGTCACAGGGTTGGTCAAAAACTGACCATTTTTGTCGCCTCCTTGCCAGCGGCCGGTGTTGCCGAAAGAGCACAAATGCACGCAGCAGTGCTCTCGCAGCTGGGCCGTTGTTAGAATAGCCGCTTTTCTACCATGTGTCGGATCAAATCTATGCAGCCCCGTGAAGAATGGCAGACGGACATCCAGCGCGCCGTGCGCGAGGCCCTGATGGAGGATGTGGGCAGTGGCGACATCACCGCCCAGCTGATTCCCGCCGATCGCCAGGCGCGCGCCAGCATCATCACCCGGGAAGCCATGGTGGTGAGCGGCCGCGCCTGGGTGGATGAAGTGTTCCGCCAGCTGGAACCCACCGTGCAGGTCAGCTGGCAGGTGGAAGACGGCCAGCAGGTCGCCCCCAATCAGCTGCTCTACACCCTGCAAGGCAATGCCCGCGCCTTGCTGACCGGCGAGCGCGCCGCGCTCAACTTCCTGCAGCTG
This sequence comes from uncultured Pseudomonadales bacterium, assembly GCA_964649985.1. Lineage (GTDB taxonomy): Bacteria > Pseudomonadota > Gammaproteobacteria > Pseudomonadales > CAZYQX01 > CAZYQX01. Next base: position 3,962 of record CAZYQX010000057.1, on the reverse strand, counting down.
TTGTCCGGGGTGGCCACGGCCTGTGCCGGTTATGCCGCCCTGGTGCAGGGCACCGGTGTGAAATTGCTGGACACCCGCAAGACCATCCCCGGCCTGCGCACTGCCCAGAAATACGCTGTCACCTGCGGGGGCTGCCACAACCACCGCATCGGCTTGTACGACGCCTTCCTGATCAAGGAAAACCACATCGCCGCCTGCGGCTCCATCGCCGCCGCCGTGCAGCAAGCCCAGCAGATTGCCCCGGGCAAGCCGGTGGAGGTGGAAGTGGAGACCTTCGCCGAGCTGGACGAAGCCCTGGGCGCGGGGGCCGACATCATCATGCTGGACAACTTCAGCCTGCAGGACATGCGCCGCGCCGTGCAGCACACCGCCGGCCGGGCCAAGCTGGAGGCCTCCGGGGGCGTCAATCGCGACACCCTGCGGCCGATTGCCGAGACCGGCGTCGACTACATCTCCATCGGTGCCCTGACCAAGGACGTCAAGGCCATCGACCTCTCCATGCGCTTCCAGCCATGAACATGCAGCTGGGCCTGCTCACGGTGGGTTTTCACCTCTATGGTTGCAGCTCCCTCAAGCAGAAGCGCCAGGCCCTGGCCGGCGCCCGCGACCGCTTCGGGCGCCTCAGCCATGTGGCGGTGTGCGAGAGCGACTTCCACGACAGCCACGACACCGCCCAGTGGAGCTTTGTGGTCACCGGCCTCAGCCGGCAGGCGGTGGAGAGCACCCTCAACGAGATCGAGCAGTACCTGGCTACCCGGGTGGATGCGGTGATCACCTCCGCCGAGCGGGAGTTTCTCTAAGAGCCTGTAGGCGGGGCCTGTTGCCGCCAAGTGGGCCCCGGCACCCGCCTGGTGCTTGCGGGCGCGGCGGTCACAGCTACGCGTGATCCATTCTGGTGCAAGCGTAAATTTAACCATGGATGGTGTCTTGCATTAGTGCAACTACTACATCTGGTAGTGCTTCCCGTCGCAAGGGAATGAAAAAAGTTGCGCTAATAAAAAAATCATCCAAGCCTGCGCAAAGTTTTCCACAGCCCGCGCCAGCCCAGTAGTGGCGCGGCTCAGGGTGTGGATAAGCCCGCTTCACCCACATTTTATTCACAGCTTGCTCCAGGTGTTGTCCTCTTGTCAGTGAGGCAAGACCGCATTATCTTGTGCCTCGATCTTCGATAAGCCCTATATGTTGGGTTTTGCGGCAGCCGGCCTACCAGGCAAGCCCGAGTCGGCACACAACAACAAATCGGGGAGTCCCCCGCCGTTCAGGCCAGGCGCACAGCGCCGGCCGGCGGTGCAGGCTCCCCCCGTGGAATACGCGGTAGCGGGAGATACCATGCAGCTTGAGACCCAGCCCCACACCAGCCCTGTCGCTTCCCCGATGGATGCGCCCATCCCCAGCGCCCCGCTGACCACCACCGCCCCCGGGCAGGTGCGCGTCGTCAAGCGCAACGGCCAGGTGGTGCCCTACGAGGACAGCAAGATCGCCGTGGCCATCACCAAGGCCTTCCTGGCGGTTGAGGGCGGCACGGCAGCGGCCTCCACCCGCATCCACGAAACCGTGGCCGAGCTCACCGAGCAGGTGTCTGCCACCTTCCGTCGCCGCCTGCCCTCCGGCGGCACCATCCACATCGAAGAAGTGCAGGATCAGGTCGAGCTGGCGCTGATGCGCAGCGGTGAGCACAAGATCGCCCGCTCCTACGTGCTGTACCGCGCCGAGCGCGCCCGCGCCCGTGCTGACCGCCAGGAAGCTGCAGGCAGTGCCATCCAGCACCCCAGCCTGCACGTCACCCTGGAAGACGGCAGCCGTGCCCCGCTGGATGTCGCCCGCCTGGAAACCATCGTGCGCGAGGCCTGCAGCGGCCTGGCCAACGTCGACGCCGGCAAGATCATCAGCGAAGCCCTGAAGAACCTTTACGACGGCGTCGCCCTGGCCGAGGTCAACACCGCCCTGGTGATCACCGCCCGCACCATGGTCGAGCTGGAGCCCAACTACAGCTACGTCACCGCCCGCCTGCTGCTGGACACCCTGCGCGCCGAGGGCCTGAGCTTCCTGGGCGTGGCTCAGTCCGCCACCCAGGCCGACATGGCCCAGTACTACGTACAGGCCCTGGCCCCCTACATCAAGCGCGGCATCGAGCTGGAGCTGCTGAGCCCCGAGCTGCGCAGCTTCGACCTGGAGCGCCTGGCGCGCGCCCTCAAGCCCGAGCGCGACCAGCTGTTCGGCTACCTGGGCCTGCAGACCTTGTACGACCGCTACTTCCTGCACGCCGACGGCATCCGCTTCGAGCTGCCGCAGCTGTTCTTCATGCGCGTCGCCATGGGCCTCGCCATCAATGAAGAAGACAAGAACGCCCGCGCGGTGGAGTTCTACGAGCTGCTCTCCAGCTTCGACTACATGGCCTCCACGCCGACCCTGTTCAACGCCGGCACCCTGCGCCCGCAGCTCTCCAGCTGCTACCTGACCACCGTGCCCGACGACCTGGACGGCATCTTCGGCGCCATCCACGACAACGCCATGCTCTCCAAGTGGGCCGGCGGCCTCGGCAACGACTGGACCCCGGTGCGCGCCCTGGGCTCCTACATCAAGGGCACCAACGGCAAGAGCCAGGGCGTCGTGCCTTTCCTGAAAGTGGCCAACGACACCGCCGTGGCGGTGAACCAGGGCGGCAAGCGCAAGGGCGCCGTGTGCGCCTACCTGGAAACCTGGCACCTCGACATCGAAGAGTTCATCGAGCTGCGCAAGAACACCGGTGACGACCGCCGCCGCACCCACGACATGAACACCGCCAACTGGGTGCCCGACCTGTTCATGAAGCGCGTGTTCGAAGACGGCCAGTGGACGCTGTTCTCCCCGGCCGACACCCCGGACCTGCACGACCTGTTCGGCCCCGCCTTCGAAGCCCGCTACGAGGAATACGAGCGCCTGGCCGAGCAGGGCAAGCTGAAACTGAGCAAGAAAGTGCGCGCCCAGGACCTGTGGCGCAAGATGCTCGGCATGCTGTTCGAGACCGGCCACCCCTGGATCACCTTCAAAGACCCGTGCAACATGCGCTCGCCGCAGCAGCACGTGGGCGTGGTGCACTCCTCCAACCTGTGCACCGAGATCACCCTGAACACCAGCGCCGACGAGATCGCCGTTTGCAACCTGGGCTCGGTGAACCTGGTGCACCACATCGACGCCAACGGCCTGAATGTCGAGAAGCTCAAGCGCACCGTCAACACCGCCGTGCGCATGCTCGATAACGTCATCGACATCAACTACTACGCCGTGCCCCAGGCGCGCACCTCCAACCTGCGCCACCGCCCGGTGGGCCTCGGCATCATGGGCTTCCAGGATGCCCTGTACGGTCTGCGCATCGCCTACTCCTCCCCCGAGGCGGTAGAGTTCGCCGATCGCTCCATGGAGGCCATCAGCTACTTCGCCATCCAGGCCTCCAGCCAGCTGGCCGAAGAGCGCGGCCGCTACAGCACCTTCGAAGGCTCCCTGTGGAGCCGTGGCATCCTGCCGCTGGACTCCCTGCGCCAGATGCAGAAGAGCCGTGGCGAGCAGTACTGCAAGGTCGACCTGAGCCAGACCTTCGACTGGGAAAGCCTGCGCGAGCAGGTCAAGATCCGCGGCATGCGCAACTCCAACGTGATGGCCATCGCCCCCACCGCGACCATTGCCAACATCACCGGGGTCAGCCAGTCCATCGAGCCTACGTACCAGAACCTGTACGTGAAATCGAACCTGTCCGGCGAGTTCACCGTGGTCAACCCCTACCTGGTGCGCGACCTGAAGAGCCGCGGCCTGTGGGACGCCGTGATGGTCAACGACCTCAAGTACTACGAGGGCTCGGTGCAGAAGATCGACCGCGTGCCGGACGACCTCAAGCGCATCTACGCCACCGCCTTCGAAGTGGAGCCCCGCTGGCTGGTGGAAGCCGCCAGCCGCCGCCAGAAGTGGATCGACCAGGCCCAGAGCCT
>CAZYQX010000056.1:0-14429 GCA_964649985.1 uncultured Pseudomonadales bacterium | reverse complement strand
TCCGGTTCATCTTGTTGATCGTTTCGATCATGTGCACCGGGATGCGGATGGTCCGTGCCTGGTCGGCGATGGAGCGGGTGATGGCCTGACGGATCCACCAAGTGGCGTAGGTCGAGAACTTGTAGCCACGGCGGTATTCGAACTTGTCCACCGCCTTCATCAGGCCGATGTTGCCTTCCTGGATCAGGTCGAGGAACTGCAGTCCGCGGTTGGTGTACTTCTTGGCGATGGAGATCACCAGACGCAGGTTGGCCTCCACCATTTCCTTCTTGGCGCGGCGCGAACGGGCCTCGCCCACCGACAGGCGGCGGTTGATCTCTTTAACATCGGCTACGGTCAGGCCGGTGTTCTTCTCCATGTCGATCAGTTTGCGCTGGGCGGCGAGAAGTGCATCCCTCACTTCGGCCAGTTTGGCGGTGTAGGGCTTCTTGCTCGCAATGACCTCGTCCACCCATGCCTCATTGGTTTCATTGCCTGGAAACAGCGTAATGAAATCCTTGCGAGGCATCTGTGCGCGTTGGCACACCTGCATGATGGCGCGCTCTTGCGCTCTCACCTGATTGAGGCCGTCGCGCACCATGTTGATGAGTGGTTCAAATTGGCGCGGTGAAAGCTTCAAAAACTGGAAGGTTGCGGCCAGCTCTTGGGCGGCGGCAACACCCTGCTCGCTGCCTCGACCATGCTTCTTGTAGACTTTGTCGGCTTGCAGCTGCAGACGACGCAGTTCCTCGAAGCGAATGCGCGCCTGCTCGGGATCTGGGCCACTCTCTTTTTCGTCTTCGGTGTCGTCGCCGCTTTCTTCTTCGTCGTCTTCCACGGCTTCGTCAGCGGCGGCATCTTCGGGTAGCTCGGGTTCAGCTTCTGCTACGGCAGGTTCGGCTGGGTCAAGGTAACCAGTAATGATGTCGCCCAGGCGGCGCTCGCCGTCGCCGACTTTGTCATATTCTGCAATGACGGCAGACACTGTGCCCGGGAACAGCGCCAGAGCCGCGTTCATGTCGCGCATGCCCTCTTCAATGCGCTTTGCGATCTCGATTTCGCCTTCGCGGGTCAGCAGCTCGACGGTGCCCATCTCGCGCATGTACATGCGCACGGGGTCGGTTGTGCGACCTGCTTCAGACTCAACAGCGGCGAGTGCGGCGGCCGCTTCGGCTGCGGCGATCTCGTCAGCGGCGTCCGATTCGGCCATCATCAGAGTGTCGGCGTCAGGCGCCTCTTCAAAGACCTGAATGCCCAGGTCGTTGATCATCTGAATGATGTCTTCGACCTGTTCCGGATCGACGAGGTCTTCCGGCAGGTGATCGTTCACCTCGGCATAGGTCAGAAAGCCCTGCTCCTTGCCTTTTGCGATAAGGTCTTTGAGGCGGGACTGTTGCTGAGCGGTTTCAGACATGGGGACCCTTTACGAGTTGGTCTGCGGTCGTGAAATAGCCGGACAGTATAGCCGAGATCACCAGACTGCGCGTAGCCAGACAGGGAGGCTGGCACTTCTACCGCAATCGGCGGTGGGCTACAAAACCGGCACGAATGTTGATCAGGGGCAATGTGTTGGGTGTTGCATGTTGCCCTTGATCTCGCTGCTGCCTCTAAAGCGGCTGATACATGTGACCTTGCAGGCGGTTGAATTACTCTCCTGAACTACGCCTGCGGTTGGTCGTGTTGTTAGGGTGCGTGCTGAGCTCAGGGCCTGCTCGGTAGGTGTAAGCCAGCTCTCCGCACCGCGCTCGTGCTGTCGGGGCGATCTCCACGCTCTGGTTCGCCAAGCCATCATCGGCTAGGACGATTTTTAAGGGATCTGCTGCACCATTTGGTGCGGGTATTCACCCGGCAGCGCTTACTTGCGGGCGGCTAGCTGATCCAGCAGTGAGCGCAATTGCTGTTTGTCTTCATCAGATAACATGTTATAGGAGACAGGAGGCTTGTCCGCGAGTTCCCGCAGCCAGTTTTCGGAGTGCTTCTCCTTTGAAATGTGCGCTATTCGATCTAACGCGTCGGTGAACTCTTGGCGCATCCCCTCGGGGGGGATTAAGCGCTCCTGGGCTGCCAGTTGCGTGAGGTATTCGCCCTCGGGTGTGCCCAGCCAGTAGCCCAGCAATGCATGTGTGCTTGTATGGGGGCGCCGTTTAAGGAATTCAAGTAGATGCACAAGCAGTGGAGCGTCAGGGTCATCCAATTGGCGGACTGCATCCAGATCCTCGACCTGATTGGCCAGTTCGGGTTGGTGTACCAGCAGGGCAAGGGCCAAGCGTGGCGGCGTGCGCTGGATCTGTTGCTTGGCTTTTGCAATCGGCTTGCGGCTGACGGGCCGCCGATCGCTGTCTTGTGGTGGGATGGGGGCGGGCGTCGCGTGGGACAATTCCTCGCTGCCCAGCCCGGTGCGTTCGGCAAGTGCATTGAGCATCAGGCGCTTGAACACGCCGTCGGGCAGATGGGCCAGTTGCGGGGCGGCAATGGAGGCCAGTCGAGCGCGGCCATCCATGCTGCTGAGATCCAGGCCTTTGGCTACATGCTCGAAGAAAAACTCCGACAGGGGCGTGGCTTCCGCCACCATTTGCTGAAAACGCTCGCTGCCGATTTTGCGCACCAGCGTGTCGGGATCCTCGCCTTCGGGCAGAAACAGGAAGCGAGCCTGGCGGCCATCGGTCAGCGACGGGATCACGGCTTCAAGTGCCCGGGCGGCGGCGCCACGGCCGGCGGCATCGCCATCAAAACAGAACACCACTTCGTGGGTGTATCTGAAGATGCGCTGCATGTGCGCCGGACCGGTGGCGGTGCCTAGGGTGGCGACGGCGTAATTGATGCCGAATTGGGCCAGTGACACTACGTCCATGTAGCCTTCAACCACCAGCAGTCTTTGCAGCTCGCGGTTGGCCTTGCGTGCCTCATACAGGCCGTAAAGTTCGCGATTTTTCTGAAATAGCTCGGTTTCGGGGGAGTTGAGGTACTTGGGCTTCTCATCGCCCAGCACGCGACCGCCAAAGGCGATGACCCTGCCGCGCGTATCGCGGATGGGGAACATCACCCGATCCCTGAAGCGGTCGTAACAGCGGCCATCCTCCCGTTCAATCGCCAGCCCACTGTCAATCAGTAGGCGTTGCCGGTGCTGGTCGCTGCCGAGCTGGTTCCACATACTGTCCCAGCCGGGAGGGGCGTAGCCCAGCCCGAACGCCTTGGCGATCTGTCCTGTTAGGCCGCGTCCCTTGAGGTAGTCCACTGCGCGTTTGGCTTGAGGGTGGTGCTTGAGCTGCGCCTGAAATAGCTCGTCTGCTTCCTTGAGAATCTGGTGCTGGCTCTCGCGCGTCTCGCGCTTGGCTTCGTGGCGGGCGGCGTACTGGGTTGCTTCGTGGGGTACCTCAATGCCTGCTTGGTGGGCCAGCGCTTCCACTGCCTGGGGGAAATCCAGGCGGTCGTAGTCCATCAGAAAACTGATGGCGTTGCCGCCAGCGCCGCAGCCAAAGCAGTAGTAAAACTGCTTTTCGCTGCTGACAGTGAAAGAAGGTGTCTTTTCCTGGTGGAAGGGGCAGCGGGCGCTGAAGTTGCGGCCACTGCGCTTGAGCGGCACGCGCGCGTCAATCAGCTCAACCAGATCTATGCGATCCAGCAGCTGCTCGACGAACTGTTGTGGTATGCGCCCGGCCATGTCGGTACTGTGGAGGCTCGGGAAGGATAAAGCAAGAGGGCGGGTCAGCCGCCCAGGCTTGCCTTGATACGCTGGCTAACAGCGCCCATGTCCGCACGGCCCTGCACTTGGGGCTTGAGTATGGCCATGATCTTGCCCATGTCCTTCACCTCGGTCGCGCCGGTTTCGGCCATGGCCTTGCTGATGAGCGCATCCAGCTCCGCTTCACTGAGGGCGGCGGGCAGAAAATCCTGGATGACCGTGATTTCGAAGGCTTCCTGGTCTGCCAGCTCCTGGCGACCGGCATCTTGGTATTGGCGGATGGACTCGCGGCGCTGTTTGACCATCTTGTCCAGTACGACCAGCACCCGGGCATCGTCCAGGTCTATGCGCTCGTCGACTTCAATGCGCTTGAGGTCGGCCAGCATCAGGCGAATCACGCCCAGGCGGGGCTTGTCTTGCGCCCGCATGGCGTCCTTCATGGCCTCGGTGATCGTGGTTTTGAGTGCACAGTCAGCCATCAATGTTGCCTTTGTGAGGGGCTGAAACAAACATGCCCGCAAAAGCGGGCATGGGGCCTATCGATCTGGCGATCAATACAGGCGCTGGAACTTGCGGGTTTCGCGCTGCAGTTTCTTCTGGTGGCGCTTGACCGCTGCCGCCGCCTTGCGCTTGCGCTCGGTGGTGGGCTTCTCGTAGAACTCGCGGCGACGAACTTCGGCCAGCACGCCAGCCTTTTCGCAGGAACGCTTGAAGCGGCGCAGGGCAACGTCAAACGGTTCGTTTTCTTTCACTTTAACGGCAGGCATTTAGATCCACCTATCCCAATGAGGGTTTAATCAATTCGTGTGCTCGATTTTTGAGCGAGGGCGGCGATTATAACGCCCCCGATTAAAAAGTCCAAGCAGTCTAGACGTATCTTGTGCAACTTGCCTCAGTTGCGGGTGATCTTGCCATTTGACGGGCACGCTTGGAGGCGGAAGCATATAATGACGAGCTTTGCTCTGGTGAATAGTCCGCATGCGCGTTCTTGGCATCGAAACCTCCTGCGACGAAACCGGTGTCGCCCTCTACGACAGTGAGCGTGGCTTGTTGGCGGACGCGCTGTTCAGTCAGGTAGACCTGCATCGCCTTTATGGCGGCGTTGTACCTGAGTTGGCCTCTCGAGATCATGTGCGCCGGGTGTTGCCGTTGGTGCAGCAGGTGTTGGCTAGCGCAGGTATGTCCCGTTCAGACGTGGATGGCGTGGCTTATACCGCAGGGCCTGGGTTGATCGGCGCCCTACTGGTGGGTGCCTGTACTGCGCGATCGCTTGCATATGCTTGGGGCGTGCCCGCCATTGGGGTTCACCACATGGAGGGGCATTTGCTCGCGCCCATGTTGGAGCCAGAGCCTCCGGCGTTTCCGTTTGTGGCGCTGCTCGTTTCGGGCGGGCACACCCAATTGATGCGTGTGGATGGCATTGGCCGCTATGCGCTGTTGGGGGAGTCGCTTGATGATGCTGCCGGAGAGGCATTCGATAAAACGGCCAAAATGCTGGGGTTGGGCTATCCCGGAGGGCCTGCAGTGGCCGAGTTGGCGAGACAAGGGAATGCAAGTCGTTTCCGTTTTCCCCGCCCCATGACGAATCGTCCGGGCCTGGATTTCAGTTTTAGTGGTCTCAAAACTTTTGTGTTGACGACCATTGAAGAGCATCGTGATGCTTCCGGCGTGCTTGATGCGCAGACGGCAGCAGATATTGCGGTTGCTTTTGAGGTGGCGGTAGCGGATACCTTAACCATTAAGTGTCGTCGTGCGCTGGAGCAAGAAGGGCTGAGTCGGTTGGTGATGGCGGGAGGAGTGAGTGCCAATCAGCGCCTGCGACAACAACTGTCAGATTATGCCAAAGGGGCGGGGGCGCAGGTGTTCTATGCGCGCCCAAAGCTGTGCACGGATAACGGCGCAATGATCGCCTATGCCGGATGCCAGCGGCTAATGGCTGGGCAGCAGCAAGGCTTGCCGATCGGTGCCCAGGCCCGATGGGATATGACCGCGCTTCCCCCTGTGGAGGTCTGCACGCGTGGATAGATTGTTTGTGCATGAGTTGCGCGTGGATACCTTAGTGGGCATCTACGATTGGGAGACGCGCGTAAAGCAGACGCTGGTGTTTGATATCGAGGTCTGCGCCAGGTTGGAGCGTGCCGGTCTGACGGATGAGCTGGCGGACACCATCGATTATGGCGTGCTGGCAGGTCGCATCGTTGAGTGGGTAGGGGCGGCGCGCTGGAATTTGCTTGAGCATCTGGCTGAGAGCGTGGTTGGCCGCATTTTCGATGAGTTTCGCCCGGCGGGTGTTCGTATGCGCATTACCAAACTGGGGGCCGTGCCAGCGGCGAGGGCGGTTGGCATAGAAATCGTGCGAGGAGAGATGCGTTGATGGCGCGTGTGTATATCAGCGTCGGCTCCAATGTTGAGCGTGAGCGCCACTTAATGAGCGCGTTTGCCGCTCTTCGTGCTTTGGGCGAAGTGGCTATCTCCCCAATCTACGAAACAGCAGCCGTTGGTTTTGATGGCGATCCGTTCTACAACTGCGTCGTGGCGCTGGATACCGAGTTGACACTGGCGGCGCTGGCTGCGCGCCTCAGGGCCATTGAGGCAGAAAATGGCCGCGTGCGCGGCGGGCTAAAATTTTCATCGCGAACGCTGGATCTCGATATTCTCACTTATGGCGAGCTGGTCGGGGAGTTTGACGGCATCGTGCTGCCACGGGATGAGATAGGCCGCTATGCCTTTGTTCTGAGGCCGCTAGCTGATATTGCCCCCGGCGCCCAATTGCCACCCAATGGACCTTCTTATGCCGAGCTCTGGTCTGCTCTAGCCGGGGAACCGACGCTTATGACCGTGGTCTCATTTCAGGGCGCGATTGATTGATTCTGTCGCGCTGTCGTGGATAGAATGCGGCAGGCTAAGAATAGCGATGGATCGTGGATTCCTAATAACAAAGCGCGAATGTGAGTCTGCGTCGCTTTTAACTCCGTGCTAGTCTTGGTGGAGTTGTAGTGGTGCGGTACGAGCAGTTGCAATGTCGGTTCCTTCAGTTTCCCGAAGCGCCGCTCTCAGCCAAAGCCTGTCAAAATCGGTAAAGAATAATTCAGGGCGTTGGGTGTCATATGAATAAAGGTGTTGATCCTGTTGGTCAGGGGGAGCTGCTGCGTTCGCCTCTAGGCGTGTCGTTGATGCTGGCGACAGTGCTTGGGCTGCTGCTGTTTGCTTTCAAGGCGGGCTTGCTGGCCATGGTGAACTGGTGGGACACCATGGAGGAGTACAGTCATGGCTACATGATCCCCATGGTGGCGTTGTTTCTGCTTTGGCAGCGCGCGCCCATGCTGGCCAATAAACCCGTGCAAGGGCAGTGGGGCGGATTCGTCCTGATGGTGTTCGCGTTGGCGCTTTGGGTGCTAGGTGAGCTCAGCGCCTTGTTTGTTGTGGTGCAATATGCCTTCCTGCTGGCACTGATCGCACTGATATGGTCCCTAATGGGGCGGCATGCGTTGTTGATCTGGTGGGCTGCGATCGCTTATCTAATATTTATGATCCCCCTGCCGGCTTTCTTGTTCAATGCCTTGTCGGCCAAGCTGCAGTTGATCTCATCCATGGCGGGGGCAGAGTTTCTACGTTTGGTGGGTATCAGTGTTTATCTCGAAGGTAATGTCATCGATCTGGGAGGCTATAAACTGCAGGTGGTTGAAGCCTGTAGCGGGTTGCGCTATCTCTTCCCGTTGATGAGCTTTGGCTTCCTGATTGCCTATGTATTCCGCGGGCCAACGTGGCAACGCGTGGTGCTTTTTCTTGCCACCATCCCCATTACCGTGTTTATGAACAGCTTCCGCATCGGCTTCATTGGGGTCACGGTTGACCGCTGGGGCATCGAGATGGCCGAAGGCTTTTTGCACGATTTTGAAGGCTGGTCTGTTTTCATGGGTTGCCTGGGTCTTCTGCTCCTTCTCGCTTGGACATTCCACCTCATGAGTAAGGAGAAAGGATCTGTACTCGCTCGCTTGGATCTGGATGTGCCCCCTGCATCAGTGTTTGCGGATGTCGCCTCGCGGATCAACTGGGTGCGTACACCACCCTTTATCTTGAGTGTCGTGCTGCTGGCGGCGGCTGTACCACTGGTGGATCAGGCATCCAAGCGCGAAGAGGTCGTGCCCGAGCGTGTAAGTTTGTCCCAGTTTCCACTCGTTGTGGGTGAATGGCATGGCATAGAGCGGGCAATCGAAAAAGATGTTCTGGATACATTGAAATTAACCGATTACATCAGTGCCCTATACTCGCGCCGCAGCGATGCCGTGCCGGTGAATTTTTATGTGGCGTACTATGCTTCGCAGAGAAAAGGTGCCTCCGTGCATTCTCCGCGCTCTTGCCTGCCTGGTGGCGGCTGGCAGATGACGGAGTTGGCTCAGCGCGAACTCCCGGTTTCTGTCAATGGTGCTCCTTTGGTGGTTAATCGTACGATTATCAGGCAAGGTGAGGAGGCTCAGCTGGTCTATTACTGGTTCCAGCAGCGTGGGCGGGTTATTACGAATGAGTACGAGCTGAAGTGGCTGCTGTTCTGGGATAGCCTGACCAAACAGCGCACCGATGGTTCGCTCGTGCGGTTGGTAACATACATAGAAGATGGCAAGGAGGCTGAAGCGGATGCGAGGATGCAGGCGCTGGTCGCAGACCTGATGGGGCTGCTGCCAAAATATGTGCCTAACTGATAAAAGGTGTCGGTGGCGTGACTAGCTCCATGGTGGTTGGCGGTGTAACCCAGCATTTACAGGGGCTCATGGTCTTCTGTCTGGCTATGTTCGTCACCTTGACGCTGATTCCATTACTCATGCGCTATTCCGAGCGATTTGGGTTAATGGATGTCCCCAAGGATGCGAGGCGTATGCATGTGCGGGCCATTCCGCGCAGCGGCGGCTTGGCGATGGCGGTGGGGGCCTTGCTACCCGTGATCATCTGGCTGCCAAGCGAAGCTCTTTCGGGCTTCGTTATGGCAGCGCTGGTGATCGTGGTTTTTGGCGTATTGGATGATCGGTTTGACCTGCACTACCGCTGGAAGTTTGCCGGGCAGATCATTGCTGTTGTCGTGCTGATGTCAGGCGGTGTTGTCATGGAGCGCATGCCGCTATTGGGGCTGGATTCGGCGCCTCTATGGCTTTCCTACCCGGTTACCTTCCTGTTTCTCTTAGGTGCGATCAATTCAGTCAATCTCTCCGATGGTTTAGACGGCCTGGCTGCGGGCACCAGCTTGCTGGCCTTAGGGTTGCTGGTGGTCGTTGCGCTAACATCTGGTTTGCAGGTTGAGGCCATGCTAGGGGTGGCGCTGATGGGCGCCATCATGGGCTTTCTTCGTTACAACACGCATCCCGCACAAATTTTTATGGGGGACACGGGCAGCCAATTTTTGGGCTTGTCTGTGGTGTCTCTCGCGCTCATGGTGAGCCAAAGCCCCATGGCGCCAGTGAGTGCTTCACTGCCGCTGCTGGCACTTGGCTTGCCGATTCTGGACACGCTCATGGTGATGTTCATTCGCTTGAGAGAGGGGCGATCTCCTTTCTCTCCAGACAAGAATCATATCCATCATCAGCTTATGGGCATGGGGCTATTGCACTATCAGGTGGTGGCAGTCATCTACCTCTTGCAGATTTTGCTTATCAGTGCGGCTTATCTGATGCGCTACGCCGAGGATGTGTGGCTGCTATTGTTTTATCTTGCCTTTTCTGGCGGCGTGTTGGGCCTGCTCAGGTTGGCTAAGCTGCGCGGCTGGTGGTTTCGGCGGGAGCCCGGCCAGGAGCGGCAGTGGAAGGTCGGTGTGCGGCGGCATGTTGAGTGGCTGCGGAGATGGGCCCACCGTTGCGTGTATGTCGGCATCGTGAGCGTCTGGCTGGTGGCAGGCACCCAACTTGACATAATGCATGTGGATAATGATCTCATGCGGTTGCTAGCCCTACTGGGAGCGGCGTCAACCTTACTGCTTGTTCGGCCATGGCCCCTCGGCGCCAGGCTGTGTGCTTACGCCATAAGTGCAGGTGCGGTGTATGTGCTTTCACTTTCCACCAATGGGGACATAGTACGTCTGGTTGATATCGTACTGGTGGCGCTGGTTGTAGCACTGGCTGTTGCGATCAAGGTCTCAAGCAGGGATCGTTTTGGTTTAACGACGCAAGACATCCTGGTTCTTTTTATTCTTGTGGTGGTGCCCTTTATTCCGCTGGGCACGGATCAGCATGGCACGCTCGCCTTTATGGCGCTAAGGTTTGCCGTGCTGGTCTACGCTATAGAACTATTGCTGTCACGGGGGGGGCGCCAGCCGTTCTTCATGGTGGCGGCCGTGTTGAGTGCATTACTGCTCGTACTGTTCAGATTTACATCTAATAATCACTAGCAAGGAAAAAATTCATGAAGTCTCTGCTGTTCAAAAAGAAGGCGCTTGCCATTGCACTGGCTGTGAGCGTGGCGGGTCTTGTGGCCTGCACGAGTGGTGAAGAGCGCCAGGCCCAGTACTATGAAAAGGCTAAGGAATACTTCGAAGCCGGCAACAGCGCCAAAGCGCGGGTCGAAGTTAAAAACGTCCTGCAGATCAATCCTGAGCATGCCGATGCGCGTTATTTGATGGCTTTGTTGGAAGAGCGCGATCAGAACTGGCAGGCGGTCTTTCCGAATTTGCAGAAGGCCATTGAAATCAATCCTGCTCACGTCAAGGCCAGGGTGAAGCTTGGCTCGCTGATGATTGCTATGGGTGCCTACAAAGAGGGCGAAGAGCAGGCTAAAGAGGTCATGCGACTCGATCCCAAGAATCCGAATGGCCCGTTGCTGATGGCGGGTCTGTATTTGAAGCAAGGCAAGCAGGACGAAGCGCTCAAGGCGGCAAAAGACGCGTTGTTGCTAGATCCGCAAAACGAAGATGCCACGGGGCTGCTGGCGACTGTACAGTCAATGACCAATCTGGATGAGGCATTGGCTACCTTGAATGCCGCGCTGGCGCAAAAAAAGGAGAGTCAGGTCTTACGCATTGTGAAGATTCGCTTGCTTGAATCTGCGGGCAGGTTGAACGATGTTGTGCCGCTGTACGATGAGCTGATCCAGGCAGAACCGAACAATGCGTTTTATGTCCGACGTCAAGTAGCCCTTCTCGTCGATCTGAAGCAGAAAGACGCTGCAGAGCGCGCGCTGAGAAAATTTCAAGCGGCCAACCCCAGTGATGACAACATCAAGCTTTGGCTGATCGAGTTTTTAGGCGCCAATCGCACTGTCGATGTGGCAGAAAAAGAACTGCAGGGTTTCATTGCCGCGGCACCAGAGTCCTGGGCGTTGCAAGAAGGTCTCGGGCGCTTGTATGCGTTGACTGAGCAGTATGACAAGGCACGAGAAGTTTTCGAAAGCATTCGCAAGAAGGCCACAGAGAAAGAAGTCATTATTTCTGCAACTAATCGACAAACCGAAGTTGAAGTGAAATCCGGCAAAGCTGATGCGGCGAAAAAGCTCGTTGCGGAAGTATTGGAGATGGAGCCCGAAAATACCGAGGCGCTGACCCAGCGCGCAGTTCTTCGGCTTGCTGAAAAAGATGTCAACGGTTCGATTGCTGACTTGAGGGTTGTGCTTAAGCAAAATCCCGAGTCGGTACAAGCCCTGAGCCTGATGGCGGTAGCACAGCTACAATCGGGTAACAGTGAATCTGCTCTGGAGCACTTCGATCGCGTTCTTTCAGTAGATCCTGGTAACTCAGAGGCGCTGGTGCGCTCTGCACAGGTGCTGTTGCAGCAAGGTCAGGAAGACAAAGCCGAGGCAAGGCTCAAGGCCGTATTGGCGAGAAATGCCCAGCATCCAGTGGCTAGCCAGATGGCAATCGAATTGTATGCAAGGAAGCAGCAGTGGGATAAGGCGCTGGCACAAGTAGGGGCGCTGGCCAAGGAGCCAAAGTTAAAGCCGATGAGTGACTATTGGCTGGGTGTGATTGAGCTGCGTCAGGGGCGGGTGGATGAAGCCATTACCGCGCTCAAGTCATCGCTTGCCGGTGCGCCTCGCAGTATAGATTCACTGAAGGCACTGGTTTCAGCGTATGCCTCTTCCGGCCGAGCGGCAGAGGCCAAGGCTCTGCTGGAAGAGTATACCAAGGCGCAGCCGGATCTCCCTCAGGCGGCCGATCTGCTGGGGCAGCTGTATCGGCAGGAAGGTGATGCAAACAAGGCAATGCAGGTGTTTCAGGGTGTGACGGAAAGCGCCCCGAAATATTGGCCGGCCTACATGGCGCTGTTTGAGATGAAGAGCGCCAAGGGGGATACGGCTGGCGCCCTGGCGATTTTGGATCAGGCAGACAAACAGCTTCCTGATCTAGCACTGGTTTCCATGGTGCGTGCTGAAGCCATGGTGAATCTGGGCAAATTGGATCAGGCGCGCGAGCTCTACGAGAAAGTGTTGGCCAAGGAGCCTGGGTCGGTCATCGCAAAGAACAACTTGGCGTCGCTCTTGCTGGATAACTTCTCCGGAGAGGAAATCTTGCAGAGAGTTAAAGTACTTGTCGATGGGTTTGAAAACAGCAAGACCCCAGCGTTCTTGGATACTGCCGGTTGGTACCACTACATGGCAGGCAACACGCCACAGGCGTTGAGCTTGCTGAAAGCGGCAGTAGCGGCTTCGCCCAATGAAGCGCTGTTCCACTACCACCTTGGCATGGCTTTGCTCAAAGATGGGCAAAAGGCGCCTGCAAAAGAGCAGCTTGAGCTAGCTCTAAAGCGCCCGAACTTCAAAGGCGCTGAAGAGGCTCGCAAAGCGCTTGCTGGGTTGGCTGGGCAGTAAAGCTGATGCGCCCCGTCTGACCAGGGCGGGGCGCATGTGACTTGGCAGAGGTATATGAAATTATTTTCACCATGCCCTTGCTAATTCCAATCAGATGAAGTAAAAATAAAGCTAGCGACGCGAATCTCTTGGTTGGTAGAGTGGTTGCAAGAAGGTCTCGTATAGTCGCGAGCTGGACGACCTCAAAAGATAACACTAATGTAGGAAGGCCAAAGCCAAACCCGGCGTGAGCCGGGGACGGAAAGCCACAGGTCTTGAAGCCGTGCAAACGTTTATCAAGATGGCTGGGTTACCCTTTCCCGAGCAAGCTCGAGGAAAATACAATGAAAATCGCAAAATCTCTGCTGGCTGTAGCTCTGGCTGCTGGTGCTGCTCAAGCTTCTGCTGCTATTTACACCGTAACCGGTCAGACCACTTCTGTTGGCGTTATCGCGGGCCCTGCACTCGGCGAAATGGATCTGACTCCAGAGCTGAACATCACTGGTCTCGAAAACGCACTGGCTGGTGGTGCTGGCAATGAAAGCTACTGGGATATCAATCTCGGCGCTCTGAGCTTCGCTGGCAACCTGGATTACCAGTCTTTCGTATTGGAAGCTAGCCCGGTACCTGGTGGCGCGCTGGACGGTCTGTTCGGCACTACCTGGATCTCCTATGCAGGTGACAACTACACCATCTCTGGTGGCGTAGTTAGCTATGATGCTGCGACTCGCACGCTGAGCCTGACTGGTGCGTCTCTGCTGGGCGGCACTCCTCCTGTTGCCACCGGTGATGAAACTGCATCTGCTGCAATGGGTGCGTTCCAGAACACCAACATCGAGTTCAGCCTGAGCCTGGTGTTCAGCGAAGATCTGTCTAGCTTCACTGGTACTGGCACCGGTGTTGACGTTGTAACTGATCCAGCTATGGCAGATTTGATCAACCGTGAAACGCTGACTTACAGCTTCTCTGGTGCTACTGCTGTATCTGAAGTGCCGGTGCCTGCAGCCGCTTGGTTGTTCGGTTCTGCGCTGGTTGGTCTGGCTGGTGCTAAGCGTCGTCGCGCTTAATCCTAGTCAAAAAAAGGGGCGCCAGTGGCGCCCTTTTTTTTTGCCTGCGGAATGATGGGGGTGGGTATGGATTTGAGGTCGGCGACCTACATGTCCCTGGCGACATATAGAAAAAATGGTGATGCGGTGTGCACGCCTGTTTGGTTTGCGGAGGCGGGCGGGAAGCTGTACGTGTTTACTCAGCGAGAGTCGGGCAAGGTAAAGCGCTTGCGAAACTCAGTGCGAGCAAGGGTTGCTGCGTGTGATGTTCGCGGCAGGGTGTTTGATCCCTCAGGGTGGCGAGATGCTGAGGCTAGGATTCTGAGTGGTGAAGCGGAAATTAAACTCGCTCACGCAGCGCTACGCAGAAAGTATGGCTGGCAACTCTTGCTAATGGATGTGGTGGCGAAATGCTTTGGGCGAAATAAGACCAGGGCGTGGATAGAAGTGACGGTGATTGGCGAAGATGGGGGAATGACGTAGCGGTTTGGTTTTTCCGCGCCCGGGGTGTGTGGGGCGTGGGAGCGATGCGTGGCGGGTGAAAGTTGTTGACGTGATATGGCGGTAGTGTATTATGCGCGGCCCACCCGGCAGGAAGCCGCAACGCAACATTCTCCGGAATGAAGCGGGATTAAAAAGGAGTTGACACAGTGGTTCGCTCATGTAGAATGCGCGGCCCACCCGGCAGGAAGCCGAAACGCAGCGCTCTCCGGAGTGAAGCGGGATGAAAAAAGGAGTTGACGCGGTGGTCTGGTCGTGTAAAATGCGCGGCCCGCTTCGAAGGAATCGAAGCCGCTTCTTTGGCGCGGTCTGAGCGACACGCTGAAGAAGATGAAAAAAAGAGTTGACATGGATGGTTAACGCTGTAGAATGTGCGGCCTCAACGGCGCTGCCGCTGAGAGGCCCGAAAGGGCTAAGATCTGACCCCGAGCGGCTCAGAGCTATTTAAGAAATTGTAA
>CAZYQX010000055.1:0-15383 GCA_964649985.1 uncultured Pseudomonadales bacterium | reverse complement strand
GTTCATAGATCAGCGCCTCACCGATGTAGACAGAGCGCTTCGCGAAAAGGGTGAACTCACCGCCAGGCATGCCGCCGCCGTCAGCGCCATGAGTCTTCAGCTCGGCAACGAGGACGCACTTACCCGCCCCCTCAAACCCATGCTCTCTAGCGAAGTGGCCTACATCGCCTTATTCGACACGAACGAGAAAATGCTCGCCGTCGCCGAATCGCCCCAACCGACCAGCTATCGCGAACTGGTGTTATTCAGCACCCCCATCACCCGAGACATCGAAGGCCAGTTTAATGGCCAGGCACTGGGCTACATCACCGTCGCCATGACGCCCGAGCCCTGGCGACAAACCCGGGAGCGCGTTTTCATCGGCAGTGCCATCATCGGCTGCATGTCCCTTTTTATCGCCGTCGTCATGGCATATGGCCTTGGCCTCGGTATTACCAGGCCCTTGGAAGCACTCACCGCCCTCGTCGCACGCCTGCAAGGCGGTGAATGGTCAGCGCGTGGACACATGCGCGTGGGCGGAGAGATCGGCCAACTGCAAGCTGGCATCAACAGCATGGCCGAACGCATCGAACAACAACGCGATGAACAGCGCGCCC
Source organism: uncultured Pseudomonadales bacterium (assembly GCA_964649985.1). Lineage (GTDB taxonomy): Bacteria > Pseudomonadota > Gammaproteobacteria > Pseudomonadales > CAZYQX01 > CAZYQX01. Next base: position 14,787 of record CAZYQX010000055.1, on the reverse strand, counting down.
ATGTTGACTCGCTGGGCATGGCCCAACAGCACGCCGAGCAAGCAAACCGTGCAAAAAGCGAATTTCTCGCCACCATGAGCCATGAGCTGCGCACCCCCATGGTGGGCGCACTGGGCGTGCTCGAACTGATGCAGGACACACCGCTCAGCGAGCAACAGCGCAACTATCTGCAGATCGCCAATGACTGCACGCACCACCTGCTGCATCTGGTAAACGAGATTCTGGATTTCTCCCGCATCGAGCGCGGGCTCCTCGAGCTGCACCCCGCCTATTTTGCCTTGGAGCCAACGCTAAATCAGTGCCTTGCCACCATCCGAAGGGAATGCGACCTCAAAGGTCTCGCACTGAACCTGCAAATAGCCCCTGCACTGCGGACCATTGAAATACTGGCGGATGAAACGCGCTTTCGGCAGATGCTGATCAACCTGCTTGGCAATGCAGGCAAGTTCACCCATCAAGGCAGCATAGTGTTGAGCGTAACGGGTACCCCACTCGACACCGAGCATGTCGAGCTGCAAATCCAGGTAGCCGACACAGGCATCGGCATTCCCCCAGAAAAACAACTGCTGGTTTTCGAGGCCTTCCGCCAGGCTGATAACCGCCTTGAACGACCTTACTCAGGCTCAGGCCTGGGGCTTGCCATCGTCAAATCGCTCTGCGAGGCCATGGAGGGCAAGATCAATCTGGAAAGCGCGCCAGGACAAGGGACCACATTCACCATTCACCTGCATACCCGCTATCGTGAAATCGAGCAGACCGCTGCCCTGGAGACGCTAAACAACCACGCCCCCCCGGCCTCCGGGCACCTAATGCTGGTGGAAGACAACCCCGTCAACCAACTTGTTGTACGCGCCATGCTGGAAGGTGCGGGCTACCGCGTCACCGTGGCCAGCAGTGGCTTCGAGGCGCTGGAAAAGTTTGGCGGCGACAAAATCGACTTGGTTCTGATGGACTGCCAGATGCCTGGCATGGACGGCCTGGAAACCACGCAAAGACTGCGATTGTCAGCGCGCGGGCGGAAGGTGCCGATTGTTGCACTGACCGCCAACGCCACCGAAGAAGACCGTGAGCGCTGCATAAACGCCGGAATGAACGCCTATATGAGCAAGCCGGTGAAGCGGGAAAAGCTGCTCAATCTGATCTCGGAATGGATTCAGGGCACCCCCAACTCAACCTAGAGGGGGATAAGGGCTGATCCATTGAGCTCCTTTGCGAGCCCCTGAATACCCCATCATAGTGCTGACGAGCTTAGTCAGAGGCTTCTAGCAAGCACCAACGCCAATACCGCCGGTGCCCACCGCAGAGGATCAACCAACGCCAGGCCAGCCTCAGCTAATACTGCCCTCGACGACCTGAGCCAGCTCTTCCGCCAGGTGCTTAACCAGCGCACCATCTTCACCTTCGACCATGACCCGAATCACAGGCTCGGTGCCGGAAGCTCGCAACAGCACCCGACCCCGCCCCTGCAGGCGGGCTTCGACCTCTCTGGAAGCCGACTGGATGCCATCATGCGCATCCACGTCGATCTTCTTGGCCACCCGCACATTGATCATTGTCTGCGGGAATTTGACGATTTCAGATTTCAACTCGTGCAAGGTCTTGCCCCCGCTCACCATGGCGAACAAGACTTTTAACGCTGCGACAATACCGTCCCCGGTGGTTGTCACATCGGTGCACACAATATGCCCCGAGGACTCACCGCCCAGATCCCAGCCATTGTCTTTCATCATTTGGACCACATAGCGGTCACCTACCTTGGCCCTCGCAAAAGGAATGGCCAACTCTCGCAGGGCCAGCTCCATGCCCAGATTGGTCATCAGGGTGCCGACTACCCCCTTGCAGCTACCGCGCGTACGCTGCTGATCACGCGCGATAATGTAAAGCAGCTCATCGCCGTCAACCAACTCACCTCGGTGATCAACAAACACCACGCGATCGCCGTCACCGTCAAAAGCGATGCCCAGATCGGCTTTTTCTAGCACCACGGTTTCCTGCAACTTCTTCGGCGAGGTCGACCCCATGTACTCGTTGATGTTGAGCCCATTGGGCTCGACACCGATGGCCTTGACCTCGGCTCCCAGCTCACTAAAAACCTGGGGCGCCACGTGGTAGGTCGCGCCATGTGCGCAGTCCACCACAATTCTCACGCCCGCCAAACTGAAACGTGCCGGCACAGTCCCTTTGCAGAACTCGATGTACCTGCCCCCCGCGTCGGTGATGCGCTGCACCTTACCCAGCTGGCTGGAGTCCACGCACGTCATCGGCAGCTCCAACTGCGCCTCGATCTCTTGCTCAAGATCATCAGGCAGCTTGGTGCCTTCAGCGGAGAAGAATTTGATGCCGTTATCGTAGTAGGGGTTGTGGGATGCCGATATCACGATACCCGCATTGGCCTGGAAGGTGCGCGTGAGATACGCAACCGCAGGCGTAGGCATAGGCCCCAGCAAGGCCACATCCACGCCGGCCGCCACCAGTCCCGCCTCGAGTGCAGACTCAAACATATAACCCGAAATGCGGGTATCCTTGCCAATGATGATCTTACTGTGGCGATGACCTTTCTGCTGGCGGGCAAAAACACGACCAGCCGCCCAGCCCAATTTCATCACAAAATCCGGCGTTATGGGCTCAGCCCCCACGCGACCACGGATGCCGTCGGTGCCGAAGTATTTCTTTTTCATTGGATTGCTTCCCTCAACACTGCATCGGCCATGCGAACCGCATCGACCGTTTCTCGCACATCGTGAGCTCTTACCACGCGTGCACCATGGGCAACGGCCATGACAGCTAGTGCCAAACTGCCAAACAGCCGCTCATGCACTTGGCGTCCAAGCACAGCCCCTATCAAAGACTTGCGGGATAACCCCGCCAACACGGGGCACCCTAGAGCGCCCAACGCGGACAGCCGATTCAATAAAATCAGATTCTGCTCAGGTGTTTTCGCAAAACCAAAGCCTGGGTCGATAAGGATTTTCTCTCGTGCAATACCAGCCTCTTGGCATGCACTAATGCGCTGCGCAAGAAACCGCTTCACATCTTCAACCACATCATCATAGACGGCTTCCAGCTGCATGGTGGCGGGTTCACCCCGCATATGCATCAAGCAGGCGTGCACACCTGCCTCAGCAACCACTTGCAGCGCCCCTGGGCGCCGCAAGGCGCGCACATCGTTGATCAGGGTGGCCCCTGCGCGAATGCTCTCGCGCATCACGGCAGGGCTGCTGGTATCCACTGAAATGACTGCGTCGACTTCTGCCGCCAGTGCCTCAACTACAGGCACCACGCGATCCAGCTCCTCCTGCTCAGACACCGGCAGTGCCCCTGGCCGGGTGGACTCACCGCCCACATCTAGCACTCGAGCACCGTCAGCCAGCATGCGCTCAGCACATGCCAGCACCCGGGAGAGCTGCGTCCCACGCGCTGTAGTGAACTGACCGCCATCTGAAAATGAATCGGGGGTCACATTGAGGACCCCCATCACGATCGGTCGATCGAGGGGCACAGCGTGCCCCTGACAGCTGAACAAGCAAGTCGACATTAGCTTTCTCGCAGCGGGCCACCCACACTGCTATTCATGCCACTGCCTTGTGATGCATCACTTTGCTCGCGTTCACCGCCGCTCGCTCCGGGTGAGCTGCCACCCGGTGTTGAAGACGATCCCCAATCATTGGGCGGCCCAGGTTCGCGGCCATCCATAATGGCGTCAATCTGGTGTGCATCAATGGTCTCATACTGCAGCAGGGCTTCGGCCATCTTGTGCAGCTGGTCCATATGCTCTACCAGCAGACGCTTGGCTGTGGCATAGCTTTCATCGATGATGCGGCGCACTTCCGCATCGATCTGTTCGGCCGTAGCGCCGGATATGGCGCGAGACTGTGTACCGGCACTGCGGCCGAGGAACACTTCCTCTTCGTCCTCGTCATAGAGCAAGGGCCCCAGTTTCTCCGACAGCCCCCAACGCGTCACCATCTTGCGTGCCAGCTCGGTCGCGCGTTTGATGTCGTTGGAAGCGCCCGTAGTGACGCCATCGGCCCCCAGGGTCAACTCCTCAGCCACCCGCCCACCAAACAGGCTGCAGATATTGCTGATGATGTAGCGGCGACTGCGGCTATAGCGATCCTCCTCAGGCAGGAACATCGTCACGCCGAGTGCACGACCACGCGGGATGATACTGACTTTGTAGACGGGATCATGCTCGGGCATCAGTCGGCCGATGATGGCATGGCCGGCTTCGTGATAAGCCGTGTTGCGCTTTTCGGCCTCGTTCATGGCCATGGACTTGCGCTCGGCGCCCATCATGATTTTGTCTTTGGCCTGATCGAACTGGCGGGCACCCACCCGCCGGATGTTGGCCCGCGCCGCCATCAGCGCAGCCTCATTGACCAGGTTGGCCAGATCGGCACCGCTGAAGCCCGGGGTACCGCGGGCGATGACCATCGGGTCCACGCCGTCATCCAGCGGCACCTTGCGCATGTGCACCTTGAGAATCTGTTCGCGGCCGCGCAGATCGGGCAGCCCCACCACCACCTGGCGGTCGAAGCGGCCCGGGCGCAGCAACGCAGGGTCCAGCACGTCAGGGCGGTTGGTGGCGGCGATCACGATCACCCCCTCGGCGCCCTCAAAACCATCCATCTCCACCAGCAGCTGGTTGAGTGTCTGCTCGCGCTCGTCATGCCCTCCCCCCAGGCCGGCACCACGATGGCGACCTACGGCATCGATCTCATCGATGAAGATGATGCAGGGCGCCTGTTTCTTGGCCTGTTCGAACATGTCCCGCACGCGGCTGGCGCCAACGCCCACGAACATCTCGACGAAGTCGGAACCCGAGATGGAGAAAAACGGTACCTTGGCTTCCCCGGCGATGGCCTTGGCCAGCAGGGTTTTACCGGTTCCCGGAGGCCCCACCATCAGCACGCCACGGGGAATGCGCCCACCCAAGCGCTGGAACTTGCCTGGATCGCGCAGGAACTCCACCAGCTCCTGCACATCGTCCTTGGCCTCGTCACAACCCGCCACATCGGCGAAGGTGGTTTTGATCTGGTCTTCACCCAACAGACGCGCCTTGCTCTTGCCGAAGGCCATCGGGCCGCCGCGCCCACCGGCGCCACCTTGCATCTGGCGCATGAAAAATACCATCACGCCGATGATCAGCAGAATCGGGAAGGTAGCCACCAGCAATTGCATCAACAGCGACTGGCCCTCGGGCTTGCGCCCTTCCACCGCCACGTTGTGGTTGACCAGATCGTCAATCAGTTTCAAATCGACCAGATCCGGGCGCACAGTCTCGAAACGCGTACCGTCGCGCATCTCGCCCTCGATGGTCACGCCATCCATGACCACGCGCTGCACTTGATCTTGCCGCACCTGCTCTAGGAACTGGGTGTAATCCAGCCCCTTGCGGGCCGGGTGCGTGTTGAAGTTCTGGAAGACCGACAACAGCACTGCCGCGATGATCAGCCACAGCAGCAGGTTTTTGGCCAAGTCGTTCAAGGATCTACCCTCAAGAGGATGCCCACCGGCACCGATTACAGCAATATTCACACTTTACTACAGGCACCAGCTTTTCGCCGCTTTTGCAGACAAAAAATGGCAGCTTCAAGTCTGTTTAAGTCCTTTGCCGAGGAGATAAACCTCCTTGGAGCGATCGCGCGAGCTTTTGGGCTTGCGAATCACGACACTTTTGAAGCGCTGGCGCATCTGCACCAGCAGCTCATCGAAGCCTTCACCCTGAAACACCTTGGCCAGAAAAGCTCCGCCCGGGGCGAGTACTTGTTGCGCCATGTCCAGTGCCAACTCCACCAGATACAACGAGGCGGGCTGATCAACCGCAGCAATACCACTCATATTGGGGGCCATATCCGACATTACAAGGCCCACGCGTTGATCGCCAATGGCGGCCAGCACTTGCTCCAGCACGTCCTGTTCGGTGAAGTCCCCTTGAATAAACTCAACCCCGGGCAAACTGTCCATGGGCAGGATATCGGATGCCACCACGCGCCCGTGATCCCCGACCAGGCGTGCGGCCACCTGACTCCAACCACCGGGCGCGGCGCCTAGATCCACCACGCACATGCCCGGCCGCATCAACTTGTCTTTTTCCTGTATTTCCAGCAGCTTGAAACTCGCACGCGTGCGATAGCCCAGCTGCTGAGCTTGTTTGACATACGGGTCATTGAAATGTTCATTCAGCCATTTCCGGCTGCTCTTGGAGCGTGCCATAGGGCAATTCAAACGCCTATCAAGTACAATGTTCCGCCTATTCTACCGGAGTATCGCCATGCCCGCTCTTAGCCCCGATCAGAAGCGCTCACTTCGTGCCATCGGCCACAAGCTCAACCCCGTTGTCATCGTCGCGGGCCAGGGCCTCACCGAGAACGTGAGCGCCGAGCTCGAGCGGGCCTTACACGATCACGAACTGATCAAGGTCAAGCTGGCGGTGGGCGAGCGCGAAGAGAAGGCCGCCCTCACCCAGGCCATTGTTGAGCAGCTGAACTGCGAGCTGGTGCAAGCCATTGGCAAGGTGATCCTCATTTACCGCAAGAACCCCAAGCCCAACCCAAAGCTGTCAAACCTGCTGCGCGTCATCTGATTTAGCGCGCGTCTTGTAAAGGCTCAGCACCACACCGCCCAGCAGCAGCCCCAGTGTCACGCCCAGCGTGATGCTGGCGGGCAGCTTGCCGACCACCTCGGCCAGCAGCAGCTTGCTACCGATGAACACCAGAATCAGGCTCAAGGCGTACTTGAGATAGTGGAAGCGCGACAACAGTGCTCCCAGCGCGAAGTAGAGCGCACGCAAGCCCAGGATGGCAAAGATGTTCGAGGTGTAGACGATAAAGGGCTCCTGGGTAATGGCGAAGATGGCCGGGATGCTGTCGACGGCGAAGACAAGATCGGCCGACTCCACCAGCAGCAGCGCCAGGAACAGCGGTGTCGCCATCAGCACGGCAGGCGAACCCTCCCTGACGAAGAATCGCTCGCCCCGCAGGCCATCGGTCACTCTCAGCCAGCGCTGAGCCAAGGCGAGCACGGGGTTGTGCGAGATCTCCATCGCCTCATCGCGCATGAACAGCATGCGAATCCCGGTGAACACCAGGAAGGCGCCAAACACGTACAGCAGCCAGTGGAACTGTGCCAGCAAGGCCGCTCCGAGACCAATGAATACGGCCCGCATCACGATCACGCCGAGAATGCCATACAGCAGCACCCGGTGCTGGTACTGGGGCGGAATGGCAAAGTGGCTGAAGATCAGCGCGATAACAAAAATGTTGTCCAGGCTAAGGCTCTTCTCGATGGCATAGCCGGTGAAATAGTCCATGGCGTGATCGGCCCCAAATTGCCACCAGATCCAACCGCCAAACACTATCGCCACTGCGATGTAGAAGCCGCTCATCCAGAGTGACTTGCTGACACTGATCTCTCTGGCGCCCCGATTCATGACGCCCAGATCCAGCGCCAACAGGATCAACACCAGCGCGATAAACCCCACCCAGAATTCGATGCTGACAACCATTCGCACATACCCTAGTCAATTACTAGGTTTTAGCCTAGCATTGACCAAGCAAAAGGCTCAACTATTTTCACCGCGCGAGCCAGGCCGCTTTGCCACCAGGCGATCCGACGCTTTTTTGCTGACTCAAAACGCAGCGCGCCCGGGTCAAGCCCGGGCGCGCTGCGTCATGCTGGATTACCTGAAGTAGGCGGTGTGGTCGGCCTCGTAGAACAGGCGGTCATTGGGGCGCGGAATTTCCGACTCCAGACCCGAGGCTCTGCGTGTGCGAGCCGCATCATATTTGAAGCCGGGCCCCGACATCCGCTCGTCACACCACAGGCAATCATTCAACTTGCCATTCTGCTCGTTTTTCAGCGGGCACCCCGCCGCCTGCATCTGGGCACGGAAGTAAGGGTCATTGGAGGGTACCTGGGTGGGGCACGCGTTGAACTTCTCGCGGATCACCATGTCGATGAAGCCATTAAACGCCGGCCAGAACAGGGCGTCGTTGCCGTAGGTCGCCAGGCAGGTGCCCTGGCATTGCTGACCGGTGTGGATGCCGTTGTAGGCCCAGGCCTCGGCGCACATCTCGGTGAAGCCCACAGACTCCTGGATGCACTGCTTCACCTCATCCAGTTTGCCATTTTGTGCCTGACCACGCTTGGTACACAGGCGCACCGGGGTGGTCTGGTCTTTCACCCCCATGTAGACCGCCAAGTCCTTCAGGGTGGAACACACGCCGCAATGGTATTGGTGCGTCACTTTCCAGCCGGCTTGGACGGCCTCGTCCAAACTTGGGAAGGTTTGCATCTGATAGTTGTTGCCATCCACGAACTTGATCGCGCACACCTCGCGTGAGGCCGCCCCTCCCCGGGTCACATCCGAGTACCAGCGCGCTACCGGCTGCTGGGAGAAGTACTCGATGCCCTTGTCGGTGTAGTGATAGCCTTCTTGGGTGTCTTCATAACCTTCCGGATTCTGCACCTCTACGCCATTGACCACGGTGAAACGTGGTTTGGGCAGCGGAATGTCATTACCGGTATAGCGTGGAAAATAGGGATTTGCGGTGAGAAAGCCCTCACCCTTGGCTTCGCCCTCTTGCAACTGTAGGCGCTGGTAGATCTCGCCCTGATTCAGCGCATGGGTGTTGTACATCGCCTTCACCAGATCCCGCGTCTGATCCTGGGTCAGTTTCACGCCCTTGAGGGGGTTGATGTACTGAATATCCGCATAGCGTATGTCGAATTTGCCCAGCATGACCGGCTCGGTCAGCTCGCGCCAGCCTGTCCCCGCGACGGACCAGTGGTTGCGGCTCAACCCCGAAACACAGAGGGAGGACTCCACCTTGTTGATCCCCCCCACATCTACCACACCGGAGGCCACACACCCGCCGGTTTTGGCTTCAATCACCACCGGCCCACCGACCGAACGCAGACGGAAGCGCTGGCGCTCATCCTGGTTATCGCAGCGCACCAATGCGGGGTTCCCCACAGCAGGCTTGCTCAAACAGTAATGGTGATTGTAAGACCAGCGCACCTGGGCATACTGCCCTGAGCCTGGGGCCGCACCGAGAAACCAGCGCTGAGAGGCATCGCTGTTGCCGCGCTTGCACTGGGTCAACTGCACGATGGGATTCCAGCGCTGGGGAGCCGCAAAGCGCAACTTCTGGTCGATAACCGTGAGGCAGTAGCCTGGATATTTGCCATTTTCGATGGCAAAGCTCTGAAACGTCGGGCTCTTGACCGAAAACAAGAAGCTGTAGGGCGCCATGGCGTTGCCGTTTAGATCGCTGATGCCTTGCACATCCACACTGTAGGACGAAGACATCTGATCGAAGTCATAGGACTGGGCCAGCGACTCCGCCAACGTGACAACCACCCGGTTCTGGTAGGCTTGCACGGCGTGAACCGCATTGGTCTTGCCCACCACCCGAATCTTGTCGGGGCTCACCGTCGATGGGTCGATCACCTCGTCGAACATGATGGTCAGCTGACGAGAGGGCTCGATGGCAATGCTGAGGTTTTCCGGATAGGTGCGCAGCACCTGAGGTGAACGGACATCGGCCTCATTCACCACCAATTTCGGGCCTTCGAACACCTGGCTCTGTTCCAGCACGGCACGCGTCGCGCTGTGGACCACCTGATACTGGTAGCGATAGGCCTGCGAGAACTCCGCCAACCCAGTACTCAGACCATAGCGGTCACCCTCAGCACCCTGCCTTTCCAGCGGCATTTCGCGCCACGCCCAGACATTGTTGACATCCGGGCTCCACAGCCGCAGTTGTAGCTGCTGCCCCTCAGCCAAAGCATGATTCGCCGCGAAATGGAACAGCGTTGACTCGACGTGGCCCGCGTCAGGCACCACCGGCAGCGCTTCAAGCGCCGAGGCTACAGGCATAGCCCCAGCCACCCCCGTTAGCAGACATGCCAGTGCCCGCTTCAACCATTCATGTCTAGTCATCGCCCCACACCGCCCCATATTTATAGCAACGCTATAACAATAACACAAAATTCCAGCAAAACCTGCGCATGCACACGCACTCAAATAGCGACTGGAATAACACGAACAATGATGAATATCGAAAAGATCTAATACAAAGAATTTAACCTCATAAGTAATGATTAGACTCTTCCTTAGCGCATACTTGACAGCATCCCCTGCCGCCCTATGCGCACAACAGGGAGCCCCACCCATGACGGCATTCAAATCAGCCTTCGCGCGTCTCGCCGCCCTGACTGGCCTGCTCAGCCTGGCAGCTTCAGCCCAGGCAGAAAAATTTGTGATCGGCGTTGAAGACCTCAGTTATCTACCGTATTACGAAACCAAAAATGCCGAATATCGCGGCTTTGCCCGTGAACTGCTGGACGCCTTTGCACGCGACAGCGGCCATGAGTTTGAATATCGCCCGCTGCCCATAAAGCGACTGACCGCCGAACTCACACAGGGCATGGTTGATTTCAGATTCCCCGACCATGAGAAATGGTCCCTGGCGGAAAAGGGCAATTTGAGTATCAGTTACAGCAAGCCTGTCGTGCCCTATACCGATGGTGTGCTGGTGATGCCTAAACGTGTCGGATCAGGCCCCGAGGCCCTGAAAACCCTTGCCGTACCGAGGGGCTTCACCCCCTTCGACTACGTTCCGATGATTCAGGCTGGCAAGCTCTCACTGATCGAAACAGAAAACCTCGAAGCGGCAATCAAAATGGCCATGGCCGGCCGGGCGGACGGCGCCTACGGCAACTGGGCGGTGGCCGGCTCGCTGCTGACCAGGAAGATGGGCACGCCCATGGGGCTGGTGGCAGACCCCAACCTGCCCAACAGCAAGGATCACTACAAGCTTTCCACCACCAAGCACGCCGAAGTGATAAAAAGCTTCGACGCCTGGCTAGACCAGCACGGCAGTGAGGTAGGCACACTGAAAGACAAGTGGAAGATCAAGTAACCCGCGTCTAGGGGTTCTCATGCATATATCAGCCAATGCCATCCTGACATGCGGTCTACTGGCCATCGGCCACCATGCTCAGGCCGAGCTGCTGTGGCAAGACAACAGCATCAGCCTGCTCTACGGCGAACACTACCGCATGGATTACAGCCTGAGCAGCAGCGACAACATCCGCCAGGTGGTGACACTCGAACATGCCAGCGGCCACAGCTGGGGTGATGTTTTCGCCTTCATGGATACCCTGCACAGCACGGATCAAAGTGACGAAGTCTATGGCGAGGTGCACGGCCGCCTGTCCTGGAACAAGCTGAGTGGCCATGCGGTCTCATGGGGGCCCATCCAGGATGTGCTGCTGGCCGCAGGACTGGAAAGCACTCATTACGATGACCCCGACAAGATCACTCCCGCAGGGGGCAGCTTCACCAATCTGCTCTACGGCCTCAGCATTGACATCGATGCGCCGGGCTTCAAATACCTGCAGCTCACCGCCTACAAGGCCAACAATCAGGATTGGCAAAACGACGAAATGCTCACCCTCAGCTGGGGCCTGCCGTTTTCGCTGGGCAATACCCTCTGGCTGTATGACGGCTTCGTCGACTGGTCGGGCCCGGCGGACGACCACCACGAAAGCTGCAATTTCACCTCACAGCTCAAACTGGATCTGGGCGCCTTCTGGGGCAGCAAGGGCAAGCTCTATGCGGGCATAGAGTACGTGTACTGGAACAATAAATTCGACGTGGCCGATGGGAAATTCGGCCTCAACACCAACGAGCGCAATGTGAATGCGTTGATCAAATATCATTTTTGATGGGTGCCTCACACGGCCCTAGAAACGACAATGCCCGGCAATAGCCGGGCATTGTCTGTAACAACGGGCACTTAAATGTGTTTCACCGCAACAATCTCGTATTCGATCTTGCCGCTCGGGGTCTGCACCGGCACCACATCACCCTCTTCCTTGCCAATCAGGGCGCGGGCCACCGGTGAATTGACGGAGATCTTGTTGAGCTTCACATCGGCTTCGTCGTCACCGACGATTTTGTAGCTGACTTCCTCATCCGTCTCCAGATTCACCAGTTCCACGGTGACACCGAAGATCACCTTGCCGGTGACCGGCAGTTTGGTGACATCGATCACCACCGCCATCGACAGCTTGCCTTCGATTTCCTGGATACGCCCCTCGGTGAAGCCCTGCTGTTCGCGGGCCGCGTGGTACTCGGCGTTCTCCTTCAGGTCGCCGTGGGCGCGCGCCTCGGCGATGGCCTCGATGATGCGCGGCCGCTCCACCGTCTTCAGGCGTTGCAGCTCCTCACGCAGGCGCTGCTCGCCCTCTACCGTCATGGGTATCTGTTGGCTCATGCCAGTCTCCCGTGCAGTTCCTGCAGGCGGCGCACCGCCTTCTCCTCACCAAATTGCATTGCCATGCAGGTGGCTTCGGCCCCTGCCAGCGTGGTGGTGTAGTACACCTTGTTGTGCAGCGCCGCGCGGCGAATGGTGGCGGAGTCCGCGATGGCCTGGCGGCCTTCGGTGGTGTTGACGATCATCTGGATTTCGCCATTCTTGATCGCATCCACGATGTGCGGGCGGCCTTCATTCACCTTGTTGATGCGCTCGGCCTGCAGACCCTCCGCCGCCAGCACCTTCTGGGTGCCTGCGGTGGCGACGATGCTGAAACCCAGCTCCATCAGGCTGCGCGCCAGTGCCACACCGGCCGGCTTGTCCGCCTCACGCAAGGAGAGGAACACCTTGCCGCGCGCCGGCAATTTCTCACCCGCGCCCAGCTGGGCCTTGGCGAAGGCTTCGGCGAAGCTGTCGCCCACGCCCATCACCTCACCGGTGGACTTCATTTCCGGCCCGAGGATCGGGTCCACCTTCGGGAACTTCTTGAAGGGGAATACCGCTTCTTTGACGCTGTAATAGCTGGGCACGATCTCGCGGGTGAACTGCTGATCAGCCAGGGTGGTGCCAGCCATGCAGCGAGCGGCGACCTTGGCCAGGCTCACACCAATGCACTTGGAGACGAAGGGCACCGTGCGCGAGGCGCGCGGGTTCACTTCCAGCACGTAGATGTCGTCGTCTTTCAGTGCCAGCTGCACGTTCATCAAGCCGACCACGCCCAGTTCCAGGGCCATCTTGCGCACCATTTCGCGCATGCGGTCCTGCACTTCGGCACTCAGGCTGTAGGGCGGCAGGGAGCAGGCGGAGTCACCGGAGTGAATGCCGGCCTGTTCGATGTGCTGCATGATGGCGCCGATCACCACTTCCTTGCCGTCGGAGACTGCATCCACATCCACCTCAATGGCGAGGTTGAGGAAGTGATCCAGCAGCACCGGGCTGTCGTCGGAGACCTGTACCGCGTCGCGCATGTAGCGGCGCAGCTCATCTTCTTTATGGACGATCTCCATGGCGCGGCCACCCAGCACGTAGGAGGGGCGCACCACCAGCGGGTAGCCGATGGTATTCGCGGCGGCCACCGCCTGCTCGATATTGCGCACGATGCCGTTGGGCGGCTGCTTCAGGCCCAGGCGCTCGATCATCTGCTGGAAGCGCTCGCGATCTTCCGCGCGGTCGATGGCGTCCGGGCTGGTGCCGATGATGGGCACGCCGTTGGCTTCCAGGTCGCGCGCCAGCTTCAGCGGGGTCTGGCCGCCGAATTGTACGATCACGCCTTTGGGCTTCTCCAGCTCGACGATTTCCAGCACGTCTTCCAGGGTCAGCGGCTCGAAGTAGAGGCGGTCGGAGGTGTCGTAGTCGGTGGAAACCGTCTCAGGGTTGCAGTTGACCATGATGGTCTCATAACCATCTTCGCGCATGGCCAGCGCCGCGTGCACGCAGCAGTAGTCAAACTCGATGCCCTGGCCGATGCGGTTCGGGCCACCGCCCAATACCAGAATCTTGTCGCGACCACTCGGTGCGGCCTCGCACTCCTCCTCGTAGGTGGAGTACATGTAGGCGGTGTTGGTGGAGAACTCGGCGGCGCAGGTGTCCACACGCTTGTACACCGGGCGGATGCCGTAACCGTGGCGCAGCTTGCGGATGTCCTTCTCGGACACCGCCAGCAGTTTGGCCAGGCGCTTGTCGGAGAAGCCCTTGCGCTTCAGGCGGTAGAGTTCGTCCTTGCTGATGTCGGACAGCGCACGCTTGGCCAGGCCCTGCTCCAGCTTCACCAGCTCTTCGATCTGCACCAGGAACCAGGGGTCGATGGCGCTGAGTTCGAACACCTCGTCCACGCTCATGCCGAAGCGGAAGGCATCGGCCACGTACCAGATGCGCTCGGCACCGGGGTTCTTCACTTCGCGGATCAGGGTGTCCTTGGCGTCTTCGGAGGCCAGGTCGACCTTGGGGTCGAAGCCGCTGGCACCCACTTCCAGCCCGCGCAGGGCCTTCTGTACGGATTCCTGGAAGGTGCGGCCAATGGCCATCACCTCGCCCACGGATTTCATCTGGGTGGTCAGGCGGGCATCGGCCTCCGGGAACTTCTCGAAGGTGAAGCGCGGCACCTTGGTGACCACGTAGTCGATGCTGGGCTCGAACGACGCCGGGGTCTTGCCGCCGGTGATGTCGTTCTGCAGCTCGTCCAGGGTGAAGCCCACCGCCAGCTTGGCGGCGACTTTGGCGATCGGGAAGCCGGTGGCCTTGGAGGCCAGCGCGGAGGAGCGGCTCACGCGCGGGTTCATCTCGATCACCACCATGCGGCCGGTGTCGGGGCACACGCCGAACTGCACGTTGGAACCACCGGTTTCCACGCCGATCTCGCGCAGTACGGCGATGGAGGCGTCGCGCAGGATCTGGTATTCCTTGTCGGTCAGGGTCTGGGCCGGGGCCACGGTGATGGAGTCACCGGTGTGCACGCCCATCG
>CAZYQX010000054.1:0-15766 GCA_964649985.1 uncultured Pseudomonadales bacterium | reverse complement strand
ACAGGGAAGTAGTCGGTAGAGCGACGCAGGAGGCCAAAGCCGAGTTTACTGGTCGCAAATGAGCATTTTACTCACCGCTGCGCGGTTCGCCCTTCGGCGCTCAACGCCCTTGCTGGGCTTGTTGTGAGCATGATTTTAACGACGTCAGTGAGCCTTCAGGGGGGTTATTCAGAGGTTCCCTAACGCTGAGATCACATGCCAGGCACACGCCAACGCCGGCATACACCGAACCATGGCGATAAATCTAGACAGGCAGCGGCACTAACCGCAGGAAGGGAGAGTCACAACACAAGGAGCTACAGACAACGGCGATTACAACGCCCGATAGATGATCCCCGGGCTGCACTGAACCATTTCAAACAGACGCCCAACCTCGCCCATGCCCTCGGAAGCCCCCAGCATGAGATAACCACCAGGCTTCAGAACAGTATGAATGCGACGGATGATGTCGGCCTTCACCTCGGCAGGGAAATAGATCAGCACATTGCGGCAGAAGACAATGTCGAATTTGCCCAACAACGAAAAGCTTTCAAGCAGGTTGAGCTGCTGGAAGCGCACACGTTCCCTGACCATCGGCTTGATCGTCCAGGTATCAGCGGCCGTGGCATCAAAGAATTGACGCAGCCGCTCAGGGCTTAGGCCACGATTGATCGCCAGGCTGTCATAACAACCCGCCCGGCACTGATCCAACATGCCTTTAGAGAGATCTGTCGCGACAATTTCCACCGGGTTGCGCATGGCCAAGGCATTTTTCTGCCGGAACTCCTCCACCGTCATGCTGATGGAATAAGGCTCCTGACCCGAAGAGCACGCCGCCGACCAAATGCGCAACGGCCCCAGGCGATCCTTCTGCAGCTCGGGCAATAGGCGATCACGCAAGATATTGAACGGATGAGTATCCCGAAACCACAATGTTTCATTCGTGGTCATCGCATCAATGACTTGCTGCCGCAGAGAACTACGTGGTTCACGCTCAACACGCGCCACCAAAGCCCCCAGGTCAGCAATCTGATTTTCAGCCATAAGCCGTTTCAACCGGCTGGCTACCAGATACTGTTTATTGTCGCCCAGTTCGATACCGCAAGATGATCGAAGAAAGCGGCGAAATGGCTCATAGTGTTCCTGCACTAAGACATTTACCCCTTTAGCAGACAGTCTGGACGTGAGGAAGCCTCAATGGCCATTGCGATCCTCTGCTGCCTTAATGCGCTCGGCCACAATACTCGCCAGCTTGTCAGGATTAAACTTGGCAAGGAAATCATTGGCCCCTACCTTCTTCACCATGGCCTGGTTGAACACCCCGCTCAACGAGGTGTGCAGCATGATGTAGAGGTTATTCAGGCGAGGATCAGAACGCACCTCGGCTGTCAGCGTATAGCCGTCCATCTCCGGCATTTCGATATCGGAGATCATCATCAGGAACTTATCGGCCGGATTCTCACCCTTGTCGGCCAAGTCCTTCAGGTAGTTCAGCGCCTGCCTACCGTCATTGAGCTGGGTGGTTTCCACACCAATAGCCTCAACACAGCGCTTGATCTGTTTGCGGGCAATGGCGGAATCATCCACGATCAGCACATGCTTGGACACCGCCACCGCCTGAACGCGCTCATCCAGCACTGCCGACGACACCTCGCTCTGGATCGGCGAGACCTCGGCCAGAATCTTCTCCACGTCGATGATTTCAACCAAGTGCCCGTCTACCTGAGTCACCGCCGTCAGGTAGCTCTCACGGCCGGCCCCCTTCGGTGGCGGGTGAATGGCATCCCAATTAAGGTTGACGATGCGTTCCACCGAGCGCACCAGAAAGCCCTGGGTCTTGGTGTTGTATTCGGTAATGATGACAAAACAGCGCTCAATATTGCTCAACGGCACATGTCCGGTCGCCATGCTCAAATCCATGATGGAGAGGGTTCCACCGCGAATATGCGCCACACCACGTACCACCGGGTTAGACTTCGGCATCACGGTGAGTTTTGGGCAGGGCAAAACCTCCTTGACCTTGAATACGTTAATGCCGTACACCTGCTCGCCATCAAGCTTGAATAGCAACAGTTCCAGTCTGTTCTGACCAACCAGCTGGGTGCGCTGGTTAACCGTGTCCAATAACCCGGCCATGGTGATCTCCGCTTGTCATGGCAATCATAAAATGAAGTGTAGTCGTCCAAGCGAAAATGCCCAGTGATTCCAGTGAAACAGCACTATTGGCGTGATTTTCGCTAATAGACCGGCTAGATGGGGCTCAGTGCCTCGCCAACAGACACGCCGCAATGACAATGAAAGCCCTTTTAATTCTGATAGTTAGCGCATTATCACTACCCGCGTTCGGGCTTGATACCCACACCCTGGAAAATGAAGTGGGGGATTTCATGCGCCAATACCTTGACGAGCAGCTAGCCAATAGCGCCAATACGCCCCGCCTCGAGCTTAGCGTGGGGCCCATGGATACCAGCCTATCCCTAGCTGATTGCGAGGAGGCCCTGGGCTTCGAGCCTCGGGGCAGCCGGGAGCTATGGGGGCGGCAGCAGGTCAAGGTGACCTGCAACGGCGCTCAACCCTGGTCGATTTTTGTACCGGTGGTGGTCAAGGCCTACCGCCCGGTGGTGGTCGCCCGCAGCCCCATTGAGCGCGGGGCGTTGATCTCCGAAGCCGATATCGAGCTGGTAGAACGCGAACTGAACGCACTGGGGCGCAATTTCTTTGATGATCCCGCCGAAGTCATTGGCAAAACGGCCCGACGCACCATTCCGGCAGGAGGCACCTTCGGCCCCGGTGCGGTAGAAGCAGCCAAGCTGATCCAACGTGGCGACAATGTACGCATCAGTGCCGGCAGCGGCGGCATGGTGGTCAGCATGCAGGGCAAGGCCCTTAGCGACGGCCGTGCAGGTGAACTGATCCGGGTGGAAAACCTGAGTTCAAAAAGAATCATTCAAGCCCGGGTGATTAGCGCAGGCGAGGTGAGCGCCTCGCAATAAGCACCACATTCAAAAGCCATTCAACGCCGCCAACGCAGACCGATCTCATTTGATGGCGGCCAAGAGGTACTCATGTCGCGATGTTGTGCTCGCATAACGCGCCATCCCCGCTTGCCGAATAAACCCAGGCTAATACCTAGCGCGCGCTAGGCGACAAGCGCGCCAGGTGGTCTTCACACCCGCTATACCGCCCGGTGCGCGCTAAACATCAATCTTGAAACCTAGATCGATATCACAGCCGGCTTGGCCACCATAAAGCCCCCAATTTTGCAGCTCAATTTCCCGGAGCAGAATCTTGGTGTGATCTCTAGGTATGCCCACAACTTCAAGATTTTCGACTATCGCTTTATAGAGATTGCGCTTTGCCTCCAGGCTCCTACCCGCCAGGCAATCGATGCTGATCAGGGTGGAGTATTCTGGTGTAGGGCGATTCGGTGGGCAGGCAAAGCGGTGTGGCTCATGCACCACTAAACGCACATGCCGGTCGGTGGGTTTTATTTTGAATGCGGTTATTAATGCCTGGTGAACCGCGTCCATGATGGCGATTTCTTGGTCAGGGGTATATTGCCTTTTTACTTCGATCAATACGCTGGGCATTTCAAATTCCTTTTGTTTGCGATTACAAAGATGCCGATGTCATTTAGGAGAGCCTAGCATGAGAAAAAACTGCCGTAATTAGCTGCTTAGACGATGCCAGTAAGGTTAGCCGCGAGGCCAGGCTGGCCGCCGCGCGCGATGGTCATGGAGGCCATCTGAGCGACATACACAATCCGTTAGCCACCAAAGCTAGCGCTCAGGGTCTGGCGAGTCAATGATCACTGAGGGCGCCCCTTTTTTGGAGGGCCATAAAAAGTAACCGACGCCTACGTTATTGGATGAAGACAATAGCTTAGCGCTATCAATGAAGACGCACTTTTGATCCCAAGCCCTCAACACAGCTCTTGCAGGGCCTTGTGAGTAAAGCAGGCGAAGCCGCGCGTCCCAGTCGGGCATACCCCTTGCGGGGCAGTACGGCTGATCAGGGCACCATATAGAGCGTCAACGCGAACACCACATACACCGCCAACAATAAAACGCCGGTGTACCAAGTGGTGCGGCGGCTGGAAAGAATGGTGATCAAGCTAATGGTGCTCAGCAACACCATGGCAACTGCCGCAGGCGGAAACTGCAGGGCCATCGGCTGTGGCGCAACGAAATAGCTCGCCAGTACCAACAGCGGCGCCACCACTAGAGATACCTGGGTAGAGCTACCCATGGCAATCGCCACACTGAGATCCACCCGGTTGTTGCCCGCAGCATGGATGGCACTGAACATCTCAGCCGCGCCCCCCACCAGAGCCACCAGAATGAAGCCTACGAACAACTGTGACACACCCAGTGTCTCCGTGGCTTCACGCACGGTATCGACGAACACCGTACTGACCAGCGCCAGCCCCAAGGTAGCCGCTAAAAGAACCGCCGAAGCCAACGGGATGGACCAACCTTTTTCCTGGTTCTCTTCTTCACTGACGCTGGCCAGCAGATCTGGGTGGCTGAACATCGTGAAGTAAAAGCCCAGCAGATAAACCATCAACAACACAACTGACAAGCCAACACTCAGGTGCTGAATTTGAACAGGCGGGACGTGATTCGTGAGATGGAGCGCGGAGGGTACCAGCAAGGCAATCGTGGCCAACAGCAACAGACTCGATTGCATGCGTACATAATCCAGGTTGATGACTTCCACATGGTGGCGAATCCCGCCCCACAGAAAGGCTACCCCCAAGGCAAACAGTGTATTCGTGATCATCACCCCCGCCAGGGTGGCTTTGACCAGGTCGAACAGCCCTGCCCGCAGAGCCAGCAGTGAAACAATCAGTTCCGTCATGTTGCCCAGCGTGGCATTCAACAAGCCGCCCACGGCATTGCTCGTACGATCCGCCATTTGCTCCGTGGCCAGGCTCAACAGCGCTGCCAGCGGCGCGATACACACCAGGGAAAATGCAAACAGCAGCGTGGTGGCGTGCGGCATTTGCCACTGCAGCAGGAACAGGATTGGAATACCTGCCAACCCTAAAAAAGCCGGGTGTTCCCGCAGCAGTTCGGGCAGCGGAGAGCGCTTTAGTGAGATGGAAGCAACCTGAAACATATGACGGCTCTGCCAGTGACTGATCCGGAAGCCTGGATGCCCGACATCACCAAGCCATCCCTGACCTGGCGATGTCGGAACGATTCGATCTCACTCAGCGCCGGAAGCGGCACGCCCCTTCCGCACCCGGGCCTTGGCTTCAGCCTTGGGGCTTGCATCGGCCCCCTCCTGTGCATCACCGGCTTGCTCTTCAGGCATGGTAGCCTCAGCCGTTGCCGGCGAAAGCGCCACATCGACGGTAGACGCTATAGCGGCGATGGGCACCAGTGCAGCAGGTGACGGCACCGTTCGCGCCACAATAATCTCCAGCACGCCGTCCCTGTACTGGGCACTGCAGCGTTCGTAATCTGCGTCTTC
Source organism: uncultured Pseudomonadales bacterium (assembly GCA_964649985.1). Classification (GTDB taxonomy): domain Bacteria; phylum Pseudomonadota; class Gammaproteobacteria; order Pseudomonadales; family CAZYQX01; genus CAZYQX01. Next base: position 10,309 of record CAZYQX010000054.1, on the reverse strand, counting down.
CGGCAGGCGCATATGGTGCAAGAAATGCCCGAAGAGGCGCTCTGCCCGATGCAATTTGCGCTCCTGCCCCTCTTCGTCGGTCGGTCGCGTGCGTTCGCCGCATACACGCAATTGATTATCCACAATGGAGATCTGAACAGTCGAAATCTCGACCCCCGGCAATTCCATATGGATGACGTATTGCTCCTTTTCCTCACTCACATCGCAGAGCGGCAGCCAATCCGCCGGAGACAGCATTTGACCGGCCTGGCGGGCCAGGCGATTCATCCACACCAGGGGGAAGCTGACATGGCTGAAGAAATCATTCAGATAAGTAACGGGGAAAAACTGTGCGGATACCATCGCAAACTCCTTGCATTCCTACCAAGAAAGACGAACTCAACAGCTTCCTTTTAACGCAAGCCCACAGGCAGCTGTGTGAATTATCCGTGAAGATATTCCTGCTATTGATCTAAACCCTCCTGCGAATGCAGGGGCACGGGAACACCCTCTGCCGACCATTCGGTGGATAGCTTGTCTGCAAGCACGGTCTCTAGCTCCTGCTGGGCCTGCAGTCGCGCTTCAGCCACCAGGTCCCCCCACAACTCGCCGGCCTCAGCCACGGCAAAGCGCGATTTCTGATAGCTCACCATCGCGCGCCGCAAGCCTGACTTGAACAGCTGGCGGGAAGCGGGGCTGGCCAGTAGCACCGTGGCACCGATAGCCGCAATTCCAACTGCCGTTCCGGCCACAGCCGCTGCGACGACAAGCTCTTTCGACTTTATTTGCACGTTCTTACCTCCAAAAATAATTCGCACGCCATACCGACCTGAAAGAAAAGAGAATGCCAATGCGGATGCAAACACAAGCCAACCTGAAGCGTCATATGCGCAGCTGCCTTACACTCGCCGCCAGCAGGCTGAAATCGATGCCCCCTCTCAGCAGCGTCGTGCCCACCGGTGGCAGCCAACGCAAGCCCGTGGCCAGCAACACAGCACTGTTCGCCACCAACGTTACACGGTAAAGCCAATCCAACTGGCGCACGGCGGCACAGGCGAGCCGGCGGGCCTCTACCAGAGGCTCCAGACCTTCCGCCAATAACCATATGTCGGCGGCATCACTTTCACTCTGCGCGCCGTGGGCCATGCCCACTTCCACCACCCCGGGCACGGCTACCGGCACCACGCCGTCACTGACATAGACCACACGCCGCCCTTCATCCTGAAGACGAGCAAGCAGTGCCGCTTTCTCGGCAGGCCTTGCCCGCTCGTGCAGTGCCGATATGGGCAATTGTTCCAAGGCGGGCAGCTGCTCTGCGCCGCTACGCGTAATGACATGGATTTGCTTGAAGCCAAGGGATTTCAAACGTTCAAGTACCAGCGGCGCCTCCTCCCGCAGACGCTTGGAGAGTTTGGCCACCCCCACCAATTCACCCTGCACAAGAATGCCGAGACACAGCCCAGCAGGCACGGTAGGTGGGGGGGCAACGCCATGGTTGCGCTCCAGGTTGCCCAGTGTGGCGATGACCACTGACTTGCCGTCCAGTGTGACCGCGAGGCCATGCTCGGCAACGCGCGAGGCCTCGCCATGTCGCATCCACTCGGCCAGCACCGGCCCGCAGGCCATACGCCTCGCCTCCAGCCACACGTGAGTCAATCGCTCCTGGTTCCAGCGCCGGTGTACGACCTGCAACTCATCCAGCGCCAGATGGGGATGTGTGAGACTACCTGTGTGATCGAAGACCAGGGTGTCAGCCCGCGCGAAGTCCTGCAGCACCTCCGGGCCATGCACCAGGATGCCGGCACTGGCCATGCGCTGCATGGCACGCTCCACCGACACCGGCGCGGCCAGTGCCAGGCTGGCGGCATAGTCTATCTGCAGCACACTGGCCGCCCTGGCGACATCCTGAGTGAGTCCGAAAACCATCGCTGAAAGAGCAAGCGATGCGGGCAGTAGTCGATCCGCCATGCCCTGGCCAAATCCACCCGCTTGCTCCTTGCTGGCCAGCGCACGCTCGATGAAGCGCCCTCGCCGGGCAAGTTCGGTAGCTTCTCCCACCGCCTCCACGAACAGCTCCCCCTGCCCGTCCAGCACGACCGCGCCAGCGCTCGCGGCATCCCCCGGCTCCAGCACAACGGTGCCGTCGTAGGAGTCCCGCACCAGCACGCGGCCACTGCTCAGCACGCCATCGGCGGCAATGTGTTGTCCGGCGCACAGCAGCTGGCGCTCCCCCGCCTCGACTTGAGCGGCCTGCACCGTACACAACTCACCCGCACGCCAGATCTGCGCGCTACCCGGGGAGGGCGGCAGCTGTCGCAAGCGCGCCTCGGTGCCGAGAATGGCCTGGCGTTCAAGGCTGCGCGCCACCTCGCGCAACACCAGCGCCAGCTGGATGCTGGCATGTTGCCCTGCGGCCGCATTGGCAATGAGCGCCCCGGCATCAAACAGTTCATGGCCAAGCTCTCTGCGCAGGGCCAGTCGAATCGCCTTGAACAGGGTCGGCACCAGGCTAGCCGCCGCCAGAGCGCCGCGATATGGCGGTGGCAGCAGCGGCGACAACGCCAGCGCGGTGATATAGCCCGCCAGAGTGGCGGGACGCCATGCCTTGGAGGGCAAAGACACTGGCTCGGCCTGGTGCGATATTGCCCTGGCCGCGAGCTGTGGCCCCGCTAGCCAAGCCAGCAGTTGTGACTCCGGCACCCCTTGCCAATAGCTGATGATCAGGCTGGCGGCAGCGGCGTTGGCCCTGACCTCAAGGATCTCGGGACGCTGCCGCAACGATGACGCAACCCTCGCCAATTGCCCGCCGGCCGAGCTGGCGGAGGTCACCCTCAGGCGCAGACGGCCTGGCACGTGGTGAACGACTTCCCAGGCCTCAGCGTACATGGGCTGGGATACCTTTTACGGGCCCTTGAGCAATAGTGCCTGCGCCGCCCAACAATTTGAGTAGTTCTCGCACCAGCGTCGGCCCCATCCCCATCAACAGCGCCGCCAGAGCCCCCACCGGGGACAAGGGCGCGGTACCCAGCAAGCGGCGCAGGGGCGGTGTGAGGGTCAGCAACTGCACCAGGGCGGACACCCCGACGCCGGCCATCAACAAGCGGTTTCGCGGGGCCTCTCGCGAGAACATCGAGCGATCCCCCGCCTGCAAGGACAGCGCATGCAGCAACTGACTACAGGTCAGCGACATGAACAGCTGGGTGCTCGCGGCGGCACCGCCCCCCTGCATGCGGTTACCCATCAACAGACTGGCAATACCGAACCCTCCCATCAGCAAGGCATCACCCCCCATCCGGCGGAGCTTGGATCGCCCCAGCAGACCACGATTTTCCGGTTCAGGCCGCCGCATCACATCCGGATCAGCCGGCGCCACGCCCAGGGCAAGCGCGGGGAAGACGTCGCTCATCAGGTTCAGCCACAACAACTGCGCCGGCGTGAGCGCATTGCCCTGCCCCAGCGCGACAGACACCAGCATCACCACGATTTCGCTCATGTTGGTGGAGAGCAGATACTCCACCGCGCGCTCGATGTTGGCGTAGGCCGATCGCCCCTGGCTGAGCGCGCGCAGAATGCCGTCCAGGTGGTCATCCGCCAGCACGACATCGGCCATGCTGTGGGCCATCTCGGTCCCACTCTTGCCCATCGCCACGCCCACGTGGGCGGCCTTGAGGGCGGGCCCATCGTTGATGCCATCCCCCGTCATCATCACCCGATGCCCCGCCTCCTGCAGGGCACTGACGATGGCGAGCTTCATCGCCGGCGTCACCCGGGCGAACACATTGGCACTGCGCACCACCTCCTGCAGCTGCTCGGGTTTTCCCTCCAGCTGATCCATGCGAACCACCTTCACGCCCTCGCCGCCATCGAGCCCGAGTGACTCCGCCACCGCCGCCGCAGTGGCGGCCTGGTCGCCGGTAATCATCAGGGTGCGGATGCCCGCCTGGTGGAATTGCGGGATCAGCGCGGCGACGTCCTCCCGCAGCGGGTCGGCCAAGCCCACCAACCCCAGAAACACCAGTTGCTCGGTCTCGCCCATCGCGTCGGCGCCCTGCCAGCGACATGCCAATGCCAGCACGCGCAGGGAGTCGCCTGCCATCACCTCGTTGCACTGGATGAAGGCCGCCCGGCCAGCGTCGTCGAGCGGCACGGGCCCGGATGGCGACCAGCGCGCCACGCAACGCTCGAGCACCTCCCGTGGGCGCCCTTTGACCGCCATGAAGTAGCCGTCCTCCAGATCGTGATGGAATGTCACCATATAAGGGTGCCCATCGGCGCGCTCCTTGGTGGCATGGCGCGGGAAGCGCTCCCGCAACGCCGCCACGTCCACACCACCCTCCGCCGCCAGATCCACCAGTGCCAGCTCGGTGGCCGACCCAGTGTCGCTCTCTGCCTGGCGCATCGCATCGTTACACAGTGAAGCAACGCGCAACATCGGCTCGGGCAGCGCCAGAGGCGCCTCACCGACGGCCAGTGACTCGCCCTCGGGTGTCACCACCCGCACCACCTTCATGCTGTTCTGAGTCAAGGTGCCGGTCTTGTCGAAACACACGACATCGACCGCGCCAAGGTTCTCCACTGCAGGCAACCGTCGGATGTAAATGCCATCATCGCGCATGCGCTGCACTGCCGATGCCAACAGCGTGCTAGCAATGGCGGGCAGCCCCTCGGGCACGGCGGCCACCGCCAGCGAGACAGCACTCTGCAATAGCGGCAACCTGGGCATACCGCGCAACAGGCCAATACCAAATACCCCAGCGCACAGCGCGCCACACGCCAACGCCAGTCGCGTGCCCAGCCGATCCAGCTCATCCTCCATGGGCGTGGGCGGAGGCTTGTGCCCCTCCGCCAGGCGCTGGATGGCCCCCAGCTCAGTCTGCAGGCCTGTCGCTACCACCACGGCCGAGCCACTGCCACCACTGACATGGGTGCCTAGATAAATCATGTTGGCGCGGTCGGCCAGGGGCGTGTCGCGGGACACCTCCAGCGGGCGCTTGCGCACGGGCATGCTTTCACCCGTCAAGGCGGCCTCGTCCACCTGCAGGTGACGACTCAACAGCAGGCGACCGTCCGCCGCAATGCGCGTCCCCGGGGTCAACAAGATAATGTCGCCCGGCACCAGCTCGTCCGCATCCACCTCCAGAGTCACGCCATCCCGCATGACCTGGGCCCGACCGGGGGACAGTTTCGACAGGCCGCGGATGATTTTTTCCGCCTGGCGCTCGGTGCCGAAGCCGATCAGACTGTTGGCGGCCAGCACCACGCCGATCACGGCGGCATCGGCCAGGCCGCCAGTGGCCACCGAAATGGCCGCCGATACCCCCAGCAACGCCACCGGCACCTGGGTGAACTGTGAGAGCATCACCTTCCAGGCGGGTGTGGCCGAGGGCTCTGGCAAGCGGTTGGCACCAAACTCCTGCTGACGCCGCTTGATCTGCGCCATGGTCAAGCCGTTCTCGGCACTCTCCAGCCGTGTCACGACCTCCTCACCGGATATCGCATGCCACGCCGGCCAGTCATACTGCTGCTGCGCCACCGATGCCGTGGGAAGTTCGGGCTTTCCGACAATCGGCTCCGGGGCCGGCACATGAACGCCCAACGCCTTGGCCGCATGCCTCACCAGCTCGCGCAGCTCGGATCGGGTCTCAGGTACGCGCCCCTCGATTCGAGCTTCAGGCACGCGAGCTTCAGCAGAGGGCGCATGGTGGGCCACCACCTGATCAACACGGGTGTTGATGTCATCGAGCGACAAATCCGGAATCACCACCAGCCGAAGGCTGGCACTGCTGGCATCGGCTCTGGCATCGAGCACCCAGGGCTCCCGCTGCAGGGCCGTGGCAATGCGATCAGCACGCAGCCGGTTGTTGAAGATGCCTGGAACGCGATAGCGCAGCCTGGCCGTATCCTGCCAGCCGAGGGAAAGCAGCCGGATGTTGCCGGGTTCCCGCTGTGTATGTCGGGCTCTGCGTTCGTGTCGAACCCTATCGGAAGAAAGACTTGCGTGCACCGTCACCCAGTACCTCCAGCGTTTGCCCCTCGCCTGAGCCCCCCTGGGGATACCGTCGCAGCCACAGTTATTCCTCTCATCTGCCCCGGGAGTAACCCCGTGCAACGAGTGGTGAAGGGATATGCCCCCACACTAGCGCTGGTATATGAAGAAAAGACTGCACGCTGGTGACAAGCGCATGAACACAAGCGCTGGCGGTGGCGCGGCCACGCACAGATACACTCGGGCCCTCCATGGCCAATCCCCCCCTATCATCCGCACTTCGCACGGCTCACTACACGGGGGTAACTGCACCGTGCTGAAAGTGGTGGCACGCTTACTCAGGTCGTGAGCATTGGCTAGCCTATGAGCTTTAATGGGCGTCCTTTTGTTTGCTCCCGAGTTCAGTGGACCACTTTAGTGGTACACTTGAAACGGTAATTTAGAATAAATCGGCGGTTAGTTTTGTTCTCCAATTAACTCCTTAAACTCTTTTATCGCACCTGATAGCTCGACTACTTGCTTAGAATAAAATTTACCATCTTGTGAAAATCCACCTACAACCCACCCCTTATTGATATCTTCCGGATAAGGATTATTCTTCCTATAATCAAGCGCCATAGCTAGATCATTATCGTTATTACGATAAAATGGATTTTCATTTCTCTCTTTAGCCTTAACTAGGTTTTCATTCAACTGCACTTCAAGAAACTCAGTTAGCATCTCTGGGTTACTTTTTAAAAGCTGCAGCTGTAGAACCGAAACCTTGGCTTTATATGCAGGGTCATTTTCAGGCGTATTGCCTTGCATAAAGCCCGAGTAAAACGAAAAACCGCCCCATAACACCATGCACAATGCTCTATCCATTAAATTCACGCCAACCTCCTTTCATAGCGAAACACCGCATAATTTAACAAATTAATAGCCCCAAAATAAGAATCTACATTTATATTTTTTCATTAAAGCCATCAGACTGTATTTCCTCTATAAAATAAGCAAGCAAAAATAGAAAGCGGAATTATATATTGGGCCATATACCCACCACAAATATTCACCCAAATGAGGAATAAAATCCTCTGGCACCACAATATTTATTAAAATTGGCATGACTACAAAAGTGACAATTATGGTTCCCAATAGAAAATAAATGGACGCAGGAAGATAAAGACACGCAATAGACTTAAAAAGAGGCAAGTTGTCGTCTGTTTTAGCCCTGTATATATTCATGAAACCCCAAAAGTGGATAAAAACCATTCCAACCCACTCAAGAAAAACAATGGGAGCACCATAGCCATCCGTCGTACCACAAAGATTAAGGCTTGGCACTAGCACCTGCGACGAAAAGACCGCAACGGCTAAGAAAAGATGTTTCAATGCCTGAAAATCGTCAACCTTATCTTGCTTCAAAAGAACACCAAGTGCTCTATAGTCAAAAAAATATATATCTTTAATAAAGCCAGGCACTTTTATGTAAGCTCCTAGAAATGCAGCCTATTGTTTAGGTTCACGTTTAGCGCACCAATACAACGCCATGCTGGATTGAACTCAGTCTACATATACACGTGTGCTTATTTAGCTTTAGTAAGTCGCACAATGCCATCTGGAGTAGTGAATGATACCCCGCCTGAGCCATCATTTTCCCTATATTCCCCTGGCGCCACCCGACTTAGAATGGACAGAAGCCAAAAGCAAGACGGATCCTTTTCATTCCGTTTCTTGTGCTCTATGCGCTTTAGCTCTGCAAGAACTTCTGGATGCTGCCTTGCATTACTCTCTAAAGACCACATGGCAGATCGAAATACAAGCTCGAGGTAAGCCCCCTGCTTCTCATCTGAGGTGAGCTCTCTTGTTTTTTTAATCTCTTTCGCTTTATCTAGGTGTCCTGCGTATTGAGAAAGATGAAAAGCAGATACAATTTTTTCAATGGCAGAAACATTTCCATTTTTTAGGTAGTCTCTCCACAGCCAATCCACGTGCTGAGGGCTACTGATGGTTTCTCTATATATATCAAAGCCATCAGGAATGGGCGGCACAGTCGAAGCCTCTGCATTAGCGGCCCCGCATACCATCATCATAAAAACAAATAGCAAATTTTTTATCACACGGTAGACTCCATTCTGTACCAAAGGCAGCGTTCAATGGCCCGCTTTATCGCCCCCCTGGTGCGACAAGTTATCAAATATAGTACAACATCCGCCAGCATTAGATAAAAAACAATCGCTGGATAGGTATATAAACAAAACCTGGTAAAGCTATCTTTTGATAGATCTCTAGTTTTCCATGCGTACAGCTCATTATCTATTTTCCATATGGTCTCACCGGTATCATCACGCACCTCTACGCCGATATCTTCTGATGAATTCTCCATTATTCTTCGTTCATATTTAATCTTGATGTCCTTGGCATAATGTTGTGAAAATATATTCTTCATATCCTTGCACCCAACACGCCCCCCATTGGGAATCAAGTATGAATTGAATCCGCTAGCTTCTGCTAAGTTCAAAGTAAATGCATTTTTTCCGCAATGGTAATAAGCGAGATGGCCGGTCACTTCATATGTCGACGACCCAATATATCGATTACCTACATCAATGTATGCCTTCCAAGTCCACAAGATACAAAAAGGAAACAATATTATGTAAAGCAGCGTTAGATTCGCCTCTTTTTCTAGCAATCTAGTTGAAGAAAACTTAATGTAGCCATGAAGAAAAGACACTGCAGACAACCACTTTATTGAAAATACTTAGTTAAGGGAACCAATTTAGCGCCCTACTTTCAACGACTTCTGGGGTTAGGGAAGTGCAACGCCTTCACATTCCTATATGTGGAACAACATGGTTGTCCTTTTGTTGTCCCCATCTAAAGGGCCCCACTGAGAGCGCCTTGTTAGGAGGTCTAACTTAAAAACACGACAATTATAAAAGCCCCCCCACCAGCGAGTGCTGTTATCAGTGTCATTTTTTTAAGGCTGGGTGTCTGCCAAGCCATAATAAAGCCGGAAACAAGTAAAAAAATGATGCCCATAGCAAATGCTGCAGCATACACCTTGAAAGCCATACCGCCTTTAGCCTTATGGAGCTGCACCAAATTTCTGTACCAACTAGCATTCTTGACAGTGAGTTTGGCAATTAGCTCGTTTTGCGTTGGTTCCAGAATTACGTCTTTCGAAGATCCAGTCCATTCTAGGAGATAATGGCCACCATAGACCTTAAGATGTGGTTGTCCTTCAGGGGGGCTAGCGCCTAGTTTGTGGAGCTCTAGCTGTGCAAGATTTGTTAACTCACCAATATCTCGTTGTATGGGCTTACTCAGTGCAACTTCGTAAGTTTCGTCTGTGCTGCTACCTTTTATGCCCCAAGTATATAGAGCCCCCGTAACCACAAACATCATTGCGACGGGCAGAATAAATGCGGCAAGTAAAGCGTGCGCTTTCATCCATTGCATTCTTTTCATCGTCTTTACCTTCTTTGATGGTTAAATTCATACGTGTAACCCGCAGCACCCAGCGATTGACGCATTGATATCAAGGGATACCGGGCTGTCGATCTGGCACGCGGGCAACTGTGATGATGGCTCCTCCTAATCAGTATACATATTCCGGTAGGCGCAAAAACTAGCCCGTCAGCGCTGATCAGCCGACGATCAATGTGGGCGATCGTTTGTTACGTTAAATCAGGTTTAGCTGCAAACCGATCAACACATCACTCGTTTGAACCTTGCTGCCCTCGGGCCGGGCTGCCCCCTGCTACCGCGACTGACGAGGAGGTCGACTGGACATGAGTCAGGTGGTTTGATCAGGCTTACTGCTGACCGACGGGCGCATTACACGATTGACCCTCGCTGCCCTCCGGCCGGACTGGCCCCAGAGGGGCGCTCGGCAACTGCTCCTGCGTTGCTCTACCTCCTGCATCCCTGCAGTCGTGCGCTGCGCTCCGGGCTACCCGAGCGAAGCACGCCTGCCACGGGGTCGCGGCCATCCGGCAAACTCCCGCCATCCACGGCGGTCGTCCATGGCCAATTGCCCCCTACCAGCCGCACTTCGCTCGGCTCACTACAAGGGGGTTTACTGCACCGTGCTGTAAGTGGCGGCACGTATTCTTGGACACAGCAGTCAGCCGAACCAGCCATGCGCCCTACGCGAGCTGATTGGAAAACGAACAATATGGGTGTCCTTTTGTTCTGCTAACAATCACTAGGAGGATAAATATGCCAAGAATCCAGGCCAAAATCTTAAATAGCTTTTTCAAAACGAACCTCACATGTCAAATAAATTTGGCAGCTTAAACCTTGCATAACGTTAAGTTCAGGGGCCTGCTTTAGCAGGTCCCCTGCAACGCCATGTTAGCG
>CAZYQX010000053.1:0-16250 GCA_964649985.1 uncultured Pseudomonadales bacterium | reverse complement strand
GCCCACGGCGGCCACCTGACCCACGGCGCCTCGGTCAACTTCTCCGGCAAGATCTACAAGGCGGTGCAGTACGGCCTCAACCCCGAGACCGGTGAAGTCGACTACGCCGAAGTCGAGCGCCTGGCGCTGGAGCACAAGCCGAAGATGATCGTGGCTGGCTTCTCCGCCTACTCCCGCGTGCTGGACTGGGCCAAATTCCGCGAGATCGCCGACAAGGTCGGTGCCTACCTGTTCGTCGACATGGCCCACGTGGCGGGCCTGATCGCCGCCGGCATCTACCCCAACCCGGTGCCGTTTGCCGACGTGGTCACCACCACCACCCACAAGACCCTGCGCGGCCCCCGTGGCGGCCTGATCCTGTGCAAGGCCAACGAAGAGCTGGAGAAGAAACTGAACTCCGCCGTATTCCCCGGTGGCCAGGGCGGCCCGCTGATGCACGTGATCGCCGCCAAGGCAGTGTGCTTCAAGGAAGCCATGAGCGCCGAGTTCAAGAGCTACCAGACCCAGGTGCTGGCCAACGCCCGCGCCATGGCCGAGGTGTTCCTGAGCCGCGGCTACGACGTGGTCTCCAAGGGCACCGACGACCACCTGTTCCTGGTCAGCCTGATCGGCCGCGAAGTGACCGGTAAAGACGCCGACGCCGCCCTCGGTCGCGCCCACATCACCGTCAACAAGAACGCGGTGCCCAACGATCCGCGCTCACCCTTCGTCACCTCTGGTATCCGCGTCGGCACCCCTGCCGTCACCACCCGTGGTTTCAAAGAAGCCGAGTGCCGCGAGCTGGCCGGCTGGATGTGCGACGTGCTGGACGACGTGAACAACGAAGCGGTGATCGACGCGGTGCGCGCCAAGGTCTCCGCCGTGTGCAAGCGCCTGCCGGTCTATGGTGCCTAAGCAAGGCATGGCCTGGCGGCTGGGGCTGGCGCTCTACGCGCTCCTCATCGCCGCCGGCTCGCTGGGGCCCGCCGGCGCCGAGGATGTAGGCGTCTCTGACAAGCTGGCCCACTTCATCGCCTATGCGGCGCTAGCGGTGTTGGCGTGGCAGGCCTTCCCCACACGCTGGGGGCTGGCATGTGCCGGCGCTTTCGCTTGGGGCGTGGCGATGGAGCTGCTGCAGGCGGTTGTCCCCGGCCGCTTCTGCTCCGGGCTCGACCTACTGGCCAATGCCGGCGGCGTGCTGCTGGGGGTCGCCTTGATGCTGCTTTGGCGCCGGTTGCGGCCGCTGCTCTCCGCTGTTCACTGAGGTTCCCCATGCGCTGCCCCTTCTGCACTCACGAAGACACCAAAGTCACCGACTCCCGCCTGGTGGCCGAGGGCGGCCAAGTGCGGCGCCGGCGTGAGTGCCTGGCCTGCGGGGAGCGCTTCACCACCTTCGAGGTGGCTGAAATTCTCATGCCTCGGGTGATCAAATCCAACGGTTCCCGGGAGCCCTTCGACGAAGACAAGCTGCGCTACAGCTTCCTCAAGGCGCTGGAAAAGCGCCCGGTGGGCATGGAGCAGGTGGATGCTTCCGTGGCCGAGATCAAGCGCGCCCTGCAGTCCATGGGCGAGCGCGAGGTGGCCTCCCTGGCCATCGGCGAGCTGGTGATGGAGCGGCTGAAGGCGCTGGATCACGTGGCCTACGTGCGCTTCGCCTCGGTCTACCGCGACTTCCAGGACCTCAACGAGTTCCGCGCCGAGATCGACAAGCTCTCCAGCCAGTAACGCGCGCGGCAGTGCGCCGGGCCTGAGCAAAGGGCGCAAGCCCCATCATGTGGATATCGTTTGCGTTATTCGATATGCCCCGCGCCATGGCGCGGGGCAGCGGCCGTCATGCCTTGGCGAAGCGGCGGGCGCCCAGGCCCAGCAGGGCGGAGCCGAACAGCCAGGCGCTGGCGGGTAGGGGGACTTCGGTGGGGCTGTCCAGTAGCTGGGCGGTGACCACGGCGTTTTCTGCGTACAACAGCAGTGCGCCTTGGGCAAACACGGGGGCGTCACAGTTGCCGCTGTACGAACCTGGTTCGCTGCAGAGGTCGTAACCTTGATCAAAAGTTGTGAGAGTGTTTGTGTAGAGGGTAGCGCTAAACCCATTGCGTTGGGTTAGTAATTCTCCCAATGCTGAGGGTACCCGGAGCGAGAACCAACTCAAGTTCCATCCATCCTTGGGGCGGTCGAGGTTTGTCGATCCCTCTAATCTGTAGCTTCCATCCCCTAGGTCGATCATCTCCAGCCAGTGCTCGAATCCGCTAGGGCTGAAGTCGGCGCTGCGCACCAGTCGATCAGTGAACTGTGCCGAGATGCTCATCCAGTTGCGAGTGGTGTCGTGCACCAGGTTGCCTTTGTTGAGGGGGGGCATGGCATTGAGATCAATTCGAACCGTCACGCGCGCCTGTTGTCCAGCCAATGACTGGTAGCCATAGACGTTATAGTCGTCATACACCCCCACCTCTTCCATGACGGTGGCGTCGTAGCTGAGCTGGAGTATGGCGGCCTGTGAACTCACCGCGTTGAGGGCAAGCAGTGGCAGGGCGAGCAGGGCGGCTTTGCGCATGGTGACATCCTTGTTCATATGGTCGAAGTTATTGTGTGTTGATTCTAGGGGGGGCAGCCTGTGGCGCGCAAGCTTCCCCCGCTTGCGTGGATGAGCGGCCTTGCTGAGGCCTGCCCTACGGCTATAAATAACGCTCTGTTTGCATCCGCTTGGGCGCATGATTGAGTCGGGTGACTCTGCGTTATATGCTGGCCAGATATTTCTCTCCAGGAGTGCACTGTGCGCTATCTCTGCGGGCTGTTGCTGAGTTGTGTGTCTCTCCTCACCTGGGCGGAACCCGCGCCGCTGCGGGTGGCGGCGGCCTCGGATCTCACCAGTTGCCTGCCGTTGCTGAATACGGGCTTTGTGCAGCAACACGGCGGGCGGGTGGAGGTCAGCTATGGCTCCTCGGGCACCTTCTACGCCCAGCTCTCCCGCGGTGCGCCCTATGATGTGTTCCTCTCCGCCGATCGCGGCTACGCCGAGGCGCTGTCGCGCACGTCACGCGGCCTGGCGGATAGCCTGACTCCCTACGCCCGCGGCCGCTTGGCGTTGTGGAGCATGGCGCCGGGGTTGGATCTTTCGGCCGGGTTGGCGGTGTTGCAGCGCCCCGAGGTGCAGCGCATTGCCCTGGCCAACCCCGATCACGCCCCCTACGGCCGGCTGGCCCGGGAGGTGTTGCAGGGCGCCGGCGTGTGGGGCCCTTTGCAGCCCAAGCTGGTGTTTGGCGAAGGGGCCGCGCAGGCGCTGCAGTTCGTGCAAACCGGCAATGCCCAGGTGGGGCTGCTGGCCTATCCGCTGGTGAAGTCACAGCTGGCGCTCAAGCGCGGGCAGGGCTGGCTGTTGCCGGCGGCGCTGCATGCGCCGATGGAGCAGGCCGGGTTGGCCCTGCGCGGCCCGGGCGAGGCCGTCGCCCGCGTCTATCTGCGCTACTTGCGCAGCCCGGCGGCGGCGCGCCAGTTGCAAGACTGCGGCTTCGACCCGGTGCCCTGAATGCAGTTGGGCATCGACTGGCTGGCGCCGCTGCTGCTCAGCCTCAAGCTGTCGCTGGTTTCCACCCTGCTGCTGGTGCTGTTGGCGGTGCCGCTGGCCCAGTGGTTGAACCAGTGCCGCTCGGCCTGGGGGGCGGTGGTGGAGGCGCTGGTGGCGCTGCCCATCGTGCTGCCGCCCACCGTGATTGGTTTCTATCTGTTGCTGGCCTTCTCACCCCAACAGGGGCTGGGGGCCTGGTTGCAGCAGCAACTGGATTTCAGCCTGGCCTTCAGTTTCAGTGGGCTGGTGCTGGCCTCCATCATCTACAGCCTGCCTTTCGCCGTGCGCCCGCTGCAGGCGGTGTTCATGGCGGTGCCCGGCAGCCAGCTGGAGGCCTCCAGCGCCCTCGGTGCGTCGCCTTGGCAAAGTTTCCGCCATCTGGTACTGCCCGCGTCCGGGCGCGGGGTGCTGGCGGCGGCGGCGTTGGCCTTTGCTCACACCATGGGCGAGTTTGGCGTGGTGCTGATGGTGGGCGGCAATGTGCCGGGGGTGAGCCGGGTGGCCTCCATCGCCCTCTACGACGAGGTGCAGGCGCTCAACTACGCCGCCGCGCACGTCTATGCGGCGATTCTGTTGGCCTTCAGCTTTTGTGTGATGCTGGCGGTGGGGCTGTATCAGCGCCGCCACCGCCAATTGTGGTGAGCAAGGGGGCTGGGGGGCTCAGGCGTGGCTTGCCTGCCACCGGCGGCGAGCGCCCAGGCCGAGCAGGGCGGAGCCGAACAGCCAGGCGCTGGCGGGCAGGGGCACTTCGGTGGGGCTGTCGAGCAGGCGCACATTGATTAACACCGGCGTCTCCACCCGGCTTTCGAAATAGCTGCTGGCGTCGCCAAGGCCTTCGGGGTTATCCCAGGTGAGCAGCAGGTTAGAGGCCATGAAACTGAAAGGGGCGTCTACGCTGAGCGCGTAAAGCGCCTGAGGCAAGGTCGGCTCGCTGCCAATGCTCAACATGACGGCCTGCTGCCGAGACTCGTCCGCGCTGTCAAAGCGCCCTGCCCCCGCCCATAAGTCTTGCATGGGGGTATCGCCAGTGTTATCTACCAAGGCGAGCAGGCTGGCTACAGCATCCAGGGTCTCATCGGCGAATGCTGTGCTGGAGAGCTGTTTGTCTCCCAGCTGGGTGCTGACCCGCAACCAGCCAAGGGTGTTTGGGTTCACCCATTTGATACTGCCTGTCGCATTTTCTTCATATACAAACGCAGGCATGTTATCCAGATCAACCTGCAGCACCGTGTGCGTGTTTTGGTCCTGCCATGCCTCGTAGCCGTATGTATAGGTGAGCGGGCTGTCGAAGCTCAGTTCCAGTGTGGCCGCTGAGGCGTGCAGCGAGCCGAGGGCAAGCAAGGGGAGGCCGATAAGCGAGGCTATTCGCATGGTGAACATCCTTTGTTACAGGTTATTAGAGATTATCGGTACAGCGGTGGATGATAATATCGGCCGCCGTTCATGCTCCGCAAGGCTTATTCCGGCCTGCGGCGAGTGAGCGCGGGATGGCGCTGTTCTCAGGCGCCGCCTGCGACGCGGCGAGGCGTGTGGCCCTGCGCCATCCCGCTGCTGGGGCATTGTATTGTTTGAATGGGTCGGAGTTGCATGGCCACTGAGAATGCTGACGATATCCGCCACATGGCCCGCGCCCTGCAGCTGGCGCGCCTGGGGCGCTACACCACCTCGCCCAACCCCCGGGTGGGCTGCGTGCTGGTGCGCGATGGCCAGGTGATCGGCGAGGGTTATCACCTGAAAGCCGGCGAGCCCCACGCTGAGGTGAATGCCCTGCGCCAGGCCGGCGATGCCCGGGGCGCCACGGCCTATGTGACACTGGAGCCCTGTGCCCACTTCGGCCGCACCCCGCCCTGTGCCCAGGGGCTGATCGACGCGGGGGTGGCGCGGGTGGTAGCCGGCATGCGCGACCCCAATCCGCTGGTGGCGGGCAAGGGGGTGGCGATGTTGGAGGCGGCTGGCATTCACACCCTGAGTGGCGTGCTGGAAGCCGAGGCCCGGGCACTCAACCCGGGCTTCATCAAGCGCATGGAGACGGGCTTGCCCTACGTGCGGGTGAAGCTGGCCGCCAGCCTGGACGGCCGCACCGCCATGGCTTCGGGGGAGTCTCAGTGGATCACCGGCCCCGAGGCCCGGCGCGATGTGCAGACGCTGCGCGCTCGCAGCTGCGCCATCGTCACCGGCATCGGCACGGTGCTGGCGGACGATTGTGCGCTGAACGTGCGCTACGCCGAGGCGGACTTGCCCGCTCAGGCCACCGCCCTGAATCGCCAGCCGTTGCGGGTGGTGGTGGATTCCGCGTTGCGCACACCGCCCACCGCCAAAATCCTCGCGCCGACGGCGCCGGTGCTGCTGGCGACGGCGGGCAGCGTTGGCACGTTTGGCGAGCATGTCGAGGTGTTGGCGCTGTCGGATGCCGCCGGTCGGGTGGATCTGCGCGCCCTGCTGGAGACCCTGGCGGCGCGGCAGTGCAACGAGGTGCTGGTGGAGGCCGGCCCGGCCCTGGCCGGGGCCTTCGTGGCAGCGGGGCTGGTGGACGAGATCGTGCTCTACCAGGCCACCACCCTGCTGGGCAGCGACGCCCGCCCGTTGCTGGCGCTGTCCCTGCAGCGCATGAGCGAGCAGCACCGCCTGGCCTGCGTGGATGTGCGCCAGGTGGGGGCGGATCTGCGCATGACGCTGCGGCCGCAAGGCTGACCACGCTAGATGCCCGCCGGCGTCTTGCTTCAGCTGTTTGGCGGGATGGGCGTTAAGCGCGCCGCCTGACGCGATATGCGCCTTGGCGGGCGTTGTTGTTCGCGGTGGAAACCGCGCCTACGGATGACTCAAGGAGAGATCACTATGCCGCCGCTCCAACTGCTCCGCGCCGCCGACATCGCTGCCATGCCCGGTGAGCAGAAAACCCATTTTCTCAATCCCAACGCGGTGCGCTTGAACAAGTCCCTGGGGGATGCGGTCGGCCTGCAGCAGTTGGGCGTGCATCTGATCGAGGTGGCGCCGGGCCATGATTCCACCGAGCAGCACCTGCACCACTACGAGGAAGAGTGCGTCTACGTGCTGTCGGGCACGGCCACGCTGTGCATCGGCGATCAGCGCTTCGAGGTGGCGGCCGGAGATTTCATCGGCCACCCGGTGCGCGGTGAGGCCCACATGTTGACCAACACGGGCAGTGAGCCCCTGGTCTGCCTGGTGATGGGGCAGCGCTTGGCGCAGGACATCTCCGACTACCCGCGCCAGGGCAAGCGGCTGTATCGGCACAGCGGCGAGTGGGATGCGGTAGAACTCGCGCAGTTGACGCGCATTCGTTGAGGGGTATACGACCGATGGAGGTGGGGCGGCTCGCGTGCGCTCAGGTGGCGTAGGCCGGCCGCTGCGATCTGCGGCCGGCCGGTGTTGATGTGGCGAGCTTTTCAGCCGGTTAAAAATCGTACTGGGCTTGCAGCCACCAGGTGCGCCCCGGTTCATTGACGCGCTCGGTCTGGCTGAAGCCGGCCACCATCTCCCCGCCACGGCTGATGTGTTCGGCATAGGTGCGATCGAACAGGTTGTCCACCCCGGTGGTCAGCAGCAGGTCCTTGGTTGGGCGCCAGCCCGCATTCAGGGAGAACACGGCAAAGCCCGAGCTTTCGCCCAGATCCTGGCCGACGATGTTGCCCTGGTCGATGGCGTCGCGGGTCTGGCTGTCCACGACCCGCAGCAGCGCGCCAAAGGACCAGATCTTGTCGTCGTAGCCCAGGCTGAAGCGCGTTTCCAGCGGTGCGATCTGTGCCAGGGCGGTGCCGTCGCTGTCGTTCTCACCGCGGGTATAGGCCAGACTGGCGTTGGCACTCCAGCGCTCGTTTATGGCATAGCCCAGCTCGGCCTCGCCGCCCCAGCTGTGGGCGTCGATGTTGCGGGTGAGCGTGGCTTCGCGTGTGCCCATCATGCCGACCGGCTTCACATAGCCAGACTGGATCAGCAGGTAGTCGTCGATGCGATTGGCGAAAGCCGACACGCTGCCGCTGAGTTTGCCGTGTTGATAGATGAGCCCGGCGTCCAGTTGGGTGGTTTTTTCGGGGTCGGCGTCAAAGGCGCTGATGCTGTCGGCGCTCTCCTTGGTGATCAGTTCCCAGTAGTCGGGAAAACGCTCGGCGCGTCCTAGGCCGATGTAGGCGGTGGCGGGCAGGCTGGCGAGATCCTGTTCGAAGCGGGCGAAGCCGCTGCCAAGATTTTCCACGCGCTGTTCATCGGCGGTAGGGTTGGCGACGTATGTGGCCATCATGCCGGAGCCGACGCGAACAGTTTTGCGTTCGTCCAGGGCAGACCAGCGGTCGGCGCGGAGGCCGACAATGAGGCGCTGATGCTTCTGCAGCTGGTGGCTCAGCTCGCCGAACACGCCCGCTTGTGCGAAACGCGCATCGTCTACGCGGTCATTGTCTTCCAGCGGATCCATGGTGGATCCAGAGCGGGCGCTGTGCTGGTTATGCTGGATGTCTGCACCTAGCGTTGCTTCAGTTGCAGATGATAGGCCGAGGGTTGCGGCAACGCGCCCGCCGAGTATCTCGCGATCCGGATTCATGGCCATGGCCATGCCGTTGGTTTCGCGCAGATGGTAGTTGTCCATCACATGATCGATGTAGGTGTAGTAGGCGTTGGCCTCGACCTTTTTCCAGGTCTCGCTCAGGTTGTCGCGTTTGAAGCGCAGCCCCAGGCTGTCGCGGGCGAACTTGCTGCCGTCTACGGTGCGGTCGGCATAGGCCGCCTCGCCGTCGCTGTGGCCGCCACTCAGCTCCACTAGAGTGTCGTCGTCCGGGGTCAGGCCGACGGCGGCATTGCTGCTCCAACGGTGGTAGTTGGCGTGCACCTTATCGCCGTCTCCATCGCGGTAATCGCCCTGACGGGCGTTGGTGGCGGTGCCGCGCACGTAGGCGTCCGGCGTGCCGGCAGTGGCGTCCAGCACTTCATCGTTGCGGCCGAAACCTCCACCCAAGGCGCTGGCGTGGCCTTGGGCGCCGGTTTTGTCCAGGCGCTTGTGGTCGCGCTCGAACAGCACCGTGCCGGCGGAGTTGCCGGGGCCGTAGAGCACGGTTTGAGGGCCCTTGATCACGGTGATGCGGTCATAGGCCGCTGGGAAAACATAGGCCGTCGGCGGGTCCATGCGGCCGCCACAGCCGCCGAGCACGCTGGCGCCATCCACCAGCATGTTCAGGCGCGAGCCGGCCATGCCGCGGAAGGTGGGGTCGCCATCGCTACCGCCTTTGCGAATTACGGAAAACCCGGGGATGGTCTTCAGGTAGTCCGCACCGTCATGGGCGGGCAGGGGTTGGCGGGGCGCCTTGGGGTCGGTGACTACGGTGAGGGGGGCCGTGGTGCGGGCGGCCGTGACCACCACTTCGTCGATGCGCTCAGCCGCCTGGGCCAGTGCGGGGCAAGTGACGATGGCAAGCGCCAGGGCGTGATGTTTGAATGGCATGGAGAACCTCTAGAATACCCACAATGGTTGCCAGGCATTCTAGAGGGGCCGGATGGCTGTGGGGATGCGACAAATTGTCGCGCCCGAGGCTGGCGAGGGCGGGGGTGTTGTCGCGAGCCTCTCGCCGGGCCTGGGGCGCTACTGCCAACACCACTCCCCCCGCAGCCAGAGGGCGCGGCTGTTGAAGGGGAAGGGCGTGCTGCCCCCGGCATAGGGTTGCGGCATTTGTTGTGCCCGATCGAACAGGTTGTCGATGCCCAGGCTGAGGCTGCCATCGCTGAAGTCGTAGCGCAGCCCGGTGTTGATGGTGAACTCCGACTGCAGCGTCTGCTGGCTGAGTGGCAGGGTGTCCGGTAGCCCGCCGGTGAGCGCGGGGTCGTAGACGGTGGCCTCCCGCTGGCCCACATAGCGTGCGCCAAATTGGCCGCTGAGGTGCTCGATGGGGGTGTTCACGCTCAGCCACAGGTTGGCCACCTGGGCCGGGGCGCCCAGATATTGCCCGGAAGGGCCTTCGGCCTGATAGACCGGGAGATCGCTGTCGTTGCTCTGGGTCCAGCTGTAGTTGGCCTGCAGGGAAAAGCCATCGCCGCGATAGAGATACTGCAGCTCGGCGCCATGAGTGTGCATGGTGGCGTTGTTGTTGTAAGCAAGCGCGTTGAGGGTGTCCTGGCTGAAGATGATCGGGTCCTGCACGCTTTGCGCGAACAGCGACAGCGTCAGGTAGCCCTGCTCGAACAGCCGGTGCCCCAGCTCGATCTCGTTCACCCGGGTGCGCTCGGGCTTGAGCCTTTCCGCGCGGCTGCCGTAGTGAATGGTTTCGATATTGGGTTCCCGGAAGGCCTCGCCATAGAGCCATTTGACGTGCCAGTTGTCGCTGCTGCGGGTGAGCCCCAGGCGCGGGGTGGTGGCGTTGCCGGCGTATTGGTGGTGGCTTCTGCGGGCGCCGAGGGTCAGATGGTAGTCCCCCAGTGAGGTGTTCCAGTCGGTGTAGAAGGAGCGCCGTTCGTAGTCCACCTGATCGTCATTGCCAAAATAGCGCTCGGTGGGGGCGAGAAAATAGGGGCCTTGGGTCTCGTTGGCCTGCGCCGATTCACGCTGATAGTCCACCCCGCCATTGAGGCTGCTATGAGGGGTGTATTCCCAGCTGAACTCCAGTGCGCCCCCCATGCTTTTACTGCCGATATCGAAGGTGGTGAGTTCTTCCGGGGCGACCAGGCGCACATTGTCGACGCGGTAATTGAGGCGCGGGGTCAGTGTCAGTTGTGGCTTGAGTTCGGCGTCGTGGCTGAGGCTCAACAGGGTCCTCTTGAGATCCAGGGTGCTGGCGGGTTGTGCGATGCCGAAGCCTTGAATCGGGTCCAGGTCGTAGGCCTCGTGGTAGAGCTGCAGGTGGTCGCTGTCCCGGTAGTCGGCGCTCAAGGCCAAGGTGCCGCCGTGGGTGTCGGCATCGGCGGTGTCTGCGCGCTGGCCGAGGCTGTCGGTCCAGTGCTCGTTGCCCCAGGCGCCCCGGTTCAGGCTGGCGCTGACCACCGCTTGCAGCTGGTCCGTGGCCAGGCGCTGACTGAGCCCCAGCATCTGGGTCAGCTGGCCGGATTGGTCGATAGCGGTGTAGTCCGCACGGCCCGGCTGGTCGCCTGAGGGCTGGCGGGTAAAGATGCGGATCACCGCCAGCTGTGCGCTGCCGCCGTATTGTGTGCTGCCGGGGCCGCGCAGCACTTCCACCCGATCCAGCTGGCTGACCGGCATATAGGGCAGGGGTGACCAGCTGCCGTACAGCAGTTCGTTCATGGGCTGGCCGTTGAGCAGCACCATGATCTTGCCTTCAAGCGTCCAGTTGCCGCGCATGATCAGACCGATGGAGTTGCGGCCGTCGATGCCGAGGCTGGTGCCGGGGATGCGTTGCAGCACATCCAGCAGCGTCCTGGCGCCCATGGCCGCCATGTCTTCGGCGGAAAAGATGGTGATGATGCCGGGTTGGTCGCGCCACTGGCTGGCATGCTTGCTGGCCGTGTCGATCTTCACCTGCATCAGTTGATCCAGCGACAGATCGAGCAGGTTTGTACCGCTGCTGCTGGCGGCGTGGCCCTGGCAGGCCAGCAGGGCGGTGACAACAACGGTGAGGCGCGTCAATGGGATAGGGCGATGCCGCGGAGTTTGGCGCCTACTGGCCATCCGGTGGGCTCCTGTAATCCGCAGCAACTGCAACGGCGTTGCGTGTCAGGCAATTATAGATGCGTGCACGCGCTTGGCGTGAAGTAATGCAGGCACGGGCGTGCCGAGGGGCGGTCGGCGCTGGCGCGCCGGTACTGCGGGCGGGGAGCGTGGGGGCGGCCTCGGCGGAGGCCGCGCCGAATGAGCGTGAGGGGGCGGCGGATCAGTTCAGTAGCTTGATGCCCACCAGCGTCAACATCACCGCCAGCGCCGGGCGCAGCACTTTGTCGGGCACCGCGCCGGTGAGGTGGCTGCCCACATAGATGCCGGGCAGGGAGCCAATCAGCAGGCTGCACAGCAGCGGCCAGTCCACATTGCCGAGGCCGGCGTGGCCCAGGCCGGCCACCAGGGTGAGGGGCACGGCGTGGGCGATCTCGGTGCCGATCAGGCGCGAGGTGGGCAGGCGGGGGTAGAGGAAGAACAGCGCCATGGTGCCGATGGCGCCGGCGCCGATGGAGGTGATGGTGACCATCACGCCCAGCACCACGCCGCTCCAGAAGGTGAAGGCATCCAGCGGGCGCTGGGCCATGCGGCGGGGATTCTTGTCGCTGTGGCTGAGGGCGAACAGCTTCTGTTTGAACACGATTACCAGTGCGGTGATGATCAGGGCGTATCCCACCCCCTGCTTGATAATGGCGTTGATGGTTTGCTTGTCGATGCCAACATAGTGAATGAAGGCGAGGGTCCCGAGCGCGGCGGGCACGCTGCCAGCCGTCAGGGTGAGCATGATGCGCCAGTTGATGTTGCCCTGCTTCTGGTGCACGGCCACCCCGCCGGCCTTGGTGATGGCGGCGTAGAGCAGGTCGGTGCCCACGGCGGTGGTGGGGGTGATGCCGAAGTGCAGCAGGATGGGGGTCATCAGGGAGCCACCGCCCACGCCCGTCATGCCGACGATGAAGCCCACGGCCAGGCCGGCGATGATGAACGGGATCTGAAAAAATTCCAAGGTGTGGCTCCTTCGTCTGGTTGACCAGTGGCGCGCATCCTATCAGTGCGGGGTATATAACCAAAATATCTAATTTGGTTAAGGTTATTCGTTTTGGTTATATGTGGGCGGTCTGCCCCAATCTGCGTTAATCTTGATGGCTTGATTCTCAGGAGATTCAGGCATGTTCACCGGCATTATCCAGGCTGTAGGGTCCATTCGCGCCAAAGAGGCTCGCGGCGGCGACCTGCGCCTGCGCATCGCCTCGGGCAAGCTGGACCTGGCGGATGTGCAACTGGGTGACTCCATCGCCACCAACGGCGTGTGCCTCACCGTGGTGGAGCTGCCGGGGGACGGCTACTGGGCGGATGTGTCGGCCGAGACCCTGGCCTACAGCACCCTGGGGGGGCTGCCGGTGGGGGCCGAGGTCAACCTGGAGAAGGCGCTGACGCCACAGACCCGCCTGGGCGGACACCTGGTGAGTGGCCATGTGGATGGGGTGGGCGAGATCGTCGCCCTGCGCCAGGACGCCCGGGCGGTGCGCTTCACGGTGCGCGCCCCGCGCGAGTTGGCCCGCTATATCGCCCACAAGGGCTCCATCACGGTGGACGGCGTCAGCCTCACCGTGAACGCGGTGAACGGCGCCGACTTCGAGCTGTGCATCGTGCCCCACACCATGCAGGAGACGGTGTTCCCCCACTACAAGACCGGCTCCAGGGTGAACCTGGAGGTGGACGTGATCGCCCGCTACGTGGAGCGCCTGTTGCTGGGCGAGCGCGCCGCCGAGCCCGGCAAGGGCGGTGGCATCTCCGAAAGCTTCCTGGCGGAGCACGGTTTCCTGCGCAAATAAGCCCCAGGGCGTGCGCTGGGGCCGTTCTTGAGCGGTTTTTTAGCCGTTTCTTTTGCCTGATGGCCGGCGTGGGGATAACATAGTCGGTTGCGCAAAGAGGGTTGCTGCATGGCACTGAACACCATCGAAGAACTGGTCAACGACATCCGTCAGGGCAAGATGGTCATTCTCATGGACGATGAAGACCGCGAGAATGAAGGCGATATCGTCATGGCCGCCGAGTGCTGCCGGCCGGAAGATATCAATTTCATGGCCCGCTTCGCCCGCGGCCTGATTTGCATGCCGATGACGCGCGAGCGCTGTGAGCGGCTCAAGCTGCCGTTGATGGTGCAGCGCAATGCCTCCGGCTTTGGCACCAAGTTCACCGTTTCCATCGAGGCGGCCACCGGTGTTTCCACCGGCATTTCCGCCCACGACCGCGCCCGCACCGTGCAGGCCGCGGCGGCGCGCAACGCCCGGGCGGAGGACATCGTCCAGCCCGGCCACATCTTCCCGCTGATGAGCGAGCCCGGCGGCGTGCTGTTCCGCGCCGGCCACACCGAGGCCGCCTGCGATCTGGCGCGCATGGCCGGTTTCGAGGCCGCCGGCGTGATCTGCGAGATCATGAACGATGACGGCTCCATGGCGCGCCGGCCGGAGCTGGAGAAGTTCGCCCAGGAGCACGGCCTGAAGATCGGCACCATCGCCGACCTGATCCACTATCGCGTGCTGAACGAGCCCTCGGTTGCCCTGGTCGACCAGGGCCCGATCAAGACCGACCACGGCGATTTTGAACTGCGCGTGTACCGCGACGAGTTCGGCCCCGACCTGCACATGGCGCTGGTGAAAGGCGACATCTCTGCCGATGAACCCACCCTGGTGCGGGTGCACCAGACCAGCAGCGTGCGCGATCTGCTGCGCGCGCTGGCCCCCGGCCAGAACCCCAGCTGGAGCCTGGGCCGTGCCCTGGACCGGGTCAACAGCGAAGGCAAGGGCGTGGTGGTGCTGCTGGGCTCCTCCCAGGGGGAAGACCCGCGCGCCATCCTGCGCAGCGTGGAAATTGCGCTGGGCCGCGCCCCGGCGCCGGCACCGGTGGCCGATGGCTCGCAGAATGTCTATCACACCGTGGGGGTGGGCTCCCAGATCCTGCGGGATGTGGGGGTGCGCAAGATCCGCCTGATGGGCGCCCCCATCAAGTACAACGCCATCTCTGGCTTTGACCTGGAAGTGGTCGAACACGAACCCTTCGGTCAGTAATCACAGAATCGTCTGAGAGAGAATCCACATGTCCAATATCCAGACCATCGAGGGCAGCTTCCCCGCCCCCAACGCCAAATTCGCCATTGTGGTGGGTCGCTGGAACAGCTTCGTGGTGGAGAGCCTGCTGGAAGGTGCCATCGATGCCCTCAAACGCCACGGCGGTGTGACCGAGGCCAATGTCACCATCGTGCGCGCCCCCGGCGCCTTCGAGATTCCGCTGGTGTGCCAGAAGGTCGCCGAGCAGAAGAAATACGATGCCATCATCGCCCTGGGCGCGGTGATTCGCGGCGGCACCCCTCACTTCGAATACGTGGCAGGTGAGTGCACCAAGGGCCTGGCGCAGGTGATGCTGCAGTACGGTGTGCCGGTCTCCTTTGGCGTACTGACGGTGGACACCATCGAGCAGGCCATCGAGCGCGCGGGTACCAAGGCCGGTAACAAGGGCGCCGAGGCGGCACTCTCCGCACTGGAGATGGTCAGCCTGCTGGGGCACCTGTGATGAACAAAAGCACCGCGCCGCTGTCTGCCCAGCGGCACAAGGCGCGCCACTATGCGCTGCAGGCCCTGTATCAGTGGCATGTGTCGAGGAACGCCCTGTCGGATATCGAGGCCCAGTTCCGGGTCGATTTCGACATGGCCGACACCGACTACGGCTACTTCAAGGATCTGCTGCACAACGTGCCCGCCCACGTCGCCGAGCTGGACGCCCTGCTGGCGCCCTGCCTGGTGGACCGCGACATGCACGAACTGACGCCGATCGAGATGCAGGTGCTGCGCATCAGCACCTATGAACTCGGCCACCGCCTGGACGTGCCGTTCAAGGTGGTGATCAACGAAGGCGTCAGCCTGTCGAAGAAATTTGGCGCCCAGGACGGCCACAAGTTCGTCAATGCCGTGTTGGATCGCCTGTCCCGCAAGCTGCGCAGCGCCGAAGTGCAGGCCTCCCGCGAGGGCTAGGGCCTGTTGACGTTGGCGCGACTGCGGCGGAGCCCTTGTTGCGCGGTGCTGGGCGCGAGGAGTGAGGTTTGGTATTGCACATGAACGACGCCCAGCGCCGTGCCGCGCAAAACCGGGCCCGTCCCAGCGGGGCGCGCGGCAGCATGGCCCGCGGCACAACCTCAACAGGATCTAAAGCGTGACGACCTCTCGCTGGGCAGCACTGCTGGCGCTGGTCTACGCCCTGTGGTTTGCCCAGGGCCAGGGCCTGCTTCAGCTCAGTGCTCACGCTTTCAGCCTGCATTTCTTTCCGCTGGCCGCCTGGCTGGTGCCGGCGGGTGCATCTGAGGCCGCGACGTCTGAACACGACCATCGCGGCCCTCTTCATGATCGGCTCGTTCGGCTTCGCTCTCGGGTCGCTGTCCTCCTACGCGTCGGCCGTGGGCCCTGAGGCCGACGCGCTCACGTTCTTCATCTCGTCGATCTTCTTCACGACGGCCTCGTTCTGGCAGCTCGTGCAGAGCCAGAGCCCTGCCGCGACCGCGACCGGGACCGTGCGCGACGATGAGCGGCAACGGGTACGTCTCCTCGCCTGGCTGCCGCACGACAAGGCGTGGCTTGCCGCGGCCACCCAGTTCCCCGGGACACTGCTCTTCAACGGCACGACGTTCTGGGCCATCACGGTGGCCGTCTCGGACAGCCAATACGACAAGGTCGTCTGGCGGCCGGACTTCTACGGGTCGATCCTCTTCCTCATCTCGAGCGCGTTCGCGCTCCTCGCGCTCGGTCGGCTGCTCACATGGCGGCCGCGCGAGGCCGCCTGGTGGGCGGCATGGCTGAACATGATCGGCTCTGTCGCCTTCATGGCTTCGGCGATCGGCGCGTACGTCAGCCCCCGGACCGATTCCGCGATCGACCTCACGCTGGCCGATCGCGGGACGCTCGTCGGCGCCGCGTGCTTCTTCGCCGGCGCCCTGCTCTCCGTCGTCGCCTGGAGACAGTCGGCCGCGGCGGCCGCCCCGGCGCGGGACGGCGAGTCGATCACGCAGATAGCCTCCACGGGGCACTCGGAGGCGGCGTCCTCGCAGCAGCCGGCCTCGGC
>CAZYQX010000052.1:0-16600 GCA_964649985.1 uncultured Pseudomonadales bacterium | reverse complement strand
GGCCTCGCGCAGGGATTTGCCGCCCAGTTGCTGGTGGCGGTGGATGTTTTCCACCACCACGATGGCATCATCCACCAGGATGCCGATGGAGAAGATCAGGGCGAACAGCGACACCCGGTTGATGGTGAAACCCCAGGCCCAGGAGGCGAACAGCGTCAGCGCCAGGGTGATGACCACCGCGCTGCCCACCACCACCGCCTCGCGCCGGCCCAGGGCAAACAGCACCAGCAGGATCACCGAGCCGGTGGCGAACACCAGCTTCTGGATCAGTTTGTGGGCCTTGGCCTGGGCGGTTGCGCCGTAGTCGCGGGTGAGGCTCAGCTCGACGTTGGCGGGGATCACCACGTTGCGCAGCGCGGCGAGCTTTTCTTGCGCCGCACGGGTGATGTCGGCGGCGTTGCTGCCGGGCTTCTTGGCCAGCGCCACGGTCACTGCCGGGTAGCTGGCCGCGCTGCCCGGGGCCATGTACCAGGCGTAGTGGTTGGGGCGGTCGGCGGCATCCTCGATGCGAGCCACGTCGGCCAGATAGATCGGCTGGTCGCGGTTGAGGCCGATCACCAGCTGTTCCACCTCGCCCTGGCTGGTCAGGAAGCGGCCGGCGGTGACGGGGGTCTCGCGGTCGTCCGCCACCACCGCGCCGGCTTCGCGCACCAGGCTGGCGCCCTGCAAGGCCTGCTGGATCTGCGCCACGCCCAGGCCGTAGGCGGCCAGTTTCTGCGCGTCCAGTGTCACCAGCACGGCGCGCTCGGCGCCGCCCACGGTGTAGATGTCGCGGGTGCCCGGGATGCGCTTGAGCTCGGTTTCCAGGGTGTGGGCCAGTTCGGTGAGCTGGCGCGGGGTCACGGCGGGGTCCTTGCTCCACAGCGAGAAGCTCATCACCGGCACATCGTCGATACCCTTGGGCTTGACCAGCGGCTGGCCGGCGCCAAGGTTGGCGGGCAGCCAGTCGGCGTGGGAATAGACCGCGTTGTACAGGCGTACGATGGCGTCGTTGCGCTTTTCGCCCACCTCGAACTGCACCGTGGCCACGGCCAGGCCGGGGCGGGAGACGGTGTAGACGTGCTCGACGCCATCCAGTTCCGACAGCACCTGCTCCAGCGGCGTGCTGATCAGCTGCTCCACATCCCGGCTGCCGGCGCCGGGAAAGGGCACCATCACGTTGGCGAAGGTGACCTCGATCTGGGGCTCTTCTTCCTGGGGCGTCACCAGCACTGCGAACAGCCCGGCCAGCAGGCCCACCAGGGCCAGCAGTGGAGTGAGCTGGGAGGCTTGAAAATACCCGGCCAGGCGGCCGGCAATGCCCAGGGGCGCCATGATTACTCCTCACCTGCGGTGGCATCGCTGGCATTGCGCAGCACGCTGTCGCCGGCGGCCAGCCCGGCCAGCACCTGCACCCGGCCGTCGCGCGCGGCACCCAGCCGCACCGTCTGCAGCCGCGCGCTTTCGCCGCTGAGGCGGTAGACCGCCACGTGCTCGCCGCGCCGGACCAGCGCGCTCTCAGGCAACCACAGGCCCTCGCCTTCACCCGTGACGAAACTGGTTTTTACCGCCATGCCCGGGTAGAGGCCGGTGTCCTGCTGGGGCAGCTCCAGCCGCAGCTTGAAGGTGTGAGTCTGCGGGTCGGCGTAGGGGAAGAAGGTGATATGGCTGGCGGGCACGCGGGTGCGAGCGGGGTCGTTCAGCACCACCCAGGCTTGCTGGTGGCGGCGGATGGCCTCGATGGCCGACTGGGGCACCGCCACTTGCACCCGCAGGGTGGCGAGGGACAGACCAGAGATCAATGGCTGGCCGGGGTGGACGGCTTCGCCCAGCTGCACATGGCGCTGGGTGACGATGCCGGCGTAGGGGGCGCGGATCTCGGTGTAGGCCAGCTGCTCCCGGGCGGCATCCAACGCCGACTGGGCCGCTTTCACCTGGGCCTGGCTGGCATCGTGGCGGCTGGTGGCGGCGTCTAGCTCGGCCTTGGCCACCAGCTTGCGGGCGTAGAGTTCACGGGCGCGGTTGAAGTCGTTGCCGGCCTGTACGGCTTGGGCCTGGGCCGCCGCCAGCCCCGCCTGGGCGCTGCGCAGGTGGGCCTGTTGCTCATCGTCGGTGAAGCGCACCACCACCGCGCCGGCGGGCACGTAGTCCTGCACGTCGAACGGCAGTTCTTTCACGCGGCCGCTGGTCTGGGCGGAGAGCGTGGCCTGGTTGACCGCCTCCGCCACACCAAACCAGGCGCGTTCCTCGGGCATCCGCTCGGCTTGCAGGGTGAGGGTTTCCCGCGCCCATCCGGGCTGGGCCACACTGCTGCACAGGGCGGCCAGGGTCAAGGCGACCAGACGCACGCATCGCTTCATGTATACCCCCAGGGGTTATTTGAAGGCACAACCGGCCGGGATGCCCAGCTTTCTGAACAGCAGCGCCGCCGGGCAGAAGCCGGTGATGGCGGCCTGCAGCAGGTTGGCGCCAATAAACACGGTAAACCAGACGAACAGCGGCGAAACCCACTGGGTCAGGGCGACGCTGAGCAATGTCATGATGCCGGCGAAGGCGAGTACGGCGCGATCCTGGTTCATATCATACTCCGTGGGGTATGGTGGATACGCTAACAGTCTGGCGCAAATGCCACGCTATTTCAAGTGTAAGCCAGAGAGAATACAGACGCAGGCCACAGCGCCGGAGTGATGTCATTGTGTGCTAACAAACATCGGTGCGTGCCTGCTTATGGACGTCACTGTACAGCGTGGTCCATTCAATTGATCATCAATATTTCTGATTTCATAACGTAGTTGATCGAGAGCACATGAATGGAGATGTTAGTTTACGAAGTGCTTGCACGTGTGCTGGGTCAATTCTACATTTTAATGTGATATCAATTTCGAGATCAGATCAAGCCGGCCATTTCCCAGCCAAGCACCCTCTGATGAAGTCGATCAAGCCGATGATGGTCAGGCGAAAAAGCTGCTTTTAATAGGCGCAAAGGTGTATTTGACTCACCACTGCGCGGCTAGCTCTCCGGGCTATCCCGGCGTTCAACGTCCTTACAAGGCTTATTTAGAACACCCCCACACAATAACTATGCATGGAGCATCCTCATGGAAGGCACCCTTATCGCCACTGAAACTGCGCAGCGTGAAAGCCACGGCCAGATCCTCGCAGAGCTTCAATCCCGGTGCAATGAAGGTTTGTATCGCCAAGCCTTGGATTATGGCGAAGCACACTGGGGAAATTTTCGCCGCTGGCCAGGTGTCGATGCTCGACTTTTAGCGGCAAAAATATTGCTTCAACTAGGCATGCATCGGGCAGCTACTGCGCTGGTGTTTCGTCTATGGCGCCAAGCAGCCGAACTGCCTTCAGTCAAATATGCCTTTGTGCGTGCGGTTTATAACCACAGAGGCCCCCTTGAAGCCATGGGATGGTTTGAGCGATTCGGAGAATCGCTGAGCGAAGATACTGAGCTACAAGCGCGTTGGTTGGCATTGCGTGCCATGATTTTCATCGCCTATCGCGATTGGCCACAAGCAGCGGCATGGCTGCAGCGCGCTGCGGAAGTGCACGGTGAGGATGGGCTTCGCGAATATGCACCTGAGCGCGCCATTCTGCTGGAGCGCCAAGATCGCTATCAAGAGGCCATTGACGAGCTGGTCAGTAACAGCAACCCCGTGGAAGACAATTTCGTGGCCCAACGGCTGGGCAATCTTTATGTATTGAATGGGGAGCCGGAAAAAGCGGAGGCAGCACTCCGCAGAGCGTTTGAGCGCATTGAGTCAGTCAACCTTGGCATGCAGCTTTACAACCTCTATCTCGACATGGAGCTATTACCCCGTGCAGAGGAATGCCTGCGGCGTGTACAGGATCTTCTACCTGCAGCTGAGCAAGGCGTTGACCAAGCCATCGCTGCCGCACAGGCGGAGTACTTGTATCGCCTTGGATTGTACGATGAGACCCTCGAAGCATTAAAACAGTTGCGCGTCCCGTTTTTCAAAAGCGTTTGTGAAAATATGCAGCGACAGCGGGCGAGCGGTGAGCGGCGGCAACTGGACGTGCCGTTTATCCGCCAGCATCACATGACGTGCGCCCCCGCCACCTTTACCGCAGTGATCCGATATTACGGCGAGCAGGTGGATCACCTGGAATTAGTTGAGCAGATTTGTTACGACGGCACCCCCGCACTGGCCGAGCGCCAATGGCTGGAGCAAAACGGATGGCGGGCTCGGGAGTTCGAACTCAATCTCGACAATATAAAAGCCCTGATCGATGCCGATTTCCCTGTTTGTCTGGCGACTGTTGAGCCGGGCTCCGCGCATATGCAGGCCATCATCGGCTATGACACTTTCAAAGGTATTTACTTGCTGCGCGATCCGTTCATGCCGCGCGTGCAGGAGATGCTGATCGAGGGCGCCCATGAATACTATGCATCCTCAGGGCCGATGTGTTTGGTCTTCTGTAGGCCCGAGCGCGCGGAAGAACTTGAGTCGCATAACTTGCGAGCGGCAGGGCTCTATGACGTCTATTACCAACTCCAAGCCGCGCTGGAAGATAACCAGCGCGAGCGGGCGCTGGAGTGCATGCGCACGCTCGAGCAAGAGGCCCCAGGCCATCGGCTGTGCCTGTGGGCACGCCGCAGTCTGAGTGGTTATGACAATGATCAAGTGGCACTGCTAGAGCATACCGAAGCACTCATCGGCAAATACCCGACCGATCTCAATCTGCTGACGGCCAAGGCATCACTGCTGAGCAGTCTAGGTCGCAGTCGTGAGCGGCGCGAGTTTCTTCAAGCATGCCTGGACAAGGGCATACAGCATCCCCACCTGTTGCAAGCACTGGTGGATGAGCTGCGCGTCGATCACCGAAATTACGCTGTGTGCCAACGGCTGCTCCGGCGGCAAATCCTGCGCTGGGCACCCACCAATGCGCAGGCGCTCTGGAGTCTCGCCGGCCTGTACTGGGATCGCCACGACTATGCACGTGCGTTTGATTTTTATCGCATGTGTATCAATTTGGAGGACAAAAAGGAATTTTATGCCGACAGCTATTTCAAGGCGGCACGCTTCCTCAGGCGCACAGAGGAAGCACTTAACTTCCTGATGGAGCGCTATCGCTTACTCGGGGCGCGATCATCGGGGCCGGGCTTGACGCTAGTCTGGGCACTGGAGATGCTCAACCGCTCTCAAGACGCCATAGAGCAACTTCAAGGTGCACTTGCTCAGCATCCCGATGATAGCTGGTTAATCAGCGAGGCGCTGAATTTCTATCTGGGCTGCGGCGAATTAGCCCGAGCAGAAGCATTGCTCGCCGAAACAGGTCACCGCCTGCCGGAGATGGTGAAACTAGAAAAACAGGCCCGAATCGCTGGCTACTGCGGTGATCTTGAAGAAGAAAAAAGCCTGTATCAGGCGCTGCTAAATCAGTATCCACGCCATCATGCAGCCCGGGTACGCATCGCCGAGTTGATTCACCAACAAGAATCTGCACAGGCGGCGCTCAACTTCATCGATATCGAGTTGGCGCGCTCACCACACGATCGCCGCCTGCTGTCCGTGAAACTGAACTATGTGGGCAGATTGCCGCTGACACAGCGCCGGGCGCTGGTGCCCCAGATGCTCAGCAGCATGGAAAACGATACCAATGCCATCGTGGCCATGGCGCGCGTATACCGGGATGAGGGCGCGCCCCAAGCGGCGCTTCCCCTGCTTGAGCAAGCCGTGGCCATGGCGCCGGAGGATACCTGGCTATCGCTTCACTTGGGGGATACACGTCAGGAATCGGGTGATGCTCAAGGGGCTCGGCAAGCTTATATGCGAGCCATTGAAGTTTCTGTTGATACCGAAGGCGCATTCGAGCGCCTGCTTTCCACAGAGGTTAGCGCCGAAGACAAACGCCAGACGCTTCGCTTTATTTACCAGCAGCTGATGCAGCAGGTGAGTTTCGGCAATGGAATACTCGAATACTTACCTCTGGCGCGGCGGTATAGCAGTGACACCGATGTAGGGATGTTCTTGCGCCAAGCCGTGGAACTGCGCCCTGACCTTTGGCAGAGTTGGGTGGCGCTAGGCATTTTCCAGCGAGATCTCGCGCAGCTGGAACAGGCCGGCGAAACGCTGGCGCAAGCCGTAGCGCAATTTCCCCTGCTGCCACGCGTCTGGCTGGAACGTGCTGAGCTTCGGCGATTGAAGGGCGAGTTGTTAGGTGCGGAAGAAGATTTGCGCATGGCGTTGAGCCTGAGCCCGCGCTATCAACTCGCCATCAGCAAACTGGCGGATGTACTTGAGTTGCGCGGTGAGTATCAATCAGCCCTGCTTGTGATCACACACGCACTGCGCAGCATGCCACACGATGCTCCCCTACTGGGCTACAAGGCTGATTTGCAGTGGCGTACCCAGTATCGCGCAGATGCTATCGCAACCATGCGCGTCGCCATTGAGCACAACCCATGGTATGGCTGGGGCTGGGAGCGCTACGCTGAATGGACACGACTTCAAGGGCAGCCAGAGGCTGCACTGGAGCTGGCCCGCGCACTATTGGAGCAGCGACCGGAAAACCCCAGCTTTTGGAAGCGCTGCGCAGATCTTGCGAGTGAATTTGATCAGCAAACGCATTTTCTTGAGCATGCCATCAGCCTGGCTCCGGATAATGCAGACTATTTGCTGGCACGATGCAGATTGTTGTTGAACCATGGCGTCTATGCCGGCGTATTTGAACTGATTGAACAGCACTACCACGAGCGCCCCAAGCCCTCTGAGGTAAAGGCGTTTGAAGCATGGCTGCACTACAGGGGGGGACGACACGACCTCGCTATTGAGATTATCGAGCAGCTCACTAAAGATGATCCCGGTCACTACAATGCGTGGCGACTGCTAGGTTTCTGGTATGAAAATGCCGGGCGAGAAGAGGAGAGCCTGTCTTGTGCCCGCATGTGTGCGCACCTTGCGCCTAATGCCAGTGAGCCGTATGTCATTGCCGCAGAGCGCCTGCTCAAATATGCCAGGGAAGAAAAGGCTGAGGCATATGTGGCCGAAGCTAAGGGGCAACTGCGGCGGGCCTTACTGGTTGACTACTCCGACACCTATACTTTTCTCACCCTGGCCGATCTGTACCTGGATACGGGCGATATTGCCGGATGCGAGGAGTTGTTTCAGAACATCCTCGCCGACGCGCGAAATCCCTACGTGCGCGCCAGGCGCTTGCGGCTCAGTTTGCTGAAAGACCAAGTGGGCGTTGCGCTAGCGGACTACAGTGAGCTTCTGCGCGGTGTGGAGTCCAATAGTTGGTTGCTGCTTGAGCCTTATAAGTGGTTTAAGCAGACAGGCCACCACAAAGAGGTGCTGGCCTGCATCGAAGCGTCAGTGGCCAATGGTCAGTCAGCTGATTTTGCCGGTTGTGTGTGGATCACAACATTGCTTGAAAGAGGGCTTGCGGCCAGGGAGCTATTAATCTTGCTGCAACAGGCACAGCGCAAGCGCGAGGGTCTTCTCTATCAAGCCTTGGCACAAGCCATTTCCTATGAGCATTTGCCTGCTGGTGTGATGCAACTCATCAACCAAAATTTTCACCAGGGTTTGATGCGGCACACCGTCACGTGGGGTGCACTTATAAACCGGCATGCTCAGCAGGGCAATTGGACCACCGTCAACAGCCTGGCGGGGCAGCGCTGGAAACGCACCGATGCAACGGCGAGCACGCTTTACTATTGTGCCATAGGCCAGATGATGGTCGGCAATTGGGCCCTAGCGGCTGAAATGGTAGAACTTGGGTTCGCCCAACCCAAAGATCATTGTCGCGAAAACATTGTGTTGCAGAAACAGCTGATGCAGTGGATGTTCGAGCCCAATCTTTTTAATCCCAATGCGTTGGAAACGATCGATCCCCGTGAGTTAACTGCTGCAGAGTTGTGCATGCGAGATTTACTCCGACTCGCTCATCAGGTTGAGAACTCCTCCCCATCTTATGATGCGACGCGCTTGCAGTCTGGCATGGGGGTGCTCAAGGCTGAACACGCTCCGCAAATGCCCAGCATGCTGATTCGGCAATTGCGTAAACAAATAGGTAGAAAGCTAGCTGAAAGGGTACGTGGTGGTGCGATTAAACGCCGTGTACAAGGCTTAAAACTTCGCTGGGCACTGTGATCATCGCTGCTGTCTCAGATGTTAAAGCGCGCATGAAGATGCGCGTATATCACACGTTATGCAATATAGGAGCATTTGGAAGTGCTTGAAATCATTCTTGTAAGCTTTGGATTTTGCTTCATTCTCGAAAGAATCATTCCAGGATGGAAATTGCCAACTGTTAAAACATGGCCGGTTAGGGTGTTGTTGTTAAACGTTGTTCAACTCGGCGTGGTAATTTTAGCTGGAATTACATGGGAAAAATGGCTGTCTGAGACTTCAGTTTTTAAATTGTCTGATTATGTATCGCCAGTTGCTGGAGGTTTTTTAGCATATTTCATTGCAACTTTTGTTTTTTACTGGTGGCATCGTTGGCGCCATGAGAGCGATATTTTGTGGGTTGTATTTCACCAGATTCATCATAGTCCTCAGCGCCTAGAAGTAATTACATCTTTTTATAAACATCCAGGAGAAATGATTCTAAATTCAATCATTGGGAGTTTGCTGGTATATGCAATTTTAGGGCTGTCTCTTGAGGCCGGCGCATATTACACGCTATGCACGGCGCTCGGTGAGTTTTTCTATCATACAAATGTCAAAACACCTAGGTGGGTTGGCTATGTGTTTCAGCGGCCAGAAATGCACAGAATTCATCACCAATACGGGCGTCACAAGAATAACTACGGCGATATCACATGGTGGGATATGTTATTTGGAACATATGAGAACCCAAAAGACTGGGTGCATACCTGTGGTTTCGATGATGAAAAGGAGCAGCAACTATGCAGTATGCTGCTTTACAAAGATGTGCATCGCGATGCATAACCCGCCGTTCGAGGTGACGTCCCTCAACTGTACGATATGCAGCGCTTGTGAAGTTATGGGGTAGCGTGACCTTCAGGGTGCAGCTGTAATGACGATGAATTGAAACGGTGCGCTAACGATCAGTCGTCTTTGCAGCAGTAGGCGGCTCAGACAAACGCCTCGAGAAAGGCGGGCACGGCTGCGCTTCTGAAGCAGAAGTGGGGATCGTGGTGTTGCAGCATTTGCGCAAACGCCGCACGGGATTGCGCCGGCACCATGGCGCGCAGTGTCGCGCTGTCCCAGGCCCAGCAGCTGCTGCCGTCGGTTTGCAGGCTGTTGAGTTTTGCCCAGTGCGGGCGCGCTTCCGGGTATTGCGCCTTGATGGCGCGCTCAATCTGCATGAACAGGTTCAACACGTGTTGGGTGTGCGCGCTGCGCGGGGTGCCGGGGCAATCCATGGCGGTCAGATCCAGTCCGCCGCAGAACACCGGGATGTCCACCGCCATGTACATGTTGTTGAAGGGGCTTGTGCCGGGTGCTTCGTAGGGCGGGATGGGCGAGAGCACCTGGCTGTCGCAGGCTTTTACGAAGCGTATTTCCAGCGGCAACTCGGTATACAGGCCGCAGCTGCGCATGGTGTCGTCAATCAGTGCCAGTAGCGGTTTGATATCGCTGGCGTCGCGCATTGGCACGAAATAGCCGAGGAACAGGCAGCGCGACACCTCTGTGAAGGTGTTGGTGGTCGCCCAGAAGCCGCCGTGCTGGCGGGCTTTTAGGCTCATGTGCTGGAGCACGGAGACGGTAAAAAAAGCAAAAAGATGGCGCAGGCTTTTTTGCCAGAAGGCGCCGCGCATCAGCGAGGTGATGTGAGTAAACATGGCCTCGCGTTTTGGCCCCAGCAGCCGGAAACTGTCGCGTGCGAGCCGGTCTGCCTGCGGCGGTGTTTGTGCGGAGCACTGGGTGCTGAGCTGGGCCAGGTAGCCGCGCCCGGACATGTCGTACACCAGCGTGAGGCCGCTGTTTTTTTCATTGAAGGCCGGCCGCAGGATGCGCTCGCACAAGGCGGACAAATGCTTCACCGGGATGTGAAATGGCGTGAGCTGGCTGCTGAAGCCGCTGGCGTCCCGCAACTGGATTTTCACGTGGGTGATGATGCCGAACAGCCCCATGCCGCCGAGCAGATATCTGAAAACGCTGTCATTTTTATCCACCCACTCGATGCGCCCATCGGCGAATACAACGCGCAGGGCGAGCACGCAATTGCTGAACAATCCGCTGTCGAAAAATGAACCGTGCGTGCTGGTGGAAACGAAACCGGCGATGGAAAAATCGCCGATGCCGGGCAGGGTTTTCAGCATCAGGCCGTGTTCCAGCGCGCGGCGGTTGATCTCGTACAGGCGCATGTCGGCGGCAGCGGTGGCGGTGCCTTCTTCCCAATCGATCAGGCAATCGGCCAGCGACGCATGCCGATATTTTTCCATCGACAGCAGGATGGCAGCGGAGTGGCTGCCGCGCACACAGGGCGACAGGCTGTGTGAGTTGCCGAGCGGGCGAATGAACACATCCCGGTGCTCCCGGCAGTGGGCGACGATGGCCTGGAGGTCTTCATCGCTGGTCGGGTAGAGCACCGGGGCTGCCGAGGCCTGTAGGGTGTTGGCCCAGGACAGGAAGTCGAGGCGAGAGGTGTCCATGCAGGGCGCAGTTTGAATCGCGTTCACAAGCGTCTCGAAGGTGAAGATTAGGGGCTGGGTGTGATCTTGAGCACGCGGAACAACACCGCCTGGTTGGAGGCGCCGGCCCAGTGGCCGAACAGCTTTTTGTAGCCATAGAGCACCAGGCCCAGCAGGCGACCAAACAGTGCGATGCACTCCGACAGGCGGGTAGGGTCCCGGGCCAGCACATCGTTGGCATTCAGGCCGGAGTACATCACCGTGGTGAGGCCGGCGAGATTGAGAAACATCAGGTCGGTGAAGCGCTGGCGGGTTTTCCATTGCGCAAACAGCATTTGCCGCAGGCTGCCGTGGCTTTCATGTGAGAACCACAGCGGCGACAGGCCATTTTTGCCGCGCGGTGCGCCCTCTCCCACCCAGTAGGTGATGCGCTCCTGCATGCGGTTGAAGGGGTTGAGCAGGTGCCGTATCTCCAGGTCGAACAGGTATTGCGCCGCTGACCGGCTCCAGAGGGTGGATTGGCCGATAAACAGCGTGGTGAGGCTGGGGGCGCGTGCGTGGTCGGCCGGGATATTCACGGCGGGCGTTGCCGGGTAGTGGCTGAGGCTGAAATCGCCGAGGGCGTTCAGCCTGGCCATCAGGTCGCGGCTGGCCGGGCTGTCACAGGGGGCATCGAGCACGATCAGCGCGTGATAGTGAAACTGCTCGGGGCAGGGGTAGTTGTAAAAAATCTTGAAGAACAGCAGGTCGGCGGGGGTGGTGACGGTGGCCTGGAATTCTTGTTTGAGGGCGTGGTCGGCCAACATCAGCGTGCATGGCTGTGCTGAGGCGTGGGACCAGCTTTCCACGCAGTGCCTGAGGCGGTCGGCATCGACCTGGGGCATGAAGGGGCTGGCTTCGGCATGCCGTTCGAGTACCAGCACGGTGGCGGTGTTCTGGGCGCCGACGCGCGCGGCGGGGTGTGGCAGCTGGAACAGTTTGGCCAGCTCAAGCAGCTTGAGAGCCGCCAGCACCACCCCGGCGACGGCCACGCTGGCCAGCTGTACCAACACGATCAGCGCACCCGCCAAACACTGCGCTGTAAAACTCAGCATGTATCTAACCAGATAAATAATTTTCGCGATTATAGGGCTTTAATCACCCTGTGCGCAGACAATTTTCGCAGGCTTGGCATGCGCTGCGATCAGGCTTGCCGGCCGACATGGGGCGGATAGGCGATGTGGTGGCCAGGCGGTGTAAGATTGTGCTTTCAAGGGTGGTTGCGCATCCTACTCCGCGATCATCTCGGCATCGGGCTGCTCTTCGGCGGCGCGTCACCCGTCACGGCTATCAATGAGGGCAAGGGCCATGCACGCGCATGAAAAGCTGAACTATGTGGAGCTCCCCTCACGCGACCTGCGGGCCACCCAGGCCTTCTTCCAGCAGGCCTTTGGCTGGACCTTCATCGACTATGGCCCGGAGTACACCGCTTTTGCCGGGCAAGGCTTGGATGGGGGCTTTTATCACGCCGACGCATGCTCCCGCGCTGAACAGGGGGCTGCCCTGCTGATTTTCTATAGCCGCGATCTTGAAGCCTCACTGGCCAAGGTGCGTGAGGCAGGTGGCTGCATTGTGAAGGATATTTTTGCCTTTCCCGGTGGCCGCCGCTTTCATTTCACGGAGCCCTGTGGCAATGAGTTCGCAGTGTGGTCTGATCTGCAGGTGTAGCGCTGCGGGGAGCGGAACCTCGCCACTGCATCCCCCCGCTGGTCAATCGGGTTTTCTGGGATGAGATTGGCAGAGCCGTACTTGCGGTGGGCCTGCTCCTGTGACATTTTTTCGCTGCCTGCATGCGTCTGCATTCAGGCGTTCGTGTGGGTGGTGTAGTGCAGCAATTTCTCATCATCGGTGTGTTTCTGGCATTGGGGGCGGCGTGCCAGCGCGGCTTGTCGCTGCCGGCCCAGGCGCCCTTCTTCATCAACCGGCTGATCATCAATTTCATCCTGCCGGCGGTGATCTTGCTGAAGCTGCCGCGCTTGGTGCTGGATCATGCGGTGTGGTTGCCGATGCTGATCGCCTGGGCCCTGGCCGGTGCCGGGGCGTTGATGGTGCTGGGCTTGTCGCGCTGGCTCGGCTGGGGCCGCGAGCTCACCGGGGCGGCGCTGCTGTTGGGCTTGTATGGCAATACCTCCTACCTCGGCTTTCCCATGGTGCGGGCCTTTTTTGGCGATGCCGGCATGCCCTATGCCATCGTGTTTGATCAGTTGGGCAATTTCGTCATGCTGGCGGTGTTTGCGCCTTTGATCGTGGCCCGTTACGGTGCCGGCCAGCCGGTGCCCAGCCTGGCGGGTATGCTGCGGCGGCTGTTGGGCTTTCCGCCCTTTCTGGCCCTGCTGGCGGGCCTGTTGCTGAACGGGGTGGCCTATCCCGCTTGGTTGCAGGTGGGTCTGGAGGGGGGCGCCCTGCTGCTGGCGCCACTGGCCATGTTCATCGTCGGTTCACAGTTGTCGTGGTCGCTGCCGGGCGATCTGCGGGCGCCGCTGATGTGGCTGTTGGGCCTGCGGCTGGTGGTGTTGCCGGCGCTGGCGCTGGGCTTGTTGGCGCTGCTGGGGACGGAGGGCCTGGTGCGGCAGGTGACGGTGTTTGAGGCGGGTATGCCGACCATGGTGACGGCCTCGATCATGGCGATGGCGGCCGGTATGGTGCCCCGTTTGTGCAGTGCGGCGGTGGGCTTGGGCTTGGTGTTGTCGCTGCTGAGCCTGCCGTTGTGGCATGTGCTGCTGACGCGCATGTAGCGCAGGCGGTTTGCTCGAAGCGAGGGGTGTTTTGTCGATCACGCCTCCGGGGGCCTCGCAGCCCCCGCCCCAGGCATGGGTCGTTTTTATTGTTATGCCGGCCTGTTGTTATGTTTATTGGCCGTGGATCTTTCTTATTATTCTGAGCCGTGTAGCGGCTGTTGTTATTGTTGCAAGGCGCTTTTTATTCTTATTTGAGCCTTGGGCGCTTGTTTTTATTCTTGTGCGCGCTAATCCTTAAGCATGTGCCGTGCCAGTTTTGCATATTCTTATTTATCAATGCCTTAGGTTTTCGGCGGCTAAAAAACCCGGGTAACACAAGGCGATTTGTTACGTTGTTTCTCGGTGCCGGGTAACAACGCCGGGGGTGGGGGTGTTACCCGGCGTATTTGGGGAGACACGCCGCAGGGCGGCGTGTCTGGGGGCGGGCGGTGCGATCAGGCGGGTTTGTTGCGCTTTTGCAGCGCGGTCTCCACTTGAGACTGCAGCGAAGCCAGTACCGCGTTGGCAAAGGCGCCCGCCAGCAGGGCGATCAGGGCGACGACAAAGGCGCGGTTGCTGCTGCGGGTGGCGGAGATGTCCATCAGCATGGCATCCACGCCGCTGCTCAGGGCCAGGTAGACAATGAAGCCGACGCCCATGCCGATGGCCAGGTCGCGCAGGCAGGTATTGCGATCGTCCCGCAGGCCAAACAACAGCCGGCCCACCCCGCCGCTCAGGGCGGCCACCAGCAGGAACAGCAGTTCCGACGACAGTTCCTCGAAGTAATTGACGATATCCCAGGCCACCAGGCTGCTGTAGAGCAGTGCCCGGCGTTGCTGCTCGGCGCTGGGCGCTGTGCTGCTGCCAGGCATGCCCGCCGCTGCGGCCCCCTGGCGCAGGTAACACTCATTCTCGAAGCCGGGAATGCCGCTGGCGATGGAGCGCAGGATGCCACAGCGGTTGTGGTAGCTGCCGAGGGCGTTGAGCTGGGCGATGGTCTTGAGCTGGCCGCGAATATTGAGTACCGATTGCTCTAGGTATAGTCGCTTGGCGG
Organism: uncultured Pseudomonadales bacterium; assembly: GCA_964649985.1. Classification (GTDB taxonomy): domain Bacteria; phylum Pseudomonadota; class Gammaproteobacteria; order Pseudomonadales; family CAZYQX01; genus CAZYQX01. The sequence goes on along the minus strand of CAZYQX010000052.1, from coordinate 2,229 downwards.
CGGTGGGGTCGGCATCGCTGCTGTTGGCGGTGGTCTTGAGGGCGGCTGTGGCGGGACTGGTGTCGTCCTGCCGGATGGCGACCCGATACAGCTCGGCCAGCTCCAGCGAGTTTTTCTGCAGTTCAGATTCCAGGTTGCTCTGGATGGCGTTGCGGGCCACCAGCTCGGCGATGCTGAACACGGCGGCGGTGCACAGCACCACAAACAGCAGGATGGCGGAGAAGTGGTAGAAAAAGTTGGGGCTGGCGTGTGCCGCAGGCGCCGCTGGCGGGGCGGCTGCTGGATCGGTGGCGGTTTGAGCTTCGCTCATGGCGTTTCCTCCCGGCTGAAACTGGGGCGTGCTTTCTCGCCCGTTGTGGTGCGATGCTACGGCAGTCCTCGGCGCAGGCATAGCCGGCTGGGTCAAGAGATGCTTGGCGGGTTTGCCGCGCAACGGCGGGCATCGGCAGTAGAATGGGGTGTGTTAAGTTCAGCGGTAGTTGAAACATGCCTCGCCAGCCGTTCAATTTCGACGATATTCGCCAAGAGTGCCGGGTGGAGCTGGCTTGCCATGCCCTGCACGGCAACCAGGGGGCGCGCCTGGGTGCCCGGGTGCATGTGCCGCCGGCGCTGATGGGGCGCTACCCCTACAACGGCTCGGCCTACGGCTTCCTGCAGCAATTGCGGCAGGAAATCCTGGCGCTGGGGGTGATCGAATTCCCCGGGCTGCCGGTGAACCGCCGCAATCACACCCTGGCCCAGCGCGCGCCTAAACAACATGCCTACAGCAGCAATCCCTACCTGACCGGCGAGTGCCAGCACCTGCACCAGGACACGCCGCCCTACCCGACGGCCTTCTGGTTGGATGCGCCGCGGCGTTTTTTCGGCACCTGGGTGACCTCGCTGGAGGGGCTGCGCATCAGCCTGGACTGGCAGCGCCGCAACCCCGCTGCCGACCTGCACGCCATGCATCGCGCGCTGGTGCCCGAGAGCCTGGCGCAGGGCTATGGCGTGGTGCTGAACCGGGCCGCCGGCCTGTTGCTGATCGACAACAGCGAGCACCAGCAGCTCTACCACGCCCGCACCTGCGACTTCGCGGCGGTACTGGCGCAGCCGGACTACGCGCAGGACGCGCCGATGTACGCTTTCAACGAAGTGGGCCTGTTGCACTATATCGACAGCCTGGACAGCCGTCGGGGCACGCATGATCGCGATGAGGCGGAGCGCGCCGAGGTGGCCGCTTTCATGGCGGCGGAGCCTCGTTTTTGAGCACGCGGCCCGCATGCCTGCGCCACCCTTTGCAGGGGCTGGTCTTTTGCCGCAGGTGTTCTATGTTACGAATGTGCGGCCTTTAGTGCGGGCAAGCCCGCTTGTCTGTGCGGGTGGGAACGATGGTACAGCCCTTGCTGCGAAAGCCTATGGATAGTGAATTTAAGGAGCGGTATGTCCATGTTGTACGCGTGGTATGGGCCGGCGCTTTTGCTCCGGCAGAGCCTGGGGGGGCCAGCCGCGCTGGGGTTGAGTGCGCTGCTGCTGGGGCTGGGTGCGGCGTGCATCCTGGCGGGTTTTTCTGTGGCCATTGGCCTGGTGGTATGGGCGGTGGCGGGTTATCTGCTGTGTGGCCTGCTGGCCTGGCACGAGGGCGAGCGGCGCTCGCTGCTGCAGTCCCTGGGCGCCTGGCGCCAGGGCGCCGCGCAAGCGGTGGCGCGCGGCGAGCTGGAGCATGCGGTGCTGGCGGCCCTGCGCGAAGGGCAGCGGGCGCAGGAGCAGCAAGCTGACCGACTGGCCGAGATTGCCCATGCCGGTGCAGCACTGCAACAGCGGGCGGAGCGGGTGGCGGCGCTGGCGGCGCGGCAGAGCCAGGATTGCACCGCCAGCGCGGCGGCGGTGGAGCAGATGAGCGTGAGTGTCGGCCATGTGGCCGACCGGGCACAGCAGGCCGAGGCAGCCTGCTGCGACGCCCGACAGCTGGCGCAGCACGGCGACCAGTGTCTTGCCCGCGTCAATGGCGCCATCGACCGCATGGCACAGCAGGCCGGCCTCACCGCCGAGGCGATGGCGGGCCTGCACCAGAATTCCCACCAGGTGGCGCAGATGACGGCGCTGATCTACAGCATCGCCGAGCAGACCAACCTGCTGGCACTCAATGCGGCGATCGAATCCGCCCGGGCAGGTGAAATGGGGCGGGGCTTCGCGGTGGTGGCGGACGAAGTGCGCCAGCTGGCCCGCCGCAGCCTGGAATCGGCACAG
>CAZYQX010000051.1:0-17240 GCA_964649985.1 uncultured Pseudomonadales bacterium | reverse complement strand
GCGGGCTTCAGCATGTTGCCCGCGTCCATGGCGCCCTCGGCCTTGCCGGCGCCGACCATGGTGTGCAATTCATCGATGAAAAGGATGATCTTGCCTTCCTGCTTGGAGACTTCCTTCAGCACGCTCTTCAGGCGCTCCTCGAACTCACCACGGTACTTGGCACCGGCCAACAGTGAGCCCAGATCCAGCGACAGCAGACGCTTCTCCTTCAGCCCTTCGGGCACCTCGCCGTTGACGATGCGCTGGGCCAGGCCTTCGACGATGGCGGTCTTGCCCACGCCGGGCTCACCGATCAGCACCGGGTTGTTCTTGGTGCGGCGCTGCAAGACCTGCACGCAGCGGCGAATCTCGTCGTCGCGGCCGATCACCGGGTCCAGCTTGCCATCTTCGGCGCGCTTGGTGAGGTCGATGGTGTACTTATCCAGCGCCTGGCGCGCGCCTTCAGCTTCCTGATCCGTCACGGTTTCCCCTCCACGCAGGTTTTCGATGGCCTGTTGCAGCCTGGCGTTGTTGACGCCGGCATCGGTGATCAGGCGCGCCACGGACAGCTTGTCGTCCAGGGCCGCCAGCAGCAGCATTTCGGTGGATATGAACTTGTCCTGGCGGTGCTGAGCCAGCTTGTCGGCCATGTTGAGCAGGCGTACCAGCTCGTTGGACATGTGCACATCGCCACCCGCGCCCTGCACCTGGGACATGCGGTTGATGGCTTCCGCCAGATTGGATTTGAGCTTGCCCAGGTCGGCGCCGGCTTGTTGCAGCAAGGGACGCGCCGAGCCGCCCTCCTGGTCCAGCAGTGCGCTGATCACATGGACGGGTTCAACAAACTGGTGATCCTTGCCAATGGCCAGTGACTGGGCGTCAGACAGCGCCACTTGCAGTGAACTGGTAAAACGGTCGATTCGCATCGTCAGCCTCGAAACCTCTCTCTACGCGCATCCAAGCGCTTTCTGTTGCACATTTAATAGGGGCTAATTCACGGGCTTCAAGGCGCGCACTGCAAAGTGCAGTGGGATTATTGACGGGTTTTGATCATGGTCATGTATTCCACCTACCGATAACGCAGGTGGAATACCGACGCCATGGCAAGTCAGGGCAGTGCCTTGATGATGCCGTACAAGAAAAGCAGCACACCGATGGTGGAGAAACCGGCACCGATGACGTTGCCGATATAGACGACATTGGCCCCCAGACTGCTCCCCGGCGATAAACCGCGGTAGCGCACAATCGGCCCCAGTGGCAGTGCGATGCAGAAGCCCCAGCCGGAAAAAATCAGGGTGCCGGCAATGGCCCACTGCAAGCTCAGCTCCATCTTCAAATAGGGCACCAGGGCCGCCATGGACCACATCAGAATGGCACCGAGGGGAATACTGGCATGGGCCACGCGCCAGGCCCACAGCACGTCTGGCGGGGCGTTGGACTTGATAGCCTTGGTATAAGGGGCACCGCAGAGTAGTCCAATCATCATGAAGATGGTGGCATTGAGCACCAGATAGAGCATTGGCACGGACAGTTCCATACAACCTCCCAGTCATTAACTGGAGCGTAGCCATGCCATCAGAGGGTGTGCCGGAGACACTCCGACGCACCATTCCACTGGCGCGGTCACACTCGTTACGGCTCATATACGTTGAGCCGTTAGAGCCTATTCATAATCTCGCTGAAGGGCGCATCGCCGCGTTGAGTCGAAGACCACGACCCGCAGGGGCGCTGAGCGCAGCGAAGGCATAAATCGGCCTCACAAAAGCCCCACAGGGGCGTTGAACGCCGAAGGCGGCCCGAAGGGCGAGCTGCGAAGCAGTGAGTACAATGCTCACATACGCCCAGTATGCTCGGCTTTGGCTCCAAGCGTCGCTCTAACGCCCACTTCCCTGTGGGCGTCCGCTTGTTCGGCCGATTTCGCCTTGCGCTGCATCCCTTGATCGAGATTCTGAATAGGCTCTTAGGAAGAAGTATAGGAAGCCTTGGTTTTTATGCTCGCGAGGAATGAATCATCACTCCACCTCGCGCAACCCATCCAGGCCAAAGGAGAAATCGCCGGCAAAGCCCACGTACTGGTAATCCACCAGGGCGCTGTCCAGATACTCGAAGAAATACGGCGAGGTGGCCGCATTGGCGGTGGAGCCGCCGTGGAACACATAGCGGTTGTCATCGCCGGTGCGAGTGATGATCAGCTCGTTCTGGGCCCGGGTCAGGGCCACGTAGAGAATGCGACGCTCCTCCTCTTCGGCCTCGGCATCGCCCAGGCTGCGGCTGTGCGGGTACATGCCGGGCTGCACCTGCATCAGGTAGCAGACCGGCGCCTCGGTGCCCTTGGCGCTGTGCACGGTAATCAGCGTCACCACATCGTCGGCATCGCTGCGCTCCACCTCGGAGTGGCTGACCGGGTCGAGCGTGTAGGTATCGATGAACTCCCGCACGTCGTCGTAGCGCCCCGCCAATTTGATCAGCAGCTGGTAGTCCCTGGCCCGGGCCTCCCAGCGGTCGTAGCGCTCGCGCAGCACCGGCGCCATGTGTTCGGCGCATTTCTCCAGGGCCGTGACCGGCAGCTTGGCGAAGCTGGCGGCCAGGCGCAAACCGCCGAGGATGTCTTCCCTGCGCGGCAGTACCCGCTGCACCGCTTCCAGCGGGTCTTCCCCCGAGGGCAGTTCAGCAAGAGCCGCCACCACCTTGGAGGCAGTCACGTCGCCCACCTTGGGCCAGCACTTCAGGTAGCGCACCCAGGCAAGTTCATCACGATGGTTGGTGGCCGCCCGCAGCAGAGAGAGCAGATCCTTCACATGGGCGCTCTCCAGCAGGCTGGTGCCGCCGATGAACTTGTAGGGGATGTTCTTCTCGACCAGTACCCCTTCCAGGGTGCGGGAGGACCACGCGGACCGCACCAGCACCATGTGATCCTTCCAGTGGCCACCCTGGCCGTGGCGGGTGACCAGATCATCCGCCAGCCAGCGGGCCTCGTCGAAGCGGGTCTCGAAGTCCACCAGCACCGGTTTCAGGCCCGGGCCACGGGTGGCCTCCAGGCGCTTGTCGTAGTCCAGGGCGGATTCGTCCAGCAGCCAGTTGGCAATGTCGAGAATCGGCTGGGTGCTGCGATAGTTGCGGGTGAGTTTGAGTACCTCGGCCCCCTCCAGCCGCTGGCGGAAGTCGTGCACATTGCGGAAGTCGGCACCCCGGAAGGCATAGATGCTCTGGGCGTCATCCCCCACGCAGAACAGCCGGGCGGGCTCCGCCAGCAGTTGCAGGATCTTCCATTGCAGGGGGTTGGTGTCCTGCATCTCGTCTACCAGGATGTGGTCGAACAGGCCGCGCAGCTGCGCGCGCAGGGCCGGTTTCTCGTCACAGGCGTTGACGAAGATGTGCAGGATGTCGTCGTAATCCAGATAACCGCGCTCGCGCTTGCGCGCCTCATAGCGCTGCCCCACCTCCACCACGCGCGCGATGGTCTCCTCCTCAAGCGCCGTGAACTGCTGCAGGTAGTCATCCAGCGGCCGCAGGGTGTTGCGGGCGTAGGAAAGATAATTGAGCAGCTGGGCGGGTTTGGGGAATTCCTTGTCGCGCTTGCCCACCACCTCGCCGCGCACCAGTTGCAGCAGGGCCTGCTGGTCGTCGCGGTCGATGATGTTGCGGTTCTCAACCCCAAAGCTCTTGGGAATGCGCCGCATCACCTGCAGACAGAAGTGGTGAAAGGTGCCGGCCATCACTCCCCGGGCGGTCTGGCCCAGTTCCAGCTCCAGCCGGTGGCCCATTTCCCGCGCCGAGCGGCGGGTAAAGGTGAGCAACAGCAGCCGCGCCGGGGGTGTGCCGTGGGTGAGCAGGTGCAGCGCGCGGGCCACCAGGGTGCGCGTTTTGCCCGTGCCTGCGCCAGCCAGCACCAGCAGGTGGCGCGCAGGGCCGTCGTAGGTGGCGGCAAGCCGCTGTTCATCGTTGAGCGATTGAATAAAACCCATGGTATGGCCGCTGTTGGGGGCTCGTTTGCAGCCCCGGAAATCTGCTTCTAGACTCGATTAAGCAGCACCACGCAGGTGCTGTTAGCGCTTGTCAGGTTGAGTTGATGTGTTTGTACACTGTGTCTGTTCACTGCTGTCAGCCGTGAGATCTGCACACGCCCCGCCAGATCGACTCCCCGACCTGTAGCCCCGCGCCCGCCGGCGCAGTTTAGTACGAGGCACAGCATGTCCGAAACAGTGAACGGTACAGTGAAGTGGTTTGACGCGAAAAAGGGCTTTGGTTTTATCCAGCAAAGTGCTGGTGAAGACGTTTTCGTACACTTCAGTGCCATCAAGGGTAACGGCTTTCGCACCCTTAACGAAGGGCAAGCAGTGAGCTTTGTCCTCAAGACAGGCCCGAAGGGCCCCCAAGCAGAGGATGTGGTGCCCATCTAGCCGGCGGGTGAATACCCGATCAAGGGATACTGCACAAGGCTGGAATAGGCGAGCCGAAGCGAGGCGGAATCCACGCCCGAAGGGGCGGCTAGGGTGTTCAAAGACCCTGTTGGGCTTTTGTGAGCCCATTCCAACGCTGTGAAGCCCCCTTCAGCGGACTTGCTAGACCAGAGCCCCGACCTATAGGGTGCGGGCAGCCGCCCTTACCCGCTTGAGCCACTGCTCACGCTTTTCTGCCGAGGCATAGCGCACGGGGCCAAGGGAGGTGAGCGTTACCGGCTTGATGCCACAAAACTCCAAGATGGTTTTCTTGATCTGGTGGTGGGCCGGCATACGGTACACCCAACGGAAATACCACGGCGGTGTATCCATGGTCATGATCACGTGTGCACTGCGCCCTGCCAGCAGCTTATCCCATAACTGGGAGTTTTCGCGGTATTTAAAAGCGAATCCTGGCAACAACACCCGATCAAACAACCCCTTGAGCACAGCGGGCATGCCGCCCCACCAAATGGGATAGACAAACACAAGATGGGTCGCCCAGCTGATGGAATCCTGAAGCTCCTGAAGCGCCGGCTCCAGCACCTGGCGCTTGCTGTAGCCGTGATGAAGACTGGGATCAAACTCAAGCTCTCCGAGCTTGAAACTCTTCACATGGTGGCCAGCCTCTTGCGCCGCTTCGCTATAGCCATCGGCCAATTGGCCACAATAGCTATCACTATCAGGATGCCCTAGTACCACCAGGATGTTTTTTGCCATCGCGACGCGCTCCCTCTGGCTAATTGCGCTCGAAATCCTTAAGCGAATGTATGTCAGGCACCTGAGCCTTCACGGTCACATGCCCTGGCTACGCAGCACTTTAGCCTACTCGGGCACCACCCAGTCAATATTCAGCCTGGCACCTTCTTCAATGCTCAAGGCCTTGAGCAGGTGTTCACCGGCGGCCTTCAGCTCTTCGGCCAATTGATAGGGCGGGTTCAGGATCAGCATACCCGAGCCGTTCAGCCGCATGGGATTGTCATCCCGTGCGATACACAGCTCCAGCCGCAACAGCTTGCGCAAGCCGGTGCGGCGCCAGGCGGCGTGCCAGCGGTCAATATCCTGGCGGGCCTTGATCGGGTACCAGATGGCATAAACCCCGGTGGCAAAGCGCTGCACCCCCTGCTTTACCGCCTCCAGTGAGGCGCTGTAATCATCCTTCTCGAAGGGTGGGTCAATCAGCACCAGGCCACGTTTCTCGATCGGGGGTAGGAAGCGCTTGATCGCCGCGTAGCCATCGCCCTCCACCACCGTGACCCGACTGTCGTTGGCAAAGCGACGTTGCAAGCGCTGTGCGTCTTCCGGATGCAACTCGCACAACACGGCGCGGTCACGCTCCCGCAGCGCACTGCGGGCTATGCGCGGGGAGCCCGGGTAGCGCACCAGCTCACCGTCGGCATTTGAGCTATGTATCAGGTCGAGGTAGCGCTGCAGCAAGGGCGGTGCCGCCTGCGTCCGCCACAGCCGGCCGATGCCCTCCAAGTACTCCCCAGTGCGCTCGGCCTCGCCCTCCCCCAGACGATAGTCGCCCACACCGGCGTGGGTTTCCAGGTACATGAAGGGTTTGTCCTTGCGCCCCATGGCGTCCAGCAAACCCAACAGGACGGTATGTTTCCAGACGTCGGCGAAGTTACCCGCATGAAAGGCGTGGCGGTAGTTCAAGCACAAGCTCCTGTTTCAGAGTGCCCAGCGGACGGCATCAGCCCGATCCACACTGGGACGATCATTCGTTGTTAACCTGCGGCAGAGGCTGGGCCCAGTCGCGCAGATTGAATACCTGGCCGTCCTCGCGCACCCGCTGCATGGCGGTGAGATCCAGGCTGGCGATCAGCCAATCGGTGTCCACCTGCCCGCGGGCCAGCACACCATCCACCGGGAAACCGTGATCCACCGGGCCATAGACACCTGCCCAACCGACGTTGACGTCGATGGCCTCGCACCAGGGAGCATCACCCACCAAGGGTGACTGCAACACAAAGCACTGGTTCTCCAGTGCGCGCGCCCGGGCGCTGAGTTCAACCCGGTGGTAACCGGCCAAGCCATCGGTGCAACTGGGCACGGCGATGATCTGGGCCCCGGCGGCGACCAGCGCATGGACTTGCAGGGGGAACTCCGCGTCGTAGCAGATCGCCACGGCAAAGCGGAAAGCGCCGGCGTCAAATACGCGCAAAGCCGCACCGGGCGAGATATCAAACAACTCGCGCTCGAAGCGGGTCATGTGCAGCTTGTCTTGCCACCCGGCCGGGCCATCAGGGCCAAACACCAGTGCCCGATTGACGTGGCGACCCGCCTCAAACACAGGGAAGCTGGGGGCGACGATCCACACCCGGTGCTCCCGCGCCAGGGCAGTGAACAGCGCGTTAAAATCCTGCCAATAGACCTGCATGCCCGCCAACTGCTCGGCCAGGCTTTGCCGCTGCGCCATGGGCAGCAGGGTCACCAATTCCAGGCTGGCGTACTCGGGGAATAGCAACAACTGCGCCCCCTGCTCCACCGCATCGGCAACCCGCTCGCGATAGCGCTGTTCCAGGCTCTGCCAATTCAACAGTGGTGCCAACCGATGTTGGGCACAGGCCACGATCACGTCTGTCATGTCTGCATACCCCAGTGCTTGAGCCAGAACACCATGCTGTGGCGCGAGGGCGCGCTGTGGTCCACTTCCCGCCAGTCATAGTCAGCACGCATATCATTGCGCCGCTGGTAACCACGGCGCTGCCAGAATGCGTCCAGAGGCTGATAACCGGGCGGGCGACGCGGATCATCCACCGGGCGATCAACCGCACAAAAGCAGGTCAGATCTGCGCCCAGGGCTCTTGCATAGTGCTCGCGCGCGTCGAAAAAACGACCGCCCACACCAAGGCCGCGCCAGGCCGGTAGCAACACGGATTCGCCAAAATAAAACACCTTGTCCAAGCGCATGCCGCTGCTCAGAAAGGGCTGCTGGAACGCCTCGTCGGCCTCGACCATGGGCACGCCGGTAGCGGCGCCGACCACCTGCCCGCCCTCCAGTGCCAATACGAACAGGCTGCTGGGTGAATCCGCATAGGTGGCCAGATAATCTCGCTCGTATTCGGCATCGCCATCGTAGAGATAGGGATAATCGCGAAATACCTGAATGCGCAGCTCGGCCACCGGCCCCAGCCAGGGATCGATCTCGCGCCCCACCAGCGGCTTCAGCTCCACTGCCATGCCTGCGCCTCCAAAATCTCAGTGTACAACAGCCCGCTCCCCGCTGGCAGGCGATGCCGGTTCGCTATACCATGAGCGCCCGCAACCCGCCGGAATCAGGACCACGCATGAACAAAGAACACGTACACGGCCCGGACTGCAACCACGACCACGAACACCTGGACGATCACGTTCATGGCCCTTGGTGCGACCACGATCACGACCATGTGGAGCCCTATGTGCGCGCCACGCCCAAGGTTGGCCGCAACGACCCCTGCCCCTGCCAGAGTGGCAAGAAATTCAAAAAGTGCTGCGGCGCCTAAGCAAGCACGGCAAAGGTGGCGCCAGGCTCGGTAAGCAACGCCTGGCTCAGGGTCAGAACAGTATGAGCGCGCCACGGATGCCTACAGGGAGGTAGGCGCTGAACCACGCCTCAACAGTTGGGTGAACTTCACCGCCCGCAAAGACCGGCGTTTAAGACCCGCCCCGCTATCGATTCAGTCGCTCAATGGCGTAGTGCAGTGACGCGGGGGAAACGCGCACCGCACCGTCAAAGGGCTGCTCCATTTCCTGAATCAGGAACACCGCACTCCCCACCGTTAACGCGCATACCCCGATAATGGTTCTGACTACAACATTTTGTGGCGCCAGCAAGCCAAAGGTGGTGAAGGTCACCGCCAGCCAGAGGGTAAGTGCCACCAGAAAAGGCTGGGAGACCGAATTGCTGAGGCCCGCCAAGACCAGCCAGCGCGCTTCCAATACCTGATCAGACAACTTGATGGCACGCTGCTGGAGCCACTTCTGCTCATCGTTCTGCGCTTGCAGCTTGCGGATGCTGTGCGCCAGCGCCTCGATAGGCACCTCTGCGGCTTTGGTATTGGCGTCTAATAGCACCTCGCCCTGCGAGGGCCATATTTCATGGGTGCGCTTTTCCACCAGCTGTTTCAACTGCAACCGAATGGCGGCTGTTTCACTGCCGTAATTGGCCAGTGTGCGATCCAGCAACAGCACGTCGGCGGCCGTCTGCCGGATGGATTTGTCGACCGCGTCGAACACGCCCTTGGAGGAAGCCGTCAACAGGCCCAGGATCAAGGCCGTCATGGTCGCGATCAGGCCGACCCCCAGCTTGATGGTGTCCCGCGAGTTGTTACAAAGATAATCTTCCGGCAGTCGCTTGCTGATGGCGCCGCCCAACATCGCACCGCAGTAACAAGACAGCGTGACCAATAACCCCAGATAAATGGACAAGCTCATGCCAGCTCCGTTTATGCTTGGCCTTCCGGCTTGGCGGTATCCAATGGTGGATTGCCCAGCGCCTTGCTCATGTTGAATGCGATGTGCCGCGCAACCTCTTTGGCTCGCTCGGCCAAGGGGCCGGCATAGTGACGATCGACGGTTTGCTGAAACAGCAGCAGCCAGCGCTCGAAGGCGGCATTGTCCAGGTGCTGCTTGGCATTCAGCGCCCGGTGGATGTTCATGGTGTGGCGGTGATAATCGTTCTCGCCCAACAGCAACTTTTCCCAGTAAGCTCGAATCAGGGGCAAGTGCTTGGCCAGATCGATCTGACCCACATCAACGAACAGCGGGCGCAGCACATCGTCCCGCAATACCTGGGCATAGAAGGCATCGACGAACTGCTCGATGCGCGCCTTGTTGTCCAGATCAGGCAGCACCTCAACCCTCTTTCTTCTTGCGTTTCTTCTTGTAGTCGGACTTCTTCACATGCTCCATCAGGCGGCGACGCTTGGCCATCTGGCGCCCGGTAAGCTTGTTCTGCTTGCCGGCGAAGGGGTTCTCGGTGCCCTTGAACTCGATGCGAATGGGTGTACCAATCAAGCCCAATTCCCGGCGGAACATGTTCTCCAGGAAGCGTTTGTAGTGCTTCGGCACCTCATCCACCTGGTTGCCGTGGATGACGATGATGGGCGGGTTCTGCCCGCCCAGGTGGGCATAGCGCAGCTTGATGCGGCGGCCATTCACCAACGGCGGCGGGTTCTGCGCCACGGTGTGCTCCAGCAGGCGGGTGAGGTACGGGGTCTGCAACTTGGCGGTGGCGGCCTCGTAGGCCTTGTGCACCGACTCATACAGGTGGCCCACGCCGGTGCCGTGCAGGGCGGAGATGAAGTGAATCTCGGCGAAGTCAATGAACTGCAGGCGGCGATCCAGCTCGCGCTTGATCTCGTTGCGCTGGTCCTGGGTCAGGCCATCCCATTTGTTGATGGCAATCACCAAGGCGCGCCCCGCCTCCAGCACATGCCCCAGCATGTGGGTATCCTGATCCACCACCCCTTCCCGGGCATCCATCACCAGGATCACCACATGGGCATCGTCGATGGCCTGCAGCGTCTTGACGATGGAAAACTTCTCCACCGTTTCGGAGACGTTCTTGCGCCGGCGCACACCGGCGGTATCGATCAGGGTGTAGCGGCGGTCTTCCCGGTCGTAGGGAATGTACACCGAGTCGCGCGTGGTGCCCGGTTGGTCAAACACCACCACCCGATCCTCGCCCAGCATGCGGTTCACCAGGGTGGACTTGCCCACATTGGGGCGGCCCACCACGGCGATTTTGATGCCGGTCTGCTCTTCGGAGAGCACGGCTTGCAGCTCTTGATCCTGGGTCATCGGCGCCAGCAGCTCGGCGGCGGTGCCCAGCAAGGCCAACACGCCCCGACCGTGCGATGCACTGATAGGGTGTATCTCCCCCAGCCCCAGCAGGTGGAACTCGGCCGTGGCATTGTCGGCATTGATGCCATCAATCTTGTTGGCCACCAGCATGACCCGCTTGTGGCGCTTGCGCAGATACTCGGCCAGCATCTGGTCAGCGGCGCTGAGGCCATCACGGCAATCCACCATGAACATGACCAGGTCGGCCTCGTCGATGGCATTGCGGGACTGCTCCGCCATGGCGAAGTCGATGCCTTCTTCTTCACCGGTGATGCCGCCGGTATCCACCAGCAGGTATTTCTTCTGCTCGAACCAGAAATCACCGTACTTGCGGTCGCGGGTCAGGCCCGGGTAGTTGGCCACCAGGGCATCACGGGTCTTGGTGAGGCGATTGAACAGCGTGGACTTGCCGACATTCGGCCGCCCCACCAGGGCAATGACGGGTATCATCGCGGGTTCCTAGAGTGAATGCTCCCAGGCGTCGGGAGACTGAATACGAAGTTGCCGCCAGTATACCATGCGCTACCCTCGCCCCCTTGAAAAGCGGGCAAACTGACAGCCATGGCAGAGGCGCTGGACCACGCCCCGTAGAGTGGGCCATCAGGCCTACTCCGAAGGTTGTCTCCCCACTGCTTTAGGCCGCGATCCGCACAGCTCAGCGAGAAAACAAACAGGCGCCCTTAGGCGCCTGCAGTGTCCAACTGTTCGAGGCTTGGCTCAGAACAAGCCAAAGAAGCGCCCCGCGCCCTCCTTGAGGGTGTAGACCACCAGATCACCGCTGTTGGAGTAGACGATCAGGTAGCCATCCTGCTCCAGGAACGGCGCTCGCAGACCATCGCTGTCGACCTTCAAGCGCCCGGCGATGTGGCCGTCGGACTTGGACAACAGGTGCAGATAGCCCTCGAAATCGCCCACCGCCACATAATCGCCCACCGCGGCCGGACCGGTCAGCTGGCGGTTGGCCAGGTCGCTGTTTTCCCAGCGCACTTCGCCATCATCAACATTCAGCGCCACCAGCTTGCCCTTGCTGTCGGCGATATAGAGCGCAGAGCCACTCAACACCGGCGGTACATAAGACGAGATCTCATGGCGCCAGCGGCCGCTGCCCGCGGAGGTATCCAGGGCCAGGGCATTGCCCTGATAGCTAACGGCGTAGAGCATGCTGCCATCCAGCAAGACGCCGCCCACATCGATGATGCGCTCGATCTCGCTTTTGCCCTTGGGCACAGCCACGCGCACTTCCCACAGCGGCATGCCCTTGTCGGCGGAGATAGCCGCTACCCGACCATTGGCAAAGCCGGCATACACGGTATTGCCGCTGATACGGGGCTCGCTACCGCCGCGCAGGGTCAGCGGCGGCATGCTGCTGTCGAAATCCCAGCGGCGTGCACCGGTGGCGGGGTCGAGGCCGAACACGCGGCCATCAAAGGTCTGCACCACCACCATCAGCTCGCTCACCGCAGGTGCGCTGAGCACTTCACCGGAGACTTGCGTACGCCAGGCCTCACCACCATCGGCAGCTCTCAAGGCCACCAGCTGGCCGTCTGCAGTGCCCACCAGCACCAGACCGGCGCCGGCACCAACACCACCGCTCAACACGTTGTCGTCATCGCTGCCGACTTCGAGTTCGGTCTCCCACACCTCTTCGCCATCCGCCAGACGATAGGCGGCCACGCTGCCATCCACAGAGGCGGCGTACACCACGCCATCCAGCACGGCAGGCTGCAGGCGGTTGTATTTCTCGCCCTGGCCATCGCCCACGCCATGGCTCCACAGCTTGTGCAAGCGCACCTCGCTGGGGACGTCTTTCAATTCCGCCGGCAGCAGATCCTCGCGTGTCTTGTTGGAGCTGCAACCCGCCACCACGACCAGCGCACAGGCACCGGCCAGTGCGCGCCAAGCAAGTGATTTCACATGTCCCATGATCAACCCTCCTTGCCGGATTCGGGCAGCTCGCCCCCAAGGGACTCAAACTTCATCTGCAGCCAGCCAAGCTGTGTTTCCTTTTGCCCCTTGGCAAGCTCAATCGCTTTCTGATAGGCCTGTTTGGCCTCAGCACGCTTGCCGTCAGCGAGCAGGATGTCACCGCGCGCCTCTTCATACGCGGCAGCGAATGCAGCCGGCGGAGTTGCGGTCAATTTGGCCAGGGCCGCCGCTCTGTCACCTTTGGCCGACAATAGCTGGGCCAGGCGCAGATCGACAATGACCTTCAGTTCAGTGGAGGGCTTGTGCTCCAGCACCCAGTTAAGCTCGGCCTCCGCGCCTGCCAGGTCTTTAGCTTCTACCAGCAAACGGGCCTTGGCCAAGGCCCCCAACTGGGCATAACTGGTGCTACCAAAATCGGCTTTGAGGGTGTCCGCCATGGTGCGCGCCGTTGCCACCTTGTCGCCACCGGCCTGGATCGCATCCAGCATGGTTTGGTAGGTGACGGATGCCGCCTCTAAGTTCTGCTGTTGGTGGTTCTGCCAACCCTGCCACCCGAGCACCAGGGCGATAGCCACCGCCACGGAAGTGATCGTAGAGGTACCGTTTTCCTTCCACCAGCGCTTGAGGGCTTCGACCTGTTCTTCTTCGCTGCGATACGAATCCACGTTGTGCTCCTGATTCTGCCCCGGTGGGTCACTCCCCTGGGCTTACATTATGTTTTGTGCACCTATGCGGTGCCGCCATGGCCGGTATTGAGGTGGTGTTACGCGCTTATGCGTGCCGCCAACCACCCGGCCAGTTGGTCCATCGCAATGGTGTGTTGCGCCTCATCCACTCGCAAGTTTTTCACTGCAACTTCTCCGCGCGCCACCTCGTCATCCCCCAGGATGACCGCAAAGGCTGCACCGCATTTGTCCGCTTTTTTCATCTGGCTCTTGAAACCGCCGCCACCGCAATTCATGGTCAGGGCCAGCGCAGGGATGGCATCCCTGAGCTGCTCGGCCAGGGCTGGGGCCGCGAGTTCTGCCTGTTGACCCGCCACCAACATGTACACATGGGGAGGCGGCGATACATTCTCGGGGATGCGCCCGCAGGCCTCCAGCAGCAGCACCAGGCGCTCCACGCCCATGGCACAGCCCACTGCCGGCGTTGGTCGCCCACCGAGCATCTCGACCAGGCCGTCGTAGCGACCGCCACCACACACAGTGCCCTGGGCACCGAGGCGCTCGGTGACCCACTCGAACACAGTGTGGTTATAGTAATCCAGACCGCGCACCAAACGTGGATTCACCTCAAAGGCGAGTCCGGCGGCACGCAGCTGGCTCTGCAATCGCTCGAAAAACCCTCGCGACTCCTCACCCAGGAAATCCTGTAAGGTGGGAGCCCCCGCCAGCAGCGCCTGAGTCTGCTCGCTTTTACTATCCAGAATGCGCAGTGGGTTGGTGCCCAGGCGGCGCTTGCTGTCTTCGTCCAGGGCGTCCACATGCTGGCTCAGATAGGCCACCAATGCATCGCGAAACGCGTGGCGCTCTTCCAGAGTGCCGATGGTATTGAGCTGGAGGGTGACCGCATCGGCCAAACCCAAACGACGCCACAAGCGCGCGGTGAGCAGAATCACCTCGGCATCGATATCGGGCCCCACCATGCCAAAGGCTTCCAAGCCGATTTGGTGGAACTGGCGCTGGCGACCCTTCTGCGGCCGCTCATAGCGAAACATCGGCCCGGTATACCACAGGCGCTGCACCTGATTGAACAGCAAGCCACCCTGCTCCGCCGCACGCACGCAGCAGGCCGTGCCTTCTGGACGCAAAGTCAGGCTTTCGCCGCTGCGATCCTCGAAGGTGTACATCTCTTTCTCGACGATGTCGGTCACTTCACCGATGGCCCGCTTGAACAGGCCGGTGTACTCCACGATCGGAAAGCGAATCTCCTGGTAGCCATAACCGCGCGCCACTTCAGACACACAGCGCTCCAGGTACTGCCACACGGGCGTTTGATCGGGCAGGATGTCGTGCATCCCCCGAATGGCTTGAATCTTGGCCAATGTATGGTTTCCGTTAGACGTTGTGTCAGACCTTGGCGATTAGCGCCGCCTGTTCGGCGGCCAGCTGCTCTTCTTTCTGCTTAGCCTTGCTGCGAATCAGCGCTTCCAATTCGTCCACCAAGTTCTCGTTCTTGAGCTTGTGGTTTGGCTCGCCATCGATATAGACAAGGTTGTTGGGAGTGCCGCCGGTCAAGCCGATATCGGCTTCCTTGGCCTCGCCAGGCCCGTTCACCACACAGCCGATTACCGCCACATCCAGCGGCACGCGAATGTCTTCCAGACGCGTTTCCAGCTCATTCATAGTCTGGATCACATCGAAGTTCTGCCGCGAGCAACTTGGGCAGGCGATGAAATTGATACCCTTGGTACGCAAATGGAGCGACTTCAGGATATCAAAGCCAACCTTGATCTCTTCCACCGGATCGGCCGCCAGGGACACGCGGATGGTGTCGCCAATGCCCTCAGCCAGCAACATGCCAATACCAATGGCCGATTTCACCGTGCCTGAGCGGAAGCCCCCTGCCTCGGTGATGCCCAGGTGCAGGGGCTGCTCGATCTGCCGGGCCAACAAGCGATAGGACTCCACCGCCATGAAGACATCAGAGGCCTTTACGCTGACCTTAAAGTCGTGGAAATTCAGCTTGTCCAGGATGTCGATGTGGCGCAGTGCCGATTCCACCAAGGCTTCTGGGGTGGGCTCACCGTACTTGCGCTGCAGCTCTTTCTCCAGCGATCCGGCGTTCACCCCGATGCGGATCGGAATACCGCGATCGCGCGCGGCATCCACCACCGCACGCACGCGGTCGTCCCGGCCAATATTGCCCGGGTTGATGCGCAGGCAGTCCACACCGTACTCGGCCACCTTGAGGGCAATCTTGTAATCGAAGTGAATGTCTGCCACCAAGGGCACCTGGGCCTGGCGCTTAATCTCCCTGAAGGCCTCCGCGGCATCCATATCAGGCACCGACACGCGCACGATATCAGCACCGGCCTCTTCAAGCCGGCGGATCTGGGCAACGGTGGCCGCCACATCCCATGTGGACGTATTAGTCATGCTCTGCACGGCAATGGGAGCGTCTCCCCCCACGGGCACGTTACCTACCATGATCTGTCGCGACACGCGTCGCTTGATGGGCGATTGATACTGCATGGATGATCTTCGACTGAATTAGTTGCCCGCCACGACCCGTGCGGTCTTGGTGACCGGATCAGGCACCACAACCACGGGCTGGCCGTTGTATGAAATTTGCACGCCTTCAGCGTTACCCAGGTGAATGCGCAGTGGTGGCATACCACTGAGTAGCGCTGTCTCACCCGCTTTTTTAACGCTGTTAAGTAGCACCGTATCCTTGCTATCACGGACTTCAACCCAGCAATCTGCCGCGAAACGCAACTCTAGCTGGCCGTCCGTCACCGCCATAGGCGGCGTCACCGCAGCCGTTTCTATTGGCGTTGACACCGAGGGCGCCACAACAGCAGGTGCCGGTAAATCCCCCTCGGTGGTTTCGGGTTTTGCCTTAGCCAATGCATCTGGCGCAGGTAATGGCGTTTCCATCTCGCTTGCCGGCGCCTGTGCAGGTGCCGTGGCCTCTCCACTCAACGCATCGAGGAGCGCTGGCCGTTCGATGGCCAGTCTCGCATCGCGGTGGTACCACCACAGGCCCGCCGCCACAGCCATCAGCACCGCCAACGCAATCCACCAGGCACTTTTAATCACGGCAGGCGTATTGAAAGGTTGCGCCGGTCCACGCGGTACATGGCGAGGCGCTTGGGGAATTTTTTCCGGGCAACGCTGGGAAAACTGTTCGAAACTCGCCAAGACCTGTTCGACAGGCAAGGCCACCAACTGAGCATAGGCACGCAGATAGCCACGAATAAAGGTGGTGCTCTGCAACTGCTCGTAGCGATCTTGTTCTATGGCAACCACATGGCTACGCAACAGGCGTAGCTGCTGGGCAACATCTTCTTCGCTTAGCCCTGCAGATTGCCGAGCATGCGACAACATTGCCCCAGGGGTATCAGCGGCGGCGGAGTGCTGTGACAGCAGTTCCGCCAGACTTTTGTTTTCCATGGCACTCATGGCAGCGGAAACTCTTTTCGATACTGCAGATATTCAGCGGAATAAGGGTAAAGATTTTTCAGCTCAAGTGCATAGCTCGCCTCGGCATCCAACGCCTGCACCTTGTGCGCCAATCGAATACCCAATAACAGGCTGCGGGGAGATTGGCGCGATACCGCCTTGAATTGACCAAAGTATTCCCATCCCTTCACATACTCCCCCTTGCGATAATGCATACCGGCCAATTCAAGCGGCGGCACAGGGTTTGAAGGGCTCATGGCGGCTGCCCGCTCCAGGGTAGTCAGGGCCTCTGCTTCCTGCCCCAGCCTCAGCTTGCACACGCCCAGTGCCGCCAAGGCATCACCACGATTTTCATAGAGTTGATCATCGGTGGCTTTCTGCAACTGCTCAACTGCATCCGGGAAGCGCCCAGCATCCATGAGAAACAGGGCATAGTTGTAGCGAATTTTTGAAGCGTCGTCAGATTTGGAGAGCGCCTGACGGAAGTATTTGTCTGCCGTCTCTGACTCCTTGGTCTTCCAGTTCAAAATAGCCATGCCCTCTAGCACCACCGGGGAGCTGGGTTCGAGCGCATAGGCCTCATTCAACCTGGCTTGGGCCAAGGGGTAATTACGTTCTGCGACATAGCCCAAAGCCGCGCGCACCCTGGCCTCTACCAGCTTGGCCTTGTCGACTTTGGTCGTGGTAGTGGAAACACAAGCCCCCAGCACCAGTGCCAGCACTGATATGACGGCTGAGGAAAGAAAACCGCTCTTCCATTTAGCGGGCATGGCGACGCTCTCCTCCTTCTCGCTCAGGCTTGGCAGCCATACGGGTTCGGTGGCGCTCTGAGCGACGGGTTTTATCGGCCACCTGCCCCACCAACTGACCGCATGCTGCGTCGATATCATCCCCCCGGGTGGTGCGCACCGGCGCAGTAAACCCGGCATTGGCCAGCAAG
>CAZYQX010000050.1:0-17521 GCA_964649985.1 uncultured Pseudomonadales bacterium | reverse complement strand
GGAGCACGCCGACGTTTCAGACACTGAAAAACCAAGGCTTTTTTGGCCGCCAACGATTAGTTAAGGGGCCCGCTTTAGCGGGTCCCCTTGAACGCCATGTTAGTGCAACGACGCAGTGCTCTGGCACCGACGCTTGCTATGCACCCACACAGCTAAAAGCTTTCAGCTGTAGGCTTTTAGCGCCTTCAGCCACCACTGGCCCAACCGAAACGAGCGAGCCGGAATAGACACTGAAGGAAGGATGCTCGAACAAGAAACAAGACAGCGCTTCCATGCCTCAGAGACCGACTGACCTCATTGAAACTGGCCCCACACAGTGGAAAACGCTTTCGCTTCAATGGCTTTGCCTGAGCAACAAGCTTACCAAAACCAGAACCAGCTTTCATATGCTTTCAGGCTGGCCCTGACCGCGAACAGTGAAGCCCCTCGAAAAGAGCCTCATTGAATTGGCACTGACCAAGAACAGTGACGCCACTCAAACAAAGCAACCGGGATTTGCCGAGCTGGGGTAAAAGCAAACCACCCAAGCCAAATGGATAGCAAACGCCCGAAAATACAGGCTTTTTGGGCACTAACGTAGAGTTCAGGGGCCCGCTTTAGCGGGTCCCCTGGAACGAAAAGTTATGATGGCTACAGATCTATAAAGCATTCTATAACTTTAGTTTCATCAGCATACGACAACTCCCCATCAACCAGCTTAAGCTCTCTTAATAGTTCAGGTTTATGCTGAATGAATTGCTCATACTTCGCTTGAATATGACTTGGACCGGGAAGCGATACGCCTTCAGAATTCCCCCAAGAATTAAGAACATGCCTAACATGCCTTATAATTTCTAAAGGGTTATTATCGTGAGACTTTATATCCTGCCCTGCTATATCAGAAATAAATTTTTGAAACCTATAATCTTCCTTATCGAATATGATACATAGCGACTTCCTTTTATTGGTCGAATAGCTTGCTTTTACACCAAGAAACAACCCCAATTCAAATGGCATATTAAATCTTGGCAGCTTGTTCTTTTTATCAAGCTCAGTTCTTGAAATATCATGTATGCCGATATCGCAATCTTGAATTATTCTATTAATCTTCTCAATCCTAACCTCGCCTGAGTTATCAGCCTCCCTTGCACAGCGTGGCCGGTACCCACACATATAAACTGAAAACAATATCGCCTCAAACAATGGTTTATAAGTTTGGTCAAATGGGCAATTTATAAAAACATCATATCTACGTTCTATTTTTGGAATATCATTTTTATCATTAGCTTTAAGTGATGATATTATATTTCCGCGCAACATAGCACTTGCTATGACTTTTTCAAGTTGGTCACTTTTTATTTGAGATTTTTCTGAAGGTCTTGAAATCCTGATTCGATGGACGCCCTTATTGGCACGGATAATCGTATTCACTGAACTACTTCCGTCTCGGCATACCGCTGCAAAACGACCTGTAGTTTCTCCAACTAAACTCCTCGCAGCGGATATTGCCTCTTTTTTGGTTGAGAATATTTTATAATTCTTACCTCCATCTAATCGAACAATCCACCGACCAGCATTTTTCACTGAGATTTTAGATTTAGATATCCGCTTTGTCATGCTCGTAAATTTCCTAGACCTCATAACGTAAAGTTCAGGGGCCTGCTTTAGCAGGTCCCCTGCAACGCCATGTTAGCGCCTTAGATGCGGCTTCAACATGGCTTCTATTGCTTTAACTGCGGCTTGAAGCTCTTGATTCACTAAGTTATCTTGATCTTTTGCCGAAGCGGCGATGATAGAGCGAATATTTTTCCTGTCCTCTCTTTTGAGAAAGCCATGCTGTTTAACATCTTCTATATACTCGCCAATTGCCAAATTAACCTTTTGTACTATTTTTCTTAACTCATCCGTAGGTTTCCTTATTTCACCGCCCCAAATTGACTCGGCCTCTAATGTAGCGGCATCAAATTCATCCAGCGCACTCCAAACGGCAGAGAGCCTATTTCCATAGACATAAGCATATGCCCCAGCCTTTTCAGCTGGGACCGCACTTAACATGTTAAATTTTTCAGGGAACTCATAGTCCCATATATTAGGGGATCGACATATCTCCAGCGCACACTTAACCATATATGATGATTTCGCCAATTTTCTTGCAACTTCAAATTCAGCTCCACCAACTAGCTGTTGCCGCCAAGTAGATAACGCCTTATATGCTATATAAGCACCAATTGAGCCACTAAGCGCTTGAACCAAATCAGCTATGTTTTCGAACGATGCTTCCGGCAATGACAACCATGAGCCAAGCATAAGCCCTGTGCACAGAAGAAGTAATGCGGCAAAAAATGCTTCATACATATTCAATTCCGCTAACGTATAGTTGAGGGGCGGCCCGCTCAGGGACGTCCCCTCGAACGACGAGTTATGATCACAATCATCTGACATATATATCATGCAGTAAAGAACCACCTGACATGAAAACTGCGTAGACGATAACAGACAAGGCTATCCCAAAAATTATTTTTGACGTCTTTATTGAATCAACACCAGAATTTCTGTATTTAACAACAATGGCCTTTGCAGCAACATCGCCATTACGCCTAGAAAATTCATCTTTTTCCATTGCAACATACCCAACAAGACCAAATAAAAAACCATCGACAAAAATATACAGATTTCTAATAAGCGCATTTTTAAATGACAAAGAACAACGATCTTGACCAATTACACGAATGCCAAATAACCACTTAAATAGCGATACACCTGACACAAAATCTATTACCGAAAACATGATGACGTTCGATGCAAAATAAATATACAAAGGAGTTCTCTCGACAGAATGCATAAACGACTCGTAACCAGGCTCTCCAAAAAACACTAGCGCAATAATACACCCGAAAAAAACAGCAAACAGTACGCATAGGATAGGCATCAAAGATGTATCAAGGAATCTACAAAGGAAACGCACCCTAATAGAAGGAATATCAAACCCAAAATCACTTTTTACACCCTGCCCTAGTACCACTCTACATGCTCCTATTTCTGTTCATAACGCATAGTTGAGGGGCGGCCCAGTATGGGACGTCCCCTCGAACGCCTGGTTGGCAGCAACGAGCTCGGGATGGCCCCAAGCTGTGCACTTCACCCACCCGGCTTCGATTCTTCGGCTGACGCCTTTCAGACACAAGGATTCAGCCACCAATGGCCACAACGCAGTGGCCAAAACTTTTCGGCTCAGTGGCAGAAAGACTTCAGAGCAAAACCGACTGAGCTTCCCTGCCTCAAAGAACCCAAAACTACACTCAAAGCCGCTCTACCGGAAGAACGCATCACCCGCGGAGCCCTGAGCATTCATGCCTTTCAAACGCTAAGCGTACCCATTGATACGCCGCTTTCAGCGAACCCACCGGACCAATGACCAAGCCAACAAGCGGCTCAAAGATCACTGCAATTTCGCTACGCCAGGATACTCAACAAAGCGCTCTTTCAAGCACGCTTACCGAAGCACACCAAGTGTTTCAGTACCTGACAAAACCCACGCTTTTTGACTGCCAACTTAAATTAGACACCAAATGGTGTATATCTCGGGAACACCAATTTTGGAAAACAAATAAACAATTGTTTTATATTTGTTTTCTTATTCATGTCCTGACTCTTTCCCAAGATATCGGTCCTTTGGGGCAATATCCAATAAGGACACCGTTTGGTGCTATGCACTTGCTTCAGCCACCCGCAGGGCAAGGACCATGATAGCCCGAGTGCACACGGTATGAGCTCTACTGCAACCCCGTGGCAGACGTGCTTCGATTGGGTAGCCCGAAGCGCAGCGGACGACTGCATGGATGCAGGAGGTAGAGCAACTCAGGAGCAGTTGCCGTGGGCAGACCACTCAGGTGGCCCATCAGGCCTCTGAACCTGCTCGACAGTAATCAAGGAAGGAATATCAGGAAACGAAACACAAACAGCGCTCCCTGCCAAACATCCCTGCCCACTAGCCACCCTCGCCAGCGCACAAAAAACCACCGAACCAAGTCTACCCAAAATAACTAACACAGAAAATACAGTGAAGGGGTGGTGCGAGGGCCTGTAGTGGGAGGCTGAGGGTGGGGGGTGATGTTGGGCTTCCTGCGTCAGCCCAGCCTACGCACTTGGCATACCCACTCAGAATATAATGTTATTGAGCGAGTAACCATCCCCCTCCCAACCTCGGCTTTGGCTCCCGGCGTCGCTCTACCACCTACCTCCCTGTAGGTGTCCCCGTTGAAGCGGGAGGGGCGCATATCTCGCGAGGCGTGAGGGGCCTATGGGCCAGGGTATCGAGCAAGCATGGCGCAACCTCAGCCACTGGCGATCACCTGTTCCAACTCCACCTGGGAATACACCAACGCCCGCTTCGGCCCTCGCTCATACTTGCGTGCCGGGGTGTTCACCACCTCGGTGAGGGGCTCCGCCAGGCGTGCGATCTGCCGGCGCGCTTCACTCACCGGTTGGTAGAGGGTGTTGCGCAACAGCGGCTGGCGGCCGGCGTTGCGGATGCGGCGCTCCATCTCGTCTGGCGCGGTTTCCTGACCGTGCATGGAGCCTGCGGCGCGGGTGATGGTCTCGTTCATCAGGGTGCCGCCGAGGTCGTTGACGCCGGCGTTGAGGGCGGCGACCACGCCGGCCTCGCCCAGTTTCACCCAGCTGGCCTGGATGTTGTGGATCTGGCCGTGCAGGGCGATGCGGGCCACTGCCTGCATCAGCATCGCTTCGCGGAAGGTGGGGCCGCGACGGGCTTTGCCCTTGAGGTAGAGCGGTGCCTCGGAGGCGACGAAGGGCAGCGGCACGCACTCGGTGAAGCCGCCGGTCTTTTTCTGCTGCGCGCGCACCCGCAGCAGGTGGCGGGCCCAGTGCTCGGGGCGCTCGACGTGGCCGAACATGATGGTGGCGGTGCTCTTGATGCCCTGGCGGTGGGCGGCGTCCATCACTTCGAACCACTGGCGGGTGTTGATTTTGTCCGGGCAGAGGATGGCGCGCACCTCGTCGTCGAGGATCTCGGCGGCGGTGCCCGGCAGGGTGCCGAGGCCGGCGGCCTTGAGGCGGGCCAGGTAGTCTTGCAGCGTGAGGCCGAGGGTCTTGGCGCCCTGCCACACTTCCAGCGGCGAGAAGGCGTGCACGTGCATCTCGGGCACGGCGGCCTTCACCGCCTGCAGGATGGCGAGGTAGTTGTCGCCGGTGTATTCGGGGTGGATGCCGCCCTGCATGCACACTTCACTGGCGCCGCGCGCCCAGGCTTCTTCGCTGCGGCGCACGATCTCGGCGAGGTCGAGGTCGTAGGGCTTGCCGCGCAGGTTTTCCGACAGCTTGCCCTTGGAGAAGGCGCAGAACTGGCACTTGAAGTAGCAGACGTTGGTGTAGTTGATGTTGCGGTTGACGGTGTAGCTGACCACCGGGCCGTTGACCTGCGCGCGCAGGCGGTCGGCGGCCTGGCAGACGGCACCGAAATCCGGCCCCCGGGCCTGGAACAGGCGCAGCACCTCGGCCTCGCTGAGATCGTGCCCCGCACCGGCGCGGCTCAGAATGTCGCGCACGTCGGGCGAGGTGGCGGCGCTGACGTCGGCGCCCATCAGGCCCAGCTCGAGGGCTGGGGGTGGGGTTTCACCGCCGGTGAGCCAGTCGTCGATGCGGGGGTAGCCTTCGGCATCCACCTGTTGCAGCAGGCGGGTGTGCAGACGCTCGTCCAGCCAGGTGGGGTAGTCCTGCACGTAACGCGGGTAGATGGTGAGGCGCTCTTGCAGGAATTTGCCGGACAGGGCGGTTTCCCGGGCCAGGTGGTCGAGGTGCGGCCAGGGGGCTTCGGGGTTGACGAAATCTGGCGTGAGGGGGGATACGCCGCCCCAGTCGTTGATGCCGGCGTCGATGATCTGGGCCAGCACGCCGGGGCTCAGGTTGGGCGGCGCCTGCAGGCTCATGCCGGGGCCGAAGATGATGCGGGCGACGGCGATGGTCCACAGCAGTTCGTTGAGATCGGGCTCTGGCGCGCCGGCCATCTGGGTGTCGGGCTTGGCGCGGAAGTTCTGCACGATGATCTCTTGCAGCTGGCCGTGCTCGGCGTTGACCTCGCGCAGGGCGAGCAGGGATTCGATGCGCTCGCGGCGGGTTTCGCCAATGCCGATCAGGATGCCGGAGGTGAACGGCACCCGGGCGCGACCGGCCCGGCGCAGGGTGTCGAGGCGCACGCCGGGGAGTTTGTCGGGCGAGCCGTAGTGGGGCATGCCCTTCTGGCACAGGCGCTCGCTGGCGGACTCCAGCATGATGCCCATGGAGGCGCTGAGCGGGCGCAGCATGGCCAGCTCTTCGTCCGTCATGTTGCCGGCGTTGATGTGCGGCAGCAGGCTGGTTTCTTCCAGGATGCGCTTGGCGATGTGGGCGACGTATTCCAGGGTGCTGGCGAAGCCCATCTGATCCAGCGCCTGGCGGGCGGCGTTGTAGCGCAGCTCGGGCTTTTCGCCCAGGGTGAGCAGGGCCTCTTTGCAGCCCATGCGCTCGCCGGCGCGCACCAGCTCCAGCACCTGCTCTTCGCTCATGTAGGGGGCGTCGAGGTGACGCGGGGTTTTGGCGAAGGTGCAGTAGTGGCAGACATCCCGGCACAGGTGGGTGAGCGGGATGAATACCTTGCGGGAATAGGTGACGAGGTTGCGAAAGCCCTGGTCGCGCAGCTGGCGGGCGACGCCGGCCAGACGGGCGGTGTCGTCGCACTCGGCCAGGCGCAGGGCCTCGCCATCGCTGGGCAGGTCGCCGGCGAGCGCGCGGTTGAGAAGGCTGTCCAGGCTGTGCTCTGCCACGTGGTCTACCTCGCGCCCGCCAGGCGGGCTTCGATGTTCAATGTGTTGAGCGCGCGGGCGGTGTGGGGGCCGCAGTGGCCGGCCCGGGCCGCCTCGCAGACGCGCTGCAGATCGGATGGATTGTCTACGTCTGCCGCCACCCCGGCAAGGCTGAGCACGGCCAACTCAGCCTCGCCCTGGACGGCGGCCTGGTGGCGGGCGAAGCTGCCGACGCCGTAGTGAAAGCCAATCGCCTCAGGCGGGCTGAGCAGAAGGCCGTTGGTGCCGTCGCGGTCGGCCGAGGGGGCCAGCACCACCCGGCGCTCGCCGCTGAGGGCGCGGTGGGCGGCCAGCATGGCGCGCAGATCGTCGGGGCTGAGCAACGGCAGATCGCCGTGCAGCACCAACATGGCCTGGCCGCCCTGCCCGGCCACCCAGCGGGCGGCGCCGGCCACCGCGCCGTTGAGGCCGGGGGCCTGGGCCAGCGCGGCCTCGGCCAGCACGCGCACGCCAAAGCGCTCGGCCTCGGCGCGCACCTCGGCATCGTCGGTGACGACGACGGTGGCCAGCTCGGGCACGGCGGCCAGGGCGCTGAGCACGTCCTGCACCATTGCGCGGAACAGGCTGGCGCGGGCGGCGTCATCCAGCAGCGAGGCCAGGCGCTGCTTGGCCTCGTGAAAGCTGCGCAGGGGCACCACGGCCCAGATGGCCGCCATCTCAGCCCGCCAGCCGGTCGGCGAAGTCGATCACCACCCTGGCCAGTGCGCGCTTGTCCTGATCGGTTTTCATCACGGTCTGTGCCACGGTGACCTCCAGCCCGAGCGCTTCGATGGCGGGGGCCTGTGACGCATCCTGCTGATCGATGACCCAGGCATCCACTGCGCCCAGGAAGTGGCGGGCCACCTCCAGGGGGGAGGCCGGCACGCCGAGTTCTTGCATCATTTTCGCCGCCGGGCCCTTCAGCGCCATGCCGCCGACGATGGGCGACACCGCCACCACCGGCGCCGGGCTGGCGCGCAGCAATTCCCGCACGCCGGGCACGGCCAGGATGGGGCCGACGCTGACGTAGGGGTTGGAGGGGCACACCACGATGGCGTTCAGGGCCGGTTGGGCCAGGGCCTCGGCGAAGGCCGGCGCGGGCCGGGCCGCCGCCACGCCTTCGAAGTGCAGGCCGGTGATCTGCGGCCGGCATTGCTCGCGCACAAAATAATGCTGAAAGGCGAGTTTGCCATCGGCCGTATGGATGATGGTGGCCACCGGGTCGTCGCTCATCGGCGCCACCGGGTGGCGGATGCCGAGGGCCTGGCACAGCTCGGCGGTGACCTGGCTCAGGCTGGCGCCCTGGCGCAGGCGCTGGCTGCGCTGCAGGTGGGTGGCGAGATCGCGGTCGCCCAGTTGGAACCAGGCTTCGCCGCCGAGGGTGCGCAGCATGTCCATGCTGTTCCAGCTCTCGCCGGCCAGGCCCCAGCCGCGCTCCCGGCAGGCCAGGCCGGCCAGAGTGTACATGACGGTGTCGAGATCCGGGCAGATGCGAAGGCCGAGGTGGTCGAAGTCGTCGCCGGTGTTGGCGACGATCAGCAGTTGCTCCGGGCTCAGTTCGCCGGCCAGGCCGAGGGCGAGCTTGGCGCCGCCCACCCCGCCAGACAGGGCGATGTATGCGGGTGCGTTCATGAGCGAAACAGGTCTTCGGCCTTGGGCCGGATCAGCACGCTGGCATCGCGCTCGCTGGCCGGGAAGCGCACGCCGCGCACCAGCACCGCCGGGGAGCCTTCGCTGCCCTGCCCCATCAGCAGCGAACCGGCGGCGGCCAGCTCGTCGGCCAGGGCGATCAGGGTGATTTCCAGCGGCCGGCCGTAGAGGTCGGGCTTGCCGATCATGTCGCACAGCGGCTCGATGCCGGCGCTGCCGATGGCGAAGCCCACCACCCCCTGGCGCCAGGCACGGCCGGCGCTGTCGTTGATGATGATGGCGACATCGGCGCCGGTGGCAGCGCGGATCGCTTCACGCAGCTGGCGAGCACTGGCGTTGGGGTCTTCGGGCAGCAGCAGTACGCGGGGGTCGCTGCCATCCTCGGAGCGGATGTTGGAGCGGTCGATGCCGGCGTTGGCGTGCACATAGCCGAGGCGATGCTCGACGATCACCGCGCCGCGCCGGAAGCGCACCACTTCCTTGGACTCGCGCAGGATCAGCTCCACCAGACGCGGGTCTTTGTCGACCTTGGGCGCCAGCGCGAGCGCCTCGGCGGAGGGCTCGACCTGGTTGAGGTAGGCGTAGCGCCCCTCGGCCTTGGAGACGATCTTCTGCGCCAGCACCAGCACGTCGCCATCCTGCAGCGGCAGGCCGGCGCCCTGGCAGGCGGCCAGCAGCAGCCCGGCGAGGTCGTCGCCGGGTTCCACCATGGGGATGCCAGGCAGTGCGGTGAGGGTCAGTTGTGCGCTCACCGGCTTATTCCGCGCCGTGTTCCAGACCGGTGATGCGGATGCCAGCGTGGCACTTGTACTGGCGGTTGATGGTGATCAGCACCGAGGTCATCGCCTCTACGGCGGCGGCGTTGTTGATCGGGCCGGCGTGGAAGCCGCGCATGCCGCAGGCTTCCACCAGTTTGATGACTTCGGCGCGAGCGTCTTTGTCGTTGCCGCAGACCAGCACGTCGCAGTCCAGACCGTGGCCGTCTTGCAGGTGGTGGGCCGCCACGTTTTGGAAGGCGGAAACCACTTTCACCGCTTCACCCAGCACCGCCTGGGCGATCTGGCCTGCAGAGCCCTCGGCGGGCAGCTGCACGGTGCCGACCTTGGGGGGCACCAGGGAGACGGTGACGTCGACCAGGATCTTGCCCTGCAGGGCCTCTTTCACCGACTCCAGGGTGCTGCGGTGGTGGGCGAAAGGCACGGTGAGGGCGACGATGTCGGCGGCCTTGGCGGCGGCGATGTTGTCCATCGCTTCCACATTCACGGCGCTGCTGCCGCGCTCGGCCATCACAGCCTCAAGCTCCTGGCGGGCCACTTCGGCCTTCTCCTGCTCGCGGGAGCCGATAATCACGCGGTAGCCGGCCTGCGCCCAGCGGCGGGCCAGACCCGTGCCCAATGCGCCGGTGCCGCCCAGAATGGCCAGAGTAGGAAGTGCGTCAGTCATAAGCGCCTCTCGATGGGAGATGGTTCAGTGGTGCCCGTGCTTTGTCTCGCCCAGGCTTTAGGCTACGATACGCGGGCCCAGCAGTTTAAAGAATTGCAAAAACGGCAACAAGCAGCACACAGACACGATTGAAATTGACAAAAACGGCTACGAGGTGGCGGCAATGCAGAATCCGTTGGACATGACTGGCAAGGTGGTTTTGGTCACCGGCGGCGGCAAGGGCGCCGGGCGCGGCATCACCCTCTGCTTTTTGGAGCAGGGCGCCAAGGTAGTGATCTGCGGACGCAACGAGCCCGAGGAGATGCCGGCGGTGGGCGACAACCAGGCGGCCTTCTTCGCCTGCGACGTGCGCGATGTGGAGCAGGTGAAGGCGCTGGTGGATTTCACCGTGCAGACCTTCGGCCGCCTGGACGTGCTGGTGAACAACGCCGGCGGCGCGCCTGAGGCCGATGCGGCCACCGTGTCGCCGCGTTTCTCCGAGAGCATCATCCGCCTCAACCTGCTGGCGCCGATCAACCTGTCGCAGGCCGCCAATGCGGTGATGCAGCAGCAGGCCGAGGGCGGCGTGATCATCAACATTGGCTCGGTGAGCGCGGTGCGCCCCTCCCCCGGCACCGCCGCCTATGGCGCCGCCAAGGCCGGCCTGCTCAGCTTCACCAGCTCGGTGGCGGTGGAGTGGGCGCCCAAGGTGCGCGTGACCGGCATCACCGCCGGCCTGATTCAGACCGAACAGTCCCACCTGCACTATGGTGACGACCAGGGCATCGCCGCCGTGGCCGCCACCGTGCCGCTGGGCCGCCTGGCGCAGCCGGCCGACATCGGCAACGCCTGCCTGTTCCTGGCTTCACCGGCCGCCAGCTATGTGTCGGGCACCTTCATCACCCTGCACGGCGGCGGTGAAAAACCGGCCTTCCTGGGCGCCTCCAACGCCAAGGAATGATCGCAGACAGCGATGGGAAGCCCCCTCCCTGGGGGCTTTTTTGTGCCTGCGATTCACGCTGGCGAGGCAAAAGGTGCATAAACGCCAGTACCTACTAGACTTGAAAGTGAGAAAAAGTCTAATAGGAGCCGTCCATGATACGCATCGCGATCAACGGCTATGGCCGTATCGGGCGCTGCATTCTGCGCGCCATTCATCAGCAAAACGCCTGGGATCAGTTCGACCTGGTCGCCATCAACGATCTCACCGAATTCAAGCTGCTGGAGCACCTGACCAAGTTCGATTCCACCCACGGCCGCTTCGAGGCGGAGGTGAGCCTGCAGGGCGACAACCTGCTGGTGGATGGCCACGCCATCAAGCTGCTGGCCGAGTCCGACATGAACAAACTGCCCTGGGGCGAGCTGGGCATCGATGTGGTGTTCGAGTGCTCCGGTCGGCACACTTCCCGCAAGGACTGTGAGCACCACCTGAGCGCCGGGGCGAAAAAGGTGCTGATCAGCGCGCCCTCCGACGCGGCGGACGTGACGGTGGTGTACGGTGTGAACCACGACGTGCTGCGGGCTGAGCACCGGCTGGTGTCGAATGCCTCCTGCACCACCAACTGCCTGGCGCCGATTGCCAAGGTGCTGCACGACAGCTTCGGCATCGAGCACGGCCTGATGACCACCGTGCACGCCTACACCAACGACCAGGTGTTGATCGACAAGGCCCACGGCGACATGTACCGCTCGCGCTCGGCCACCCACTCCATCATCCCCACCAAGACCGGCGCCGCCAGCGCGGTGGGCGAGGTGCTACCGGCGCTGAAGGGCCGGTTGGACGGCATGTCGCTGCGGGTGCCGGTGCTGGATGTGTCGGTGGTGGACTTCCACGCCACCCTGGCCCGGGATGCCTCCCTTCAGGAAATCAACGCGGCGATGCGGGCCGCTGCCGAGGGGCCCATGCGCGGCGTGTTGGCCTATAATGAATTGGCACTGGTGTCCATCGACTTCAGTCGTCACCCGGCCTCCAGCGTGTACGACGCCCTGCAGACCCGCCAGCAGGGCCGGCTGCTGAAGACCATGGCTTGGTACGACAACGAGTGGGGTTTCTCCAATCGCATGTTGGATACCGCCCGCGCCATGCATGCAGCGGGTTATTGATCAATACACACTACATGGCGGCCCCCTGGCCGCCCTCACGGACCGAGGTAATCATTCAATGGATCTGTTGGTGGCCAATTTTGTTGAACCCCACTATCACGCCGTGACGCCGGAATGCCCGGTGCGGGATGCCATCCGCCTGATGCACGACCGCCAATCCACCTATGTGGTGGTGGAGGAACAAGGCGAGCCGCTGGGCATTCTCACCGAGCGCGATGCGGTGGGCTTACTACTGGAAAGTTTCGAGGGCAACAGCTGGTCGGAACTGCCGGTGCGGCATGTGATGACCTCGCCGGTGGTGGCGGTGAGTGATGACATGACCCTGATGGAGACCCTGGCCATTGCCCGCGGTGGGCGCATCCGCCACCTGCCGGTGGTCAACAGCGCCGGCAAGCTGTGCGGCGTGCTCAACCAGGGCCGGATGTTGAGCACCCTGTACCAGCACACGCGGGATTACGTCTACTGACGCCTAGCCGCCCGGAATCATGATCTGGCGCAAAAAGCCGCGCCGATAATGTGGCTACGGTTTTCAGACCTTGATCGAGGTCAAGGCGGCCAGGGGGACGGCTGCTAATGTTAATAACATTACTGACCGGGAGGGATTAACCATGACTGACGCCGTTGCCGTAAGCACTCTGATTGGCCTGGGCTCTTTTGCCGCCATTATCGTGGTCGGGCTGTTGGCGGGACTCGCAGTGGTGAAGGTGGATGAAATCGTGGTTAAAGAAGACCACTAAAGCCTCCCGGGCGGCGTGATTCGCCAGCCCTGAGTCCTCGCGATAAAATGCCGCGCACGGTGACACCGCAGCGCGGCATTTTCATATGAGCGAACAGTATCGCGAACAGCACAAGAAGCGCCTGAGCTACATGCCCTGGCTCTACTTCAGCCTGAAGCCCCGCCACCTTGAGTGGGCGCGGGCCTGGCAGGTGGAGGTGCAGGCGGCGCTGGCCGGGCTGGAAAATGTGCTGATCGGCCCGGATTGCTTCATCGCGCCGGAGGCCAATATCTTCGCCGAGCCCGGCCGCACCATTGAGATCGGCCAGGGCAGCGCTATCGCCGCCGATTGTTTCATCCACGGCCCGGTGGCGCTGGGCGCCCACGTCAGCCTCAATCACGGCATTTCCATGGATGGCGGCCGCGCCGGTATCCAGATCGGCGACCACACCCGCATCGCCCAGGGCTGCTCGCTCTATGCCTTCAACCATGGCATGGCGGCAGACCAGCTGGTGCGGGAGCAGCCGGTCAGCTCCCGGGGCATTCGCATCGGGCGGGATGTGTGGATCGGCGCACGGGTCTGCATCACCGATGGCGTGAGCATCGGCGATGGCGCGGTGATCGGCATGGGCAGTGTGGTGACCCGGGACATCCCCGCCTATACGGTGGCCGCCGGCAACCCGGCGCGGCCCTTGCGCCCGCGCTGAGCGCCTGTTCAAGGGCTCGCTTAAGCGCGCATCGCCGCGTTGAAATCGGCCTCAGCTGCGCGCCAGGGCGTCCCGCACGAAGGGCACAGTGAGGCGGCGTTGGGCCGCCAGAGAGGCCTGATCGAGCCGCTCCAGGGTGTGCAACAAGGTGGGCAGATCCCGCCCACAGCGGTTAAGCAGGTAGTGGCTGACGTCTTCCGGCATGTCGAGGCCGTACTGCTGGGCGCGGCGGATCAGCGCTTCGCGCTTTTCGTCTTCATTCAGCGGCCGCAATTGCAGCGAGGCGCCCCAGCCCAAGCGGGAGCGCAGGTCGGGCAGGCTCAGGGCCAGCTCGGCCACCGGCGTGCTGCCACTGGCCAGCCAGTGCCCCCCCACATCCCGCAGGGTGTTGAACAGGTGAAACAGCGCCCGCTCCCATTCGTCATCACCCGCAATGGCGTCGATGTCGTCCAGCGCCAGCAAGGCCATCGCCTCCAGCCCCTCCAGCACCTCGGCGGCGGGATAGGCGCGCAGCTCCTGCATGGGCAGATAACAGGCCGGCAGGCCTCGGTTTTGCGCGTCGTGCACGGCGGCTTGCAGCAGGTGGGTCTTGCCCACGCCGGCCATGCCGCTGAGATAGAGCACCGGCTCGCTGGCGCTGCGCAAAACGTGCAGCGCCATGGCGTTGACCTCGCCCGGCAGGAAGCTGTCGAAGCTGGTGGATTGATCCAGGCGCAGGCTGAGCGCCAGCTGAACGCGCGACATGCCCTACTCCCGCTGCGCCGGCTGCCCGGCCTCAGCCGGCTCGGGTTCGGGCTCGGGACCATAGAACGCACTGCGCTTGTAGCTGTGGTGCATGTGGCGCAGGAACACCATGATCACGGCGGCCACCGGCAGGGAGAGCAGGATGCCGACAAAACCGAACAACTGCCCCCCCGCCAGCACGGCAAAGATCACCGCCACCGGGTGCAGGCCGATGCGATCGCCCACCAGGCGTGGCGTGAGCACCATGCCCTCCAGGAACTGCCCCACGCCAAACACCAACAGCACCCACAGCAGGGGCGTCCACTCCTGGAACTGGAAGGCCGCCGCCAGCCCGGAGGAGACGATGCCCACCACGAAGCCCAGGTAAGGCACCACGCTGGCCAGGCCGGCGATGGCCCCCAGCAGCAGGCCCAGCTCCAACCCCACCAGCTGCAAGCCCACCGCGTAGATGGCGCCCAACGCCAGCATCACCGCCAGTTGCCCGCGCAGGAAGGCGCTCAACACCTCGTCGCACTCCCGCAGCAGCCCTACGGTGCGCCCCTGCCAATGGCGCGGCAACAGGTCGCGCAGGTGGTTCATGAGGATGTCCCAGTCGCGCAGCAGGTAAAACGCCACCACCGGCACCAACGCCAGGTTGCCCAGAAAGGCCAGCAGGGCCAGGCCGGAGGCGGTCACCCGCTGCACCACATCACCCGCCACGCCGGTCACCGAGCCCCAATGGCCCGCCAGCGCGCCGCGCACCTGATCCAGCAGCGCCTCAGGCTGCTGCCAATGGAGTTTATGGGCCAGCCAGGGCAGCAGGTGCACTCGCAGCTTGTCCAGCGCCTGGGGCAGCATGTGGCCCAGGGTGACCATCTGCTCCACCAGCATCGGCACCAGCAGCACCACCGCCAGCACCAGCAGGCACAGCACCAGGGCAAACACCACGCACACCCCGGCGGTGCGTGACATCCCCTTGCGCTCGAGCCGATCCACCAACGGATCGCCCAGGTAGGCAATCAGCGCGCCCACCAGGAACGGGCCAAGCACCGGCTGCAGCAGGTACACCAGGGCAAGAGCCGCCGCCGCAGCGGCAACCATGATGAGGCTGTTTCGATTCATGTCAGCGCCAGCTATAGCGGAGTGCCGAGGTGCTTTGGCTGCCGTCTGCGGCCAGCTCGGGCTGCAGGCTGCCCCCCAAACTGAGAAGCTCGATCAGCTGCTCGCGGCTGCCGGCGAAGCCAAAGCGCAGCCAGACCCGGTCACCCTCCACCCGGTGGATGAAGACATCCTTCAGGCCGCTGGTGCGGGCCAGTTGTTTCATCAAGGCCTGCTGATCCTGTAAGCGGCTGATGCCCGACACCTCCAGCTCAGACACACCACTATTTGCCGCAGGCGTTGCCTCGGGCACCACCGTGTAGCGGGCAGAGAGCTGCTCGGCCGCCAGGGCCACCCCTGCCGCCATGAACTCGGCGGGGGTGCCTGCGGCCGCTTGCTGCACCGGGGCGCCGCGGCTCAGCAGCAACCACTCCCCGCTCCAGCGATCCTCCGCTTCCTGTTTCACCCGCGCCACCAGCTGGGCATCTGCCCGGTAGCGGGCCGATGCGGTGGCGATGGTGGCAGCATCGAAGTTCCAGGCAGTCTCTGCGGGCAGGGCGGTTTCATCTTCCAGATCCGCCATCGGCTGCAGCAGGGGCAGGCCGCGCTGCGCCGCCGCCTCCTGCAGGGCCTGGTAGGGCCCGGCCAGGGTCTGAGCCGAGGCCAGCTGGCGCGGGCTGCCATCCTGCACCACCCATACCAGCACCGCTGGGCGGCTTTCGCCCCACAGCGGCAGCCCGGCGCGGCTCAGCATGCCCTTGACCTGCTCGGGGTCGAATGCCATCACCAGCCAGGTCTGTGGAGCATCGCTAGGGGCCGTGGCGGGCTGCTGCTCGTAGCTGAACTTGGTCAACCACTGGTCGGCACGCTCGAGTTCGGGCTTTAGCACCGGCGACTCCAGCGCGGATTGCCGGCCGCACAGGCGCACCACCACCTGGCTAAGCCCCTCGCGGGCGGCCCGCTGCAGCTCGGCTGGGGATTGGTCAGCGACCGCCACGCGCCCGGCATAGAGGCCCGTCACCGACGCCGCCCAGGCCACGCCGCCCATCATCAAGCCTGCTGCAAGTACTACTGCTTGCCACACCCTCATCGGGCCAGCCCTCCATAAACACAAGACCCGCATTTTAGAGGCAAGCGACACTCGGCTTAACCCGCATTTTTCACGCACTGCCGCGCCCAAGGTACTCCATGCGCCCCAGATCCAGGATCTCACGGGGCTGGGCGATGTGCACATGCGCCTGCAATTCGTTGCGGAGCCTTGCTGAAAGCGCATCCAGCGCCTCGGGCTCCCCGTGCACCAACACCACCGGCGGGCGGTTGCTGAAGCCACCATACCACTCCACCAATTCGCTCTGACCGGCGTGGGCCGACAGCCCGCCGACGGTGTGCACCTTGGCGTTGACCTTGATGGTTTCCCCCCACAGGCGGATGTGGCTAGCGCCCTCCACCAGGCGGCGGCCGATGGTGCCCTGAGCCTGGAAGCCGACGATGATGATATGGGTGTTCTCGCGCCACACATTGTGCTTGAGGTGGTGCTTGATGCGCCCGCCGTTGCACATGCCACTGCCGGCGATAATGATGGCGCCGCTGCGCAAGCGGTTGATGCTCATCGACTCCTCCGGCGTGCTGGTGAAGTGGATGTTGGGCAGCGGATCGCACAGATCGTGATCCTGCCAGTAGGCGCGGGCCTCCTGGTTGTAGAGATCGACATACTTGGCATACACGCCCGTGGCCTTGATGCCCAGCGGGCTGTCGAGGAACACATGCCAGCGCTCCAGGCCCCACTCCTTGTAATGCCGGGCCATCAGATACAGCAGCCCCTGGGTGCGCCCCACCGAAAAGGACGGGATCAGAATATTGCCCTGGCCCTCGCGCACCGCCTGCACCACTTGGCGGATCTCCTCCGAGGTTTCCTCCCAGGGCCGGTGGTCGCGATCGCCGTAAGTGCTCTCCATGAGCACCAGATCGGCCTCCTCCACCAGCTCCGGCGTGCGCAGCATGAGATCACCGTTGTGCCCCAGATCGCCGCTGAACACCAATTTGCGTTGGCGTTTGCCGTCATCCAGCCACAGCTCGACCACGCTGGAGCCGAGGATATGCCCCGCATCGCGCAGGCGAATTTTCACCCCCGGCAGGATCTCCTCGACCCTGTCGTAGTCCAGCCCGACAAACTGATCCTGCGCGCGCTCGGCATCCAGCACCGTGTAGAGCGGCCCCACCTTGCGCAGGCCCTTGCGTTCGCGCTTGCGGTTCTCCCACTCGCTATCCTTCTCGGCGATGTAGGC
>CAZYQX010000049.1:0-17883 GCA_964649985.1 uncultured Pseudomonadales bacterium | reverse complement strand
ATGCGGCGCAGCGGTTCGGCCGCGCCCCACCGCAGCTGGTCACCCACGGTGAAGGCACCGAGGAAGTCCGGCCCCATGTTCAGCTTGCGCAGACGACCCACCGGCACGGTCAGAGTACCGGTCACGGCGGTCGGGGTCAGCTCGCGCATGGTGATATCGCGGTCGTTGGGCACCACTTTCACCCACTGATTGCTCTCGCGGATCATCTGCTCGATATCGGCCAGCGGCACATCGCGGTTCAGCTTGATGGTCAGCGCCTGGCTGTGGCAACGCATGGCGCCGATGCGCACGCACAGGCCATCCACCGGGATCGGGTTGGCTTCGCGACCGAGGATCTTGTTGGTCTCGGCCTGGCCCTTCCACTCTTCGCGGGACTGGCCGTTGTCCAGCTGCTTGTCGATCCAGGGGATCAGGCTGCCGGCCAAGGGTACGCCGAAATGCTCTTTAGGCAGCGCATCGGAACGCATCAGCTCGGCCACCTTGCGGTCGATGTCGAGGATGGCCGAGGCCGGGTTGGCCAGCTCGGTGGACACTGCCGCATTCAGCGCGCCCATCTGCTTCAACAGCTCGCGCATGTTGTTGGCGCCAGCGCCGGAGGCCGCCTGATAGGTCATGGCGCTCATCCAGTCCACCAGCCCTTCACGGAACAGCGCGCCCATGGACATCAGCATCAGGCTGACGGTGCAGTTGCCACCGACGTAGTTCTTGATGCCCTTGTCGATGGACTGATCAATCACACCGCGGTTGACCGGGTCGAGGATGATGACGGCATCGTCCTTCATGCGCAGCGCGGAGGCGGCGTCGATCCAGTAACCATTCCAGCCCGCCGCGCGCAGCTTGGGATAGACCTCATTGGTGTAGTCGCCGCCCTGGCAGGTGATGATCACGTCCATCTCGGACAGATCCGCCACGCTGTGGGCGTCCTTCAGCGGCTGCACCGGGCGGCCAACGTCCGGGCCGGGCTGGCCTGCCTGAGAGGTGGTGAAGAACACCGGCTCCACCAGGGCAAAATCATTCTCTTCGCGCATGCGCTGCATGAGCACCGAGCCCACCATGCCGCGCCAACCGACCATACCGAGCTTTTTCATCTCAGCCTACCTCAAGAAAGTCTCAATGTTGGGTGTGGGTGGAGCACGCCCCACCCTCGCCCTCCCGCACGGGAGAGCCTGTTTCAATTACAGGGCAGCGACCACCGCATCGCCCATCTGCACGGTGTTCACCAGCGTCATGCCCTCGGACATGATGTCGCCGGTGCGCAGGTTCTGATCCAGCACTTTGCCTACCGCAGCTTCGATGGCGTCGGCCGCTTCAGCCGCGCCCAGGGAGTAGCGCAGCATCATGGCAGCAGACAGGATCATGGCCAGCGGGTTGGCCTTGGCCTGGCCGGCGATGTCTGGCGCGGAGCCGTGGCAGGGCTCGTAGATGCCCTGGCTGGACTCGTTCAGCGAGGCGGAGGGCAGCATGCCGATGGAGCCGGTCAGCATGGCGGCTTCGTCGGAGAGGATGTCGCCGAAGATGTTGCCGGTGACCAACACGTCGAACTGCTTGGGCGCGCGCACCAGCTGCATGGCGGCGTTGTCCACGTACATATGGGACAGCTCCACATCCGGGTAATCCTTGCCCAGCTCGGTCATCACTTCGCGCCACAGCATGGTGACTTCCAGCACGTTGGCCTTGTCCACCGACAGCACCTTCTTGCCGCGCTTCTGCGCCAACTCGAAGGCGACCTTGCCGATGCGGCGGATTTCAGACTCGCTGTACACGTCGGTGTTGAAGCCCTGGCGCTCGCCGTTCTCCAGGGTGCGGATGCCGCGCGGGCTACCGAAGTAGATGCCACCGGTCAGCTCGCGCACGATCAAGATGTCCAGCCCTGCCACCACTTCAGGCTTGAGGGAGGAGGCATGGGCCAGCTGGGGATAGAGAATCGCCGGGCGCAGGTTGGCGAACAGGCCGAGCTTGGCACGAATGCCCAGCAGGCCCTTCTCCGGGCGCAGCTCGGGGGCCAGGGTGTCCCATTTCGGGCCGCCCACGGCGCCCAGCAGGATGGCATCGGCGCCACGCGCCTTTTCCATGGTCTCCTCCGGCAGCGGGTGGCCGGTAGCGTCGATGGCGCAACCGCCCAGCAATGCGCTGTCGAAGGTCAGGCCCAGGCCGAAGCGAGCATCCAGCACTTCCAGCACCTTGCGGGCTTCCGCCATCACTTCGGGGCCAATGCCGTCACCCGGCAGCAACAGAATCTTCTTGGACACGTGCAATTCCTCTCTTTGAATTCGCTTACTTGATGGCGCCGAACAGCCAGGGGCACTGCTGCTGCCACTTGGCCTCATAGGCACGGATAGCATCGGCGTCCTGCAGGGTCAGGCCGATGTCGTCCAGGCCGTTCAGCAGGCAGTGCTTGCGGAAGGCGTCGATCTCGAAGCCGTAGACCACACCCGAGGGCGTGCGCACCTGCTGGCTTTCCAGATCGATGGTCAGCTTATAACCTTCGTCGGCCTGCACTTCACGGAACAGTGTATCAACATCTTCTTCTTTTAAAACAATGGGTAGCAAGCCATTCTTGAAGCAGTTGTTGAAGAAAATGTCGGCAAAGCTCGGCGCGATGATGGCGCGGAAACCATAGTCATCCAGGGCCCAGGGGGCGTGTTCGCGGCTGGAGCCGCAGCCGAAGTTCTGGCGCGCCAGCAGGATGGAAGCCCCTTGATAGCGCGGCTGGTTGAGCACGAAGTCCGGGTTGATCG
This sequence comes from uncultured Pseudomonadales bacterium, assembly GCA_964649985.1. Classification (GTDB taxonomy): domain Bacteria; phylum Pseudomonadota; class Gammaproteobacteria; order Pseudomonadales; family CAZYQX01; genus CAZYQX01. The sequence goes on along the minus strand of CAZYQX010000049.1, from coordinate 15,145 downwards.
GACGGTTGCTGCAATCCTGCCCGGGCTGGCCCTCGTCCAGATAGCGCAGTTCGTCGAACAGGTTAGGGCCGAAGCCGGTGCGCTTGATGGACTTCAGGAACTGCTTGGGAATGATCATGTCGGTGTCGACGTTGGCGCGATCGAAGGGCGCCACCACACCGGTTTCTACGGTAAAGGCTCTCATCTCGCTCTCCTCAGACCTTGCTCACATCGACAAAATGGCCGGCAATCGCCGCCGCCGCCGCCATGGCCGGGCTCACCAGATGAGTGCGCCCGCCAAAGCCCTGCCGCCCCTCGAAGTTGCGGTTGGAGGTGGAGGCACAGTGCTCACCGGGCTGCAGCTTGTCGGAGTTCATCGCCAAGCACATGGAGCAGCCGGGTTCGCGCCATTCCAGGCCCGCCGCTACAAAAATCTTGTCCAGCCCCTCGGCCTCGGCCTGCTTTTTCACCAGGCCGGAACCGGGCACCACCATGGCCTGCTTGAGGCTGGCGGCGACTTGCTTGCCCTTCACCACCGCTGCCGCCGCGCGCAAATCCTCGATGCGGGAGTTGGTGCAGGAGCCGATGAACACGCGGTCCAGTTTGATGTCGGTAATGGCCTGATTGGCCTGCAGACCCATGTAGTCCAGTGCGCGCTCGATGGCGGCCTTTTTGACCGGATCGCTTTCGCGGGCGGGATCGGGCACGCGCTCATCCACCGCCACCACCTGCTCGGGCGAAGTGCCCCAGGTGACTTGCGGACGGATCTCGGCCCCGTTAAGCACCACCACCTCGTCAAACACCGCGTCGGCATCCGAGTGCAGGGTGCGCCAGTAGGCTACGGCCTGCTCCCAATGCTCCGCCTTCGGCGCATACGGGCGGCCTTTGACGTAGTCGATGGTGATGTCGTCCACCGCCACCATGCCGGCACGGGCACCGCCTTCGATGGCCATGTTGCACACCGTCATGCGGCCTTCCATGCTCATGCTGCGCATCACCTCACCACCGAACTCGATGGCGTAGCCGGTGCCGCCGGCGGTGCCGATCTTGCCGATGATGGCCAGCACCACGTCCTTGGCGGTCACACCCGCGCCCAGCTGGCCATCCACCCGCACCAGCATGTTTTTCATCTTGCGCTGGATCAGCGTCTGGGTGGCCATCACGTGCTCCACCTCGGAGGTGCCGATACCGTGGGCCAGCGCCCCCAATGCACCGTGGGTGGAGGTGTGGGAATCGCCACACACGGTGGTCATGCCCGGTAGGATGGCGCCCTGCTCCGGCCCCACTACGTGCACGATGCCCTGGCGCTCGTCGTTCATCTTGAATTCGACCAGGCCGAACTCGTCGCAGTTTTCGTCCAGGGTCTGCACCTGGATGCGGGAGATCGGGTCGTCGAAGCCATCCACCCCCTTCAGGCGCTCGGCCTTGCCGGTGGGCACGTTGTGATCCGGTGTCGCCAGGTTGGCATCCAGGCGCCAGGGCTTGCGGCCCGCCAGGCGCAGGCCATCGAAGGCCTGGGGCGAGGTCACCTCGTGCACCAGTTGGCGGTCGATGTAGATCAGCGCGGTACCATCATCCCGCAGCTTGACCAGATGGGCATCCCAGAGTTTGTCGTAGAGCGTCTTGCCGGCCATGTCGTGCCCCATAGGACTGTTCAGAACAATGGCGAAATTTTAGGCTTGCCACAAACATAAAACAAATTCATATTTTTCATGCATTGAATAACCTTTAGGAATCAAAATGGATACCGAAGCCCTGCGCGCCCTAGTGGCCGTGGCGGAAACCGGCTCCTTCTCACTGGCCGCCGAGCGCCTTCACCTGACCCAGCCCGCCATCTCCAAGCGCATCAGCGTGCTAGAGAGCCAGCTGGACACGCGGCTGTTTGACCGCATTGGCCGCCACGTGGGGCTGACCCAGGCGGGCCAGCTGCTGCGCGAGCGCGCCGAGCTGATCCTGCGCGCACTGGATGACACCACCCGCGCCATCCACGACCTGAGCGGTCAGGTCGGGGGCACACTGGCCCTGGCCACCAGCCACCATATTGGCCTGCATCGGCTGCCGCCGGTGCTGCGCGCCTTCAGTGAACAGTATCCCGGTGTGAGGCTGAACATCGACTTCATGGATTCTGAAGCGGCTCACGCAGGCATTCTCAGTGGCCAACTGGAACTGGCGGTGGTGACGCTGGCACCCGACACGCCCGGTGCATTGCTATCAGAGGCCATCTGGGAAGACCCGCTGGCGGTGATGGTGGCCCACAGCCACCCCTTGGCGGCCCAACGGCAGAGCACACTGGAGGAATTATCGCGCTACCCGGCGGTACTGCCCGGTGCCAACACCTACACCGGCCAGATCGTGCTGCAGATGTTCGAAGATGCCGCGCTGCCGGTGGAGGTCAGCTTGCACACCAATTATCTGGAGATCATCCGCATGATGGTTTCGGTGGGATTGGGCTGGAGCGTGCTGCCGCGCAGCATGCTGGGGCGTGATCTGCAGGCACTCGCCCTGCCCGGCACCACCCTGCGCCGCCAACTGGGCGTGATACGGCACCGCAATCGAAGCCTGTCGAACGCCGCCACCCGCTTTGTCGAGCTGCTGCACAACCAGCCGCGCTGATCCACGCTTCAGGAGAGCCCCATGCCCGCCACACTTCAGACCGTGCTTCTACTCACACTGTCCAATATCTTCATGACGTTCGCCTGGTACGGCCACCTGAAGAGCCTCAGCGGCAAACCGTGGTGGATTGCCGTGCTGTTCAGCTGGGGCATCGCCTTTTTCGAGTACATGCTGCAGGTGCCCGCCAACCGCGTGGGCTATGGCGTGATGACGCTGCCCCAGCTGAAAATCCTGCAGGAAGTGCTGGCACTGGCGGTATTCGTGCCCTTCGTGGTGCTGTACATGAAACAACCCATCAAGCTCGACTATCTGTGGGCCGCCCTATGCATGTGTGGTGCGGTCTACTTCATCTTCAGAAACTGACAGAAAGGCGCGAATGGCATCGGCCTGTTCCATGGCATCCCGGTAGCCCAGGTCGATCAATTCCTGGCAAAACGGACGCTCAAACAGCAAATAACTGGCCGCCGATGCACCGCCCGCCCTGGCCGTACCCCCGGTTGCCCCGAGAAAATAGCGCATGGTCTTCGGCAGATCTGCCACATGCCGCCCCGCAATCTTATCGATGGCTTCAGACGGGGAAATCACCAGAATATCGACCGGTTTCAGCCCCATCTGAGCGGAAGAGCCCTCCCCCTGGGCCGGCATGGCCTCGATCATGCGATTGAAACGCTGCAGCAGTTCCACATCGCCTTCCAGGCTATCGATGAACGCACTGGCCAGCAGATGTCCCACAATCTGTGCGATGGAGGGCGAATGCTCGACCACCGGCCGCTCGGCGCCGCGACGCAGATTGCCGCTCACACCGATAACGAATACGCGTTGCGCACCGAGATGGAGGGCCGGACTGATGGGCGACACCTGACGCAACGCACCGTCGCCGAAGAATTCGCGATTGATACGAACGGCCGGAAACAGGGTGGGGATCGCAGACGATGCCATCAAGTGCTCTAGCCTGACGCGGGAGCGAACCCCCACACGCCTGGACCTACGCCACCCGGGCAGGTCGTCCCGCCCCTGAAAAAAACTGACGGATTCACCCGACGTATACCCCATGGCCGTTACGCTGATGGCATCGAGAAATCCCCGATCAATGGCGGACTGGATCTTTTCGAACGCCACCGTCTGGTGCAGCAATCGTCGTAGCGGGGTGTTATCCAGCAAGGCAATCGGCTGGGCAGTGCCTATACCGCGATTGAACAACGACGCAAAAAGTCGCAATGCACTGCGCACCGCCCCTTGAAAATCAGTGCGGTACACCATGCCAGCCGAGAGGCTGAGCCACATGCGCTCAAGGTACTCAATCCCGGCATGGAACTCGCCAGCATGTGAAGCGACAGAAACGGCGTTGATTGCCCCCGCAGACGTGCCACAGACCACAGGAAAGGGGCTACGGCATGACGGTGGTACAAGTTCTGCCACCGCCTTGAGAACCCCCACCTGATATGCGGCACGCGCCCCACCCCCGGACAGGATCAATGCGGTTTTTTTAACACCGCCATCCCCTGTCTCACGCAACGTGCCGGCCATGCCCACATGGATCACCCTTCAAGTGAAAGACCGTTGAGTTTAACCATGATGTCACGAGGAACATTCATCTCCGCCAATCGCTGCTCTGCAGTAAACTCGCCGACCCGCCCACTTGAAACCAAAAAGTGAAGTTCCGCCACTTGATTGGCCGTATGGAGGACCCCCCCCAGCGAACCGTGGCCTGAAACTTTGCCCTGTTCGGCAAGCGCTTGGCCAATATCCTCCGGCAGGTCCCACAGGCGTACCACGCGCGCAGCAAATGCCGGCGCGTAATCGCGCAACAAGGGTAGAAACGCAGCTGGCGACGGCTCGGCCACCGGGCTGTTCTCTTTGAAGGCATTCACCAGTTGAGTGAATACCACAATAGAGCCGATTTCATGGATCAAGCCCAGAAAATACGCCTTGAACTTGTCTTCACGCCAGCGCTCTGCCAGCAGCTCTGCCGCCACCGCCGTCGCCAACGAATGCTCCCACAACAACTTGCCAAACTGGCCATAGAGTGGCGAGCGCACATGGATTAGAGGCTGAAGCACCGCAGCCGCCAGCAGAGACCTCAAACCTCCCACACCCAGCGCCTGAATGCCGCGTTCGATGGAGGTAATCTCATCCTCCGTGGTGTTGTAGTAAGGGCTATTCGCCAGTCGCAGCACACCCGAGGCCAAGGCTGGGTCCTTGCGCACGATATCGCTATATTCTCGAGCAGAAGCTTGGGGGTCGCGCAATGCCGCCATCAACTTGGGAATGACCGCCGGCAACCTAGGCAGGGCAATGGCATCATCGGGGAGGCTCTTGAGCCGCTGCTCCACTACCTGCATGACCAGCTGCTGCGGCACCGATAACTCCGCAGCTAAACCATCCGGCGCCAGTACCACCTCGATGAACTCAGGAACTTTTGTGCCTTCCTCAGCGGTTGGCAAAGCTGACTCCACCGCATAGGAATGCGGCACCGAAGATGCGGCCGAGGCACCACCCAGCCAGCCCTTAAATTTGCTGATCAACCCCATTGTTCTTCCCAATCGTCCTGAATGACACACGCCGTGCACACCGCCCCGCCCCATGCGGCCCCCGAAAAAACCAGCATGCGATGGGTTTATTCGGTAGCAGCCTAATGGAATTAGAACTGCGACTTAAAAGTAATATAGTCAGGATGTGGGACAAACGCGATGAAACAGCCAGGATAGCTTTTGCCCCCGCGCAAGAGGATCAAATTCCCGGTGGTGTAGCAGATTCAATGATGTTTTTGTCGGGAGCCCATGCAGGGAGATCGATCAACTCAACCCCAGCCACAGGCGACCAGCGATACAAAACGGGGGCTTCACCAACCGGCTGCCCCACCCAGGCAGAGGCAATCAAATACCGCCCATCCATGACCCACAGATCAAGATCAGCCACAAAATCTGATCCATCGCGCATCTGTGGCCTCGTATCAGGGCCATCGGGCAACACAAAAGACATGCGTCGCAAGTTGCCCGCTATACCCTCCCCCCGGGCTTTGATAGTTGCTTCTTTCAGCGTCCAATAGGCGAAGAAGCGATGCCGTACATCCGTCCCGGCTTGGCTTAGCAAGTCCTTATGTTCAGCCTCAGCAAAATAGGATGCCGAGAGGACCAAGGGGTCAGACATCCGCCGGCAAGCATCTTCAACATCAACCCCCGCCACGGCATCGTATGCTACAGCCAGCACGACCACATCGTTGCTATGGGAAACATTGAATGACAGCGGCTCTCCACCCGCGAGCACTGGGCGGCCTTTGCCGACCCGGGCAAACCGCAACGCATTCGGCGCCACCTGCAGATGACGCGACAGCACCCAGCGTTTCAATGCATGAGCCAGCAGTGCACTGTCGCGAGCGCCCTGGCGAGCCTTGGCCGCCACCCGCGCTAACTCGGAAGCGTCCAGGAGTGCTTCACAGGCAGCTCGCCAGCCGGGCAGCTGCTGCAGATCCTGCACCCGACTTACGTATATGGATCGCGCTGGCCATGGCTCTGACATACGCCCCCCCGACAAAGAAAAGGGGGCCTAAGCCCCCTTAACAACCCATGCCATCACGTTAATGGCGAGCAATTTCAGCCTCGGCCACCAAGCCATTGCGCAATTGAGCAAAGGCATTGCCACCCACAATCCGCTGCATATACCCCTGCATGGCCTTACGTTCTGCCTCAGACAACTTGCTCGGATCACCCTCCACCACGCGCGTCACAACGACTACCGCGACATCGCCAGAGGCAAGCTCAACCCGGCCAACGGCAGGCTTCCCAGCCTCTGGCAACAACTTGAAGGCCTTCTCAAGCAGCACTGGGTCGGCTTTTGCATCTCCAGACCGAGCAGCCGCCTTGATTTCAACCCAAGCAGGCGTGGCGGAAACCGCGGCAGGCTTGGCGCCTTCACTCACGGCCTTTGCAATATCCGCAGCCCGTGTATCAAGCGCTTTTTTCGCCGCACGGGTCAGCAACGTGTCACGTATTTGCTCAGTCACCTCGGCGAGCGACTTGCGCTGAGGTTCTTTGTGCTCAACCACGCGCAGCACCACGACGCGCCCATTATCCAGCTCAATTACTTCGCTGTTATTGCCAGATTTCAGCACATCATCAGCGAAAGCCGCTTCGACCACTTTGGGCTCAACGGCTACACCATCGCCACCTGCCCGACCGAACAGGCTGGTTTTCTGCACCTGCAGGTTCAGCTGCTGCGCTACATTCTTGAGATCGGGCTCATTAAAACTGGCATCAGCCAGTTTTTCCTGGGCAGCCACAAATTTTGGCTCTGCCTCACGCGCAGCAATCGCGGCCTGGATGCGATCCCGACTAGCAGCAAACGACGGCAAATCAACGCCTCGCTCCTCTATCAGTTTGATCAAATGCACACCCATTTCAGTGCGAACCGGGGCCGATACCTGGCCCACAGACAAGGCCTGCAGTGCCTGTTCAAAAGCAGGTGGGAAGGTATCTCCGGCACTGAAGCCGAGATCGCCTCCTTTGGCGGACGACCCCTTGTCTTGCGATGCTGACTTTGCCAGCGCGGCAAAGTCTTCACCCTTTTCTATGCGCTGTTTGATCTGCTGCAAGCTGGCGACAGCTGCCTCGGCGGCTTTGTCGTCTGCGGCTGGCAGGAAAATGTGCGCGGCGTGCCGCTCTTTCTTCTTCGCCAGCGCGGCCAGCTCCTCGTCATACTGCTTGCGCACAGCCTCTTCGGACACTGGACTTTCGAAAGACTTCTGCGTCAGTTCGACATATTCAACAGCCACCAGCTCATCCGTCATGAAATCATCAGGATGCGCTTCGTAATGGGCTTTTATTTCTGAATCACTCACCGATGCCCCCTTCCGTGCAGCCGCCAGTGGCAGCACCTGGAAACTGATATCGCGGCGTTCGTTAACCACTCGAGCAAAGCGATCAAGCTCTTCGTCGGTCACAAATGCACTGCCTGCGAGGCCACCCACCAACTGAGAGATCAACATTTGATCCTTGAGTTGCTGCTTGTACTCGCCGGGCGTCCAACTATTGTTGGCCAGAATGGCACTATAGCGCTGGGCAGAAAATTTGCCGTTTTCCTGAAAGTCTTCAGTGGCAATGATGAGTTGCTCAGCAGCGCGGTCGCTCACAACCAGTTTGGCGGACTGTGCATAATTGAGCAGAACAGTGCGATCAATGAGCTGGTCAAGTGTTGGCTGACGCAACGTGTTCTCATCCAGCATTTTAGGGTCAATCTGCTCGCCCATTTGGGCCATCAGTCGACTCTTCTGCTGATAGATGGCCCGCATCAGAGTAGGCTCGGAAATTTCCACGCCATCCACTTCAGCAACAGCATTGCTGCCACCATCCATAAACAGCTGCTCCACGCCGAACACCACAAAGGGTACGGCAATGATGCCCACGATGACCTTGGCGATAGTGCCCTGTAAATTGTCCCTGATGCTCTGCAGTGCCATGTTGTTTTATCTGCGATTGTCGACTTAACCGAAGGGCTGCACAGTACTGAGGCCCTTCACCACCTGAATTCGTGCAAGCAAAAAAAAAGCGCACCGAATAATTACAGTGCGCTCTTTCCGCGCGGACGAGGCCGCACTTAGGCTGCTGCGGAGTACGCCCCGCAACCACCAGAGGACTTAGTTAACCGCGTCCTTCAGCGCCTTGCCAGGCTTGAAGCCAGGCACTTTGGCGGCAGCGATTTTGATCTCAGCGCCAGTCTGGGGATTGCGGCCAGTGCGAGCTGCACGCTCTTTCACTGCGAAGGTACCAAAGCCAACCAGGGAAACCTGGTCGCCCTGAGCCAGGGCACCCGCGATTGCTTCTACCATCGCGTCCAGCGCGCGAGCAGCGGAAGCTTTGGAGATATCAGCAGACGCCGCGATCGCATCAATCAGCTCGGACTTGTTCACAATCTTCCCCTTTTTTGCTTTTCGTAAAGGTCTTATTAACCAGTGTTCTTCGAATTCTTTACCGTATTGGCGGTCCCACCCGCCTCAGCGTCTGGCTTTATACCAATTGGCTTCGGACGGGTCAAGGAATCGCACGGAGTTTTACACGATTCCGCGCACATATAATCCAACGAGCACAAACAAAGCAGCAAGCGTTCTGTGCTGGCTATCGCCAAAAATAAAAAGGGCCACCCACAGGGCGGCCCCATAAGGCTTGTGGCCTCGCGCAACAATCAGTGGGTATTCACCCGCTGACCTGCTTCGTCTTCGCCCGCACTCGCTACGGGCTTAACCCCTGAATAATCAGCAAGATACTCTTCTTCGCTGATCGGCACGGGAACACTCTCAAGGGCTATCGCCAGCACCTCGTCGATCCATTTGACTGGCTTTATTTCGAGCGCCTGCTTGATATTTTCCGGAATGTCTTTGAGGTCACGCACATTCTCTTCCGGAATCAGCACGGTCTTGATGTTCGCCCTGTGAGCAGCAAGCAGTTTCTCTTTCAACCCGCCGATGGCAAGCACTTGTCCTCGCAGGGTAATCTCACCCGTCATGGCCACATCTGCTCGAACCGGGATACCTGTCAGCGCAGATACAATGGCAGTACACATCCCGATGCCCGCGCTTGGCCCGTCCTTCGGAGTCGCCCCTTCGGGGACATGCACATGAAGGTCATATTTTTCGTGGAAACGCGCTGGAATGCCCAACCGCTGGGAGCGGCTGCGCACCACTGTAGACGCCGCCTGGATGGACTCCTGCATCACCTCACCCAACTGCCCCGTCTTAACGTAGCGCCCCTTACCCAGCAGCCTGACGGCTTCGATGGTCAACAGCTCGCCGCCAACAGAGGTCCAGGCCAAGCCATTAACCTGCCCCACCTGATTGGCTTCTTCGGCAATGCCATAACTGTGCTTGCGCACGCCCAGGTAGTGCTCGAGATTTTGCGCATCCACAGCGACCTTGACGCGCTTGCTCTTGGCCAGGGCACCCTCTTTCACCACCTTGCGGCAAATCTTGGCCATCTCACGTTCAAGGCTGCGCACACCCGCTTCCCGCGTGTAGTAGCGCACCACATCGCGCACCGCACTCTCCGCGATGTCCAGCTCCCCTGCCTTGAGGCCCGCATTCTTCATCTGCTTGGGCACCAGATAGCGCATGGCGATATTGACCTTCTCATCCTCGGTATAACCGGGAATGCGAATGACCTCCATGCGATCCAGCAGCGGCGCAGGAATGTTCATGGAATTCGAGGTACAGATGAACATGACATCTGACAGATCGTAATCCACTTCAAGGTAGTGGTCGTTGAAGGTGCTGTTCTGCTCAGGATCAAGCACTTCAAGCAGGGCTGAGGCAGGATCGCCGCGATGATCCATACCCATCTTGTCGATTTCGTCCAGCAGGAACAGGGGGTTCTTCACCCCTGATTTGCTCATCTTCTGCACCACCTTGCCGGGAAGCGCACCGATATAGGTGCGACGGTGGCCGCGAATCTCGGCTTCATCGCGCACACCGCCCAGGGCCATGCGCACGAATTTGCGGTTGGTGGCACGGGCAATGGACTCACCAAGAGAGGTCTTGCCAACACCGGGAGGCCCCACCAAGCATAGCACCGGCCCTTTGACTTTCTTCACACGATCCTGCACGGCGAGGTATTCAAGGATGCGATCTTTGACCTCATTTAGGCCATAGTGATCCTGATTAAGCACGGCTTCGGCGTTGCCCAAATCGTGACGCACCTTGCTGCGCTTGGACCAAGGCACGGTCACCATCCAGTCGAGATAATTGCGCACCACGGAGGCCTCAGCCGACATGGGCGACATCATTTTCAACTTGTTCAGCTCATTGATGGCCTTTTCCTTGGCTTCTTTGGGCATGCCCGCCGCATCAATCTTGCGCTGAAGGTCTTCAAGCTCATTAGGCGCCTCATCCAGATCACCCAGTTCTTTCTGGATCGCCTTCATCTGTTCGTTGAGGTAGTACTCGCGCTGGCTTTTCTCCATCTGCTTCTTGACGCGACCACGGATGCGGCGCTCCACCTGCAGCAGATCAAGCTCGCCCTCCATGATGCCAATCAAGTGCTCAACGCGCTCAACTTGCCCCTCAATCTCGAGCACCTTCTGCTTGTTTTGCAGATCCAGAGGCATGTGGGCCGCAATCATGTCGGCCAGGCGTCCTGGGTTGTCGATGCCGTTCAGCGAGCTCAGCACCTCCGCAGGAACCTTGCGGCTGGTGTTCACATATTGCTCAAACTGATTCAAGAGCGAGCGCACCAAGGCCTCGCCCTCCTTGTGATCAAGTTCAGCGGCCCCCACTTCTTTGCCCTTGGCCCGCAGGAAATCTTCCTCAACATGAACAGATTCCCAATGGACTCGACAGCCCCCTTCTACCAACACCTTTACCGTGCCATCTGGGAGTTTAAGTAGTTGGAGAATGCTGGCGGTGGTGCCAACCTCATAGATATCTTCTGCGCCGGGGTCATCCTGCTGCGGATTTTTCTGAGCCACCAGGAGGATCTGGCGATCACCGGCCATGGCGGCCTCAAGGGCATGAATGGACTTTTTGCGCCCTACAAACAGCGGAACGACCATATGCGGAAAGACCACCACATCGCGCAGTGGCAACAGGGGCAGATCAAAACTTCTGGATACACCGGCTGACATAATTCATCTCGCTGAAGGACGGTGCAAGTCACCGACTTTAAATCATTATGGCTTGACTACATCATGGGGACAAATGAAGCCATTGCAAGAGCCACGCAACAATCTAGGCAAAAAACGTCCCAACTAACACACAGACACATTAGCAGGATATGAAAAGGGCGCCTCATGGGCGCCCTTACTTGATCACTGATCAGGTGCAGCTTTTGCCTGAGGTGGCTCAGGTGATGCGTAAACCATGATGGGATCAGAGCTGCCGTTGATCACGGACTCGTCGATCACCACCTTGTGCACATCCTTGGTGGATGGGATGTCATACATGGTTTCGAGCAACACACCTTCCAGAATGGAACGCAAACCACGCGCGCCGGTCTTGCGTTCCAAAGCCTTTTTGGCGATGGCACGCAAGGCATCCTCGCGGAAGTCCAGCTCCACGCCTTCCATGTGGAAGAGTTTGCCATACTGGCGAGTCAAGGCATTTTTGGGCTCATTGAGAATGCGGATCAGCGCATCCTCATCAAGCTCACCCAGCGTAGCGATGATAGGCAAGCGACCGACGAATTCAGGAATCAGACCATAGCGAATGAGATCTTCAGGCTCAACGTCTTTGATCACTTCGCCGATGTTCTTGGTGTTTTCCTTGCTCTTAACCTCAGCGCCGAAACCGATGCCGCTCTTCTCGGAACGGTCGCGAATCACCTTCTCCAGGCCAGCGAAGGCGCCGCCGCAGATGAACAGAATGTTGGCCGTATTGACCTGCAGGAATTCCTGCTGGGGATGCTTGCGCCCACCTTGTGGTGGCACGGAAGCCACGGTACCTTCGATCAGCTTCAGCAGCGCCTGCTGAACACCTTCACCCGAGACATCGCGGGTAATGGAGGGGTTGTCGGCCTTGCGAGAGATCTTGTCGATTTCGTCGATGTAGACGATGCCCATCTGGGCCTTTTCAACATCGTAATCGCACTTCTGCAGCAGTTTCTGGATGATGTTTTCAACATCTTCACCCACATAACCGGCTTCAGTCAGTGTGGTGGCGTCGGCAATGGTGAAAGGCACATCCAGCAAGCGCGCAAGAGTCTCGGCCAGCAGCGTTTTACCGCTACCCGTAGGGCCCACCAGCAGAATATTGCTCTTGCCCAGCTCGACATCGTCGGCTTTGGCACGCTCACCAGCACGCAAGCGCTTGTAGTGGTTATATACCGCTACCGCTAATACTTTTTTGGCTTTGTCCTGGCCGATCACATACTCGTCCAGGATGACCTTGATCTCGCGCGGCGTGGGCAGGCGGCGTTGCTGGCCATCGCCAGTACTCTCCTGCACTTCCTCGCGGATGATGTCATTGCACAGATCCACACACTCATCACAGATGAAAACCGAAGGACCGGCAATCAACTTGCGTACTTCGTGTTGGCTCTTGCCACAAAAGGAGCAGTACAACAGCTTGCCACTGTCGTCGCCGTGGTGCCTTGTGTGGTCAGACATGAAAATCCCCTTAGCCTGCCAGCCTCAGCCGACATGAACTCAATGGCTTAAGGATGCGGTGATATGGCACTTTTTTCAAGTAAGCCAGCATCAACCGCAACACTCTATTTATGCAAGCGCGAGCATGATCCGCTCACACCGCCCCAATCAACCTTCGCGCTTCTCTAGCACCTGGTCTACCAGGCCGTAGGCAACGGACTGCTGGGCATTCATGAAATTGTCGCGCTCGGTATCACGCTCAATGGTCTCGATATCCTGACCCGTGTGATAGGCCAGAATTTCATTCAGTCGGCGACGAATGATCAGAATTTCTCGCGCGTGAATGTCGATGTCGGTGGCCTGACCGTGCGCGCCACCACTCGGCTGGTGAATCATGCTACGCGCGTTAGGCAGTATGTAGCGCTTGCCCTTCGCACCACCCGCCAGGAGCACGGCCCCCATGCTGGCTGCCTGCCCGATGCACATGGTGCACACGTCAGGCTTGATGAACTGCATGGTGTCGTAAATCGACAGCCCCGCAGTTACAGAACCACCCGGGGAATTGATATAGAGGTGGATGTCTTTATCCGGGTTCTCAGACTCGAGGAACAGCAGCTGCGCTACCACCAGGTTGGCCATGTGATCTTCCACCGGCCCGACCAAAAAGATTACGCGCTCCTTGAGCAGCCTGGAATAGATGTCGAACGCGCGCTCACCGCGTGCACTCTGCTCAATCACCATGGGCACCAGGCCCAGGTTATTGACATCCAATCCGTTACGCCCCTTCTCGAAGTAGCTACTCATGTGTGACTCGGCCCTTTCCCAAAAAACAAAACACCCGTCCATAAACGGAACAAGCGGCACACACCAAGTGTAGCCGCTTGTTGGAGTCGTGCGACAATTTTATGTCGACGCCTTAGCTCAGCCCTGCTGTTCCTGGGTGCGCAGCAGGCTGTCGTAGCTGGCAGCGGTTTCAGTAACCTTGGCAGCGTCCAGCACTTTGTCCACTACCTGGTCTTCCAGCACGGAAGCTTCAACACCCGCCAGCTCGTTGCGGTTGCCGTAGTACCACTTGATCACTTCTTCAGGATCCTGGTACACGGAAGCCAGCTCTTCTACAGCTTGACGTACGCGGGCAGCATCAACTTTCACTTCTTGCTTGTTGATGATCTCGCTGAGGATCAAGCCGAGGGATACGCGACGCTTGGCTTGGTCGGCGAACATCTCGGACGGCAGGATGGAGTCATCCAGCTTGGTGTCGGGGCTCACGCCGAACTGGGACAGGGTCTGGCGACGCAGTACCTGGATCTCTTGGTTCACCAGCGCGCTAGGTACTTCGAAGTCATGGGCGCCCAGCAGGGCTTCCATGACTTGCTCTTTTACCTTGTTGCGCACGGCACGGCGCAGCTCGCGCTCCATGTTTTTGCGCACTTCGGCCTTGAACGCTTCCTCACCACCGGCAGTGATGCCGTATTTGGCAAAGAACTCGTCGTTCATTTCGGCGGGCTTGCGCTCGGAAACCTTGTTGACCTTGACCTTGAACTCAACGGCTGCGCCTTTCAGCTCTTCCTTGTGGTAGTCCTCAGGGAAGCTCAGCGCCAGCACTTTCTCTTCGCCTGCCTTCAGGCCAACGATGCCATCTTCAAAACCGGGGATCATGCGCTTGGAGCCCAGCATCAGATCGCTGCCCTGAGCGCTGCCACCTTCGAAAGCCACGCCATCTTTGGTGCCTTCGAAGTCAATGTTGACCAGATCGTCGTTCTGGGCGGCGCGGGATACTTCTTCCCAGCTGCCCTGCTGCTTGCGCAGATTGGCGATCATGGTGTCGATATCGGCATCAGTCACTTCAGCGGTGGGCTTCTCAATGCTGAATGCAGAGAAGTCGCCCAGGGTCACTTCAGGGTATACCTCGAAAGTGGCGATGAACTCGAGGTCTTTGCCGGCTTCGAGGCTCTTGGGCTCGATGCTGGGCTGACCGGCGGGGCGCAGGTTTTGCTGCTGAACCGCTTCGTAAAAAGTCTCGCCCAACAGCTCACCAATCACTTCACGGCGCACGGAATCGCCATAGCGCTGTTCAACCACGCGCATCGGCACCTTGCCACGACGGAAGCCTTTGATCTGTACAGAGCGAGAAGCCTGCTGCAGACGCGAGTTAACGGCGCTATCGACGCGCTCGGCGGGCACACCGATAGTTACGCGACGTTCCAGAGCAGAGATGCTTTCAACGGAGACCTGCATGGATATTCCTCGTGGCAACGAACCGCCCGCTGGCGGCAGGCTGACTGTATTTTAGTTAACGGTGGGTGCCCGGCGATCAGGGTCAAAGCATGCAGCAAGATTGCGGCCGGTGGCTAATGCCCCCTAGCAAACCCAGCACATGCAAAGGCAGTACTACTGATTACCGAAGCTTCCCGAAATAAATGGTGCGAAAGGAGAGACTCGAACTCTCACGCCTTGCGGCGCTGGAACCTAAATCCAGTGCGTCTAC
>CAZYQX010000048.1:0-19025 GCA_964649985.1 uncultured Pseudomonadales bacterium | reverse complement strand
GGTTGTGGGGCGGGATGTTGGTGGCCATACCCACGGCGATACCGGCGGAGCCGTTCACCAGCAGGTTGGGAATCTTGGTGGGCAGTACCGCCGGGATCTGCTCGGTGCCGTCGTAGTTGGGCACCCAGTCCACGGTTTCCTTGTCCAGGTCGGCCAGCAGCTCGTGCGCCAGCTTGGCCATGCGGATCTCGGTGTATCGCATGGCGGCGGCGTTGTCGCCATCCACCGAGCCGAAGTTGCCCTGGCCATCCACCAGCAGGTAGCGCATGGAGAACGGCTGGGCCATGCGCACGATGGTGTCGTACACCGCCAAGTCGCCGTGGGGGTGGTATTTACCGATCACGTCGCCCACCACGCGGGCGGACTTCTTGTAGGCCTTGTTCCAGTCGTTGTTCAGCTCGCTCATGGCGTAAAGCACACGGCGGTGAACGGGTTTCAGGCCATCCCGTACATCGGGCAGGGCCCGCCCGACGATTACGCTCATGGCGTAGTCGAGGTAGGACTGTTTCAGCTCGTCTTCGATGTTGACAGACGTGATTTCTCTGGCGAGTTCACCCATGGATTATCTCTTGTCGATGATTCCCTTCGCCACAACCCGGCGGAACCAGAAAGGGGAAACGCAAAGCTGGGAATCATACCACAAGCGGGGGGCGCATAGGACAGAGGGCCGCACGAAACGCCAGCGCCATACTGGCGTCCGCCCCTCACCGCCGCTCCCCCAGGTCTAGTCACCAGGACTCAACGCGAGCCAACGGCCGCACACACGCTACTCTCGCGCTTTGAGCAGGTCGCGGATTTCGGCCAACAGCAGGGCCTCTTCGGTGGGCTTAGCCGGTGCAGCCTCTTCCTCTCGCTTTAGCTTGTTCACTACCTTGACCAGCATGAACAGCGCAAAGGCGACAATGGTGAAGTCGAAGCAGCTCTGAATGAACTTGCCATAGTTGATCGTGACCGCCTTGGCACCCTCGATCGGGGGCTGCAGCGACAATACCAAGCCGGTGAAATCCACCCCGCCGATCAGGAAGCCTAGGGGTGGCGTCACCACATCCGCCACAAAAGATGAGACGATCTTACCAAAAGCGGCGCCAATTACGATCCCCACCGCCATGTCGACCACATTGCCTTTGACGGCAAACTTTTTGAACTCCTGTATGACAGACATCGCCCCCCCTTCTATGTGAGCAGATCAGCAAATAATTAGATGGTCACCACACTTTTCATAGTACATCAACTCTCCACCAGAGTGGATTTACGGCAAATACCGACTAAAGTTCCTAGGTAGATTCGCTGAACTTCCAAACCTGGTTTTTTTATGCCGTACCGGGGTCGTTGCACCACACGTCTATTACTAGCACTACTGTCTACATCGAGCACAGCAAAAGCAGAGCAGGTTGCCTCTCTGCTGGACCTCTCCCTGGAAGAGCTCATGCAAGTGCGGGTGCAAGACACCCAGGTCACCGCTCAACGCCAGCTGCAAGACCAGAAAGCGGTGCCCATGGCGATCACCGTACTGGATCGACGCGAGCTGCACCACGCCCAGGTGCGTCGCCTGGCGGATCTGGACGCCCACGTGCCCTTTCTCAACGCCACTTTTTTCAACAGTGCCAGCCCACAGCTTTATATCCGCGGCATAGGCTCCACCCTCAACAGCACCGGCGACGACCCATCGGTAGCCATGTTTCTGGACGGCCTCTACATCAACCGGCCAGCCTTCCAGAACATGGAGCTGATGGACCTGCAGCGGGTGGAAATCCTGCGCGGGCCGCAATCCGCCCTGTGGGGCAAGAACGTCATCGGCGGCGCCGTGCAGTTGATGCCGGTAGAACCCGAGGACAACAACAGCCTGACCCTGGAAACCCGGGGCAATACCGAATACGGGCGTGGCGCCAGCCTTATTGGCAATGAAACACTGCGCGACGGCGCGTTGCGCCACCGCCTCTCCGGCAGCTATCAACAAACCAATCGCAACGCGGTCAACCCCAATACCAGCAGCGCACTGGACGACGGTGAGCGCTACCAGCTGCGCGACCAATGGGCCGGCGAATACCAACAACTCCGCTGGCGCTCACTACTGGAACTCCATCGCACCCGCGATGGCGAAGGCCCTGCGCTGCAAGCCTTTGGCAGTGCCGGCCCGCCCCTGCCGGGCAACCTGCTGCCAACCCATCAAGCGGCTGATGATGCCTGGCTGCCCACGGATGGTTTCGTGCGCGCAGATGACCAACTGTTCAGCCTGCACCTGGAACACCCCCTGGGCGATTGGACCTTGAGTAATCTGCTGGGCCTTCAACATGGCCACGCCGACTACATGCAGGCACTGTTCCCCTCCCGCGTCGACACCTGGCTGACTGGCGCAGAGGAACGCAATCGCCAATTCAGCGAAGAAATCCGCCTGCACCGCGACAGCACGCAACACCAGTGGGATGTGGGGATCTATCTTTCCCGCGAAGACATTGAGCGCGAAAAAGTCTACAACGCACGCGGCTACTACAGCTTGCTGCACATGCCGCTCAGCACCAATCGCCCAGGCTACGCTTTCTATAACGGCAGCGCCCAGGTCGACACCGCCTCGCTATTCGGCCAATGGCGCACCCGCCTGGGCCCAAGCGACCACCTCAGCCTGGGCGTAAGGGGGGACTGGATCAGAAAGAACACCCACCTCGATGCAACGGGTGGCGACCCGCTCGACTTGCTGCTGAAGGATTCTGAAGACTTCAGCAGCCACGCCAACCACATCTGGCAGGAGCCCACCTGGCGACTCGCCTGGGAACACCAGCTGGCGCCTCAGCGGCTGCTCTATGTCACCTACAGCAGTGGCTACAAGGCCGGCAGCTACAACAACGACGCGACCAACGCCGAAGAAGCCACCTATGCCAACGACCCCGAGCATGCGGAATCGGTTGAACTGGGCCTGAAAGGCGACTGGTTTGAGCAGCGACTGCGCACCAACGCCGCCCTGTTCCACACCCGTTACGACAACCTGCAGATCTACAGCAGCAGTGGCTATGGCGGTGCCACCGCCGCATCTTCAAACATAGAGGGGCTGGAACTTGAGCTCACCGTGGTGCCCGTAGAAGGTTGGCAGGCCGGTCTCAGCTACGCCTGGCTGAATGCCCGCTACAACACCTACAGCGACAGCCAGAGCAACATTGATTACAGCGGCAACCAGCTGACGCGCGCGCCACGCCACGCGGCCACGACTCACCTGCAGTACACCCTGCCACTGGAAAATCTGGGTGGCCACCTCAGCGCCCGCTGGCAGGGCAGTTACAGAGGCGATTTTTTCACCTCCGCCTCCAACGCTACGGCAAGTCATGTCGATGACATGTGGCTGCAAGACGCAGGCGTGGCCTGGGAAAGCCAATCGGGCGCATTGCAGGTCTCACTTTTTCTGAAAAATATCAGCGATGAAGACGTTGTGCTAAGCCAACTGGACATCAGCCGCTCGGTGTTCGGCGAGGCCGGCATTCGCAGCCTCGACACCGGACGGCATGTGGAGCTGACGCTGGATTGGCAATTCAAATGAGCCCCGCGCTCAGTCGTCAAAGCAAACACTGAAACTCTCCGGGAAGGGTCCACCCTTGAAATCGATCTCCCCCGCCTTACCCGGTGCACGACGCAGATTTTTCTTCAACAAGAGCGCCTTGATCACCTCGGGGATTTCGATTTCCCCAACATAATTGCCCAGGCAGGTATGCATGCCATAGCCCATGTGCAGATAGTGGTAGTAGGGCCGATCCGTTCTGAACTCCGACGGTTGCGGCACTTGCCGGCCATCGCGCATGGCTGAACGCCCAGACACCAGCACCACACGGCCCGCCTTGATGGTGGTTTTGCGGCAAGTGCCTGCGGCAAGCTCATAGTCCTGCACACAATAGCGCACCACAAAGGGATTGATCGGGTTAAAGCGCAATGCCTCCCAGCAATACTGAAACAGCAACTCGTCATCGCCCACCAAGGCCGCTTGCCGGGCGCCCAGCATGGCATCAGGTCGCTTGAAGAACTGATCGAGGATCTGCACGATGGCCTGAGAGGTGGTCTCCACCCCGCCCACCAGCAACCCCATGGTGTTGGACATGATGCGCTCTTGATCAAAGCCAATGGCATCCGGCAGGCGTGCCTTCAGCAACCGCGCCACAATGTGATCAAGTTGGGGATCACCTTGCAGAGTTTCCCGCACCTGGGGTAGGTAGGCCTGCAACCAAGCCCTCATCTCCTGCCCTGCGGCAATATTGTCCTGGTGAATCTGGGGATCGTTATCCAAATTGTGGAACATATCGTACTGGGTGGCCCGGGACCATCGCATCATGGTGGCCATGTCCGGCCCCGGGAAGCCAAAATACTCCCCAGTGAGTTGAACCGGCACCTTGCGCGAAAGCTGGCTCACCACCTCCAACTGCCCCGCCTGGACTCCCTGGGCCACGGCGTCCCGCGCCAGCCGCGCCGCAATCTCGCGCACCCGAGGCAGATCAGCCTGCTGCAGCATGCTGCGCATAATGCCCTTGTCGCGCTCGTTGTAGACGGTACCATCGCGTGCCAGCATGAAGGGGCCGACGGAAGGGTCCATCATCGGGGCGTACTTTTCTACGGTAAACACTTGCGGCCGCTGCAGCACCTCCTGCACATCATCCCAGCGGGTGACAATGACGGGCCCGGCCTTAGGCATCTGCAGAATGGGTTTGAACAAACGCAGCACGGCGAAAAACTGATCCGGCCTGCTCTGAATCAAATACGCAAAGATGCGCTTGCCTAAGGGTTGTTTTGCGGTATTTGCCATGGTGAGTACTCCTTTTACTGCAACTATCAGGCAAAAAAAGAGGCCGCAGTTGCGACCTCTGGCTTGCTACAACGTTTTCAGGAACTCGATCAGAGCAAAGCGCTCTTCTTCGCTAAGCTCGGGACCGATCACCCCTACCCCCAGCGTACGCCAGTTCTCCGGGCTGCCCCTGAACTCGTGCCCGGTATTGCGATTGCCGCTCAGGCGGGTATCCAGCTGAAATCCTCCCTCTAAGGGCTCGGTACTATAGCCCAGGTGCACCGGGTCATATTCCTTGCTGCCCAGATAGAACGTTGTATCGCGCTGAGCCGCAGGCAACAACATTTGATAGACACTGGGCACGGCACCATTGTGCAGGAATGGCGCCGTGGCCCACACCCCATTCAAAGGCCGCGCCTTGTATCCCAGGGGGGCCCGTACCTCATTGGGGCGATAGCCATCCAGCTCACCCCAGCGGTCTTGGGGTATGCCAGCCTGCTGGTAGCGACGCTCTACGGCCTTCTGCACCAGGAGTGGCAGCGCCACACCCGCGGGCGTCACCGCGCCACCACTGCCATAACCGACAAAGGGATCCAGGCGCTGGTTGATATCGGTTTTCAGTTTGTCAGCCAATGGCCCCAGATTGACCACGGCATTCCACCAATTCATCACCGTATTGCCATCGGTACCTATCACACCCAGATTTTTCATGTTGAGTTTCAGATACCTGAACCCGTATTTGTCAGCCTCAGTCCAATATTTCTGGTCGAAAAACGCCGGGCTGTCAGGTGGAGGCAGGTGGCATTCCTGGCAGTGTTTAACATAGAGCTCCCTGCCGGCAGCTGCCCGGGTGCGATCAATCTTACCCAGGATATCCTCCGGCCACTTGGGCGCATCCAACCCCTTGAAGCGTGGCGGTTCGTTGGGCGAGAACACGTTGTCGCCACGCAGGCGCATCTCGATGGCGTAGAGGTTTTCCACATTGATGGTGGAGTCGTACAAGCGCGGCGAATTGGGATCAAAATTAACCCGCGCAAACACGCCCATGGCCTCACCGGCATTGCGGGTCATGGGCTGTTTGATGGAGCCGTTGTATTGCACCCACTCAAACCATGAAGAGTTCCAGATATGCGGGAAATTCACCGGCGCCGTCGCCGGCAACAGATTGGCCTCACTCACTTCTGAGCCGAACACAAAGTTGCCTATGCGTCCTAATGCATCCAAGCGCGCAAAGCCCTCATCCACCGGATAAAGATTGCGCGAGATATCCCGGTCACGCAGCGCTTTGCCTTCACTGACCAGCGCCGCCACCTGCTGCTTGAGTTGGGCCTTCTGCTCCGCAGATGCCCCCTCGCCCAAGACGCGCCCGGCAAAGCGCTCAAAGCGCCAGGGGTCATAGCGCGTAATCAGCATCGAGATGCCAACGGCATTGCGGAACTTGCCCATATGGGCCATGGCCGGGCCACCCTCTATGCGGATACCCTTGCCTTGAAAATTGACTTGTCCGGTATGACAAGCCGCACAGGTAAAGCCGATAACGTCCTCGGTTTTACCCGTGATGGGATCTTTGTAATTGGGGTCTCGGGAAAAACCTACCGGTAGGCCATCTGGATTGTGAGCCCCCCTTTCACTGGGTAAAAACCCGAAGCGCTGAATGTAATCTGGCGCCGTCAGCAGGGGCAGCGCCCCCAGTGAAAGGCGTGGCTGCTCCAGCGCCATGAACCACGTGTAGGGCACCACCAGCTCAAAAGACGTTCCCTGACTGGCATGGTAAAACCAGTTCCAGTCGGCTGAGGTCCAATTCTGATCAGTCCAGTGCACATCCACAGGCTGATAGGGTGGAAGTTTTAGATCCTTAGTCAGGAAGTAGTTGAGGCCATATCCGCCGAGTACAGCTGCCCCAACGATTACCCCCAGTCCTTTAACCCAACAGCGTTTTACCATTTCAGCGACACTCCGCAATCCCTGTCTACTCCCCGGCGTAACACCGGAATATTCCTAAAGACTAGCCTCGAGTGTTATAAAGCGCCAACCCTCAGTGTTAGACTGGATATAACGACTGAAACACATGGCGTGTACGCGCTTTATCAAGCCTGTGCGGTAGGATCATCCACGGCCGCCGGCGCCTGTCGACCAGCAAACAACAAGCTCAGGCCAGCCTGCTCAAGACCGAGCACCAGCGTAGAGTTCACCTCACAACGGGTCTTCGAGATACGCCACTCGCCATCCTCACAGCGCGTGTATTCGTCCTCGTAGAAGGCGCCCAATTGCGTCAGTGTGTTATCGCGGGTGTTGATCAGCTGATAATACAAACTCCAGATACCCTTGGCGCGGCTCTCGCTCAGCACGTCAATCTGGGCATTGGGGCCTTGGTGCATCTCGACGATGTGCTCCTTGCAGCCGAGCAATTCAAAGATGTTCACCAGCTCGTCACGGTTGTGAAACACGCCGATACGGCCGTAGTCAATCAGGATTTCGCCTTCAACAAAGCAGTCCTGCATCAGGCGCGGACGCTTGCTGTCGCAGGCGTAGAAATAGCGCGCCTTTAACTTGCGGATGGCCTCGATAGCCTCCAGTTTGGCAATGCGCAGCTCCAGGGTTTCGTCAGTCATGTAAACCTCGAAATATAAACACGTAGGGGAGTCCCGCGTCGAACAGCATAGACGGCTACAGCAGCCTCCGCCTCACCCGCGGGGACCAGGCCACAGCGCCGACAAGGCGCACCCACGCGAGTCTCACTCAGCCGAGCCAGGCATCAATCTGGGCGAGTCCATCGGGACCCGGCAGTGGCTGATAGACACCCAGCCGAGCCCGGCGCATTGCGGCATCCTCGGCGCAACAGGCGCCTTCGACCAACGCAGCCCAACGCATTTCGCCGCTGAACAAAGGGGCCGCGCCTGGCAACCTCTCGCTCCCCAACGCCAACACCTCGTCGGCTTCAGCGCCGTAAAGATGCCACAGGCGTGATGCCTCCTCTTCACTAAGGGCAAAGCGCTGGCGCAGATCATCCATGCACTCTGCGGCGGGCCTTTCGGTGGCACCGGGCAAGGGCGGCTCCTCGCCCTCGAACAGCGCCGTCCCCACCCCCGCCAGGGCCTCCCGGGCCATCTGGCGATAGCCGGTGAGTTTGCCTCCGGCGATGGTGATCAGGCCGTTCTCCCCCTCCAATACCTCATCCCGACGCGACAGCGCCTGGGTGCTGGAGGCGGCAGGGTCGGCAAGCAGTGGACGCAGCCCCGCCCAGGCGCAGAGGCAGTCCCCGCGCTCCAGGGCCACGCCGGGGAAGTAGCGGTTCAGATTGGCCAACAGATAGGCAATATCGCCGCCACTGACGGCCGGTGACCACTCGGCACCCGCCGGGTGAGGCGTATCGGTGGTGCCGAAGTAGACCACCTCGTCCCGGGGAATGACGAACAGCGGGCGGCCATCCTCGGTGGTGAGAAACATGGGGGCAGATACGGGCAGGCGCCGACGGGATACACTGAGATGTACCCCCTTGGACAAGCTGAGCGTCAGCGCCCCGCTGCCCTGGGCCAGCGCCATCACCCCGTCCGCCCAGGGGCCAGCGGCATTGATCACCCGCCGGGCGATGATCTGTACCGGCTGCCCCGTCCAGGCACAGCGTGCCTCCACCCCGGCCACGCGCCCCCCCCGCTCGATAAAGCGTTCCACCGGCAGGTAGTGGGCCAGCACCGCCCCCTGCCCGGCCGCGGCGCGCAGATTGGCCAGCACCAGGCGGGCGTCGTCGGTGAAATACTCGCAATAGGCAATGGCGTGGGGAAATTCCTGCTGGTCCAGCAAGGGAAACTGCTGGTGCATGTCGGCGGCAGAGACCAGCCTGTGGCGCAGTGCGGCGGGTACCTGCCCCAGGTACTCATACAGGGTGATGCCTGCCCAGTAGTAGGCCAACCGCGCCATGTTATCCGCCGGCATGTAGAGGTAGCGCGGCTCTGCCAGATGCGGCGCCAAGCGACGGATCTGCTCCCGCTCCAATAGCGCCTTGCGCACCAGGGAAAACTCGCCCGAGGCCAGGTAGCGCAAGCCACCATGGATCAGCTTGGTGGAGGCCCCCGAGGTGCCGGAGGCGAAGTCCCGCGCCTCCAGCAGCGCCACCCGTAAACCACTCAGGGCCGCCAGCCGGGCGATGCCGGCACCGGTGATCCCCCCGCCGATTACCACACAGTCGAACGGCTCAGCCTCCAGTGCCGCCAGCACCGCACCGCGCTCCTCGCGGCGCGGCAACCGGGGCGCCTGCGGCTCACTGGGCTGGCCGCCATTCATGCTAGAGATTCTCCTCGGCAAAGGCCGCCAGCCGGCTGCGCTCGATGCCGTCGATGTGCATCAAGCCGGCGTGCTGGAAGTGCTTGAACTTCTCCACGATGTAGGTGAGGCCAGAGGTGAGCGGTGAGATGTAGTTGTTGTCGATCTGCGCCAGATTGCCCAGGATGACGATTTTGGAGGATTCCCCCACCCGGGTGATGATGGACTTCAACTGGAATTGCGACAGCCCCTGCGCCTCGTCGATGATGATGTAGGACTTGTTGAAGGAGCGCCCACGCATGAAGTTCAGCGACTTGAACTGGATGTTGGCCTTCTGCTTCACATATTCGATGCTGGTGCGGGCGGATTCGTCCCGGCCGTGCAGCACTTCGAGGTTGTCCTCAAAGGCCTGCAGCCAAGGCGCCATCTTTTCTTCCTCAGTGCCGGGCAGGAAGCCGATATCCTCGGCAATCGGCGGCGTGGAGCGGGCGATGATCAGCTTGTCGTACTTGCGCTCCTCCAGAATGGCATGCAGGCCACAGGCCAGCGCCAGCAGGGTCTTGCCCGAACCGGCTGGCCCGGTGAGGATGGAGAGGTCGATATCCGGGTCCTGCAACAGGTGCATGGCCATGGCCTGAGGCAGGTTGCGCGGCAGCAAGCCCCACAACTTTTGCCGCATCAGGGTTTCCGGCCGCAGGTCGCGCAGGTGTACCACCCCCCCTTCAATTTTCTCCACATAGCCAAAGGTGTCCGCATCATCGCGCAGAAACATCTTTGGATAGGCCTGAGGCAGTACGGAAGCCGGCACCAGATGCACCACATGGGTGCCGTTGCGCACCGTATCGACCGATTCGATGCGGTCCCAGAAGTTGCCCGGCACCGACTCCACACCGCTGGCCAGCAGGTCTATGTCGTCCAGCACCCGATCCTTGCGGTAGTCCTCCACATGCTCCAGGCCGGCCCCCTTGGCCTTGAGTCGCATGTTGATGTCTTTGGTCACCAGACAAACGAAATGACGCGGGTGCTCTCGCTGCAGATTGAGGGCGACCTGTATGATGCGGTTGTCGTTGCTGTGCTGGGCCAGGTGGCCACTGGCCGGATCTTCGGCGCCCAGTTGGTCGGGGTAGATCGCCAGGGCACCATGGCGGCCCGACAGCGCCTGTGGAATTTCAACCCCAGCAATCATCTGCTTGGGAGTGGCCTTGCCCAGTAGTTTGTCGATCGATTGAATGGCGATGCGCGCTTCGCGGGAAACCGCCTTGTCGCGGCGATCCTTGATGTGGTCGAGCTCCTCCAGCACGGTCATTGGAATGACGACCTTGTGCTCCTTGAAAGCATTGATGGCCAGAGGATCGTGAAGCAGAACGTTGGTATCGAGCACATAGATCTTTTGAGTCATGCGGCCTCCAGAGGGCAGGTATATGGACAGTGTGTGTCCAGTGCATGTCAGTTTCTTTGCAACGGCTGTGCCCGCCTCGCTTCCCCCTTAATTGAAAAATCATTTAACTGAAATATTAGCCTGCTTTTTCATGCCCCGCGCTCAGGACTGTTGCTGCAGCAAGGCGTAGGTCGCATCGATCAACCGTCGCGCGCGTGGATCAATCAGCAGATGCTGACCCAACTTGTTACTGACAAAGCCAAAGCCCAGGCGACGATCAGGGTCGGCAAAGCCGATGGCGCCCCCCGCCCCCGGGTGCCCGAAACTGTTGGCCCCAGGACCGAAACTGACCTCCTCGCTAGGTAACATGAAGCCCAACCCAAACGCCAGATCTGCATGTAGCACCTGGCAATTAGCACTTACTCGCCCACGGGAAAAGCCGCCGCGCGTCGCATTGGACAGCAGCCGGCGCCCTTGCCACTGCCCCTCCGCCGCCAGGGCACCGTAGAGGGTTGCCAGCCCACGGGCATTGGCGTGGCCGCCTGCGGCCGGAATCTGCGCCTGGCGCCAGGCCAGCGAGTTGGTGCCGGCCATCAGTGAGGGGGGATTGGTGAAGGCCGCCCGGCTGGTCTCATGGGCTCGGGTCAGGCTCAGCAGGTTGTCGCCAGTCGGTTTGGCGTCGGCGTGCTGCCAGGGGCCCAGATCCGCCACCCGCGCCAGCTCCTCGTCGCGCACCCCCAGCAGAAAATCCGCGCCCAGCGGGCCACACAACTCACGCCGTAGAAACTCCCCCGGCAGCATCCCCGTGATCCGCTGCAGCACCTCACCCAGTATCCAGCCATAGAGGAATGGGGAATATCCCAACTGGCTGCCTGGGGCCCACCAAGGCGTCTCCCGGGCAATGCGGGTGGTGATTGCCTGCCAATCGTAAACCTCGTGCTCGGGCACCGGGGAGTGGAAACCGATCATGCCGGCACTGTGGTCCAGCACCTGTGCCACCGAAACATCGCGTTTGTCGCCCTGGCGAAACTCAGACCAGTAGTGAGCCACCGGCTTTTCAACATCCAATTCACCCGCATCCACCAGCTGGGCCATGGCCAAGGCCAGCACCCCCTTGCTGGCAGAAAACACATTCACCACGCTATCGCGCTGCCAAGGGCGATCACCGGCGCGATCCGCCGCCCCACTCCAGAGATCCACCACCAACTCGCCATCCCGGGCCACCGCCAGTGCACAGCCCTGAGGGCCGGCCTGCTCCAACAGCGTGCAGAGCGTATCCCGCAGTGGGGCCCAGGCCGCATCACAATGGCCGTGAATTGTTTGAGGGTTCATGGTTTACCTCGGCGTCATCAGATGTCTTAACTATAGCGGCCGCCACACGTAAAATGTGCCGCCATAGAGAGCGGGAGAATCCGAATGGCGGGTGCCAAGGTGTTTGTCGTGCGCAACCAGCACGAACAATATCTCAACAAACAGAACGAATGGGTGGATGGCACAGAAAAACACAGCCTGTTCCGCAGCCCCCACAAGGATGTGGCCATCAATCAGCTATTCGAAGCCACCATGAAGGACATCGGCATGCGCGGCGAAGTCCTGAGCTGCGCCACCGATGCCAAGGGGGATCCGCTGATCAATAGCCTGGAGCCCCAGATAGAACAGGCGCCAAGCGAAGACCTCACAGCGCAGGATCAATAACGTCGGCCGGCAGCGCCCGGCCTTGCCGCGCCGCCGCAGCCTCCATGTGAGCGCTTAGGCGCGACCAGGGCCACGACTCGTTTCAGCAGCACTGCATGTGCCGTCTGACTTGCGTGGCTTGAATTGGCGAAGCTTTAATCTCACACTTCAACCCCCATACTCATCTGCAAGGCTCCGGGCATGACCGAAAAACCCATCAGCCTGTTGCTGCTTGCCCTCATCGGCATCGCAGTCGGCAGTGCCATGGCCTCGCAGGCCGGCATCAATGCAGAATTGCGCCGCGGGCTCGGCAGCCCATTGCTAGCGGCATTCGTCTCTTTTGTCATCGGCACCCTCTGTCTAGGCACTGCGACCTGGTATGCGCAGGCGTTCGACATCCGCGCTGTCGGGCAGGTGCCATGGTGGGCATGGTTTGGCGGCGTGCTTGGTGCAGCCATCGTCACCACATCGCTGCTACTGGCGCCGCGCCTGGGAGCACTGGCGCTGGTAGCCAGCATTACCGCCGGGCAGCTGTTGGCCTCTATGGCGCTGGATCACTTCGGCTGGCTGGGCTTCAGTCGACAGCCCATCTCAAGTGAACGCCTCATCGGCGCCCTGCTGGTATTTTGCGGCATGGTGCTGGCCCTGCGCCACTGAAACGCAGGCTCCCACGCATGCGGCGACTTAGCCTGAGGCGCCTGGCGCTAGCCATAACAGTTCGGCGGGCCACGCGCCCGGCGCTGGGGCAAGGCGGCCAGGCACGCGGCTCAGCGGCGTTGTACTAGCGCCAAGCAGCCCACAGCCGCGAGCAGGCAAATTTCAGACACAAAAAAGGCGGCCTATGGCCGCCCTATCCTGATCAGCATCCCGCCGTCGATACCTTCCTTGTACCGTTCCCAGCTAGCTCTTCCTGGCTTGGTCCTGGTCATCCTTCACCGCCATCCCGGCGCTTCTTCCGTGCAACTTGAATCCCTCAAGTGAAATTAAGAATAACCCCCTTTAGACAAAGTCCAAATGGTTCTACACGGAACATTGCGGTATAAGAACGCTTATAACAAATAAAAAAACATCAAATAACAACAGGTTGAGACAAAGAACCCGCCCTGACTCGGCACAAAACACAACAAAGACTCACACGCACTATGGCAAATATCTCACACGCCAGCCCGCCATATCGCCATAACGCAAAACGCAAAACGCCGGGCATTGCCCGGCGTTTTGTTGCGGCTACACGGCCATCAGGTAAACACGGAGTCCTCGGTCAACCCCTGACGCTCCATGATCTCCCGCAAACGGCGCAGGGCTTCAACCTGTATCTGGCGCACCCGCTCCCGGGTGAGCCCAATCTCGCGCCCCACCTCTTCCAGCGTAGCCGCCTCGAAACCACGCAAGCCAAAGCGACGCGCCAACACTTCCCGCTGCTTGTCGCTCAGCTCATCAAGCCATGCATCAATGCTGGAGCGCAGATCGTGATCCTGCAACAGCTCTGCAGGGTCAGACACCCTTTGATCGGGAATAGTATCGAGCAACGATTTGTCGGAGTCTGGCCCCAGCGGGGTATCCACCGAGGTGACGCGCTCATTCAGGCCGAGCATGCGTTTGACATCCTCGATCGGCTTGTCGAGCAGCTCGGCAATCTCGTCTGCGGTCGGTTCGTGATCCAGCTTCTGCGTCAACTCGCGCGCCGCCCGCAGGTAGACGTTGAGTTCCTTCACCACGTGAATCGGCAGGCGGATGGTGCGGGTCTGATTCATGATCGCCCGCTCGATGGTCTGCCGAATCCACCAGGTGGCATAGGTGGAAAAACGGAAGCCGCGCTCAGGGTCAAATTTCTCAACCGCGCGAATAAGACCCAGGTTGCCCTCTTCAATCAAGTCCAGCAAGGACAGGCCGCGATTCACATAGCGCCGAGCAATCTTCACCACCAGGCGCAAATTGCTTTCGATCATGCGCTTGCGGCCCTGCTCATCCCCCTTCATGGCGAGGCGAGCAAAGTGCACCTCTTCCTGGGGTGTCAGCAAGGGCGAAAAACCAATCTCGTTGAGGTAAATCTGCGTTGCATCGAAGTTGCGGGCTGTACGCGCGCCCTGCCTGCCTACGCGACCAGGCTCAAAGGCCTCCGCCGGTTCATCAGCAGCCTCTTCGCCCCCGATCAGATCGCCGCCATCGTCCAGATCAAAGTCAGGCCCATCCAGCCCTTCTAGATCCATTGCCCCCAGGTCGTCATCACGTGCGGCCATTAACGCAGCCTCTTATAGTAGTTATTCACAGCGGCAGGCAAGCCCGCCGCCCAGTCCCAAGCCACATTAGCGCCTAGGCAGGTATTGCAAAGGATCCACCGGTTGTCCGTCGCGGCGAATCTGAAAATGAAGTTTCGAGCGATCCGTGCCGGTAGAGCCTATTTCGGCAATTTTTTGCCCAGCTTTAACTTGCTGACCTTCCCTCACATCAATGCGACTGCTGTGAGCATACGCACTCAGGAATTTATCGTCGTGCTTAACAATGATTAAATTGCCATAGCCAACCAAGCCATTACCGGCGTAGACCACCGTGCCACCTTTCGCAGCATACACAGGCTCACCGTTCTTGCCAATGATATCGATGCCACGTTTCTCTCCGGCCGAAGGAGAGACGGCAGATACCACATCACCCGTGGTGGGCCACATCCAACCCGCGATACTGCCTCCCGCACCACCGCCCTTCACCCGGGCGAGCGTGCGCTGCGCTTCAGCACTCTCAGTGGACTGATCAGCCTGCTGAATCGCTGTTGCCTGCTTGCGCGAGGGGCGCATAACACCGACCCGGATCGGCTCCGCACTCACGCGTAACCGCTGGCCAACATACAGCTTATAGGGCTTCTTGAGCTGGTTGAGTTCTGCGATGCGTGCCACCGAGAGATTGTGGCTGGCCGCCACGCCATACAGCGTATCCCCCGCTTTCACCACATAGGGTGCGGCGTTGATAGTGCCTGAAGCCACAGGGGTGAAGTCGTCCTCTACCGCCACTTTGGAGCCCTGCTGAGCACAGCCCCCCAGCAGGGCCAGCGATCCCGCAAGGGCAATCCAGATGTACTTGTAGCAGCTACGGCTCATGTTCCTTGACTCCACCATCCCGCGTCCGGGTTGTTGGCGCCGCCTTGGAGGGTAGTTTGCGAGGCAAACTTCTCAACCAGACTTAGCAATGCGCCTTAATGGTTTGATTTGATTGAAATATACCCACATGATGCCCCGCCGTCCAGCGCACATGTCAAAAAAGATGGAAAGTCGAACAAAAGACGCGTTGCAATAATGATCGGGATCAGTGGAGCGCGGGAGAAACAAACCATCGCGCCGCCGCGTATTGAGGCCAGCCAGCAGGGCCGGCTGCTCTGCACGGTGCATGCTCTGGCAAGGGGAGGCAGTTTAGGCAAACGCAGCCTCACCGACGGGCGATGAGGCAGATATTTAAGGCGCAAAAAACCAACGCAAGCACAGCAGAGGCAACGAGCCCCACATCATCAAGCGGGCAGCGCTCGGTTGAGCGGGACGCAGGGGCCCATTTTCACCTCAGGTCTGCAGGGGCGCGGGCGAATGAATTTACTTAACAATGCCCGGTAACAGAGGGACAAAGCGAACCCTCTCCAGGGTCTCGGTTTTGTAGCCATCTTCATTGCGGGTGATCAGTTGCAGCACCTGCTCGCCGCCATCCCCCACCGGGATCACCATGCGCCCGCCCACGGCCAGCTGATCCAGCAGCTTTTGCGGCACTTCGCGCGGGGCGGCGGTGACGATGATGCCATCAAAGGGTGACTGATCTTCCCAGCCCCAATTGCCATCGGAGAGCATGAAGCGCACATTGTGCAAGCTCAGCTTGCGCATGCGCTCCCGGGCCTTGTCCTGCAGTGGCTTGATGCGTTCCACCGAGAGCACTTCACCCACCAGCTGGGCCAGTACGGCGGTCTGGTAGCCGGAGCCGGAGCCCACTTCGAGCACCTTCTTCAACCGCCCACCGGCCAGCAAGGCCTCGGTCATGCGCGCTACGATGTAGGGCTGCGATAGCGTCTGGCCGTGACCGATGGGCAGTGCGGTATCTTCATAGGCGCGGTGGGCCAGTGCCTCATCCAGAAAGATGTGGCGCGGCGTGGAGCGAATCACGTCTAGCACGGGAATGCTGCGGATGCCGCTATCCATAAGGCGCGCGATCAGCCGCTCCCGGGTGCGCTGGGAGGTCATGCCGATGCCGTTGAGCTCCCGCTCATTCACCTGTCGTTTCATCCTCTTGGCGATTTGTCCTGGCTAGTTCGCGAATTACCGCCGTCGCATATCCGCCGCGCGGCAACCAAAAGCTGAGGGCTAGGCCCTGATCGGTCCATTCCCATGAAAAATCGCGCGGCCAGAGGCGCAGTGCACGGCGATCCTGCAGCAGTTCAGAGGCTTCGAGTCCCGCCGCGACGCTAGCATACGGGGCAAGCGCCTGTTGCTCAAGGGCGCGCACCTCACCTCCGGTGCCCAGCTCCCCCAGCCCCCACAGCGGGCCAGAGGGTGAGATATCCCCCGTCGCCGCCCGGTTTTCCAGCTCTTCATCGATCTGTTCGGCCAAAAAATGGCTGCGGGTGCCGGCCAGGGACATCAGATCCCCTTGCAGCGGGCGGTTCCAGCTGCCGCCGCGCACCCGGGCGGCCAGTACCTGGTTGAACAGCTCAGAGCGCGCCGCCGACAGAAAAATGCCGCGCAGGCGGCGGTCCTTGGGGCCTTCGCCGGTGGCGAACATGGCCTCGGCCTGGGCCAGATTGCCACCATCGCGACCGAAGCGCTGCTCACCGAAATAGTTGGGCACGCCGGCGTCGCGAATGCGCTGCAGCAGGGTGTCGGCGGCTTCGGGATTACCTTTAACGCCGGTCAGCAGCAAGCGGAAACTATTGCCTTTGTGCACGCCGCGGCGCAGCTTCTGCGAATGCCGCGAGCGCACCAGCACCCGCACCTGGCCATCGGCCTGCAGCTCGTTCCAGTCGGGTTCGACACCGCGCGGCATGTGCACGCTGAACCACTGGCGAGTGACGGCTTGCTTGTCTTTCATGCCGGAGAAGCTGATGTCGCGCTCGCGCACTCGGGCCAGCTTGGAAATCCGCCCCACCAGGGCGAAGGTGGTGAGCTGACGCTTTTCCAGGTACAGCACCACGTGCTCACCCTGGCCAGAGGGCATGAAGCCCAAATCCTCTTCAACAAAGAAGTGTTCGGGCTCGGCGCGCAGCACCGCATCCAGGGCGGGCTCGCCGTGGGCATAAGGCAGGTTCATCGCTTCTCCAGCAGGACCACGGCCATGGCCGCGATACCTTCTTTGCGCCCGGTGAATCCGAGCCGCTCGGTGGTAGTGGCTTTCACGTTCACCTGATCGGGACTGCTTTGCATGTCCTGCGCCAGATGGGCCCTCATGGCCTCGGTGTAGGGTGACATGCGCGGCGCCTGGGCGATCAGGGTGAGATCGGCATTGCCCAGGCGATAGCCGCACTGGTGCACCGACTCCACGCAACGGCGCAACAGCACGCGACTGTCGATGCCCTTGAAGGCAGGATCGGTATCGGGAAAATGCTTGCCAATATCCCCCAGGCCGACCGCTCCCAACAGGGCGTCGCAGAGGGCGTGAATCAATACATCCCCATCCGAGTGGGCCACCAGCCCGTGCTCATAGGGAATGCGCACGCCACCCAGCACCACGTGGTCGCCGGGGCCGAAGGCATGCACGTCGAAACCCTGCCCTATACGCATGACACCTGCTTCAAGTAAAACTCGGCCAGAGGGAGATCTTCCGGCCGGGTGATTTTCAAATTGCGGGCACTGCCCTCGACCACAGCAGGCACCTGCCCGGCCAGCTCCACGGCGTGTGACTCATCGGTCACCACAGTGCCGGCTGCCAAGGCGCTGTTGAGCGCGTCACGCAGTAGACCGTAGCGAAACATCTGCGGAGTCAGCGCCCGCCACAAGCGCGAACGATCCACCGTGCCCAGTACCTCGTGCTGCACCACCGATTTGAGGGTGTCCGCCACCGGCACCGCCAACAGCCCTCCCACCGGGTGAGCCTCACGCAAGGCCAGTAGCTTTCTTACATCGTCATGTGGCACGCAGGGTCTGGCGGCATCATGCACCAGCACCCAGTCGTTTTCGCTTGCCTCGGCCGCCAGCGCCTTGAGGCCCGCCAGCACCGAATGACAGCGTTCGCGCCCCCCCTGGGTGGCGATCACGCGCGGATCGCGCGCGCAGGCCAGGGAAGGCCACCAGCCATCCTCTACTGATACCGGCACCGCGATGCGGACTATTTCGGGGTGGGCAAGCAAGCCTGCCAAGGTGTGCTCGATCACGGTGCGACCCGCAATCGACAAATATTGTTTGGGTATGCCTGCGCCAACACGGGCGCCAACACCCGCCGCAGGCACCACAGCCCAGCAACGGTCAATCATGTTTTTTCTGCCCGGAGGCATCCTTCTCGATCAGCAGGATAAACTGCTCGCCCTGCTTGACCATGCCCAACTCGCTGCGGGCACGCTCCTCGATACCGTCCAGCCCCTCTTTGAGATCGCGCACTTCCGCATCCATCAGCTGGTTGCGATCGCGCAATTGCTCGTTGGTGGTTTGCTGTTCGGTGATCTGCCGCTTGAGCTGGGCCACCTGTGCAATGCTGCCCTCTCCCACCCACAGGCGATACTGCAGGGCGAGTAGAAGCAACAGCAACACCAAGCCGACCCATTTCAACACAGCATGCGACTCCTGCCTGTGACTGGCCGGCGACCGAGGCCGCCGGCCATGGCGCCATTAGGCCCGGAACTCGGCGCGGCCTTTGTAGGGCGCCTTGGCACCCAGCTCGGCCTCGATGCGCAGCAGGCGGTTGTACTTGGCTACGCGGTCGGAGCGGCACAGGGAGCCGGTCTTGATCTGGCCGGCGGCGGTGCCCACTGCCAGGTCGGCGATGGTGGCGTCTTCGGTC
>CAZYQX010000047.1:0-19670 GCA_964649985.1 uncultured Pseudomonadales bacterium | reverse complement strand
GGTGCTGGACTCCATGGACCTGGAGCGCGAGCGCGGCATCACCATCAAGGCCCAGAGCGTAACGCTGGACTACACGTCCAAGAGCGGCAAGGTCTACCAGCTCAACTTCATTGATACCCCCGGCCACGTCGACTTCGCCTACGAGGTCTCCCGCTCGCTGTCCGCCTGCGAAGGCGCGCTGCTGGTGGTGGATGCCGCCCAGGGCGTTGAGGCCCAGTCGGTGGCCAACTGCTACACCGCCATCGAGCAGGGGCTGGAAGTACTGCCGGTGCTGAACAAGATGGATCTGCCCCAGGTGGAGCCCGAGCGGGTGGCCGCCGAGATCGAGGAGATCATCGGCATCGACGCCCACGACGCCTGCCGGGTTTCCGCCAAGAGCGGCCTGGGCATCGACGAGCTGCTGGAAGAACTGGTCGCGAAAATTCCCGCCCCCGAGGGCGATGTGGACGGCCCGCTGCAGGCCCTGATCATCGACTCCTGGTTCGACAACTACCTGGGCGTGGTGTCGCTGGTGCGGGTCAAGAACGGCACCCTGCGGGTCAAGGACAAGATCATCGCCAAGTCGATCGGCAAGGCTCAAATTGTCGATGCGGTGGGCGTGTTTACCCCGCGCCGTGTCGAGAAAGACTGCCTGCGTGCGGGCGAAGTGGGCTTCGTGGTGGCCGGTATCAAGGACATTCACGGCGCGCCGGTGGGCGATACCCTGACCCACGCCCAGACCCCGGATGTTGACGCGCTGCCAGGTTTCCAGAAGGTGCAGCCCAAGGTCTACGCCGGTATGTTCACGGTGGACTCCGACGATTACGAGGACTTCCGCGAAGCCCTCGGCAAGTTGTCCCTGAACGACGCCTCCCTGGTCTATGAGCCCGAGGTGTCTGAAGCGCTGGGCTTCGGTTTCCGCCTGGGCTTCCTGGGCATGCTGCACATGGAGATCATCCAGGAGCGCCTTGAGCGCGAATACAACCTGGACCTGATCACTTCCGCCCCCACCGTGGTCTACGAAGTGGAACTGCGCAACGGCGACGTGGTGAAGGTGTCCAACCCCTCCCAGATGCCTGATCCTGGCTCCATTCAGGACACCCGTGAGCCCATCGTGCGCGCCAGCATCCTGGTGCCGCAGGATTACCTGGGCAGCGTGATCAGCTTGTGTGTGGACAAGCGTGGCGTGCAGAAAGACATGCAGTTCCACGGTAAACAGGTGGGTGTGATCTATGAACTGCCCATGGCCGAAGTGGTGCTGGACTTCTTCGACCGGCTGAAGTCGGTCTCGCGTGGTTTCGCCTCGCTGGAATACAGTTTTGATCGCTACGAATCCGCACCGCTGGTCAAGCTGGATGTGTTGATCAATGGTGAAAAAGTGGATGCGCTGTCCATCGTCGTGCACCGCAACAACGCCCAGGGGCGCGGCCGTGTGCTGGTGGAAAAGATGCAGGAGATCATCCCGCGCCAGATGTTCGACGTGGCCATTCAGGCCGCCATCGGCGGGCAGATCATCGCCCGCTCCACCGTCAAGGCCATGCGCAAAAACGTACTGGCCAAGTGTTATGGTGGCGATGTGAGCCGTAAGAAAAAACTGCTCGAGAAGCAAAAGGCCGGCAAGAAGCGCATGAAGGCGGTGGGGCGTGTAGAGATTCCCCAGGAAGCCTTCCTGGCCGTGTTGAAAGTGGACAACTAAGCGCGTATTGCACGCGAGGAAAGAGTAATGGATATCGATTTCGCGCTGGTGCTGGTGATCCTGGTGGGGGTCTCCGGGGTGCTCTGGCTGTTCGACTGGTTGTTCCTGGCCAAGGGGCGCAACGGCGCCATTGCCAACCTGAAATCCCAGCTGCCCGGTTGGGATCAGCCCGGCAGCCCTAACGCGGCCCGCTTCGAGGAGTTGTCGGCGTCAGTGGCCAAGGAGCCGCTGCCGATCGAATATGCCAAGTCCTTCTTTCCGGTGCTGGCCGTGGTGCTGGTGTTGCGCTCTTTCTTGGTAGAGCCTTTCCAGATCCCGTCGGCCTCCATGGTGCCCACCCTGCGCCAGGGGGATTTCATCCTGGTCAACAAGTTCATCTACGGGCTGCGACTGCCTGTCATCGGCACCAAAATCCTGCAGGTTGAAGACCCCCAGCGCGGTGACGTGATGGTCTTCTTCCCGCCCAACGACAAGCGCTACTTCATCAAGCGCATCATCGGCGTGCCGGGTGATCGCATCGAATACAAAGACAAAGTGCTTTATGTGAATGGTCAGGTGGTCCGCCAGACCCTTAAAGCCGAGTTGCCACCCTTCAACCCCAGGGAGCGTATCATTGAGGAGGATCTGCTGGGGGTGGTGCATGAAATCCGCCAGGACATGCTGGTCATCGGCCATGCCGCACCGTTTGATGCCACCTTGTCACAAGGCGTAGGCCCTGGTGATTTCTCTGTCACGGTGCTGCCGGGGCACTATTTCATGATGGGGGATAATCGCGACAACAGCCACGATAGCCGCTTCTGGGGGCAAGTGCCCGACCGGCTGGTGGTGGGCAAGGCATTTGCCATCTGGATGCATTGGGATAGTTTCTTCAGCATCCCGTCCTTTCAGCGAGTGGGTGTAATACCCTAATTCTCTGCTGGGGCGTGCTCGGTGTTAGCGTGTCGCCGACTGCTATAGTTTAGGGGTGCAGATTGCACCAGCGATTACCAGGAGATAAATGAATGGCTTTTGCGCGCTACCAGAAGGGATTGTCTTTTTACGGCTGGCTGTTGGTGATGGGGCTGGTGGTGTTTTTCGGCCTGCTGACCATCAAGCTGGCCCCCGTGTACCTCGACAATTACAAGGTGCAGCAGGCCATCGCCAAACTGGGTAACAACCCTGAGTCGGGTGAGTTGACCGAGTCGGCGATCCGCAGCAGCATCGCCAAGCAGTTTGATATCGAAATGATCAAGGATGTCGCGCCGGAAGACATCACCATCGTCGAAGACCAAGGTGTGGTGTCGGTGGAAGTGGAGTATGAAGTGAGGGTGCCGCTGTTCTATAACGTAGATGCAGTGGTATCCTTCCATGACGTATCAGAAATCAAGCAGTAGTTGCCGGTCGCTCCGGCTTCTCTTCCATAACCCCCCGTTCACCCGCCGAGCGTCTTGCCAGGCGGGTGAGTTGTAGTGAATCCAACGTGTTGAAAGGCTCAAGTTTAGAGGTTCTGGGCGAGCGCTTAGGCCATTGCTTCCGCAATGGTGAATTGCTGCGCCAGGCCATTACTCACCGCAGCTTTGCCGCCGGTAACAATGAGCGCCTTGAATTTCTTGGCGATGCCATCGTCGATATGCTCATCGGCGAGGCCCTTTTTCATCGCTTTCCCCAGCTCAGTGAAGGAGATCTTAGTCGCCTTCGCGCTAGCTTGGTGCGCAAGGAAACACTGGCAGAACTTGCACGCGGCTTTGGTCTGGGGGAGCATCTGTTATTGGGCGCGGGCGAGCTGAAGAGTGGTGGCGCCAACCGTGATTCGATTCTGGGTGATGCGCTGGAAGCCATTATCGCGGCGATCTATCTGGATGCCGGTATTGACGCAGTGCGGGCCAGGGTGCTCGATTGGTTTGCCAGCCGCCTAGCCGCGTTGGCCACCGACAGTGGCAAGGATGCGAAAACCCGCCTGCAGGAGCTTTTGCAGGCACGCAAACTTAGTCTTCCGCGCTATGAAGTGCGTGCGGTGCGTGGGCCGGCCCACGACCAGCACTTCGAGGTACTGGCTCACGTGCCGAGCTTGCCTCAAGCCGTCGAAGGGCGGGGAAAGAGTCGTCGAGCGGCTGAACAGGCAGCGGCACAAGTCGCGCTGAAAAAATTGGGTGATGCATGAGCGAACAAGAAATGTCTGAGACCAAACGCTGCGGTTATGTGGCCATTGTGGGCCGCCCCAACGTGGGCAAGTCGACGCTGCTCAATCACCTGCTGGGGCAGAAGATCAGCATTACTTCTCGAAAACCCCAGACCACGCGACACCAGATCCTCGGTATCAAGACCGAGGGGCCGCTGCAGGTGGTGTATGTCGACACCCCTGGCATGCACAAGGCGAAGGGCAGGGCGATCAATCGGGCCATGAACCGCGCGGCAAGTGCGGCCTTGAAGGACATCGACGTCGTGGTGTTCGTGGTGGATCGCACCTTCTGGACCGAAGAAGACGAAATGGTGCTGGAGCAGCTCAAGCACGTGGAGTGCCCGGTGCTGCTGGCCATCAACAAAGTGGACCAGGTCAAGGAAAAGGACAAGCTGCTGCCGTTCATCGAGAGCATGAGTCGCAAGTTTCCCTTCAAGGAAATCGTGCCGATTTCTGCGCTGCGCGGCCATAACCGCAGCAATCTCGAGCAGACCATCGAATCCATGCTGCCCGCTTCGGAACACTTCTTCCCGGAGGATCAGATCACCGATCGCAGCTCCCGCTTCATGGCGGCCGAGATCGTGCGTGAGAAGATCATGCGCCAGCTGGGGGACGAAGTGCCCTACGATGTGGCGGTGGAAATCGAGGAGTTCAAGGTCGAGCGCCACTGCTGGCATATCTCGGCGGTGATTTTCGTGGAGAAGGATGGGCAGAAAGCGATCATCATCGGTGAGGGCGGGAGCCGCCTCAAGCTGATTGGCCAGGAGGCCCGGCAGGACATGCAGAAGCTGTTCGATAGCAAGGTGATGCTGCGCCTGTGGGTGAAGGTGAAAGGTGGCTGGTCTGATGATGAGCGGGCCCTGCGCAGTCTGGGTTACGCTGAGTT
This sequence comes from uncultured Pseudomonadales bacterium, assembly GCA_964649985.1. GTDB lineage: Bacteria > Pseudomonadota > Gammaproteobacteria > Pseudomonadales > CAZYQX01 > CAZYQX01. Next base: position 14,951 of record CAZYQX010000047.1, on the reverse strand, counting down.
TTGATGCCTTGTTTTGGCGGGGGCTCTGCCAGCACACCCGCCATGCCTGGCCGGCCTGGGATATTGGCGCTGGTGCGACACCTCGATCAGGCGCTATAAATCAGCGCGCGATGGGGCGCGCATTTGGAGTACCTCAAGCGCACCGCCGGGTGCGGGTGGGGTCGCCCAGGGGGCAAGCTCCGTCAAGGGGGCTGTGGTCGCCAGGCCGCACGGGCGGTACGGTCTGCAAGAGGCCAGGCGAGGCTTGCGCTGGGAAAGGCGAAATTCCCGTTGCCTTGGCCAGCCTGTCATTCGCCAATACGCATGAGTGAGTGTCATGCGCAGTGACTTCATCCCCTCATTTCTGTTGCACAGCCGACCCTACCGGGAAAATAGCGCGCTGGTGGAACTCCTCACCCGGGATTTTGGCCGGGTTTCGGCGGTGGTGCGTTCCGCGCGTGGCAGTGGCAAGCGTGCCGGTGGCAGTCACTGGCGCCCCTTCAGCCCACTCCATGTCAGCTGGTATGGGCGTGGTGAGCTGAAGACCATTGCGGCAGTCGAAACCATTGGTTCGCCCTGGATGCTGGAAGGGGAGCAACTGTTCGCGGGCTTCTACCTCAACGAACTACTGGTGCGTTTGCTTTCACCGCTGGATGCCCATCCTCGCCTGTTCAATGCCTATGCACTGGCGGTGGCCCAGCTGGCCGAGGGGGCGGCCTTGGAGCCATTGTTGCGGCGTTTTGAGTTCAGTCTGCTGGAGAGCCTGGGCTACAGCATCGACTTCAGTTGTCAGGGGGAGGCGCTCAAGCCGGGCGGCCACTATACCTATCAACCACGTCAGGGTTTTGAATTCTGCTTGCCAACCGATCCGGGGGCGATATCCGGTGCCTGCCTGCTGATGCTGCAGGCTGAGGACTGGTCACAAGCTGAAGTGATGCGAGTGGCCAAACAATTGCTGCGTGTCAGTCTGCGCCAGTTGCTGGGGCCAAAGCCGCTGCAGAGCCGGGAGATGTTGCTCAAGTTCAAACAGTCAAAGGGAGGCGCAGAGGCCTGAGGGGCCTCTGCGCATAGATGTCTGCACCTCACCCAAACATAGGATTACTTATGTTGTGATTGGCGCTATCTTGGAGCTATTCAGGTTGACGGGTACGCCCGTCCACAACAGGGGTTAGCTCCGTGGAAACCAAACACACCTTCTGTCGCATCTGTGAATCCAGCTGTGGACTGACTGCGCAAGTCGCAGATGGTCAGGTCATCGCGCTGGAGCCCACCAAGGACCATATCGGCACACACGGCTTTGCCTGTATGAAGGGGCTGCAACAGCACCGGATGTATGATTCCCCTGACCGGCTGAAGTATCCGTTGAAACGGGTAGGGGATCGCTGGCAGCGCATCAGTTGGCAGCAGGCCTTGTCAGAGATCGGCAACAAGGTGCGCCAGCTGCAAGCGGTCAGCCAGGATGCCACCGCCATGTACGTGGGGACTGCGGCGGGTTTCAGCATCCTCCATCCCATCTTTGCCGAAGGCTTCATGCAGGGGCTGGGGTCGCGCAATATTTATTCATCTTCAACGCAGGACTGTGCCAACCGCTTCGCATCGGCCACAGAAATGTACGGCTTCCCCTTCACCCAGCCGTTTGTGGATCTGGATCATGTGAATTGCCTGGTGGTGGTGGGCACCAACCCGGTGGTCTCCAAATGGACCTTTCTGCAGGTGGCGCACCCGGTCAAACGTCTCAAGGAACTGGTAGCGCGCGGAGGTAAAGCGATCTTCATTGATCCGCGCTTCACCGAGTCGGCCAAGGTGGGCAGTGGGCACCTGTTTATACGCCCGGGCACGGATGTGTATTTCTTCCTGTCCTTCCTGCATGAAGTTTTTGCCCAGCAGGCAGTGAGCGAAGCGCGTGTGGCGCGCTACATGCGTGGCTTGGACGAGTTGCGTGCACTGGTCGGGGACTGGAGTCCAGAGCGCACGGCGGAGGTCACCTCCATTCCGGCACAGGAACTGCGCAAGCTGGTGAGGGATTATGTGGAGGCAGACGGCGCCGCCATCATTACCGGCACCGGCGTGGGCATGGGCCCACAAGGCACCCTGGCCCACTGGCTGGCCGAGGTGATCAATGCGGTGACCGGCAATCTCGACCGCAAGGGGGGCACCCTGGTGGGGCGCGGCATTTTCGATTTTGCGGCCTTCAGCAAGAAAAATGGCATGTTCAGCCGGGAAGAGCGTTCGCGTATTGGCCGCTTCAGGCAGCTTAATGGCGGCTTTCCGGGTGGTATCCTGGCGGATGAAATCCTCACGCCGGGGCGGGATCAGATCAAGGCCTTGTTTGTCACCGGCGGCAACCCCTTGCTGACCATGGCCAATGCGGGGCGCTTGCGCGAGGCCTTAAAACAGCTCGAGCTGCTGGTGGTGACAGACATCTATCTGAATGAAACCGCCAGCCTGGCCCACTATGTGTTGCCGGCTACCTCGCCTTTACAGCGGCCGGACCTGCCCTTTGTGTTCCCGTTGTTCCTGGGCATGCAGTCGGTGCCCTATATGGCGGCCACCGAAGCCGTCGTGCCACCGGAGGGGGAGCAGTGGGATGAGGCCACCATCTACACCGAGCTGGCCCGCGCCTGTGGCGTGGGGCTGTTTGGTTCGCGCATTGCGCAGGGGCTGCTGAACCTGATGATGGGGGTCAATCGTGCATTCGGCCGGGCGCCGAACCGGGGTATTCCCCAGACCTTTATCATGGACTTAATGCTTCGACTGAGCGGCAATGGTCGCTTCAAGGATGTGTTGCAGTATGGCGCCGGCAAACCGCGCGAGGGGGCCAAACCTGAGGACTACCTGGGCCAACGGGTCGTCACCGATGATGGCCTGGTGCAGCTGGCACCCGCCCTGTTCATCGAACGTGCCAGGCAACTTGACGCTGATTTTGAGGCTGAGCGGGCCTCACTGGCGCGGGGTGAGCTGCGCTTGATCAGCAAGCGCACCCACAGCACGCATAATTCATGGACTCAGAACATCGCCGAGTTGACCAATGGCAAGGCGGCGCAAAGCAACTACCTCTACATGCATCCGCAGGATGCGCAAGCGCGTGGATTGTCCAATGGTGATGTGGCCGATATCAGTACCCGGGTGGCCACCATCCGCCTACCGGTCAAATTGCTGCCCGAGTTGATGCCTGGCACGGTGGCCATTCCCCATGGCTGGGGTCATCAGCATGCCAAGGGCCTGCAGGTGGCGGCTTCCCTCAGTGGCGCCAACGTCAACCTGCTGTTTGCCGATGGCCCCGAGCACGTTGAGAGCTTGTCCGGCATGGCGCACCTGACCGGCGTGCCAGTGGTGGTGGCGCCTGCGGCCGGCGAGCTGGATGCACGCAGTTGGTCGGGTATCCCGTTGCGGGAATTGGCCTGAGGGCGCGGCCGCACGCTGGCCGCCGGCACGTGGGCGGCGCGCCAAACTCAGCGCCGCACAAACAGTGCGATGGCCTCCAGATGGCTGGTGTGCGGGAACATGTCCACCGCACCGGCGCTGGCCAGCTGGTAACCGGCATCCACCAGCAGGCGTGCATCCCGCGCCAGGGTGGCGGGGTTGCAGCTTACATAGACAATCCGCTTTGGCTTGAGCCGGCCTAGGGCCAGGCAGGCCTGTTGCGCGCCCTCGCGAGGGGGGTCCAGCAGGGCCAGATCGCACGCGGGGAGTGCAAGATCATCCCGCAACAGGTCGCAGGCTTCAAAGCGCAGATTGTGCAACTGGTTGGCGCGGGCGTTTTCCGTTGCGCGCTCCACCATGGCCTGGCCGAATTCCAGGCCGATCACCTCAGCGCTGTGCTGCGCCAGTGGCAGACTGAAGTTGCCCAGCCCGCTGAACAGGTCGAGCACCCTGTCCTGTTTGGACGGTGCCAGCAGTGTCAGCGCGGACTCGATCAGCTGCCTGTTAACGGCCTGATTGACCTGGGTGAAATCGCCAGGTGCGAAAGCCAGTTGCAAGTGCTCGGGGAGCTGGTAGCGCAGCGCCGCCTCGGCGTCTTTGTGGATGAGCGTCGTGCGCTGTTTGGTCTGCGCAATGGCATGCACCACGTGCTGCGCTTGGCAAAGGCTCGCCAGGGCCTCAAGGTGTTGCGACGGGGGCGTGCGCTCCCAGTAGAAACAGGCGCCCAGGCGGGGCTGTTGTGCATCGCTGCGGGAAATCTCTACGTCGGTGGGCAGTGGGTCTGGCAAGGCTTGCAGGGTGTTAGCCAGCGGCGTCAGCAGGGCACAGATATCCGGGTGCGCGATCAGACAATCGGACACGGCTTCCAGCGCGTGGCTGGCGCGAACACGGAATCCCAGCTGAACCTGCTCACCCTGCCTGGCGATGGCAAATTTTGCGCGATGGCGATAGCGCCACTCATCGCCACTGATGGTGGGCAGCCAGGCGCCGGGCGCCAGCTGGCCGAAGTGCAGCAGCTGCTCTGCCAGCACATGTTGTTTGTACTGGCGTTGTGCGGTGTGCCCCAGATGTTGCAGGCTGCAGCCACCACAACGGCCATAGTGCGGGCAGGGCGGCTCGATGCGTTCGGCTGACGGCGTCAACACCGCTAGAACGGTGCCTTCATCGAAGCGCTTTTCCTGGCGTGTGATAGTCACCTGAACCCGTTCACCTGGCAGCGCGCCCTGCACAAAGGTGGTCTTGCCACCGTTTTGCCCGATGCCCCGTCCATCATGGCTCATGCGGGTGATCTCAAGCTCGACCTGCTTGGGCGTGGCCTTGTGTTTGGTTGCGGATGACTTTTGTGGTTTGAAAATGCGCATCAGATTTCGATGAAGGGTAGATTTCGTGCCTAGTGTATAGGCAATGGGGGCGGAGCGGGGCTCTCCGCACGGCACGATCTGCAATTGCTGTCGGTGGAGGTTTTGGGGTGAGGCGTCAGGGTTGGAAAAAAAAGCGCCCGCACAGGGCGGGCGAAAGGGAGCCACCCGCCGGCAGCACCGGCGGGTATTCAGTCACTCAGAACAGGAACTCTTCTTCCGTCAGCGCCATCACACTGCCTGCACCGGCCAGGGCCGCGTCAAAGTGCGCCTTGGTGCGGGGCAGCAGGCGGCTGAAGTAGAACTGCGCCGTCACCAGCTTGGCTTTGTAGAAGCTGCTGCTATCGCCAGCGGCCATCTTCTGCTGTGCCACTTTCGCCATTTGAGCCCACATGTAGGCCAGCGCGATATAACCGGAGTACATGGTGTAATCCACGGACGCAGCACCGACTTCCTCGGCATTTTCCATCGCGCGCTCGCCGATCTTCATGGTCAGCTCGCCCCACTGCTTGTTCAGCTCGGCCAGCGGGCCGCAGAACTGCGCCATGTCGGCGTCGTCCTTGTTGGCTTCACAGAACTTGTGCACGATCTTGGTGAAGTTGCGCAGCAAGGCGCCGCCGGAACCCATCACCTTGCGGCCGATCAGGTCCAGGGCCTGAATGCCGGTGGTGCCTTCCCAGATGGCGGAGATGCGGCAATCCCGGGCAACCTGCTCCATGCCGTGCTCGTGAATGTAGCCGTGGCCACCAAAAACCTGGATACCGATGTTGGTGACTTCGATGGCGGTTTCGGTACAGAAGGCCTTGGCCACCGGGGTGAGCAGGCCGAGCAGATCTTCGGCGGCCTTGGCTTCTTCCTCGCTGCCGTATTTGGTCAGGTCAACCTGCTGCGACAGCCAGTAGATCAGGGCGCGCTGGCCTTCCACCAGGGCTTTCTGGGTCATCAGCATGCGGCGCACATCGGGGTGCACGATGATCGGATCAGCTTCGCCATCCGGGTTCTTCGGGCCGGTCAGGGAGCGCATCTGCAGGCGCTCGCGGGCATAGGCCACGGCACCCTGGTAAGACAGCTGGCCGAGGGTCATGCCCTGCATGGCGGTACCCAGGCGTGCGGTGTTCATGATGGTGAACATGATTTCCAGGCCGCGATTTTCCTCGCCCAGCAGGAAGCCGGTGGCGCCATCGAAATTCATCACGCAGGTGGCGGAGCCCTTGTTGCCCATCTTTTTCTCGATGGAGCCGCAGTGCACGCTGTTCTGAGCGCCGAGGGAGCCGTCGGCATTCAGCATGACTTTCGGCACGATGAACAGGGATATGCCTTTGGTGCCCTTGGGGGCATCCTCAACCCGCGCCAGAACGGCGTGGATGATGTTGGGGGTCATGTCCTGCTCGCCGCCGGAGATGAAGATCTTGGTGCCGGTGATGGCATAGCTGCCATCGGCATTCTTGACCGCCTTGGTGCGGATCATGCCGACGTCGGAACCACAGTGGGCCTCGGTGAGGCACATGGTGCCCGCCCACTCGCCGCTGATCAGGCGGGGCAGGTAGGTGGCCTTTTGTGCTTCGGTGCCGCCGTTCAGCAGGCAGGTGACCGGCGCATTGGCCAGGCCCGCGTACATGCTAAAGGCCCAGTTGGCGCCGCCCACCATCTCATTTACCACCGAGCCGATGGAGCCCGGCAGGCCCTGGCCACCTTCGGCGGCCGGAATGCTGAGCGCTTGCCAACCATCGGCACCGTACTGGGCAAAGGCTTCCTTGAAGCCGGGTGGGGTGGTGACCTGGCCGTTTTCAAACTTGCAGCCCACCTCATCGCCCAGCTTGTTCAGCGGTGCGGCGATGTTTTCGGCGAACTTCGCCCCACCTTCCAGGATGGCGGCCAGCAGGTCTTCACCGACTTCTTCGCATCCCTGCAGACGGGCGTAATGGCTGTTGCTGTCCAGCAACTCGTTCAGTACGAACTGCATGTCTCGCAAGGGGGCGCGGTATTCCGGCATGGCTGACCTCACTCTGATACGGAATGAACTTGTTTTCCCCAATTCTACGCGTTGGCACGCCAAAGAATGATAGCCGAAGCGGCCAGCAGCACCGGCGAAAACTGGCCATGCAGCGCCTGCTTGTCAGTGTGGCGATTTGCGTTACATCAAGGATAAGTGGCCATCAGGCGGGGCCGTTTTGCGTTCTCGGTGATATAATGGCCCGTGATTATGAACTTGAGTTATCGCGGGAGACTCGAATGAGCGATTTCAAGAAGTGGGAGTGTGTGATCTGCGGCTTCATTTATGACGAAGCGCTGGGTCTGCCCGACAAGGGCATCGCCCCGGGTACCAAGTGGGAAGACGTAGCAGAAGACTTCGAGTGCCCCGATTGCGGCATCTCCAAGTACGACTTCGAGATGGTGCAGGAATAACAGCCTGCTGAGCGGGCGGGGCATTCAACCCCGCCCGTTTTCTTTTGTGTGCCGGCAGTAGCTCGCGCAGACGGGCAGGCGGGCGCATTCGGTTGAAAACACGCATACGGCGAGGAAAATCCACCATGGCAATGCCGACCGATATCAAGGTCATCGACCTGATGATGGGCATCCCGGGCGAGGACAACAGCGGCTGGTACGAGTTCATCAAGCCTCTGCTGATGGACGAAGAAAGCCACAAGATGTTCAAGATGCCCGCCCAGTACATGTTCAAGGACATCCCCCAGGCAGGCAAGCAGGACGACTACATCCTGTACACCATCGCCCAGATGGACAAGCACAACATCGAGCGCGCCATGATCGGCATTGACGATCAGTATGCCTCGCATCTGGAAGCGGTGAAGAAGTATCCCGATCGCTTCTTCGGCTCCTATGACGCCAACCCCAATCGCGGCATGGAAGAAGTGCGCAAGATTCGCCGCCTGCACAAGGAATACGGCATCAAGGCGGTGACCGGTTTCCCGTCTGGCATGCTGCCCCAGGTGCCGATCAACGACAAGAAGTGGTACCCGATCTACGCCACCTGCGTTGACCTCGACATCCCGTTCTGCCCCTGTGTAGGTGTGCCTGGCCCGCGTCTGCCGATGGACCCGCAGAAGGTCGAGCTGCTGGATGAAGTGTGCTGGTTCTTCCCAGAGCTGAAAGTGGTGATGCGCCACGGTGCCGAGCCCTGGACCGACCTGGCCTGGAAACTCATGCTCAAGTACCCCAACCTGTACTACATGACCAGTGCCTTCGCGCCCAAGCACTATCCTAAAGACATCATCAATTTCGCTAACACCCGTGGCGCGAATCAGGTGATGTACGCCGGTTACTTCCCGATGGGCTTGTCGCTGGATCGCATCTTCAAAGACATGCCTGAAGTACCGTTCAAGGACGAGGTATGGCCGAAGTTCCTGCGCGAGAACGCGGTGCGCGTATTCAAACTCGATACCTGATCCGGTTTCGGTTTGCCTCAAGGGCGCCTTCGGGCGCCCTTGTCGTTTCTACCGGCTACACTTAGTGCGGATGTGGTGATCTGTGAGTGTGCCGTGATGGATAACAAACCCGGGGTGCTCTGGGTGGGGCAGGAGAAGCACCTCATGCCCGAGGCCGATGGCAGCGAAGTAGCCGGCTGGCCATGCCGCTTTGTGTTTGCCAAGCCAGGCACCGATTGGGCTCGCTTGTTTGAGCAAGTGATGCCGGCGGCGGTGGTAGTGGACGCCGACAGCCTGGTGGATCCGGTGAGTGAGTTGATGGCTCTTCGCCGGGAACTGTCACAGTCCGCGCAGCTACTGGTGTTGTCCGCGCATGCCCAGGGCGATGAACGCGAGGCTTGGTTTTCGCTTGGCGCCATGGATGTCTTGCCAAAACCGCTGTTGCCGCTGGAGTTGATGTCAAAGCTGCGGGACTGGACCGCCTGGCTGTTCGAGCGCAAGCGCCTGAAGCAGCAATTTGACGAGGCGGGTGAGATGGCGCTGATGGCGATGTCCATGAGCAGTGATCTGGGCGCCGTAGTGGAATTCCTCACCTCCAGCCTGACCTTCGATTCGCTGGACGCCATGGAGGCCCGGCTGATGGAAGCCGGCGAGCGCCTAGGGCTCAATCTTGCGGTGATGTTGGTACTGGAATCACCCAGTTTTGGTTTTTCGACCTGGCTGGAAGATACTGAGCTATGCAAGGTGCGGTTGCTTGAGGCTCGAAGCGGCGAGCGCATCGTGCGCATTGCCGGCTGTATCCAGGTCAATTACCCCCATATATCCGTGCTGGCCGAGGGCTTTCCCGAGGACGACCAGATGCGGGCAGGCCGACTAACCGATACCTTGGCCATCCTCACCCAGGCGGCGGAGTCCGCCATTGAGCGTCGCCTGACCGAGGCCCGCGCGCGGGAGGCCGGCCAGGTACGCTCCGCGTTTATCGCCACCATGTCGCATGAGCTGCGCACACCGCTCAACGCCATCCTGGGCTTCTCCAGGCATCTGGCGGGGCTGCGAGAGGGGGCCTCGATATCCCCGCGCGACCTCAAGGCCCTGGAAAGCATTACGCGCAACGCCGATCATTTGCATGGTCTGATTGAGCGGTTGGTCGATTTGGCGCGCGCAGCCAGCGGTGGTATGCGGTTGACCTTCACCCAGACCGATCTGGCCGCACTGGTGGATAGCATGGTGCCGGCCGTGGCTGACCGCGCACGCCTGAAGGGTCTTGCTTTCAACTGGGTGGCGCCGACTGAGGCGATCACTTTGCAGGCCGATGTGGTGCGCATGCGGGCGGTGGTGGCCGCATTGCTGGATAATGCGGTGAAGTTTACCGATCGTGGCGCCATTGAGGTCAGTCTGGCGGCGTCGGATCATGAGCGCCTGAAGGCCTGTGCCTGTCTCAGGATCAAGGATAGTGGTGTAGGCCTGTCGGCGGAGGATTGTTCAACCCTGTTCGAGGAAATCGGCCCGCTGGATATTCGCGTCAACCGCCGTTATCAGGGTAGTGGCACCGGGCTGGCACATGCGGCCATGCTGGTGGGGCTGCACGGTGGCGCCATCGAGGTGAACAGTGCGCCGGGGAAGGGGAGTTGTTTCAGTGTGTGGTTGCCTTTGGCGGCTAACCCAGTGGCCTGACAAAGGCTTCTGTATGTGATCGCCCAAGCCTTGCGCTAGCGGCCATATCATCTGCTGTATGGCGTGCAACGGGCGACTTCCCTGTCGTCCGGGCATGGTGATCAATAGCCGCAGAAAGCGGCGTAGCGATCCTTGTGGAAGCCCGCATCACCCAGGATCTGGGCGCAAACGCGCATGCGCTTGAGGAAGAAGCCGATTTCCAGTTCATCGGTCACGCCGATGCCGCCGTGCATCTGCACTGCTTCGTTGGTTACCAGCTTGCTTACCTCGTTCAGGCGCGCCTTGGCCAGGCTGGCCATCTGGCCCGCATTCCAGCGCCCTTCGTCGATGGCGGAGAGGGCGTCCAGTACCACCGATTTGGCCAGTTCCAGTTCGGTGAACATGTGCGCTGCTCGGTGCTTGAGCGCCTGGAAGGTGCCGATCAGCACGCCAAACTGCTTGCGCTCCTTCAAGTAGCCCACGGTGCGCTCGAACACCTCCAGGCAGCTGCCCAGCATCTCGGCGGAGATGGCGATGCGGCCGCGATCCAGCGTGGCGTCCAGTACCTGCCAGCCGTTGTTCAGCTCGCCGATCAGTGCGTCTGTGCCTACCTGCACATTGTCAAACACCAGATTGGCGGCGTTGCGGCTGTCCACCATGTCGGTGCGCTTGCGGGTCAGGCCGCTGGCATTGCCATCCACCAGGAACAGGCTGATGCCGGCGGCTTCGCCGGGTTGGCCACTGGTGCGGGCAACGACCACCAACTTGTCGGCGCTGTGGCCGTCAAGCACAAAGGTCTTGCTGCCGTTCAGCACGAAGCCGGCGGCATTCTGTTCGGCTTTCAGGGCAACACCCGCTGGGTTGTGGTGAGGACCTTCCTCCAGGGCCAGTGCCAGGGTCAGCTTGCCCTCTGCGACCTGGGGCAGCAGCGCTTCTTTTTGTGCGTCGGTGCCACCCAGCAGGATAGCCTGGGCGCCCAGCACGACGGTGGCGAACAGGGGGGAGGCGGTCAGGGTGCGACCCATCTCCTCGCACACCTGGCCAAAACCCAGGAAGCCGAAATTCAGGCCGCCGAAATCTTCAGGCAGCACGATGCCGGCCCAACCGAGCTCGGCCATCTGGGCCCACAGCTCTTTGGAATAGCCGGTGGCGTCGCGGCTGTCACGCAGGGCGCGCAGGGCGCTCACGGGTGCGCTGGCGCTCAGGAACTCCTTGGCGGTGTCCTTGAGCAGGCGCTCTTCTTCATTCAGTACCAATGCCATTGCAATATGTCTCCGCTAGTTCTGGATGGATGCCTCACTTCACTCAGAAGTCAGGCAGCTCCAGTGCGCGCTTGGCGATGATGTTCAGCTGTACTTCGGAGGAGCCACCGGCGATGGTGAGCGCCTTGGAGTAGAGCCAGCCACGGGTGGTCTTGATCTCGTCGGCATTGAAGGCTTCGCCTTCCCAGCCGAGCCCCTGGCTGCCCAGAATGGCCATCAGCAGTTCGTTCTTGCGCTTTTCTTCCTCGGTACCACACAGCTTCATGATCAGCGGGGTGTGGCCGTTGCCCTGGCCGGCGCGGGACTCGGCGAAGGTGCGGAAGTGGGTCAGGCCAAGTGCGTGCATGTACATGTCGTGCTCCACGAGCTGGGCACGCAGGCTGGCATCTTTCAGTTTGCCCTGCTCGTTCACGCCCACATACTGCTTGGCCGCCTGGGCCGGGGTGAAGCTGGGGCCGGGGGTTTCGGTGCCGATCTCGCTCATCAGCTTGCGCTCATGCTTGAGCAGCGCCTTGGCTACGGACCAACCCTTGTCCAACTCGCCCACCAGGAAGTGCTTGGGCGCTTTCACGTTGTCGAAGAAGGTCTGGCAGAACTCGGACTCACCGGAGATCAGCTCGATCGGCGAGGTGCTCACACCCGGCTGATCCATGTCGATCAGCAGGAAGCTGATGCCTTCCTGTTTCTTCACGTCGGGATTGGTGCGCACCAGGCAGAAGATGAAGTCGCACTGATCGGCGTGGGTGGTCCAGATCTTGGTGCCGTTGACCAGGAAATGGTCGCCCATGTCTTCCGCTTTGCACTGCAGGCCGGCGAGGTCGGAGCCGGCGCCCGGCTCGGAATAGCCCTGGCACCAGCGGATTTCACCGCGGGCGATTTTGGGCAGGTGCTCGCGCTTTTGCTCTTCGTTGCCGTATTCCAACAGTGCGGGGCCAAGCATCCAGATGCCGAGGCCGTAGAGCGGGGTGCGGCAGCCGAGCTTTTTCATCTCGTCTTTCAGCACTTTGGCCTGCTCGGCGGAAAGGCCGCCGCCGCCGTATTCCACCGGCCACTCTGGCACGGTCCAGCCCTTGTCGCGCATGCGCTCGAACCAGATTTTGGCATCCTCACTGGCGAACTTGTCCTTGCCCTTGCGGCCCCCCCAGTACTGCTCAGCCTGGGTGATGGGCGTGCGCTGGGATGCAGGGCAGTTCTCTTCAAGCCATGCGCGCACTTCGAGTCGGAACGTTTGCAAAGCGTCCAAAGTGACGTCTCCTCATACTCAACCGGTGCCCCGAGGGGGGCAATGGGCGCCTATTGTAGGCGGCTGGCCCACAGATTTCACCTCCAGCGTAAAATGTGCCACAGGATGTGCTGAAATACTGTCAAAGATGCGGTGTAAGGTACTTTCCGCACGCCAGGGCCAGGGTCAGCGCACAGGTTAGCGAAATCCTTAGTCAAAGCAATGACAAAAGCTGTCAACTGCTTCTTGCAAAACGGTCATGTGGTCTGCCTCACCCATCTGTCTGGTTCACCAGCTGATGTTGCTGTTTATTGTGTTCATGCAAATTGAGGAGCAATGTGATGAGCGGGTTAAGTGGCAAGGTGTTGATGGTGACCGGTGCGGCTTCTGGCATTGGACGCGCAGCAGTGGCCCGGCTAGCTGCAGAGGGTGGGGCGCTCTTTTGCGTGGATTTGCAGGCAGAGTCGGTTGAGGAGGTGGCTGCACGTGCACGTGAGGCGGGCGGCAGGGCGTTATCGTATGCCTGTGATGTGAGTGATGAGGCCCAGGTGGCGGCTTGTGTGGCGAGTTGCATAACCAGCTTTGGCCGGCTTGATGGACTGTGCAACATGGCCGGCATCATTCGATTTGGGAACCTGGAGAGTTTCTCCTATGCCGATTTCCAGCGCATTGTTAATGTCAACTTAGGTGGCGTTTTTCTGATGTGCAGGGCTGCTTTGCCCGAGTTGCTGAAGAGTCGCGGCGTGATCCTCAACGCGTCGAGTACAGCCGCTTTGGCGGGCTTGCCTTGGGGCGCGGCCTACGCGGCATCCAAGGGGGGGGTTCTGGCCTTGACGCAGTCTATTGCCGTTCAGTACGCCAAACAGGGTGTTCGCGCCAATTGCATTGCCCCGGGAGATATTCTCACCCCGCTGGCGGCGGGTGTTGAATTCCCTGCCGACGCTGATATGGCACTATTGGGACGCATCTCATCCCTTACCGGGGCGAAGGGGCCAGACGCTGTGGCGGGGCTGATCGCCTTTCTGATGTCCGATGATGCATGCCACATTACTGGCGAGTGTGTGCGGGTCGATGGCGGTACGCTGGCGTGAGCTTGTGCCTGGCCAGCGTGCACGAGGCTGAGTGCCGGGAAAGGCATTGTCGCTATTTAAACGCCGCGCAGGTTGTTAAATGGGCACTCCATTAACTTGATTTGTTCTTCGACCGGGAAGTGGTTGGGGTGAAACAGATAATTCACGCCAATGCCGGTGACCGTGGCGATCAGGGCTTTGGCGCAGTGCTCGGCGTCTATATCCGTTTTGAGTTGACCCAATTTCTCTGCGTTTGCTAAGTCGTCCAGCAGGATGGCATAGAGATCCCATCGTTTGTTGCTGAAATAGTCGGCAATGACGGGCTCGAAGGGGATTCTGCTCCACAGCTGAATGGCAATGCTCCATTCAGCCTTGATGGTGTCGTTGGTGGGCAATGCCACCTGCAGGCGGGCAAAGGCGGCGTCCAGACCCTGCTTTCCTGGGGTGGCAAGCTCGCAGCGCTGTTGGTACTGTCGGTCGCACCAATCCAGAGCACTGCAGATCAACTCACTTTTGTTCTTGAAATAGTGCAGCACCATGCCTTGGGTGTAACCACAGCGCGCCGCGATAGCTTGAATAGTGACATTGTCCAAGCCGCTTTCTGCAATCAGTTGCGCGGTGGCGGTGGCGATTTCGTGTCGACGGACTTCGTGGTTGACAATCTTTGGCATGGATTTTTTGCGCGGTAGCGGATTGGAGGGAGTGTGGCGGCGGTTATAGCTCAATACTGACGTCGGAGCGGATGGAGTTGCCGATAAAACACGCGGCATGGGCGCGTTCATGCAGCGTGGCCAGTTCCTCTGCGGAAGGTGGAGTTCCTTCAAAAACGGCCACAGGGCGCAGCTTGATGTGGGTAACGGCCATCTTGCCGTCGGCGTTTTTTCCCAGCACACCAGACGCGTTATCTTGATAGCTGTTCAACACATAACCTTTTTTGCTGCATACCGCCAGGAAGGTCAACATATGGCAGCTGGCAAGTGCACCAACCAGTGCCTCTTCAGGGTCTACACAGTCGGTGCTGCCAAAAAAATCGGGTGCGGCGGAGGCGCAGATGGCGAGGCCGTTGTCGAAACGCACCCGGTGATCGCGCGGGTAGCTTTCGTAGTCAAAGGACTTGCCGTCACGTTGCCATTCAATTACTGCGTTGTGTTCAGACATGACGTTGTTCTCCAACTTCGTACGACGGTCTAAGTTTACCACAGCTCCAGTGGTCGACGTTTCTGGCTGGAAGCTGAGAGGGAGTTTTTTCCAGCTTGAGATAGGTCAACCTGAGTGCCGTGTACTTGCGTTACATTCGGCAAGTAGGCTAATGGGGGCGTCCATGGGTGAGGAGATCAGTCGCACTAGGTTCAATCAGGAGGATAGGCGTGCCTTTGGCGAGCGCCTCCGCCGCGAAACGGCCTTGCTGCGGCGCTGGTTTGAGCTAAATGCGTTTGAAGATGAAGGCTATAGCTGGGGCTTCGAGATTGAAGCGTGGCTGCTTGACCACAATTATTTTCCCAATCCCGCCAACGCCGCTTTTTTGCGTCGCTTGTCGCATCCCATGGTGGTGCATGAGTTGTCGCGTTTTAATGTTGAGCTGAATACGCCGCCATTGCTGT
>CAZYQX010000046.1:0-20997 GCA_964649985.1 uncultured Pseudomonadales bacterium | reverse complement strand
GATGGTCAGGAAACGGCGCAGAAACAGGGCCTGCTCGGTGGTGGAGGCCACCGCCTGGCGGCGCGAGCGGCCCTCGCTCGGCCAGCCCACCTCGGCCAGCAGGATCTTGCGGCCTGGGAACAGTTTCTCCATTTCATCCATGCGCATCACCGCATAGTTGACCGATTCCTCGGCGGAGAGGCCTTCCCAGTAAGACAGGATGTGGGTGCCCAGAATGTCGACGTGATCGGCCAGCTCGGGGTATTTCTGCCACACGTGCCAAGGCTCGGCGGTGGTCACTTCCACGCCCTTGCGCACTTGGGCTCGCACCCGGTCGATGTAGGTGATCAGCTGCTCGGGGGTGATGTCGGCACGCAACAACACCTCGTTGCCGACCACTACCCGCACCACGCTGTCATAGCGGTTGGCGAGGTCGATCAGCTTTTCGATCTCGCGCTCGTTGGCCGCCACATCGGCGTTGATCCAGGCGCCGAGCGATACCTTCAGGCCGTAGGCCTGGGCCAGACGGGGCACCTCGGTGATGGTGCCCTGCAGGGTATAGGTACGGATCGACTGGGAAGACTTGGCCAACAGGCGCATGTCTTCGGCGATCTGCTGCGGGCTGGGGAACCGGCCCTCGTTGGGGTTGTTGTCCAGCCGCATGGGCGAAAAGCACCAGCCGGAGACATGCGTGGGCATGTCGGGCTCGCTGATCGGCCGGCTGGTGATGGCCCACAAACCGCTGAAAATGGCCGCCACCGCCGTGATGATGATGGTGGTCTGAATGATTCTATGTAGTTTTGACGCCGCGATGGGCATACGTGGGTGCCTCCAGACACCAGTGACTGCGAGTTGCGGACGTCGGCGGGGCAGGGCTGAACCCCCTGGCGCGTTCCTCCGCAGGTTGCGATGAATAATAGCGACTCGCAGCCTTCTTGACCGCCCTCCGGGTAGGTGAATATTGCGGTGGCGGGTGTTGCACAAATAAGCAGGGAGGGCTGCCAGCCGCTCACGACTACACTACACTGAACGGGCGTATTGCATGAGCCTGCTGTGTGGGCCACTGTCCATCTTGGCGAGCCAGCAAAAATGCCTGGATTTTCGCCCACCTGCGACGCGCAGGGGGCTCCAGAATACAAAATAAGAAGTTGTTGAGGCGGATTTCCACCTATCACGGCGCCAAGTGAGGCGGGTGAGCGTGGCTGTTTGGCTCAGGGCGGTGTCTTGGTTGTATCTCATTCGGGGGCCACTTCCCGTCGTGGCTGTCGCATAGGCTGAGCCCGCGGCCTGGGCCACTTCGCGCCCTGCTGGCCTGGGCGGCTGCGCGGGGGATGTGACATCGAATGCTCATGAGTGTTAGCTTGTGACGGCACTTGGCTTAGGGGGTAGCGAGTGGTCAGTGGTACAGGGAGTCGTTCGGTGAGCGTGAACGGGTGTGTTTGATGTGCTGGGGACTGCAAGCATGAGCCGTGTGCAGGTGCAGAGTCGCTCTTTAGGGGCGAGGCGCGCGCTTGGCCTCTGGCTCAGCGGCTGGCTGTGGCTACTGTGCATGTGCTCAAGCATGGCCGTGTCGGCGCTGGACTTGCAGGGGGCGTTACCGGCCGACGGCATGCCGGTATGGAACGGCGTTGAAGTGTTGGAGGGCGAGTATCAGCCGGCCACCTTCGATCACGCGCTGCTTTCAAGCACGCGCTGGCGCTCGGTTCCGAGGGCGCAGCTGCCGGTGTTTGGTGAGCGGCGTGTGTGGCTGCGGTTCCATCTGGCCAACCCGCATGCCGAAGAGCGCAACCTGTTGCTGATTTATCCCCAGGCGTATGTAGGCCATCTGCGCGTGCATCTGCTGTCTGGTGAGCGTTTGCTTAACCGCTTCGAGACGGGCAATGATGCTCCCTTCCATTCCCGGGCAGTGCCCCATCGATTCTTCATGTTCCCGGTGGATCTGGCGCCATATGAAGAGGTGAGCGTCTATATCCAGGTGCAAGGGCGTGCCCGCCATTTTGCCGGGAATCTTCGCCTGGCGGATCGCGACCTCAATCTGCATGTACTGATGGACGTCAACCAGTGGCTGGACTGGTTTTTCCTCGGTGTGGTCACCGTCATGTTGATCTACAACCTGGTGATTTTCGCCAATGTGCGCGACCCGGCCTATCTGTTCTTCGTGGCCTATCTCGCCACATTGGTGGGCGTTTTCCTGGCGAATTCAGGCTTTGGCGCCCAGCTGCTTTGGGCCGACAATCCGTGGATGGGCATGCGCATGCCGGTCTTGATGACGGCACTTTTGTTCATCGCTTACATCCTGTTGGCCGATCATGTGCTCAAACTGCGCGTGCGCATGTTGCTCGTTTGGTATTGGCTGGCGGCACTTGCGGTTTTGTTGGCAGCACTGGCGGCGGCAACGGTGCCCGTGGATTTCATCGCGCAAGAAGTGGTGTTTGCCTGGGGGCTCTCCGTACTGGGCGCCTGTGTGACCTTCACCATCATCGGCGTGAGCTGGGTGCGCTGGCGCGCAGGTGATCCCGGCGCAGGCGGGTTTTTACTGGCTTGGACGGGCTACCTGGGCTGCCAGATCGGGGTCATGCTGTTTTCCGGCTATGAAGAACTTTGGACCCCACAGGTGCAGCGTGCAGCCCAGTTATTGCACCTGCTGTTGTTGGCCTTTGCGTTGAGTTCCCGGCTTGACCGGTTGCGGCGTGAGGAGGAGCACTCCCGGGCCAGCAGTCGCGCCAAGGCTGAATTCCTGGCCAAAATGAGCCATGAAATCCGCACCCCGATGAATGGGGTGATGGGCATGGCCGAGCTGTTGCGCGGCACCCCGCTGGATGCATCACAAAAGCACAGTGTTGAGATCATTCACGCTTCGGCGCAGAACTTGTTGGGGATCATCGACGACATACTCGACTACTCGAAAATCGAGGCCGGCAAGATGCGCCTGGAGCAGATCGCGTTTGATCTGCAGACCGTCGCCAACGAATCCGTTCTGATGTGTCAGGGCCGGGCCCAAGAAAAGGACCTGGAGCTGCTGTTGACCATTTCCCCTGCGTTGTCGTCCCAATACGTGGGGGACCCAACCCGCCTGCGGCAGATACTGTCCAATCTGGTGGGCAATGCCGTGAAGTTCACCGAGCATGGCTATGTGCGGCTGGCCCTGGATGTGGATTCACATGATCGCCATAAAGTCCGCTTTGAAGTCAGCGATACCGGCATCGGCATTGATCAGGCGCATTTGCAGGGGTTGTTCGAAAGCTTTGAGCAAGCCAAAACATCTACCGCGCGGCGCTATGGTGGCTCAGGTTTAGGGCTCGCCATATGCAAACAGCTGGTGGAGCTGATGGGGGGCGAGATCGGTGTATCGAGCCAACAGGGGGTGGGTTCCACCTTCTGGTTTGTGCTGCCGCTGGTTGAGGAGCGGGCAGCCTCCAGCGTGGCAGAGGTAGCGGCCGCCCTGGCGGATGGGCTCCAGGGGCGCCGCTGTGTGGTGGCCGTCAGGCAGCGGGTGTATGGCGAGGCCCTGGTGCGTCAACTGCAGGAGTGGGGCTGCCAGGCGGTGCTCAGCCAGCAAGGTTGGGCGGTATTGGCTGAAGTGCAACAGGCTGCGCAAGCGGGGCATCCCTTTGACTTGCTGATCCTGGAAGAACGCCTGCCCGACATCGACGGCGCGGCCTTGCTGCGCATTTTACGTGGCCGGCCTAACCTGGTGTTGCCCGCCATTGTGTTGACGCGTGGGCACTTGCGCTTGGAGCAGCCTATTGAAAGCTGCTGGTTGTTGCCCAAACCGGTCTACCCGCGCGTGATGGCGCCGGTGATGGCTGAAGCCTTGGCACTGCAGGGGCCGGCCACAACGCCAGCCGCGCCCTCAGAGGGCGATGTTGAACCGGTTTTCCACCGGCTGCGCGTACTGGTGGCCGAAGACAATCTGATCAACCAGAAAGTGGTGGTCGGCATGTTGAGCAAGATGGGGCACGATGCTCTTGTGGTCCAGGATGGGCGCGAGGCTTATGAGCTGCTGGCGCGCGGGCTGGGCCGGGGGGAGGCCGTTCCGGATCTGGTGTTGATGGACTGTGAAATGCCGGAGATGGACGGTTTTGCCGCGACGCGGGCCATACGCGCCCTGGAGGCGTCGTTGGGGCGCGAGCCTCTGCCGATCTGTGCGCTCACCGCACACGCCGTCAAGGAGGTGTTACACGCCTGTTTGGAGGCCGGTATGGATCACTACCTGACAAAACCCGTCAACATGGCGAATCTGAAAGACGCCCTCGAACACTGCATTCAGTGTCGAGGGAAAGCCAGCGGTGCCCTGCTAGGTTAACGGGTATAGGGGCGAGAGGAGCGCTGGCTGGGGGCTGAGCGCCACGCCGCTATATCGGTCACGTACGCCCCGAAAATCTCAGCGTGGTCTGCGCTGATGTTGCATGGCTCAGCGCCTGCGGCTCGCCTCACCACCACCGGTGTGATTGACGATTAGAACTTGAGTTCAAGCCCCAGTGCATAGCTGCGCGGCGCCATGCGAATGCCCTTCACCACATCGAGCCCCACCCCGGAAACGCGCTGGGCTTCCACCAAGCCATCCTCGTCGGTGAGGTTGTTGCCGTAGGCGGTGATGGCCCATTGATCCTGCTTGCTGGCCAGGGTGACGCGGGCATTGAGCGTGGTCAGCTCGTCGGAGTAGAGGTCGTTGGCCAGCGACAGGGATGAGCTGTCGCGGAAGTTGAGGCTGATGTTGGACTCAAGGCTGAGGCTGCCCAGCGGCAGCTTATGGCTCAGGTAGGTCGACGCACTGTTTTCAGGGGCGTGCTGCAGCTCGTCGCCATCCAGACTCTGGGTGCAGTTGGCCAGCGGCGCCATGGGATCGGCCAAGAAAAAGGCCTGCAGATTGGGCAGCGCGCATGGGGCGTTGTCGAAGTCCTTATAGCGGGCGTCCAGGTAGGCGTAGCTACCGCCCACAGTGAGGGATTCGGTCAGGCGGATGGCCCCGTCGATCTCGGCCCCCTGGCTAACGGCCGAGGGAATGTTGATCACGGCGGCGGTATTCTGGGGGCTTACGGTAGCAGCCTGCAGATCCTCGAAATCCGTATAGAACAGGGCGACATTCAGGTGGGCGGCGCCATCCAGCAGCAGAAACTTGCTGCCCAGCTCCAGTGCCACGGCCTTTTCCTTGTCGAACTCGATGCTGTGCAGGGTACTGTAATCGAGGGCCTGAGTGTCGTCGAGATTGTAGCCGCCTGATTTGGCGCCGGCGCTGGCCGAGGCGTAATACATGCTGTCGGCATCGGGTTGGTACTGCAGCTTGAACGAGGGCGTCACCAACTCCTCGGTGCGTTCGTCACTCAGGCTGGGGGTGTCTGACGGGGCAAAGGACTTAAGCTCGAAGCCGACATTGTTAAGAATGGCGGTATAGCTGGTGGGGCTGCCATCCAGCGCGGTATAGCCGTAATGCTTGTAGATTTCTTTGGTTTCCTGGCCGAAGCGCAAGCCGCCGATGGCGTTCCAGTGGGGGGCAAACTCCCAGCTGCCCTCCCAGTAGAGGGACCAAGAGTTGTTGTCCTCGGTGTCCTTCAGTGGCGATATGATGCCCGCATAGGGGTTGCTGCCCGCGACCGGCTGGCCGGTGGACTGCAGAAAAAATGCACTGCTGATGGCTGCCGTGCCCTTGGGGTCGCGCTTCAGCTGGTCGGCGTACAAGCCGGCGATGTAGCTGAAGTTGTCGTCCACATAGGCTTCCAGGCGCAGCTCCTGGCTGATGGAATCGAAACGGTCCACGCCGTTCATGTGAATGGCGTCATAGGGGGTGGCATCGATATCCATCTGGCGGCTGGCGTCAATCTGGTTGAGGCCGGTGATGGAGATCAGCGAGTAGCGGTCGTTGAGGGCGTAGTTGGCCTGCAGTGAGAGCAGGTCGGCGGAGGTCTTCTGGCCGGGGTGTTCGCCCAGGGAAAACGCCGCAAAGGGGCCGGAGGCACCGTTGTTGCCGTGCTCGTCCAGCTGCTGCTCGGGGAAGCCCGGCAGCAGGGCCGCCATATCGCTCACGCCGGGCATGCGGATCATTTGATCCAACAGGCCGGTTTGCTGGTGCACCTGGTGTTCGTATTTCAGCAGCAGTTCCAGGCTGTCGGCCGGCATCAGGCGGAAGCTGAGACGGTAGGCTTCGCTGTCTTGCCCGCCGCCATCCTCACCGCCGGGGGCATCGTTTTCCATCCAGGCACCGCGCCGGCTGTTCATCACCGCCAAACGGCCCTGTACGCTATCGCTCAGTGAGCCTGAAACGTAGCCCTCAGTCCAGTGCTGGTTGTAGTTGCCCGATTCCACCTGCAGGTGGCCGGTGGTCTCATGGGTGGGTTTTGCGCTGCTGAGGTTGAGCGCGCCGGCGATGGTGTTGCGGCCGTAGAGGGTGCCCTGGGGGCCGCGCAACACCTCCACCCGCTGCATGTCGAACAGCGGGCTGCGGCTGATGCGGTTGCGCTGCAGGTAGACGCCATCCACATAGGTGCCGACTGAGCTTTCCACCGTGTCGAGGCCCGGGCTGCCCAGGCCGCGGATGGCCAGGGTGGAGGTGAGGCCGCCCTGTTCCACGTAAAGGCCGGGGGTGGCGAGGGAGAGTTGCTCGAGATCGCGGATATTCTTGCGCGCCAGACTTTCACCGGTTTCCACTGCCACGGCGATGGGGACGTCTTTGGCGGTTTGCTCGCGTTTGGAAGCCGTGAGGATCAGCTCTTCCAGTACCACGCTGCTGCTGTCCTGTGCGCGGGCAGCTCCACACACGCCGGCAATGGCAACGGCAAGCAGAGTCTGTGCGGCGCGCACTGTTCCAAACCTCATCCGGGTGATCCTCGTCTTTCCATGCGCCTGATACGCCATTGGCTTCAGTATAATGGCGATGCGTTCAGCGTTCCCCTGGTGGTGTGTACGACGGGGGGCCGCTTGTCATATGCTTGGACATGTTCAAGCGGTGTACTTTATGCTTCATGGGGTTGTTTTGGCAAGCGCAAGCCCTTGTCGCCGTTGGCTTTGTCAGTGTTTTGCGGCAGGTGTTGTAACTGAATCCGGGTTGCCGGTGGGGCTATTGAGTGCATGGTGACATCTAGATCGACAATGACTGGCGAAGGTGGCCTGGGGGGAGGCATCCTGCCGGCGGCTTCAGCCGAGGTGCCCTCCAAATACGTGGCCAACCTGCTGCGGGTGGCGGCGGCTCAGGGCTGCGACACAGATAAGCTGGCCGAGGCGGTAGGGCTGCCTTGCAATCCCCTGCGCGACGACCCGCCCGAGCATCTGCCGGTGGCGGCCTACAACCGCCTGTATGAGCGCATCACCCTGTTGATGCAAGACGAATGCTTCGGCATTCTCGGCCGCAACGAGGTGCCGGCCGGCACCTTCCGCATGCTGTGCCATCTGGTGGTGCACTGCCGCACCCTGCACCAGGCCTGCGACCGCGCCGGCGAGTTTTTTGCCTTGTGCCGCACCCTGCGCGGCGAAGCCGTGCGCTTTCGCAGCCAGATTTCCGTGGATGCCTCGGGCCAAGTGGCCACCTACACCTACCCCAAGGTGGATGCCGCGCGCATTGCCCCGGGCTTCTCGCTGCAGCACAGCGTAGCCGGTGCACTGCTGACCTGGCACCGGCTGTGTTCATGGCTGGTGGGCAGCCCCATCCCGCTGTTCGAGGTCACCCTGCGCGGCCAGCCGGCGCTGAACGTGGAGCGTTTCCAGCGCATTTTTAAATGCAACATCCAGTTCAACGCGCCGCGCAATACCTTCAGCTTCCCGGCGCACTTCCTCAATGCGCCCATCCACCACAGCGAGGAATCCCTCAACGAATTCCTGCGCAATGCGCCCTACTATCTGGTGGCGCAGGTGGAGTCGGAAGAAGAGGCTCCACAAGATCTGGTCGCCTTGGTCAAGCAATGGCTGGCGCGCGACTTCAGCCACCACATGGCCAGTTGCGACGATTTGGCCCAGGCCCTGGGCCTCTCCGCCCGCTCCCTGCGGCGCAAATTGGCCGAGCGCGAGACCTCATTCCAGGCGCTGAAGGACGAGCGCCGCACCGAGATCGCCTGCCAGTTCCTCTCCAGCTCCGAGCTCACCATCCACGCGGTGGCGGCGCTGATGGGCTTCGACGAACCCAGCGCCTTCCAGCGGGCGTTCAAGAAGTGGACCGGCCTTACCCCCGGCCAATTCCGCAAGCAGAACAGCTGAGCCCCATACGCTGCCGGGGAGGATGGCCCGGACGATGGCTGGTACAAACAAAAACGGCGGGGAAACCCCGCCGTTTTTGCCTCTGGCGCTGATCAGCCCGCCAGCTTCTGGCGCACGCTGGCCAGCTTCACACACAGGATGAACACGCCCATGGCGCGGTCCAGCTCGTCCAGCGACGGGAAGCTGGGGGCCAGGCGGATGTTCTTGTCCTCGGGGTCCTTGCCGTAGGGGAAGGTGGCGCCGGCAGGGGTCAGCTTCACACCGGCCTCGGCCGACAGCTTCACCACCTGCTTGGCCAGGCCGGGCAGGGTGTCGAAGGAGACGAAGTAACCGCCCTTGGGCGAGGTCCAGCTGCCCATGCCGGTGCCGGCCAGGCTGTCCAGGTGCTTCAGCACGATGTCGAAGCGCGGCTTCAGCAGCTCCGCGTGCTTGCGCATGTGGTCGGTCAGCGCCGCCATATCGGGGAACAGGCGCAGGTGGCGCAGCTGGTTCACCTTGTCCGGGCCGATGGAGGCGTAGCCCAGGTGCTTGCGGAAGGCGTTGAGGTTTTCCACCGAGGCGCCCAGGAAGGCCACACCAGCGCCGGCGTGGCTGATCTTCGAGGTGGAGCCAAAGGTGAACAGGCTGTTCTCGGTGCCGTGGGCGCGGCAGGCGTCCATCAGGTTGACCAGCGCCGGGGCGCCGTCTTCCAGGGTGTGCACCGCGTAGGCGTTGTCCCACATGATGATGAAGTTGGGCGCGGCGATCTTGCCCAGCTTGGCCATGCGCTCCACCACCGCGGCGCTGTACACGTCGCCGGTGGGGTTGGAAAAGCGCGGCACGCACCAGATGCCCTTGATGGACTTGTCGGCCGCCAGCAGGCGCTCAACTTCGTCCATGTCCGGGCCGTCGGCGTTCAGGCCCACGGTGATCATCTCGATACCCAGGTGCTCACAGATGCCGAAGTGGCGGTCGTAGCCGGGGGCAGGGCAGAGGAACTTCACGTTGCCTTCCTTCGCCCAGGCCTGGTCAGCCCCGCGCATGCCGAAGTAGTGGGCAAAGGTCATCACCTGGTGCATTAGGGTCAGCGAGGAGTTGCCGCCGATCAGGGTTTCCTCAGGCTTCACGCCCAGCACCTGAGAGTACAGCGCCTTCAGCTCCGGCAGGCCGTCCAGGCCGCCGTAGTTGCGGGTGTCGGTGCCATCCGGCGCCTTGTAATTCTTGGCCAGAATGCCATCCAGCGCGTCGGCCAGGGTCAGCTGGTCGCCCGAGGGCTTGCCACGGGTCACGTCCAGGTTCAGTTTGGCGGCCTGGGCGGTGGCGTACTGCTGGGCGAGTTCCTGCTCCCATTGCTGGAGCTGTTCCCGGGAGGCTTGGTCAAGGCGCACGGCGGAGATCCTCAATCGAACGGTAAAAGGACAAACGGCCCATTATATCTGCGCACGGCAGGTGGCGCACGGTAGGTTGGTGTGAGGATTTCCGATATGGGGTTGGTGGCCTGGCGAGAGGGGGGGGGTACCACGGCGGCCGCCAGCCGGCAGTGAGTGACTGAATGTCGTGCTTGGTCTAGAGCATCGTGGTGGCTATCCACTGGCACTGAGCTGATCCCCTCCCCCTCAGGGGAAGAGCGGAGGCTACCCCACCAGCCGTCAGTGAGTGGCTGAATGTCGTGCATGGCCTGGTTAATCGAAGTCGCCAACCACTGGCGCTGTGCTGATTCCCTCCCCCTCAGGGGGAGGGCTAGGGTGGGGGTGGTGTTTCCAGCCGAATCAACGGCTGTTTGGGCTTGGCGAGCTACTTAAAATGGATTGCCCCGATCTCGACGACATTGGCGCACAGATAACCCGCGCTGTCCTCGGGCCGGACTGGCCCCTGAGAGGCGCCCGGCAACTGCTCCTAGGCTCACTTTAAGGGGGATAAACAGCGCCGTGCTGCACGTGGCGGCATATTTACTCGGATGGTGAACTCAACAATTGCTCAATGTGGGCGTGCTTTCGTTTTGCTTGAGGCATACATGGGTGATATGCAATTCATTGTTAAATAGAGATTAATTGTGAATTCATCGGGCTTGCCTCTAACGCGTTGAGTAGCTGCCTGCAGGCTGCTAAGTTGTACCCACACACTGGACGTGAGTACCTGTCGCACCATGGAAAGCCTGCATCGCGGCCTACAACTGCTGAGCCTGTTACATTACAGCCGCCAGCCCGTACCCAAGGCCCAGCTGCTGACAGCGCTGGAGTGTTCCAACGCCACCCTCAAGCGCCTCTTGCAGGCGCTGCGCGACCAATACCAATACCGCATCGCCTATTGTCGCACCCGCAACGGCTACTACCTCGATCCCGCACAGGCCGAGCAGATCCCTGGCCTCTGGTTTGGTGCCGAGGAGCTGCACGCCCTGCTGCTGAGCCGGCAGTTGCTGGCCAGCATCCAGCCTGGCGGGCTGGACCAGCATTTTCAGGCCTTGGCCGAACGCGTCGATAACCTGCTCAGCGCCACCACCGGTCAGCCACCGAGCGAGGCTCTGGCCCGTATCCGCGTGCTGCCACTGTCCCAGCCTGCCGTGCCCCGGGAAATTTTTAGGCCGCTCTCTCGGGCCGTGCTGCACGGTCGGCGCGTGCAGATTAGCTACCGCGACATAAACGGCCAGACGAGCCAGCGGGACGTGTCTCCCCAGCGCCTGGTCTACTACCGCGACCAATGGTATCTCGACGCACACTGCCACCTGCGCGAGGCCCTGCGCGTGTTTTGGCTGGCCGGCATCGAACAGGTAGAAGTGCTCGATCAACCCGCACGCTTGATTCCTGCGCATGCATTGGCCAGAGAGCTTGAAGCCTCCTACGGCATTTTCACCGGCCAACCCACCCGCACCGCCCACCTGCGCTTCACCGGCCGCGCCGCCATGCGCCTGCGCCACAGCCGCTGGCACCCAGATCAACGCCAGCAACTCCATGAGGATGGCAGCCTGGAACTGTGGCTGCCCTACGCCGACGACCGGGAACTGGTGATGGACGTGCTGCGCTATGGCGCCGAGGTGGAAGTGCTGGGGCCACCATCGTTAAAAGATGAAGTGGTCAGGCGGTTGGGGGCAGCGTTGGAAAAATATTTGGGGGTGGATGCTTCGAGGCTCAGTGGGTGAGCTTGCAGGTGTGGATAATGGTTTTGACCAAGCAGCTGCGAGCGGGTGTGCGAAGCCGTCGTGGCAACCCTGGGGTATCAGATATGTGGAAGTGGATGTGACTACATGGCGGCTAACATCTTAATTGCTCACGCCAAGCTGGCTGAAAATGACGAGTGGCTTCTCCATTCCCTTGAAGAACACTTGCATAAAGTGGCCAAAATCGCCTCCCAGTTTGCCGAGGTATTTAACGCGTCCGACTGGGCTGCGTTAGCGGGTTTATGGCATGACCTAGGCAAGTACCGCCCTGCATTCCAGGCCTATATCCGAGGTGTGACGGGCTATGACCCCGAAGCTCATATCGAAGGTGGAGCGGGTCGAGTAGATCACTCCACGGCGGGTGCGATTCATGCGGTCGAACGGTTCAATATCATCGGCCGGGTGCTCGCATATTTAATTGCAGGTCATCACGCGGGGCTACCAGATTGGGATCATGCTGATGCGGGTGCCGCCGCCTTATCAGTGCGGCTCGGTGAGGGTAAGAAAAAAAATTATTTGAGTGAGGTGCTGAGCAATAACGCGCCAACTGAAATCCTTAACGCCAGCATGCCGCAAACGAAGCCTGTAGGAGGGGAGAAAGGCTTGCACTTGTGGATTCGCATGCTGTTTTCATGCTTGGTAGATGCTGATTTTCTAGATACAGAAGCCTTCATGGCGCCAGAGAAAAGCCTTGCTCGAGGCGATGAGTTTTCTCTGGCTGATTTAAAACTGCGCTTTGACCAGTACATGGTGAGCAAGGCCGCCAGCGTGGATGATTCGGTGGTGAATCGGATTCGCGCGGCAGTTCTGCGCGATTGCCGTCACGCAGCTGGATGCGACCGGGGCCTCTACACGCTCACCGTGCCAACCGGCGGGGGCAAGACCCTGTCGGGTATGGCATTCGCCCTCGATCATGCGGTTCGGCACCACATGCGGCGGGTCATCATCGCTATCCCCTACACCAGCATCATCGAGCAGACCGCAGAGCAGTACCGAGAGATTTTTGGTGATGCGGTGCTTGAGCATCATTCGAATCTTGATGCCGAAAAAGAAAGTAGCAAGAGCCGTTTGGCGGCGGAAAACTGGGATGCCCCCATCATCGTCACCACCAGCGTGCAGTTACTTGAATCGCTATTCGCGGCCAGAGCCAGCCGTTGCAGAAAACTGCACAATATTGCGAACTCAGTGATCGTGATGGATGAAGCCCAGCTTCTGCCTCCCGAGTTTCTATGGCCGGTGCTAGAGGTATTGCGGCTGTTGGTCGAGCACTATGGGGTGACGTTGGTGCTGTCGACGGCCACTCAGCCTGCGTTGGCGTCGAGAAAAAGCGCTCATGGCAAAACCTTGCTGTCTGGCTTGGATAATGCTCGCGAAATCATATCGGATGTGCCCGCACTTTATCGCGCGCTGAATCGCGTCAGCGTCGAAAAGCCTGTCGACATGAGCGCTCGTACCTCATGGGATGATCTCGCCAAAGAGTTGCAGCAGCACGACTCCGTGTTGGCCATCGTCAACACGCGCCGCGATTGTCGGCAGCTGTTTGAACTGATGCCCAAAGGCACCCTTCATCTGTCGGCACTGATGTGTGGTGAGCATCGTTCACGCGTCATAGCAGGCATTAAACAGCGCCTGAAAGAGGGTGAGGCGGTGCGGGTTATCAGCACCCAGTTGGTGGAGGCCGGTGTCGATCTGGACTTCCCCGTGGTCTACCGCGCCATGGCTGGGCTTGATTCCATCGCCCAGGCCGCAGGCCGTTGCAACCGAGAAGGCAAATTAGCTCGTGGGCGAGTGGTGGTGTTTGTGCCCCCGTCGGAGACGCCCAGGGGCCTGCTGAGCTTCGGTGAGCAGGCGACCCGCAGCGTCTGGCATGGTCGCAGTGATGAGCTGTTGTGCCACACGTTGTACGAGCGATATTTCGAGCATTATTTCAATGCTGTTGATGTCGATAAACACAGCGTCGTGGACTTGCTGACACGAGACGCCGGGCAGTGCGGCATACAGTTCAGAACCGCAGCAGAAAAATTCAGGCTGATCGATGACAAGGGTACGTGGTCTGTGCTGGTGCCCTACGATCAGCGGGCGGAGGGGCTGATCGGCAAGCTAAAAAACGGGGATGTGAACAAGGGCATCCTCCGGCAGTTGCAGCGTTACAGCGTGACGATCTACGAGCATGAGTTTAAAAAGCTTCGTGCCATCGGAGCCATCGAAGAGATCCAAATGGGCATTTGGGCGATCTGCGTTACCAATGCCTATGACAATGAATGTGGTTTGTTGCTGGCGGATGATCTGTATGTGGGTGATGCATCCTGCTCGGTGATGTAGCAAGGGAGGAAACATGCCAAACAATTATTGCTTGGAAGTTAGTGGTGATTTTGCCTGCTTTACCCGGCCAGAGATGAAGGTAGAGCGCGTCAGCTATGACGTCATCACGCCTTCGGCCGCGCGCGCCATTTTTGAGGCGATTTTCTGGAAGCCGGCAATTCAGTGGCGAATCACCAAGATCGAGGTAGTGAACCCGATCAAATGGATCTCGGTGCGCCGCAATGAAGTGGGGCGGGTGTTTACCTCCCCCACGGCAAAACAGCTCAAGGGCGAGTCAGGCGAAGCCATGGGGTTTGCCGTCGAGGATGAGCGCCAGCAGCGCGCGGGCCTTTTTCTGCGGGATGTGAAATATCGCATTCATGCCGATTTGGTGTTCGACCAGGCCAAAGATCCCGAGGCGAGCTATGGCAAATATGTGGCCATGTTCGAGCGCCGCGCAGAAAAGGGGCAGTGCTTCAATCAGCCGTATCTGGGGTGCCGTGAGTTTTCCTGTGCGTTTAGGCTGGTGGCCGAGTTACCGCAGGAGCCCGCGCCCGTAGATGAGACGCGTGCGCTCGGCTGGATGCTGTATGACTTGGACTACCGCGATCGGGAGAGCCCACAGCCGAGATTTTTCAATGCGCAAATGGAGAGGGGCGTGATAGCCGTGCCGGCATGGGATAGTGAGGAGGTGCGGGGATGATTCTGCAAGCGCTCAAGGATTATTACGACCGGAAGGCGGCTGACCCAGAGGGAGGGATTGCGCCGGAGGGCTTTGAATACAAAGAAATCCCCTTTGTCGTCGTGTTGGATCGTGCGGGGCAGTTGGTTCAAATCGAAGATACCCGCCGGCAAGTGGGCAAACAATTGCGAGCCAAGGCGTTTTTAGTGCCCCAGGCAGAGAAGCGAACCGTGGGGGTCAAGGCATTTCTGCTGTGGGATAACGCCGAATATGTTTTTGGTATTGATACTAAAGGCAAGCCTGAGCGCGTAGCAGAACAGCATATGGCGTTCAAACAGCGCCTGGAGTCATTTGCTGTTGATGATGTGGGCGTTTCTGCGGTCATGGCATTCTTGAACGGGAATCCCTCTGCGGCCCTTGATGCGACCTCGCAGGCGACAGAAATTCGCGAGGTAAACCCATTTGTTTCATTTCGCTTGAATGAAGATGCGTGCTTGATTTGTGAAAGAAGTGCTGTCGTGGAGCGTATTTGTCAGTTGCCGGCCGGTGATGATAAGGGTGTGTGCCTGGTAACGGGGCAGTATGACGCGATTGCCAATCTTCAACCGGCGATCAAAGGTGTGCAGGGGGCAAACACTACGGGGGGCAATATTGTCTCCTTCAACCTGGCGGCGTTCAACTCTTTTGGGAAGACCCAGGGTAAGAACGCACCAATAAGCGAAAAGGCGGCCTTTGCCTATACAACGGCACTAAATCATTTGCTGGGCAAGGATTCCAGCCAGAAAGTGCGTGTTGGCGATGCCACTGTCGTATTTTGGTCAGAGAAAAAATCTCATCTTGAGCAAGAGTTCAGCCTCTTCCTCGATGAGCCGCCTAAGGACAATCCCGATGCCCTGACGCATGCCGTTAGGGCGCTGCTCAAGTCGGTTGATACTGGCGTGGTACCTGAAGAGGATCGGGCAAATAAATTCTTTGTGCTCGGACTTTCGCCGAATGCTGCAAGAATTTCCATTCGGTTTTGGCACGTCGGCACGGTGGCCGAGTTTTCCAC
This sequence comes from uncultured Pseudomonadales bacterium, assembly GCA_964649985.1. Taxonomy (GTDB): domain Bacteria; phylum Pseudomonadota; class Gammaproteobacteria; order Pseudomonadales; family CAZYQX01; genus CAZYQX01. The sequence goes on along the minus strand of CAZYQX010000046.1, from coordinate 5,667 downwards.
TAGATTGGCGCAACACTTCCAGGATTTAGCCATCGCTCATGCGCCTCGTGAACGCGATCACCTGTCTGTGTGGTGGCTGTTGTCCCGAATTGCAGCCCAGGAAAAGACCGAAAATATTCCCCCCAATTTGGCGGGTGACTGGATGCGCAGCATTCTTTCTGGCCTCCCTTACCCTGAAGCGCTGTTACAGGCGGCCTTGCGACGCATACAAGTAGAGCGCAAGGTGTCGTACCCGACAGCGGCGATCGTCAAGGCCTGCTTGAACAGAAAGCAACGATTTTACCCATCAAATGAAAAGGAGTTGGCCGTGTCACTCGACAAGGAAAACTGCAATATTGGCTATCGCATGGGGCGCTTGTTCGCCACGTTGGAAAAGATTCAGGAGGATGCACAGCCTGGCATCAACGCCACGATCCGCGACCGCTACTATGCCGCCGCGTCCGGTACACCTGCCAGCGTGCTGCCGATCTTGATGCGCATGAAAAATCACCACCTGGCAAAGCTGCCCCACAAGGGGCAGCAAGTGAATTACGAGCGCCTGCTGGCGGAAATACTGGGGGCAATCAGCGATTTTCCCAATCAGTTATCACTCCAAGACCAGGGGCGCTTTGCCATTGGTTATTACCATCAAAGGCAAGATTTCTTTACCAAACATGAAACCAAGACTGCCGACCAGGGAGAATGAAGATGGCAATCCAGAGCCGATATGATTTTGTACTTTTGTTTGACGTAAAGGACGGCAACCCCAATGGCGATCCGGATGCGGGCAATTTGCCCAGGGTTGATGCTGAAACCGGTAGAGGACTGGTAACGGACGTCTGCCTGAAGCGCAAAGTGAGGAATTACGTTGGGCTCCTTAAAGGAGAGCAGCCGCCCTATGAAATTTATGTAAAAGAAAAGGCCATTTTGAACAAGACCCATGAGCGCGCTTATGTCGAAATTGGTGCCGGCGATGAGTTGAAAGGGGATGATAAAAAGCGCAAGGGCTCGGGCGAAACGGTAGACAAGGCGCGCCACTGGATGTGTGCCAATTTCTACGATGTCAGAACCTTTGGGGCGGTCATGTCAACCGGTGTGAATTGCGGGCAAGTGCGCGGTCCGGTGCAAATGACATTTGCGCGTTCAGTAGACCCCATCGTGGCATCTGAGCACTCCATCACGCGTATGGCCGTTACTACCGCAAAAGAAGCTGAGGACCAGAGTGGTGACAACCGAACCATGGGCCGAAAATTCACCGTGCCCTATGGCCTCTATGTAGCTCATGGTTTCGTCTCGGCCCCCCTTGCCGAACAAACTGGTTTCAGCGATGACGACATGCAGTTACTGCTGGAAGCTCTGACCAATATGTTCGAGCATGATCGCTCGGCTGCGCGTGGTGAAATGACCACGCGCGGGCTTTACGTGTTCAAACATGAAAGCAAATTGGGCAGTGCACAGGCGCACACCTTATTTGAGCGTGTGAAAGTTGAGCTGCATTCCTCCACCCCTGCGCGCAGCTTTGCTGACTACCGGGTCACGGTCGATGACAGCAACTTACCCAGTGGGGTCAGTTTGCAGAAAATAGTGGGCTGATTGATGGAAGACGATCTCCTCCCCATCTCTGCGCTGCAGCACTATGCATATTGCCCCCGGCAGTTTGCATTGATCCATGTGGAGCAGGTGTGGGAGGAGAATCGTTATACCGCTGAAGGTCGCCTGCTGCACGAGCGGGTAGATGCGGGCGTGGCCGAGCAACGTAAAGATATCCGATACGAGCGCGGTGTTCTGCTGAACTCCCAGCGCTATGGCTTGGTGGGCAAGATGGATTTGCTTGAAGTGGTGCGGGGCAATCCTCCTCGGTATGTACCGGTCGAATATAAGCGCGGGAAACCCAAGTTGGAGTCGTGGGATCGCATTCAGCTTTGCGCCCAGGCCCTCTGTCTCGAAGAGATGAGATCAACTACCGTGCAAGAAGGCGCCATTTGGTATTGGGAGGTGAGGCGTCGTGAGCATGTGGTGATCGACACCGCATTGCGAGATGAAACCCTGCAAGTCCTTAAAGCGGCGAGAGCAGTGTTGCACAGCTGCGAAACACCGATGCCCACGCTGGATAAAAGGCGCTGCCGAGCATGCTCCCTGGTGGATGTCTGCAACCCAGCGGCGTTTCGAATCGACCATTCTGAGGCCTACATGCAAGCCTTGTACGAGGGTGATGATCCGTCGATAACAGATGGAACGGTCAAATGAAAAAGCTGCTGAATACCCTCTATATCACGAAGCAGGAGGCCTATCTGCACAAGGAGCGTGAGACCATCGTAATTAAGCATGGTGACGAAAAGCTCGGCCAGTTTCCAGCATTGACGGTTGGTAATATCGCCTGCTTTGGCCAGGTATCCGTCTCGCCCTTCTTGATGGGCTATTGTGCAGAGCAGGGCATAGGCCTGAGCTTTTACACCGAGTACGGTCGATTCCTCGCGCGCGTTGTGGGCCGTCAGAGCGGTAATGTGTTGCTCAGAAGAACCCAGTATCGCTGGGCCGATGACCGAGAGCGAGCACTGACAATTGCCAAGCTCGTGGTGGCAGCTAAAATCCGCAATGGCCGCAGCGTACTTTTGCGGGAGTGCAGAAACCATGGCGAAAATCCCTCCATCCAGCAAGTTGCTAAGCGCATGGCCAGCAGCCTGCGGCGTGTAAAATTGGCCACACAGCGCGATGAGCTGATGGGCATCGAAGGTGAGGCGGCCTCGGCCTATTTCGGCGTTTTTGATGAGTTGATCCGCAGTGCTGAATTTGTTTTTGATGGTCGCATTCGTCGCCCACCCACTGACCCCATTAATGCGCTGTTATCGTTTGTTTACTCGTTGATCACACAAGAATGCGTGTCTGCCCTCCAGGGGGTAGGGCTTGATCCCTATGTGGGCTTTTTGCATGCAGACAGGCCGGGTCGATCAAGTCTGGCGTTGGATATGCTTGAGGAGTTCAGGGCCGCGTGGGCCGATCGCTTCGTGCTGACCTTGATCAATCGACGCCAGGTGCAACCCGGAGATTTTGTGAGCGAAGCCAGTGGTGCGGTGAGATTAAAGGATGATGCGCGGAAGGCCTTGTTGGTGGCCTATCAGGAGCGGAAACAGGTGGAAATCGTGCACCCCTATTTGCAGGAGACTGTGCCAGTGGGTTTATTGCCTCATTGCCAGGCATTGCTTTTGGCTCGACATCTGCGGGGCGATACCAAGTGCTATACCCCTTACGTGGCGAAATAGCATGCTGGTGTTGGTAACGTACGATGTCAACGTTGTTAGTGCGGAGGGGCGACGCAGGTTGAGGAATATTGCAAAAACCTGCCTTGATTACGGTGTTAGGGTGCAGAACTCGGTGTTTGAGTGCGAGGTTGACCCGGCGCAGTTTGTTGAGCTTAAACATCGGCTCAGTGAGATTTATGACCCTGCCCGTGATAGTTTGAGGTTTTATTTTTTAGGCCGGAAGGGGCGCCAGCGTGTTGAGCACATCGGCATCAAAGATGTACCAGACCCTCTTCGCGATACGTTGATTATCTGAAAGCATTTCCGCTAATTCCCTGCTCTCATGAAAAGCATGCAGGTGAGCGGGTTGCAATGTATTGTTCTTTAAGAAGATATTTTTTAATTATGTGCTGATTGCCCTTTGTGGTTGGCGTTACTTCGCGATTAGCAATTTTCGCCGTTGTTGCTGTTTTGAAACATTCACTTACAATTACGGCGTCGCGCCCCACGCGGGCGCGCGGATTGAAACAGTCACAAACCATGCACTCGGGTAGATATCGAAGGTCGCGCCCCACGCGGGCGCGCGGATTGAAACTCATTGCCGCATTGCCGGCACCATCGAAACCGACGGTCGCGCCCCACGCGGGCGCGCGGATTGAAACAGGCTTGTGCCCGACGAACGCACCGAGCAGCAGAGTCGCGCCCCACGCGGGCGCGCGGATTGAAACTATTACCGGGCCTCCTGCGCTCCAGGTGGCGGCGCGTCGCGCCCCACGCGGGCGCGCGGATTGAAACTCAGGTGATGTAAAGCACTTGTATTCTGCCCCCCGTCGCGCCCCACGCGGGCGCGCGGATTGAAACGGTAGTGCACTCCATAATCCTCAGCCAGTTGTTTTGGTCGCGCCCCACGCGGGCGCGCGGATTGAAACGCGCCCAGTGCCAACTTGGAGCCAATGGCCTTGGGTCGCGCCCCACGCGGGCGCGCGGATTGAAACATCCGCGATCTGGTCGCGCAACATCAGATCAAACCGTCGCGCCCCACGCGGGCGCGCGGATTGAAACACCTGCCGGGTGTGGCTCTTGACCGTGGCAGCCAGTCGCGCCCCACGCGGGCGCGCGGATTGAAACAAGATCGGTTACTCAAGCGGTGCATCCACCTATGGTCGCGCCCCACGCGGGCGCGCGGATTGAAACGCTCACTGACGAGCGCGACAGCATCCTCAAAGGCGTCGCGCCCCACGCGGGCGCGCGGATTGAAACTCGTACTCAGTGACTAGGCGCCACGCGCCAAAGCGTCGCGCCCCACGCGGGCGCGCGGATTGAAACCAATGTTTTATGTCCCGGAAAGGTTATCCCATATGTCGCGCCCCACGCGGGCGCGCGGATTGAAACAGCTGAGACAACGCTATCACTGGGCACCGCAGCTCGTCGCGCCCCACGCGGGCGCGCGGATTGAAACAAATTCTGAAGTGGTGTCGGCAATAGATTCAGCCAAGTCGCGCCCCACGCGGGCGCGCGGATTGAAACCCGAGCTCCAAGCGGTTGGAGCAAATTGGGCAGGGGTCGCGCCCCACGCGGGCGCGCGGATTGAAACGTCGAATTCACGTGTTACCGTGACGAGTTTTGACAGTCGCGCCCCACGCGGGCGCGCGGATTGAAACTCCAATGGTTCGCGTTTTGTCGGCGAACCTCATTGTCGCGCCCCACGCGGGCGCGCGGATTGAAACTCTGGTCTCTTGGCAACAATGCGGGGCGTCGGGCAGTCGCGCCCCACGCGGGCGCGCGGATTGAAACATAAAATATGCGGTTGCACTGCCAGTGAAAGACAGTCGCGCCCCACGCGGGCGCGCGGATTGAAACGTTGTTGGCCCTGCCGATAACATTTTCGGCGCCACGGTCGCGCCCCACGCGGGCGCGCGGATTGAAACCCTGCGAGTACCATTCCCCAAACTTTGGAACAAAGTCGCGCCCCACGCGGGCGCGCGGATTGAAACCAGGTGTAAGCATTGCCATCGGCGGGTAGTACTGGTCGCGCCCCACGCGGGCGCGCGGATTGAAACAGTCGCACCGCTATCAGCTTCACGGAAGGGTTACGTCGCGCCCCACGCGGGCGCGCGGATTGAAACGTCTGTAATGCCAACTCACTGGAAACACATTGACGTCGCGCCCCACGCGGGCGCGCGGATTGAAACAGCCTGGCCCGTGATGTGCTGGCCGCTCAGCTCGGTCGCGCCCCACGCGGGCGCGCGGATTGAAACTCAGTGCTCTCTGCATTTGTGTAGTGATATTGTAGGTCGCGCCCCACGCGGGCGCGCGGATTGAAACGCCTACAGCGTATGCCCGGGCGGATGGTTAAGTCGTCGCGCCCCACGCGGGCGCGCGGATTGAAACCTACCGCACTCGGTGGAATGGTGTAATACACGTCAGTCGCGCCCCACGCGGGCGCGCG
>CAZYQX010000045.1:0-22076 GCA_964649985.1 uncultured Pseudomonadales bacterium | reverse complement strand
TGGACGCCATGATCCAGTGGTGGTACGGCCACAACGCGGTAGGTTTCTTCCTGACCGCAGGCTTCCTGGGCATCATGTACTACTTCGTTCCGAAGCAGGCCGAGCGCCCCGTATTCAGCTACCGCCTGTCCGTGATTCACTTCTGGGCCCTGATCTCCCTGTACGTATGGGCCGGTTCTCACCACCTGCACTACACCGCTCTGCCCGACTGGACTCAGAGCGTGGGCATGGCCATGTCCGTGATGCTGCTGGCACCCAGCTGGGGTGGCATGATCAACGGTATCATGACCCTGTCTGGCGCCTGGCACAAACTGCGCTCCGACGCCGTTCTGCGCTTCCTGGTGGTCTCCCTGTCCTTCTACGGTATGTCCACCTTCGAAGGCCCGATGATGTCCATCAAGACTGTAAACGCCCTGTCTCACTACACCGACTGGACCGTAGGTCACGTTCACTCCGGTGCTCTGGGCTGGGTAGCCATGGTCTCCATCGGTGCGCTGTACCACATGATTCCAAAACTGTGGAACCGCCCTGCAATGTGGAATGTTGGCCTGATCAACACCCACTTCTGGCTGGCCACCATCGGCACCGTGCTGTACATCGCCTCCATGTGGGTAAACGGCATCATGCAGGGCCTGATGTGGCGCGCCTACAACGCCGACGGCACCCTCACCTACAGCTTCATCCAATCAGTTGAAGCAAGCCACATGGGCTATGTGGTGCGCGCCATCGGCGGTGGCCTGTTCCTGCTGGGCATGGTGATCATGCTGTTCAACACCTGGATGACGGTGCGTGAAGCTGACGCAGCCGGCGCCCCCCAAGCAGCCAAGGCCTAAGGAGATTCTCGATGCTCAAGAATATGAACCACGAGGTCGTCGAAAAGAACCTCGGCCTGCTGATTGTCCTGACCTTCGTCGCCATCAGCTTTGGTGGCTTGGTTGAGGTTGTGCCTCAGTTCTTCCAGAAGGCATCCACCACCCCGGTTGAGGGCATGAAACCCCTCACCGCACTGGAGCTGGAAGGCCGCGACATCTATATCCGTGAAGGCTGCAACAACTGCCACTCACAGATGATTCGCCCCTTCCGTGCTGAAACCGAGCGCTATGGCCACTACTCCGTAGCGGGTGAATCCGTATGGGATCACCCCTTCCTGTGGGGTTCCAAGCGCACCGGTCCAGACCTCGCACGCGTAGGTGGCCGCTACTCCGACGCATGGCACAAAGCGCATATGTACAACCCGCGCAACGTCGTGCCCCAGTCGGTCATGCCCTCTTACCCCTGGCTGTTTGAAAATGAGCTAGACGGCAAGTACACGGCCAAGAAAATGGAAGCCCTGCGCATGGTGGGCGTGCCTTACACCGACGAGCAGATCGCTACAGCTCGCAAGGATGTTGCCGGCACCAAGGAAATCGACGCACTGGTCGCCTACCTGCAGCAGCTGGGCACCATCATGAAGTACAAGCGGTGATCCAATGGATATCGACACGCTTCGCAGCGTAAGCACCATCCTCATGATGTTTGTGATCGTGGGGGTGACGTGGTGGACCTTCAGCAAGAAGCAGAAAGACCGCTTCGATGAGGCCGCCAACCTGCCCTTCGCCGACGAAGACGAACAAGACCGCAAAAAATAGAGGGTTTGACAATGACAAGTTTTTGGAGCGCGTGGATCACCATCCTGACGCTGACCAACATAGCGCTGGTCATCTGGGTGTTGTTCACCAATACCAAGTCTGACAAGGGTGCGGGCGTGTCCACTGGGCATGTCGTCGATGGCATCGAAGAGCTGGACAACGAGCCACCACGCTGGTGGTTCCTGATGTTCATCGGCACCATCATCTTCGCACTTGTTTTCCTGGCCGCTTACCCTGGCCTGGGTAACTACAAGGGCTTCCTGAACTGGACCTCAACCAACCAGTGGGAAAAGGAAGTACAGCAGGCCAATGAGAAGTACGGCCCGATGTACGTCGAATTCGCCAAGACGCCGATCCCCGATCTGGCCAAGGACGAAAAAGCCATGCGCATCGCCGGCCGCCTGTTCGCCGATAACTGCGCCGTGTGCCACGGTTCGGATGCCCAGGGTCAGTACGGTTTCCCCAACCTGACCGACAAGGACTGGCTGTACGGTGGCGAACCCGCCAAACTGGTTGAGACCATCACCGCTGGTCGCCAGGGCGCCATGCCTGCATGGGGCGATGTGCTGGGGGATGAGGGCGTGGAAAACGTTGCTCACTATGTGCTCAGCCTGTCCGGCCGCAGCGAAGCCGACAAAGCCAAGGCCGCATTGGGCGAACAAGCCTTCAAGACCAACTGCGTGGCTTGCCACGGCGCTGATGGCAAGGGCAACCAGATGATGGGCGCCCCGAACCTGACCGACGAGACCTGGCTGTACGGCGGCTCTTTGGCCAAGGTTAAGCAGACCGTCCGCGGTGGCCGCAGCGGCAAGATGCCGGCTCACGCAGAGACGCTGCAGCCGGAAAAAATCCACCTGCTGGCAGCATATGTGTACAGCGTCTCCAACGAGACCGGCAAATAAGCCCAGTAGTGTCAATCAAGCCGCCCTTCAGGGCGGCTTTTTTATTTCTGCCAGATACGGCAAAACAAGCTGGTGCCGGGGATGGGGCTGATAACGGCAATTCTTCCGCCACTTATTGCTGCTGGCCCTCCCCGCTATTGATCTGGAGCAATCGTTCCAGACATGCGGAATGGCATACTCCCCAAGGTATTTAACTCAGCACTACTGAATGCGGCCGTCAGCCAAAGAAAGTGACCGCGATGCACGTTATCGCCGCAGGGTGCTCTAGAATAGAGCGCATAGTGAAACTCCACGGAAAGCCACTCACAAGAGACGATGCCATGAGTGAAGCGAACGGCCCCCAGGAATTCATTCCGGTTAAGGAAATCCCATCCCCCGATCGCCTGGCGCCTGCTGAGGTGTCCGAAGCCGATCCCTTTACACGCCGCCGGGAGAAAATCTATACACGCAAGATTGAGGGCTTCTTTCAGCGCATCCGACTCTATAGCGGCTGGCCGCTGCTGCTCGGATTCTTTCTTGCCCCCTGGATGACCTGGAATGGCCATCAGGCAATCTGGTTCAACTTGCCCGAGCGCAAGTTCTACATCATGGGCCTGACCTTCTGGCCGCAGGATTTTCCGTTGCTGGCCTGGTTGCTGATCATCGCCGCCTTCGCCCTGTTCGCTGTCACGGTGTGGGCCGGGCGCATATGGTGTGGCTATACCTGCCCGCAAACGGTCTGGACCGCGATTTTCATGTGGGCAGAACAACTGGCCGAGGGCACCCGCAACCAGCGCATCAAGCTGGATCAGCAGCCCATGAACGCAGAGAAAGCACTGCGCAAGACTGCCAAGCACGCCATGTGGATAGGTTTCTCGTTTCTGACCGGCTTCACCTTTGTCGCTTATTTCGCAGGAGCCCCGGAACTTGCAAAGGGCTTTGCCACTCTTAATCTCAGTTTTTGGGAGATCGCCTGGGTCAACTTCTTCACCATGGCCACCTACATCAATGCGGGCTGGCTGCGTGAAAACGTGTGTATGTTCATCTGCCCCTACGCCCGCTTCCAGTCGGTGATGTTCGACAAGGACACCCTGGTAGTCTCCTATGACAAGAAACGAGGTGAACCCCGCGGTGCCCGCAAGCGCGGTACCCCGAAGCCCGACAACAAGGGCGACTGTATAGATTGCGAACTCTGCGTGCAGGTGTGTCCGGTGGGCATCGACATCCGCAACGGCTTGCAATATCAGTGCATCAATTGCGCGCTGTGTATTGACGCCTGTAATTCGGTAATGGACAAAGTGGGCTACGCGCGAGGCCTGATACGCTATGCCACCGAGCACGAGCTGGAGGGCAACCCGGTACACCGCATCCGGCCACGCTTGGTGGGCTACGCCGTGGCGGTTCTCGCCATGTTCAGCCTGTTCGGCTACACCCTGTTTACCCGGGTGCCGCTCAATGTGGATGTGATCAAGGATCGCGGCCTTTACAGAGAAACTAATGACGGATGGATTGAGAACGTTTACAGCGTAAAAATCATGAACAAGGACCAAGCCGCCCACGTTTATGAAATCGACGTGCGTGGCCTTGATGGCCTGCGCTTCGACAGCCGCAAGGGCGAGCTGCGAGCCGAATCGGGTGAAGTATTAGAATTGCCCGTGCGCGTAGCCGCGCCACCGGATAGAATCGGCGACACAGAAAGCACCATCAGTGTGACCGTCCGCGCCAAGGACAACCACGCGATTACGGTGACCAAAGAAAACCGCTTCATCGCCCCACCAAAAGGTTGATACACACATGACGAACCACGAGGACATACAGCCTTGGTACAAGCAGTTCTGGCCGTGGTTCATCATTGCCATCCCGGTGTTAACCGTGGTGGCCAACCTCTGGTTCATCCAGATGTCGATGGGCATGGGCGACAAGGTGAAGGACAACTACTACAAGGAAGGTCTGGCCATCAACAAGACCGTAGAGGCGGATCAGGCTGCGCTCAGGCACGGCATGACCGCCGAGCTTGAGCTCGACAGTGCCACCGGCGAAGTGCGGGTACGCATGCCCGCTGGCAAGAAGTTGGAGCAGCTGACCCTCTCCATCAATCACCCGATGGAAGCGCGCTACGACATGGTATTTGGCCTAGTAACCCAAGATGGGCAGACATTTGAAGGGCGTGCCCCCAAGCCCATCAACTACGCACGCTGGTATGTTCAGCTGACCGGACTGGAGTCTGGCGAGAAGTGGCGCCTGCGTGGGGAATGGCATGTGGCCAACCACCAACTGACGCTGGAACCAAGCACCGCCATCACCGTGGCAGAAGCCGCCCCCATTTTGCTTGAAGACCGTATGGCCGCCCGCTACAAGATAGCCGCCAACCTGAGTATCAATGCACCTACAGGTGCCATCGAGCTTGCGCTCACCAGCACTGACAGCAGCGTAGATGATCTCAGCCTGGTAGTGCGCCACGCCACGGATCAGTCCCTCAACAGCACAGTGCTGCTGAAGAAGCTTGCCGAAGGCCGCTACGGCGCCACCCTGCCCCAGCCTCTTGGTGCGGGCGCCTGGATGTTTGAGCTGTCTGGCACCCTGCAACAGCACAGCATTCCCTGGCGTCTGCAAGGCGAATGGCAAGGCGCCCCCAGCCTTGCCCTACAAGCACGCTCCAACCTCTGATCCATGGCGCCAGGCTGTTACCACTGTGGCCTGCCCGTGCCCGAGGGCAGTACCTGGCAGGTGCGGGTGGATGACAGTCCTCGCGCCGTGTGCTGTCCAGGCTGCCAGATGGTGGCCGAGGCCATACTCGGGGCGGGCCTTGACAGCTACTACAAACATCGCAGCGAGCTGCCCCCCGCCCCCCCCAAGCCTGCCGCCGACCTGGCGTTTTTCGACCGCGACGAAGTACAGGCAGACTGCGTCTGCTCACTGGAGAGCGGGCTAAAAGAGGCGCGCCTGTCCATCGGTGGCATTCGCTGCGCTGCCTGCGTGTGGCTGATTGAGCAGCGTCTGGCACGCCTGCCGGGGGTGCACAGTGCCAGCCTCAACCTGGGGGAGCACAGTGCACTGGTGCAGTGGGACCCCCACCAGCTCAACCTGAGCAGCATCGCCGCCGCCATCCGCGAAGTGGGCTACGAGGCCTTTCCCCACAAACCCGACGCCGCCGCTGAGGCGCGTGAGCGGGAGTCCCGGGACGCCCTGCGCCGCATGGGAGTCGCCGGCATCGGCATGATGCAGGTGGGCATGGCCGCCTGGGGCATCTGGGTTGGGGAGTTCACCGCTCACGAACAGGTCTACCGCGATCTGATCAACTGGGCCAGTTTCTTGGTCGCCACCCTGGTGGTCGGCTACTGTGCGCAACCGTTCTTTCGCGCCGCTTGGGCCAGCCTGCGCAGCGGCAAGCTCGGCATGGACGTGCCGGTCACCTTGGCCATTGTCACCACCTTTATCGCCAGCCTGGTGGCCATCCTCAACGGAGAGGAACACGTTTATTTCGACTCGGTGACCATGTTCGTGTTCCTGCTGCTGCTGGGGCGTTATCTGGAGATGCAAGCCAGACACACCGCCTTCCGGGCTATCTCCGCCGGTGAAGGGGCTCTGCCGCTTCAGGCCCATCGCCTGCTGGCTGACAACGAAGCCACGGAGCAGGTCCCGGTCGTGAGCCTCCTGCGAGGCGACCGCCTGTTGGTCAAGGCGGGCGAAGTGGTGCCTGCAGATGGTCGCATCCTAAGCGGCAGCAGCAGCCTCAACGAGGCCGCCCTCACCGGCGAGTTCTTCCCGGTGCCCCGCAAGCCAGGTGAGCGCGTGGTGGGTGGCACCCTCAACATCGAGCAGCCGTTAGTGGTGGAGGTGGAGGCGGTGGGCCCGGGCTCGCGCCTGGCCACCATCCAGCGCCTGCTAGCCCGGGCCAATGCCGGCAAGCCGGCCATTGCCATTTTGGCGGATCGCATCGCCACACAATTTACCCTCTGGCTACTTGTGATCACCGCCCTCACCACTGCCGGCTGGTGGTGGTTTGCCAGCGGTGAGCGCGCCCTGTGGGTGGCGGTCGCCATGCTGGCCATCACCTGTCCGTGTGCGCTTTCTCTGGCCACCCCCACCGCCCTCACCGCCAGCCTGGCCGCGTTGCGCAAGCGAGGCTTTCTGGTCACCCAGCCCCATGCGCTGGAAGCCATGGCCGAGATCACCCGAGTGGTACTGGACAAGACAGGCACCCTCACCGAAGGCAAGCTATGGCTGGAGCACAGCGTAGCGGGCCTGAGCGCTACTGACGAAGCCATCGCCATCGCCGCCGCGCTCGAGGCGAAATCCGAGCACCCCATCGCACGCGCCTTTCTGGAAGCACATGCAGGCCCACGATTCTCTGCCAGCAGCGTACAGGTCCACCCGGGCCTAGGCTTGAGTGGCCAGGTGCACGGTACAGAATATCGCCTGGGCAGCCCCGCTTTCGCCTTGCCGGGTAGTACCACTTGCCCGCCCAGCACCAGCGGCCACTGGCTACTGCTGACCAGCACCCGCGGCATAGAGGCCTGGTTCCTGGTGGATGATCGAGTGCGCGACAGCGCCAGCCAAAGTGTGCAGGCGTTCAAGCAGCAAGGGCTGAAACCCACCCTGCTGAGCGGCGACGCCTCCGATGCCGCCGCGCGGGTAGCCGCCAGCCTCGGCATCGACGAGGTCTACAGCGGCTGCTCTCCCGAAGACAAGCTGGCCCGAGTGCGCCAGTGGCAGGCAGCCGGCGAGCGGGTGCTGATGGTGGGCGATGGCATCAACGATGCCCCAGTGCTGGCGGGGGCCGATGTGTCGGTGGCCATGGGCTCGGCGTCGGACCTGGCCAAGCTGAGCGCCGACTGCGCCTTGCTGGGTGGCCAGCTCGACGCCGTGGCCAGCGCCGTGCAGCATGCGCGCCGCACCCGCCGCATCATACGGCAGAATCTGGCCTGGGCCCTGGCGTATAATCTGGTGGCCATCCCCCTGGCGGCGGCAGAGTTGGTTTCACCCTATGTCGCCACCCTGGGCATGTCACTGAGTTCCATTTTGGTGGTGCTCAACGCCGTACGCCTCACCCGCCTCTGAGGAGCGCCCCATGGAAAGCCTGTTTCTGATTATCCCCGGCGCCTTGTTATTCGCGTTCCTGGCCGTGCTGATCTACCTGTGGACGGTGAACAGCGGCCAGTACGACGACATGGACAAAACCGCCAGCAGCATCTTGTTCGACGACGAGAAGCCTAGCCCCACCGCCAGCGAGAAAAAGCCCGACACCGATGATAGCGATGCCTGAAAGCCTTAGCTTAACCGCCGCCCTGATGCTGGGCCTGCTGAGTGCCGGCCACTGTGTGGGCATGTGCGGCGGCATTTCCAGCTCGCTGGGCGTTGCCCTGCCGCCGGATACACCCTACCTGCGCCGCGTGGCCATGCTGCTCAGCTACAACGCCGGGCGCATCGCCAGCTACGCCCTGGCCGGCGCCTTGTTTGGCTTGATCGGCAGCGGCCTGCTGGCCACCGGCGAGGTGTGGATGATGCCACTGCGCCTACTGGCGGGTGTCATGCTACTATTGATGGGGCTGTATATCGCCGGTTGGTGGCCCATGCTGGCCCGGCTGGAGGCGCTAGGCCAGTTGCTGTGGCGCCGGCTACAGCCCCTGGCCAGCCGTTTGTTGCCGCCGCGCAATGCGGCTCAGGCGCTGGCCCTAGGTGCCGTGTGGGGCTGGCTGCCGTGTGGACTGGTCTACAGCACCCTGACCTGGAGTGCCGCCAGCGGCAGCTGGCAACAGAGCGCCCTGCTGATGGCCGCCTTCGGCCTGGGCACCCTGCCCACCCTGCTGGCCACCGGCCTGCTGGCCGAGGGCACCCGCGCACTGCTGCAAAAGCTCTGGTTCCGCCGGGCATCGGGGCTGTTGATCATGCTGCTAGGCGTGTGGACGATACTGGGCAATATGGGGCACGGTGGCCAGCACGCGCAGCACAGTATGTCACCGGATAGCATGGGGGCCATGCCGGCAGGCCACCAACATCACGTCCCCGCGACGCCCCAGGGTGAGGCAGCCCCTGCCGACAACGGCACAGACAAGCCTGCCGGGCACTCGCACCACCAGCATCACGGGATGTAAAAAACACCTGCGCCCTTGACGAGGCCTAGCAGGCGCAGAGGCTTACGGCTTGATCGGGCAGAAATGCCCGAGCGACAATCGCCCCCCAGTTTGATGGCCTACCTGATCCAGCACAGCCTGACAGGCGTACCACCCCCTTCATGCGCCGGGGTGTTCGCAATAATGGAAGGCGTCAAAGCGGCGCCCAAAAAAACAACGGGGCTGGCCCCTCCCCGACGCATCGGAAAGTGTGCCAGCCCCGCCTGGACTGAAGAGACGGGCGCCTTTCAGCGCCCATCTTCATCAGAACTTGTAAGCCGCGCCGATCATGTAGACCAGTGGGTCTACGTCAACATCGCTCTTGATGCGCACGGTGTCATCCTTGGAATCGATAGTCGCCGTAGTGTCGATATCGATGTACCAAACCGCCACGTTCAGCGCCCAGTGGTCATCAAACAAGCAATCCACACCCAACTGTGCTGCCAGGCCGATGGAGTCATCCAGCTCTACGTCGTACTCAGCGCCAAGCGCACTCTCAAGTTGGGAGGACGCTTCTTCGTCAAAGAACATCGTGTAGTTCAAACCAAGCCCGGCGTAGGGCTGCACCTTGCTGGAAGGCTCCAGGAAGTAGTACTGAGCGGTCAGGGTGGGTGGCAGGTGCTTGATATCGGCCACTTTATGAATACCCAGGGCATCCAGCGTGCCAGAACCCGAAACGGTGTGGCTGAACGGCGTCGCGGCCAGCAGCTCAATACCGATCTGATTGGTGATCATGTAGGTGCCGCTCAGGCCAAGCTGGGTGTCGCTGTCCACGCCCACACCCGCACCCAAGCCTGTGCCATTCAGGGTCACATCGCTACTGCTCTCATGCGGATCAACCGTCACCGCACCTACGCGCACGATGATATCGCCGGCCTCATAGGCCGCCGCCGTGTTCACGCCACCAATGACCGCAGCCGCCAGGGCGCCCAGTACAAACTTCTTCACGTGCTGTTGCATTTTGTTTGTTCTCCGTGTCCTACATGGATAGCTTCATGTTCAGCCAAAACCCCTCGCTGGACATTGACATATATCAAGCACCTCAACCGATACACCAAAACATGAAAATATCCACATCAAGTCACATCCCCGGTGGCGCTTGACCTGTATCAACGACATCCCTCAGCGAGTGCGATACCGTTTCGACCGTCATCATTAGAACAGCAAACGCCGCCATGAGCCAAGCCGCCAGTGCGTTCAGCGCCATCGTGTGGGATGAAGCGCTGATCGACAAATACAATCTGCAGGGGCCGAGATATACCTCCTATCCTACCGCGCTGCAGTTTGTCGAAGGCTTCGACATGGCGGATCTGGAGCGCGAGGCCCATCGCCACAGCGATAGCATCGCGCCCGTCTCGCTCTACGTGCACGTGCCCTTTTGCAGCAACATCTGCTATTACTGCGCCTGCAACAAAATCATCACCAAGGACAAGAGCCAGGCACGCGCCTACCTGGATCACCTGGCCAAGGAAATTGCCATGCAGTCGAAGCTGTACGGCAAATCCCGTCCCGTGACCCAACTGCACTGGGGCGGCGGCACCCCGACCTTTCTCAGCCCGGCGGAAATGACCGAGCTGATGTACTTACTGGCCAGCCATTTCCACCTGGTGCACAGCCCGAGCCGGGAATACTCCATCGAGATCGACCCGCGCACCCTCAAGCCCAATACCATGGCATTGCTGAAGGGGCTGGGCTTCAACCGCATCAGCCTGGGCGTGCAGGACTTCGACGAGCGGGTACAAAAGGCCATCAACCGCATCCAGAGCTTCGACAGTGTGGCGGATGTGGTGAGCCAGGTGCGCGCCCACGGCTTCAAATCGCTCAGTTTTGATCTGATCTACGGCCTGCCCCACCAGAGCCCGGCGTCGATGGCCGAGACGGTGGACAAGGTATTGAGCCTGTCACCAGACCGCATTTCCTTCTACAACTACGCGCACATGCCGCATCTGTTCATACCGCAGCGCGCCATCGACCGGCTGACCCTGCCGACGCCGCAGCAGAAACTGGAAATGCTGCACGCCGTGATCGACCGCTTCACCGAGGCGGGCTATCTCTACATCGGCATGGATCACTTTGTGAAGCCCGGCGATGACCTGGCAATCGCGGCGGAAAACGGCCGGCTGCAGCGCAATTTCCAGGGCTACTCCACCTGCCTGGCACCAGACTTGGTGGGGCTGGGGGTATCGTCCATCAGCCAGGTGGGCCGTAGCTACACCCAGAACGCCAAGGAGCTCGACGCGTACTACGCCCTGATCGAGAAGGGCGAACTGCCCATCGTCAAAGGCCTGCACATGAACGACGATGATCTGGTGCGCAAGGACGTGATCATGTCACTGATCTGCAAACTGGAGCTTGATCCTGCGGCCATTGAGCAAAGTCACGACATCGACTTCGATACTTACTTCGCAGAAGAAAAGGCCGATATCGACCGCTTCATCGCCGACGGTCTGCTGGCACGAGAAGGGGCAGTGTTGAAAGTCACCGCCGCCGGCCGCCTGCTGATCCGGGCGATCTGCATGGCCTTTGACGCCTATGCCCGCCGCCCAGCGGAGGAGAATGTAGAGGAGCCAAGACGCCACTCCAAAGTCATCTGACCGCACTGACCGACATAGTTCCGCACCAGGAATGTGCGGACTGATACCACGCGCCTCGGAATGTAGTAACATACCCCCAATATGTATCGCTCACTGAGACGCGACTATGGCGGGATTGATTGAAACGGCGGGCCAGAAAGACGTGCGCTGTCATCACGATTATCAGGTGTCCTGCGGTGACTGCCGCCTGAACACCATCTGCCTCCCCATCGCCCTGGAAACGGACGATATCAATAAGCTGGACGAGATCATCCAGCGCGGGCGCCCCCTGCGCAAGGGCGAGCACCTGTTCCGGGAGAGCGAGCCGTTCAAGTCTGTTTATGCGGTGCGCGCCGGCACGCTGAAGGCCTACTCCATCACCGACGACGGCAAGGAGCAAGTGACCGGCTTCTACTACCCCGGTGAAATCCTGGGGATGGACGGCATCAGCATGAACAAGCACCACAGCTCCGCCAAAGCGCTGGAGACGGCTGCTGTGTGCGAGATCCCCTTCGACCGCCTGCAGGAACTATCCATCACGGTGCCGACCCTGCAACGCCACTTTTTCCAGCTAATGAGCCAGGAAATCACCCAGGATCAACAGCTGATCACCTTGCTGAGCAAAAACTCCGCCGAGGAGCGCATCGCCGCCCTGGTGCTGAGCATTTCCGCCCGCCACCGCCGCCGCCGCCTCTCCGCCACCCATTTCCGCCTGCCCATGTCGCGCGGTGATATCGGCAATTACCTGGGGCTTACGGTGGAAACCGTCAGCCGGGTGTTCAGCCGCTTCCAGAAGCTTGAGCTGCTCACGGTAGACAACAAGGAAATCACCATTCTGAAGCCGGACGAACTGCGCCAGATCGCCAACGTCAAAGGCGTTTGACTCCCGCAAAACCAAAAAGGGCCGGATCTTTCCGGCCCTTTTTGTTTGTACGCCACCACGACAAGCCGAAGCGGCGCTGCGTATCGCGGCCCTCAGGCCACCCCGGCCAGCATGTCCACATCGGTACCCGACTCGCGCAACTTGGCCAGTTTGTAGCGCAAGGTGCGGGGGCTGATGCCCAGCCGCTCGGCAGTTTTCTGGCGGCAACCGCGTTCTGAGCGCAGGGTATCGACGATGATCTCAAGCTCGCGGCGCTTGAGATCTTTACCCAGCGCAGGCACAGCAGCAGCGCCCTCCAGCGGCATACTCAGAGTGGGCAGCGCATCACTGCGCAGAGTGGCGGGCTCAGCCACACCAAACAGATCCAGATGCAGATGATGCCCCGATATGGCTTGGCCTGGCTGCATGATCAAGGCCCGCTGCACGGCGTTGTCCAGCTCCCGGACGTTGCCAGGCCAGGGGTATTCCAACATGGCCTCCAGCGCGGAGTCGTCGAAGAACACACCGGTGCGGTTCATCTTGCGTGCATGGTGGCTCAACAGCGAACGCGCGATGGGGACGATATCACCCGGGCGATCGCGCAGGGGCTTCCAGCCAATGGGGAACACGCTCAGGCGATAGAACAAGTCTTCCCGGAAGCGACCGGCGGCCACTTCCTCGCGCAGATTGCGGTTGGTGGTGGCGATGATGCGCACATTGAGCGGGATCGGGCGCCGCCCCCCCACGCGCTCCACTTCGCGCTCCTGAATCACCCGCAGCAACTTGGCCTGCAGGCCAATATCCATTTCGGAGATCTCATCCAGCAGGATGGTGCCACCATCGGCCTGCTCGAACTTGCCCGGGGCACTCTGATAGGCGCCGGTGAAGGCACCTTTCTCATGGCCAAACAGGGTGGCTTCCAGCATGGTCTCAGGGATCGCCGCGCAGTTGATGGCGACAAAAGGCTGGCGCGCCCGGGGTGAGTGGCGGTGAATGTAGCGGGCCAGCACTTCCTTACCAGTGCCTGACTCGCCGCAGATCAACACGGTGGAGTCGGTGGCGGCCACGCGCTTGGCTAGTTGCAGTAGTTGTAGGCTGGCGATGTCTTCGGTGACGGGGTCCTCACCGGCGGCGGAGCCCCCCACATGCACGCGCAAGGCATCCAGCAGGGCCTCGGGGGCGAAAGGCTTCACCAAATAGTCGGCGGCACCAGCGCGAATCGCCGCGACCGATTTGCCGATGCTGCCATAGGCGGTAATCAGTATCACGGGCAGCTGTGGCTGCTTGATCTGAATGGCCTTCAGCAGCTCCACGCCATCAATGCCTGGCATGTTGATGTCTGACACCACCGCGTCGGCATAATCGCCCGCCAGCCAGGCCAGGGCCTGCTCGCCCGAGCCCACGGCATGCACGCTCGCCCCAGCCAGCTCCAACGTATCGCACAGGGCTTCGCGGAGGTCGTTGTCGTCCTCCACCACCAGAATACGCGCATTCAGCTTTGCACCGTTCATACATCAGCCTCCCAGATCGCCGCGCCATGGCGAGGCAGCAGAAAACCGGCCCGGGTACCCTGACCCAGCTCGGACTGGATGAAAAATTCACCGTGGTGAGCCCTGGCCACTGCACGGGCCACGGCGAGCCCAAGGCCGGTGCCATTGGGTTTGGTGGTGAAGAAATCTTCTTCCATTTGCAGCAACACCTCCTGGGAAATGCCCGGCCCGCGATCCTCCACGTCGATGTGGATGCCGCGCTGAGAGGCCGAGGCCACCCGGATGCGAATGGTGGCGCCGTCACCACTGGCTTGCAGGGCGTTGTTCACCAGGTTCATCAAGGCCCCCACCATCACCGGGGCATTGCATAGCAATTGCACCTCAGGGCATTGCACCTGCCACTCACAGCGCGCGCCATAGGCGCTGAGGGGGGCTTCCATGGCAACGCGGAGCTGAGACGTCAAATCTTCGACACTTACCACCTGGGACAGTTTGATGTCGCCCTTGGCGAACACCAGCATGTCGCGCACCTGCTCTTCAAGGTGGTTCAGGCGTGAAACAATCTTGTTGGCAAAGCGCTGGATCTGCTCTTGGGGCAGGCTCTCTCCCCGCGCCAGATGGCTGGCGTAGAGCAGCGCGGCTGACACCGGCGTGCGAATCTGGTGGGCCAGCGAGGCCACCATGCGCCCCAGGGCCGCCAGGCGCTGATTGCGGCTCAGGCGCTCCTGCAGCTTGCGGGTTTCGGTGAGGTCGGTGAGCAGCAGCAACTGGCCGGGTTCCGCCTCCAGCGAGCGCGTGGCAATCGCCACCCGGCGTCCGTCCTTGAGGGAAACTTCATGGCCATCGTCGCTGCGCGGTGCGAAGCAACGCTCGATCACATCGCGCCACAGTTCGCCCTCCAGGGGCTCGCCTAGAAAGTCCACTGCGGCGGCATTGCACTGAATGACACGACCGCGGTTATCCAGCACCACCACGCCACCGGGCAGCAGGTGCAACAGGTCGTGAAGGCGGCGGCTGATGCGCTCCTTTTCTTCCAGCTCCCGCAGCCGTTCGGCCCCCACTTGCTCAAGTTTGTCGTTGAGCAGCGAGACGCGATCTTCCAGCACATGATAGGCATCGCGCAGTTGGTGGGAGAGGCGGTCGAAGACCTGCAGGGCATCGCCTACATCGGGGTTAGCCACCGGGCTGAGCGCCATCATCGGCACCGGCATTGAAACCCGGGGGGTCTCCAGCATCGCAGCTTGTGAACTCATGAGGCCATCCTCGCTTGTCTCGCCGTGCGATGGAGCACGACGCGCTTTGCGAGAACAAAAGCAATACGCGTACCAGCAGCCTTTATTTCTATTTATTCAAATGGTTACACATCAGAAAGCAGATAAAGGCGAACGTCGCGTCAAGCAATCGTCGACTTTTTGGCGGCCTCAGGCCAGGGCGGGCAGGCAAATGCAAAGAAGGGAAATAGTGCTGGACCCGCAGCAGGGGCTGCCGTCGTAAGGGGGGGGCCCGCCGCCTTAGCCAGCGCGGCGGGCGAGGCGCGTCAGGCTTCTTCCTCGAGATCTTCCTCGCGCTTGAGCAAGCCATATTTGCGCATTTTCTCCACCAGCGTGGTGCGGCGCACCTTGAGGCGCTCGGCGGCCCGGGCCACCACCCCACCACACTCGTCCAGTGCCTGCTGGATCAGGCCCTTTTCAAGGTTGGTGAGATAATCCTTGAGGTCGAGCCCGGTCGGCGGCAACAGGCCAACGATCTCGGGGTTGATCACATTCGGCTGGCGATCACCACTGGAGGGCGGCGGCGCCATCATGAACGACTCCTCCTCGCTCTCATCCAGATGACGGAATTTTTTCGGCAGATCCTGCACCCCCACCACCCCATAGGGGTACATGATGGACATGCGTTCAACCAGATTGGCCAGCTCGCGCACATTGCCCGCCCACTCGTGGCGACACAGCGACATGATGGCTGCAGAGTTAAAGCGAATCGAGCCGCGCTTCTCGTTTTCCATGCGGGAAATCAGCTCGTGCAGCAGCAGGGGCAGATCTTCCACCCGCTCGCGCAAGGCGGGCATCTCGATGGGAAACACGTTCAGGCGATAGTAGAGATCCTCCCTGAAGGAGCCTTCTTCTATCATCTGCTCAAGATTTTTGTGGGTGGCGGCGATAATGCGCACGTCGGCCTGGTAGGTCTTGTTGGAGCCCACCCGCTCAAAGGTGCGTTCCTGCAGCACCCTCAGCAGTTTCACCTGCATGGGCAGCGGCATGTCGCCAATTTCATCCAGAAATAAGGTGCCCCCCTGCGCCAGCTCGAAGCGCCCGGCCCGGCTGGTGACGGCGCCGGTAAAGGCCCCTTTCTCATGGCCAAACAACTCGCTCTCCAGCAATTCGCGTGGAATCGCGCCGCAGTTAACCGGCACAAAAGGCTTTTCTCGGCGCTTGGAGTGATAGTGCAGGTTGCGGGCGACCACTTCTTTGCCGGTGCCCGATTCCCCGGTGATCAGCACCGTGACTTCGGACTCGGCCACCTGGGCCATCATCTCGCGCACTTTCTGAATCTCGCGGCTGGTGCCCACCAGGCTGCGGAACAGTTTGACGTCGCGCTGCTGTTGGCGCCCCATACTCTGCTTCTGCTCGCGATAGAGCTGGGCGCGATGCAGGTTGTCCAAAAGCTTGTTGTAGCTGGGGGGGAATTCCTGGTGGGCAATCACCGCGTGGCGCAATTGGGGATCTTTGAGTTCTTCCGGATCAAAGTTGCCCATGGCCAACACTGGGGTAGCGGAATCCCACTGCTGAAGCTGCTCCATGAGCTTGACCAACGGCCGCTCTGAGTTGCTGTCCCCCAGGATGACAACCTTGGCCCCCGCGGGCTCCCCCTCGACAGGCTGCAACAAGGCGCCCCATTGCTCAAAGGAGATGACTTTAGGGCTCTCGCCCAGGAACTCCAGGATGACCCTGAAATCATGACGCCGGTCGGCGTCGTCATCGACAACTACAACGCTGAGGTCTTGCCACATGTATGCCGACGTCCCCACGTCCAATAATACGGAATGCCCTGGCTGCGCCCCATACCGAAGGCACCACCATGCATGAAAGTGCCAGAGGCTTGGCTGCTCGCTGAAGAATTAAAGCTGCCCAATGGACAACGGTCAAATAAATGGCAAGCTCAGAGGCAAAAAAGGTCAAATAGCCGTCGCCTCGCCCAGCCTGCGGCCCCGTAAGTCGTCGGCAAGAGACGGCGCCGAATAATGAAGAAGGCCCTGCAAAAAGTCGATCAATGCCCTGACGTGCTGGGCGGGCGCGGCGCAAAGCGCCGGCTTAAGGTTGGGCGTTGAGCCAATTTTGACTCGCTTCGGCGCACTTCGCCCTGCGGGTGGCTGAGGCGTTTACCGCCCTTAGGGGGGCTTTTAGGAGCGCGATAACTGAAGCACCTTAGCCATAACGCGCCAGCAATTGGCGCACTTGATCCAACATTGCTCGCCCCTCAGGGCTTTGTTGCTCTGCCACATGATCAAGCATGCAGCCCAGCATTTCGTGGAAGGCTTTGTCCAGTGCCGCGCGGGCGGCCGCCATCTGCTGTGCCACTCGCTCGCAGTCGGCACTCTCTTCAACCAGCTTGCGCACACCGCGCACCTGCCCTTCTACTCGGGCCAAGCGCTTCAGCATATTTTGTTTGGACGTGTCGTTGGCAATCATGGAGCGCCCTCCAAAGACGCTGTACGGCGCATCACCGCCGCAAACATGGTATCGGCATTTTCCCACGGGCATCCCAGGAGCCCTTCCTGCTCCAGCGTCCAGCCGGCGTGCTCGGCCAGAAACGCACGTACCTGGGCCTCATTTTCATCTTCACGCCAGCTGCAGGTGGCATAGACCAGTGCACCACCTGGAGCAACTGCGTTGGCCGCATTTCTTAGCAAGCGCTGCTGAAGGCTCAACAACTCACCGATGTCCTTGCCCATCTCGCGAAAACGCGCGTCGGGATTGCGGCGCCAGGTGCCGCTGCTGGAACAGGGGGCATCCACCAACACCCAGTCGAAGCCACCGTGACGAGCCACTTCCTTGGGCAGCGCGAACGGCGCTTCGCCGTTCCACACCTGGGTGCGCACATTGTGTACCCCCGCCTTGCGGGCGCGGCGCTTGAGTTCGTCCAGCTTGTCCTCGCGGATGTCGGAAGCATAGAGCGACCCCTTGTTCTGCATGCGCGCCGCCGCCGCCAGGGTCTTGCCACCGCCACCTGCGCATGCATCCCACACCCGCTGCCCCGGGCAGACGGCAAAGCGCTCACTGATCCGCTGGCTGGCGAGATCCTGAATTTCTATGGCACCACTCTTGTAGCAGTCGAGTTCGAAGATGCCCTTGCTACCCCGTGCGGCGATGGCACCATCGAGCTCTTCAACCTCGAATACCTCCCCAAGGGCCGCCAGTACCGCCGGGCGTTGTTCGGGGTGATTCAGCCTCAGCCAGAGCGGCGGGCGACTGGACTGCATGGCCAGAAAGCGCTCCAGTTGCTCATCAGACCAGCCGCTGGCCTCACGTCGCGCCTGCAGGGCCGGGGCATACTGCAGCGGGATGCCGTGCCACAGCAAACGCCACTCCAGGCTGCCGGTACGGGCAAGTTCGGCGATGTGTTCCAGCGTGGCCAGCAGGTAGGGGGGCTGCTCGGTCTCCCCCAGTGGCCACTGCTGTCCGCCCTCGGCGCGGTAGCGCCACTCCACGGCGGAGAGAAAGTTTTCGGCATCCAGCGCGGCCCAGAGAGATTTCATCACGGCAGCCTGGGTCGCCTTGCCGGCAAAGCCGCGCAGGGCGGCATCAGAAGCGCCATCGCGCTTGCCGGCGCGCATGGCAAAGGCAGCCAGATAGCCAAAGCGCATGGCGGCAAACAGTGCCTCGCTATAGGCCTGGCGGTCGCGCCGGCCAAAGCTCTTTTCGCGGCGCATGACGTTGGCCAGCCAGCGATCAAACTGGTAGAAGCCGGGCGAATCCAGGTACTCCTGCCACAGGCGTGCGCAGATGCGGCGGCGGTTCAATGCCTTGCGATCGGGAGTCGTGTCACTCATGGTTTGCCCTCGATGCTGGGGCAAGAAGGGTAACAGTTGTTGCGCTACAGGCAAGGCCAGCGCGCATATTTCACATCCGAAGACATGAACAAACCTAACTCGCGCAGCCATTGCTCACCCGTTTGGGTGGATTTAGCCGCATATGTATGCACAGAGAACACCCACCGCAAACAAAGGCAGCAGGTCAAAACATCAGCTCAACGCTGGCGGTAAACTGACACCTCGCGCTCCAGACGATGCGCCAGCGATTCCAGTGAGGCCATCACTTCTTTGAAATCGGCCATGTCCGCACTGGTTTCGTGGCTTACCGTAACCAGCTCGGTAATGCCCTCTGCGGTGTGCCGGCAGTTGTCTCGCTGCTCGGCCAGCGCCTGGGCGATGCCCCTGACAGAATCCACCACTTGGCTCGATTGCTGGGCGATACTTTTCATCGCCTCCCCCGCCTCGCTGGCGCGCTCAACACCATCCTGCACTCGTTCACTTCCTTGCTCCATGCCAGCCACAGCGGCGCGCGTACCGTCCTGAATGGTGCGCACCATGGCACCAATTTCCTCGGTAGACGAGCGCGTCCGCACCGCCAGGGTGCGAACCTCATCGGCCACCACCGCGAATCCACGCCCCTGCTCACCGGCTCGTGCGGCTTCAATGGCAGCATTCAGCGCCAGCAGATTGGTTTGCTCGGAAATGGCATTGATCACCCCCACTATCGCTGAAATCTGCCTGGCGCTGTCATCCAGGGTGCGGATGTCTTGAGCGGATTGCTGCACACGGGAAGCAATGCCTTGCATTTCGCGCAGTGCTTCCTGCACGGTCGCATCACCACTGGTGGAAAGCTCACCAGAATGGCTCGCCAGCGCTTCTGCATGACGGGCGGCCGACGCTACATCATCAACGCCCTGACCAATGGCCTCCACCGCACCATGAACTCTGGCCACGGCCTGATCCTGCCGCGCCACCAAGGCCGACACCCTGTTCGAAGTGCGCGCCAGGCTGGCGGTTGCAGCCAACACCTCAGTGGCGGCGTCCTGTACCACCGCGAATGCTTGCCGGAAATTGTCCAGACTGGCGTTAAACAAGCGGGCCACCTGCCCAAACTCATCTCGGTGAGTCACCTGCAGGGTCTGCGACAAGTCGCGCTGCTGCGCCAAGCGCTCCAGACTCGAGGTCAGCTCCCGCACCGGCTGCATGATACTGCGCACCAAAACAGCGGCGGCAACGGAGGCGATGCCGAACAATGCCAAGGCCACTACCACCAGGAACATGGCGTGACTGCGAAGTGAAGCGGCCAAATCATCGATATAGAGACCAGACCCCACCACCCATCCCCACGGCTCAAAGCCCTTTACGAACGAGATCTTGGGCACTGGCTCCTGAAAGCCTGGCTTGGGCCAGCGATAGGGCACAAAACCCGCCCCACTCTCCCGCACCCGGGCCACCATTTCGTTGAACAGATAGACGCCAGCAGGATCCTTGAACTCTGCCAGGGACTTGCCATCCAGCTCGGGTTTGGTGGGGTGCATCACCATGTTGGGGGTCATGTCGTTGACCCAGAAATAACCATCCTTGCCATAGCGCATGGCCTTGAGAGCCACCAACGCCTGTCTTTGCGCCTCTTTGCGTTCCAGGCCGGCTTGTTCCAGCGTGTAGTAGTGCTGCAATACCGACCAAGCACTTTCTACTTGCTGCCGCACTTCCTGCTTGCGGGCATCCTCCAGCAGGCGCCCCGCCAACCCGACTGCGGCCCCCACCACCAGAATGCCGCACACCAGCATAGAGAGCACCAGCCCCCACAAGCGCTGCTTTATGGACAAGCTTCCCATGACCTACCCCTCAGCACATGTGCGCAACACGAATAAAGTGTTAGACGATATTGATCAATCCAGCTAAGCACCATCCAAATGGCGGGGGTTCAAATAGAATGGCCGTGCTAATTTAATTTCCCAATCCATCTACACACCGGAGTGCTGTCATGAGCGTGCGCAATATGTTCTCCCTGCAGGGTGAAGTCGCCATCGTCACCGGAGCAGGCAAGGGGCTGGGGAAAGCCATCGCATTGGCCTTTGCAGAGGCAGGGGCTCACGTCGTGTGCGCAGCGCGCACCGAGGCGGATATCCAGGCCGTGGCTGAACAGGCCAAGCAATATGGGGTGCGCGCCCTGGCCCATCCCTGCGATGTGAGCGACGAGGCTCAGCTGAAAAAGCTGGTCGAGACCACACACGAAGCCTTCGGCAAGATCACCCTGCTGGTCAACAATGCCGGAGGGGCCGGCCCCAATGACCCCCTGAAAACCTCCTCGCGCAGTTTTGACGAGATTTTCCATTTCAACGTCACCACAGCCTTCGCCCTCACGCGCATGGTGGTGCCCCATATGCAGGCCGCCGGCCACGGCTCGGTGATCAACATCACCTCCGCCGCCGCCCGCCTCTCCCAGCGCTATTTCAGCGCCTATGGCACCGCCAAGGCGGCGCTGACCCAGCTCACCAAGCTGCTGGCTCAGGACTTCGCGCCCACCGTGCGGGTGAACGGTATCGCCCCAGGCCCCGTCATGACCGATGCCCTGGCCACCTACCTCACCGATGAAATTCGCGCCAAGATGATCGAGCTGACACCGCTGAAAACCCTGGGCGAGCCCGAGGACATCGCCGCTGCAGCGCTCTACCTGGCCTCACCGGCCTCGCGCTGGATGAGCGGCAAAATCCTCGAGCTGGATGGCGGTGCAGAAACCACCACCTGGCCCATGTAAGCGCTGGGCGGCCGGCATAGGCGGGACGCCCCTTGCAAAAGCATGGCACCTGCCCCATCTGTAATACGACAGACGCCAAAGTGCGTTATAGTTTCTACATATCCATCAGGTGCCACGCGAAGACCTTGACTAGCTCACATCCCGCCCAGACCGTTGTACGTCTGGAACCCAACGACGCCAGCCGCCTCGCGCGCCTGAGCGGCCAGTTTGACGAACATCTCAAGCAAATCGAGAAGCGCCTTGGCGTGCACATCGCCAACCGGGGCAATGTGTTCGAGCTGCGCGGCAGTGCCGAGGCGGTGCGCACCACCGCCAGCGTGCTCAAGCACCTCTATCTCGAAACCGACAACGGCGATCTCAGCGCCGATCAGGTGCACCTCTGCCTGCAATCGTCTGGCGTTGAGCTGATCGGCCAGGCCACCCCGGACGACGACACCGGCGAAGCCCCAGTCAGCATTCGCACCCGCAAGGCCTCCATCACCCCGCGCGGCGGCAACCAGCAGGGCTATGTGCGCGCCATTCGCGATCACGACATCAACTTCGGCATCGGCCCGGCGGGCACCGGCAAGACCTATCTGGCCGTCGCCGCCGCCGTGGAGGCCCTGGAACAGGATCGCGTGCAGCGCATTCTGCTGGTGCGCCCTGCGGTGGAGGCCGGCGAGAAGCTCGGCTTCCTGCCCGGCGACCTGGCGCAGAAGGTGGACCCCTACCTGCGCCCGCTCTACGACGCGCTGTA
>CAZYQX010000044.1:0-22564 GCA_964649985.1 uncultured Pseudomonadales bacterium | reverse complement strand
TGGTGCGCTGCAGGCGGTCGGCGGTGCGCACGTAGAACATCAGGAAGCGGTCGATGTACTTGATCAGGGTCACGTCGTCCAGATCGCTGGCCAGGAGATCCGCGTGGCGGGGCTTCATGCCGCCGTTGCCGCAGACATAGAGGTTCCAGCCTTTCTCGGTGGCGATCACGCCCACGTCTTTACCCTGGGCCTCGGCACACTCGCGGGTGCAGCCGGAAACCGCCATCTTCAGTTTGTGCGGCGAGCGCAGGCCTTTGTAGCGATTCTCCAGCAGGATGGCGTTGCCCACCGAGTCCTGTACGCCGTAGCGGCACCAGGTGGAGCCCACGCAGGATTTCACCGTGCGCAGGGATTTGCCGTAGGCGTGGCCGGATTCGAAACCGGCTTCGATAAGCTCTTCCCAGATGGCGGGCAGTTGCTCCAGGCGGGCGCCGAACAGGTCGACCCGCTGGCCGCCGGTGATCTTGGTGTAGAGGTTGTATTTCTTCGCCACCTGGCCCACGGCGATCAGGCCATCGGGGGTGACTTCACCGCCGGCCATGCGGGGCACTACGGAGTAGGTGCCGTCTTTCTGCATGTTGGCCATGAAGTAGTCGTTGGTGTCCTGCAGGCCGGCGTGCTCGGTCTTCAGAATGTAGTCATTCCAGCAGGAGGCCAGGATGGAGGCCGCCGTAGGTTTGCAGATGTCGCAGCCCAGGCCCTTGCCGTGCTTGCTGATCAGCTCGTCGAAGCTGCGGATGTTGCCCACGCGCACCAGGTGGAACAACTCCTGGCGGGAATAGGCGAAGTGCTCGCAGAGGTCTTTCTTGACCTCGAAGCCCAGTTTGGCCAGCTCGCTGTTCATCACTTGGGTGACCAGCTGCGAACAGCCGCCGCAGGTGCTGGCCGCCTTGGTGCAGCTCTTCAGGGCGCCCAGGGTGGTGGCGCCTTCGCGCACCGCCTGGCAGATCTGGCCCTTGCTGACGTTGTTGCAGGAGCAGATCTGCGCGCTATCGGGCAGCGCCTCCACACCCAGGGCGGGCTTGGCGCCGTCCAGTGCGGGCAGGATCAGCGCCTCGGGGTTTTCCGGCAGTTCGATGTTGTTCAGCGCCAGTTGCAGCAGGTTGCCATAGTCGGAGGCATCACCCACCAGCACGCTACCCAGCAGGGTCTTGCCATTTTCAGACACCACCAGCTTCTTGTAGATTTCCTTCTGCTCATCAATGAACACAAAGTTCTTGGCGCCTGGGGTGCTGCCGTGGGCATCGCCGATGGAAGCCACGTCGACGCCCATCAACTTGAGTTTGGTGGACATGTCGGCGCCTTCGAACTGGCTGCCGCCGATACCGGCCACGTGCAGGGCCGCCACCGTGGCCATCTGATAGCCGGGGGCCACCAGGCCGAAGATGCGGCCGTTCCACAGCGCGCACTCGCCGATGGCGTAGATATTCGGGTCGCTGGTGAGGCACAGGTTGTCCACCGTGATGCCGCCGCGTGGGCCCACCTCCAGGCCGCTGCTGCGGGCCAGCTCGTCTTGTGGACGGATGCCGGCGGAGAACACGATCATGTCGGTTTCCAGCACGCTGCCATCGGCAAACTTCATGGCGTGCACGTGCTTCTCGCCGTCGACGATCTCCTGGGTGTTCTTTTCAGTGTGAACGCCCACGCCCAGCGCCTCGATTTTGCGCCGCAGCAGGCTGCCGCCGCCTTGGTCGATCTGCACGGCCATCAGGCGCGGTGCAAATTCCACCACATGAGTTTCCAGCCCCAGAGATTTGATGGCATTGGCGGCTTCCAGCCCCAGCAGGCCGCCGCCGATCACCACACCCACCTGGCTGGACTTGGCGCCTTCAATGATGGCGTCCAGATCCTCCAAGGTGCGGTACACGTAGGTGTTGGCGCGATCGTGGCCGGGTACCGGGGGCACGAAGGGGTAGGAGCCGGTGGCCAGTACCAGCTTGTCGTAAGTCAGCACATCGCCTTTGGCGGTGGTCACGGTGCGGGCGGCGCGGTCGATGGCGACGACTTTTTCGCTGGTGCGCAGTTCAATGCCGTTATCTTCGTAGTAGCCGGGGGTGACCAGCGAGAGATCGTCGGCGGTCTTGCCATTGAAATAACTGGTCAAACCGACGCGATCATAGGCTGCGCGCGGTTCTTCACCAAAGGCAACAATTTCGAATTTTTTTTCGCTGTCGGCGGTGACTAGCGCTTCAATAAATTTGTGGCCGACCATGCCGTTGCCGACGACGATGACTTTGCTGCGATTGCTCATGGCAGTACCCGCTGATTGGGATTTCAGACACTTGTTGCGGGTTTGATAGCACTTGCCGTGCCAATTTACTAAATCCCTTTATTTGCAGCTTTTTGAGCCGAATTTTTGGGTCGGTAGAGGTTCTAGTCACGCTCTTGCCACGGAGTGTTGCTCGCTCATGGTGCGCTCACCGCTTGGTGGCGAACCAATGCGGTGCGTTTTGTTTTGGCCAGCACAGGATGTTCTGTCGGTGCGCGCACCAAAATGGCACTGCTGTGGATATTTTTTTAAATTCATATAAATGAAGAGTCAGCACATTCATAAATTAATTTTCCTTGTTTATTTGTGTTGGCACGCCCGCTGCTAGAGGTCTCGCAACGAATAAACCGAGAGCCCGACCATGTCCTCCATGCGTATCAACATGCTCGATGTTGGCGATGCCAAAATCCGCCAGCTCCATTTTGCCTGGGTGGCGTTCTTCATCACCTTCATCGTCTGGTTCAGCCAGGCGCCAATGATGTCCTCCATCAAGGCGGCCCTGCATTTGACCGACCAGCAGGTCAAGGTGCTGATGATCCTTAACGTGGCGATCACCATTCCCGCCCGTATCCTGATCGGCATGCTGGTGGATAAATTGGGGCCGCGCCTGGTGTATGCCGGCCTTCTGGTGCTCAGCGGTCTGATGTGCTTTGCCTATGCATTTTCCGAAACTTATGAGCAACTGGCACTGACACGCTTTTTGCTGGGCTTCGTAGGGGCGGGCTTCGTGATCGGCATTCGCCTGGTGGGCGAGTGGTTCCCGGCGCGTCAGATGGGCCTGGCCGAGGGTATCTACGGTGGCTGGGGCAACTTCGGCTCCGCCTTTGCCGCCATGACCCTGCCTGCACTGGCGGTGTGGATTGGCGGTGATGATGGCTGGCGCTATGCAATTGCCACTACTGGCGCGATCGCGCTGGTGTATGGCTTCATTTTTTACGCCCACGCACGCAACACCCCCAAAGGCTCCACCTATTTCAAGCCAAAGAAAACCGGCGCGCTGGAGGTCTCCTCCTATGGCGATCTGGTGTTCTACCTGCTGATGAACGTACCGATGTACGCGGCCCTGGCCGTGCTGGTGTGGAAGCTGGGCCCGGCCAACCTGAAGCTGCTGGATGTGTATCCTTGCATGGCACTCTATGCTGCCATTGCCATCTTGTTCGGCTCCCAGGTCTATGGTGCGCTGCGGGTGAACCTGGAGCGTCTGAAAGTGGGCGTGCCGCAGATGCAGCGCTATAGCTTCAAGCAGGTGGCGATTCTTGATCTGGCCTATCTGGCGACCTTCGGCTCCGAGTTGGCTGTGGTCTCCATGTTGCCGCTGTTCTTCATGGAAACCTTCAAACTGAGCCCGGTGGTGGCTGGGTTGGTGGGTGGCTGCTTCGCGGTGGCCAACCTGGTGGCGCGCCCCATGGGTGGGTTGTTGTCTGACTTGTTTGGCCGCCGTTTCATCCTGCTCTGCATCCTGGCGGGCACTGCCGCTGGCTATATGGTGATGAGCCAGATCAACGCCAGCTGGGCACTGCCCATGGCCGTAGCCGTGACACTGGCGTGTTCCTTCTTCGTCCAGGGCGGTTGCGGTGCGGTGTTTGCGGTGGTTCCGCTGGTGCAGCGCCGCATGACCGGTCAGATCTCCGGCATGGTGGGCGCTTACGGCAACGTCGGTGGTGTTGCCTTTCTGACCGTGCTGTCCTTTGTTGAGCCCCATGCCTTCTTCATGGTGCTGGCCGCAGTGGCCGCAGTGACCTTCATCGCCGTGATGTTCCTGGATGAGCCCAAGGGCCACATGGTGGAAGTCGCCGAGGATGGCACCGTGCAGCTGATCGACGTGGCCTAGTGACAGATCACGCCAAGGCCTAAAACGAACCCCCTTTGCGGTGCCTTCTTCCCCAGTTGGCGCCGCTTTTTTTATTTCTGATAACATCGTCTCATGGCTAATCATCTGCTCGATTCAACCACGCTCCAGTTGGCCGTGGCGCAACTCTCCTCGGCCGGCATCAAGCCGGTCAATGAAGACAGCGTGGGCATTCGAGCGCCACAGGGCTACCTCTGCAGCACCAAGGGCGCCGTGGCGGTGATTGCCGATGGCCTGAGCTGCGCAGAGTCGAGTCGCGAAGCCTCCCAGGTCTGTGTACAGAATTTCATCGCCGATTATTACAGTACGCCTGAGTCGTGGAGTGTCAAAACCTCCGCCGGCAAGGTGCTGACGGCGCTGAACCGCTGGCTGTGTGGTCAAGGCCACAGCATGCAGCGGGGCAGGGTGGGCTATCTGACCACCCTGTCGGCGGCGATTTTCAAATCCAGCACGGCCTACCTGTTCCACGTCGGGGATACCCGCATCTACCGCCTGCGCGAGGGCAGCCTGGAGCAACTGACCCGAGATCATTGCACCTATCTCAACTCTCGGCAGTCCACCCTCACGCGTGCGATGGGCATGGATTGGCAGCTGGATATCGACTATCGCAGCGTCGATTTGCAGGCGGGCGATATCTTCCTCCTCAGTACCGACGGGGTGCACGGCTTTATCGACGATGCTGCGCTGTGCCGTATGCTGGAACAGGGTGCTGGCGATCCCGATAGCCTCTGCCAGGCATTGATCGATACGGCGCTTGCGCGGGGTTCGGATGACAACCTTAGTTGCCAGGTGGTGCGCATTGATGCCTGTGAACCCGAGGGTGCCGACGAGTTGTGCCGGCGACTCTCGGCGCTGCCATTCCCGCCCTTGCTCAAGGTGGGGCAGGTGCTGGATGGTTTGCGCATCGAGGCGCAAATGCATGCCAGTACCCGCAGTGAATTGTTCCGTGTCACCGAATTGAGTACCGGCCGGCTGTTGGCCATGAAGGTGCCGTCCGCGAATTTTGAGGATGATCCCGCTTTTATCGAGCGCTTTGTAATGGAGGGGTGGATCGGCGCCCGCATCGACTCGCCCTACGTGGTGCGCACGGTGGAGCCCGAAGGCCCCCGCAGCTGTTTGTATCAGCTAGCGGAATTCGTCAGCGGCGAGACCCTGGCGCAACACCTCGCTAACCATGGGCCCCGCGGGGTCGAACAGGCCATTGAACTGATCACCCAGGTGGGCCGCGCCCTTCAGGCGCTGCATCGGCGCGAGACCATCCATCAGGATCTGAAGCCGGACAACCTGATGATCACTCCTGAGGGGCGCGTGGTGCTGGTGGATTTTGGCTCCTGCCGCGTAGCCGCCCTGCAGGAGATTCGCGTCGCCATCGACCCGGAGCTGGTGCTGGGCACGGCCGGCTACACCGCCCCGGAGGTGCGACTGGGCATGGTGGCCCAGCCACGCTCCGATCTCTTTTCGCTCGGCGTGATCCTCTACGAGGTACTCAGCGGGCAGATGCCCTTCGGTGAGGCCCTGGAGCGGGCGCAAACCCCGGCCGATTTCGCGCGCCTGCGCTATGTTTCGGTATGCCGGCACAATCCCATGGTGCCTGTGTGGCTGGACGGCGCCATTCGCAAGGCGCTGAGTGTGGCACCCGAGGGGCGCTACAGCGATGTAGCCGAGTTCCTCCATGATCTGCACCATCCCAATCCCCAGTTCATGCAGCGGGAACACGCGCCGCTGATGGAGCGAGACCCCTTGCGCTTCTGGCAGGGGCTGAGTGTGCTACTTGTACTGGGCAATCTGATAACGCTATATCTGCTGTTGGCGGGGGGCAGATGAGCCCACACTGCCTGCTGCTTGACTGGGGCAATACCTTGATGGAGGTATTGCCTGGGGCTGAGGGGCCGATGAAAGACTGGCCCGAAGTGCTGCGGGTGCCCGGTGCCAGTGCCATGCTGGAGCAGTTGCACGGTCGTTATCGACTGGTGCTGGCCAGCAATGCCGTCGATTCGGACCCCGTGGCGGTGAGGCAGGCACTGGATAGGGTGGGGCTCGGCCAGTGGATCAACGAAATCCATTGCCCGGCCACATTGAATACAGGCAAGACGGGGATCGCATACTACCAGCGACTGTTGTCGCTGCTGGGGCTCACCCCGGCCCAGTGTGTGATGGTGGGCGACGATTGGCACGCCGATGTGTTGCTGCCCACGGCACTGGGCATGCGCGCGATCTGGTTTAACCGCCGGGGGCCCGAACGGCCTGCGGGGCATCTCTTTGCCAGCATGGGGCAGTTGGCTGAGTTGCCGGCCATGCTCTGTAGATGACCTGACACCCGCTCTCACCTATACTGCCGCGCTTCCATAACGACAATCAAAGGAGCGGGGCGTGGAACTGCTGTGGTTGAAAGCGATCATCATGGGCATCGTCGAGGGGCTCACCGAGTTCCTGCCCGTCTCCAGCACCGGGCACCTCATCATCACCGGCCAGTTGCTCGACTTTCTCGACAAGGAGCGGCGCGATGTGTTCAATATCGCCATCCAGCTGGGTGCCATCCTGGCCATCTGTTTTGCCTATCGCCAGCGCCTGGTAGATGTGGTCTTCCACATTAACAAGCCCGAGTCCCAGCGCTTCGTCATCAATCTGATGATCGCCTTCCTGCCGGCGGCGGTGCTCGGCGTGTTGTTCATCAAGACCATCAAGTTCTATCTGTTCAACCCGGTGTCCGTGGCCTCCATGCTGGTGTTGGGCGGCATATTGATTCTCTGGGCCGAAAAGCGGCAACACCAGATTCGCATCCACTCCGTGGATGAGATGACCTGGAAAGACGCGCTGAAGATCGGCCTTGCCCAGTCCATGGCCCTGATTCCGGGCACATCCCGCTCGGGGGCCACCATCATCGGCGGCCTGTTTTTCGGCCTGTCACGCAAGGCAGCGGCGGAATTCTCCTTCTTTCTTGCCATACCCACTATGTTTGCCGCCACCCTGTACGATCTCTACAAGCATCGCGACTTGTTGAATGCCGATGATCTGCAGCTGTTTGCGCTGGGTTTTGTGGCGGCCTTCTGTGCCGCGTTGGTGGCGGTGAAGGCCCTGCTGAGCTATGTGCAGAACCACGATTTCAC
Source organism: uncultured Pseudomonadales bacterium (assembly GCA_964649985.1). GTDB lineage: Bacteria > Pseudomonadota > Gammaproteobacteria > Pseudomonadales > CAZYQX01 > CAZYQX01. Next base: position 15,339 of record CAZYQX010000044.1, on the reverse strand, counting down.
CGTGTTTGCCTGGTATCGCATCGCCTTTGGCCTGGTGATACTGGCAACGGCCTATACCGGCATGGTGGATTGGACGGTTTAACGCGCCGCTCAATGTCGCCGGTTAGTGGCTGCGTACTGATGCACGACAGGGCAGGGCGGAGCCCGCACTCCCTGTGCAGCACCGCCAAGGCTTGCAAAGAGGGCAGATGGCCTCAACGGCGGTGTTAAAGGGGGCGGGCTCAGTCAGGTAATAGGCCCTGGTGCACGCCAAGCCCTGCTAAACCCGCCACGGCTTTCCTCAAAACGCGCTTGTGACCTGCAGAGAGCTCAGCCCACTGGCGGCCACCAGCACTCGGGCTCCAGCTGGGCGTGGTGTGTCGCGTCCGCCAGCCAGAGCTGTCCATCCTGCACCGTGGCCTGCAGTTGCATGGTGCGGTCCACCATGGCGGCCAGTGCATCGCTGCAGTCCTTGGGGATGTTGAACACCTTCAAGTTGTCAAAACGCCCCAGGCTACCCTGTAGGCCCTGCCACCACACGTTGGCCCCTCTGCCGCCGTATGCGTACACCACCACCTGCTTTGCCCGGCCACAGGCGCGTCTGATGCGCCGTACGTCGGGTTGGCCCACATCGATCCAGAGATCGATTTCACCGCTATCACTCGTGGACCACAGCGCAGGCTCCTCGTCGGTGCTGCTGATACCACGGCTGAAGCTCAGCTGATCGCTGGCGTGTAGGGCAAAGGCCGCCAGCCGCACCATCATGCGCTCCTCCGTCTCAGAAGGGTGTCGCGCCAGGGTCAGGCTGTGGCTCGCGTAGTAATGGCGATCCATGTCGCTGACATTCAGCTCTGCTTTGTGAATGGTTGCCTTCAGTGCCATGTGTGTTTGGTCGCCGTTGATGCTGGGGCGGCCATCATAACCGCAACAGCACTGCCGTGGTGCTGTGTGCTCCAAATGGCGTCATAAGTCGATTTCTGCATTGCGCCTCCATGGGGCGCGCCCGTACAGGATTGGGGCGCCATGCGCCATGTGCGAGCGTCTGAGGTGGTCATTAATGATGCGTAGCATGAATTATTGGGGCTGGCGTGGTGCATTTTTAATTTTTTGGGCGGAAAAAAACGAATTCATCATGGGGTGATAAATATTGGCAAGCAGGTTGCAGAAAGGAGCTTATGCGCATCGGTTATTTCGATGTGTTTGTTTTGCAACCATGAGCAAGGATCTTCCGATGAGCCAGCATGACGACAGCAGCAAGCCTGAAAAAGACCTCGGTGCCGCCCAGAGCAGCCGCCGCAATTTCCTGAAGATGAGTGCTCTTGGTATTGGCGCCGCCTCGATGTTTGGCGGCTCCATGCTGATACCTTCAAGCTCTGCCTATGCGGCCGGTAGTGATGCCCCGGAGAAAACCGAGGTGAAGGTCGGTTTCATTCCGCTCACCGATTGCGCCTCCATCGTCGTGGCTGCAGAGATGGGCTTCGACAAGAAATACGGCATCAAGATTATTCCCACCAAGGAAGCCTCCTGGGCCGCCGTGCGCGAGAAACTCACCAATGGTGAACTGGATGCCTCCCATGTGCTCTACGGGCTGGTTTACGGCGTTCACCTGGGCACCGGTGGCCCGCAAAAAGACATGGCCGTGTTGATGAATCTCAACCACAACGGCCAGGCCATCACCTTGTCCAGTCAGCTCAAGGACGCCAGCATCATGGATGGCGCCTCGCTGAAAAAAGCCGTGGACAGCAAAGAGCGCGAATTCACCTTCGCGCAGACCTTCCCCACCGGCACCCATGCCATGTGGCTGAACTACTGGCTGGCCTCCTTTGGCATCAGCCCACTGAAAGATGTGAAGAGCATCGTGGTGCCGCCGCCACAAATGGTGGCCAACATGCGTGTTGGCAACATGGATGGCTACTGCGTGGGTGAGCCGTGGGGTGCCCGTGCGATCATGGACAAGATTGGTTTTACCGCCAATACCACCCAAGAGATCTGGACTGATCACCCGGAAAAAGTGCTGGGTTGTACCGCTGAATTCGTGAAGAGTTATCCCAATACCGCGCGCGCGCTGATCATGGCCGTGCTGGAAGCCAGCATGTATATCGATGAGCAGAAAAACCGCGCCGCGGTGGCCAAGCTGATTGCCCAGAAGTCCTATGTCAATGCGCCGGAGCCGGTGATCGCCGGGCGCTTCATGGGCGATTATGACAACGGCGCCGGCAAGGTCTGGAAAGACCCGAATTACATGAAGTTCTTCAACGGCGGCACGGTCAACTTCCCCTACCTGTCTGATGGCATGTGGTTCCTCACCCAGCACAAGCGCTGGGGCTTGCTGAAGTCAGATCCTGACTACCTCGGTGTGGCCAAGCAGGTCAACCAGATCGACCTCTACACCCAGGCCGCCACCCAGTTGAAGGTAGCGCTGCCATCGTCACCCATGCGTTCCAGCAAATTGATGGATGGGGTGGTGTGGGATGGCTCCAACCCAGCGGCCTATGCGGCGAGCTTTGCCATCAAGGCCTAAACAATTCGGGGAGGGCGCAGGCCCTCCCCGAATGACCGACGCTTGAACTTATTTCTGGCCGTCCAGGCGCGCATGGCGCGCAGCATGGGCGTACGGCATTATCGGAGTACATGTTATGACTGCAGCCGTGGAAATTCGACCCGCCGCGACTGATGACGCGGGTGCCAAGCCTGCCCCTTCGGTCAGTCCGGCAGCCGACAAGCGCCGTCAGGCCGAGCTGATTCGGAGCTGGACGCTAAAGGTGGCACCGCCCGTGTTGGGGTTGGCATTGTTCATCGCACTTTGGGCCGCGCTGTCGGCCGCCCGGCAGGATCTGCCCAGCCCATTGGCGACATGGCATTCTGCACTGGAACTGTTCTCCGACCCGTTTTACATCAATGGCCCCAATGACCAAGGCATTGGCTGGAATATTCTCCGTTCGCTGGAGCGGGTCGGGCTTGGCTTCGGCATGGCTGCCCTGGTCGGCATCCCGCTGGGCTTCCTGATCGGACGCTTCAGTTTCTTTGCCGGCATGATGGCGCCGATTATCGGCTTGCTGCGCCCGGTCTCGCCACTCGCCTGGCTGCCCATTGGCTTGCTGGTATTCCAGAAAGCCGACCCCGCATCGATCTGGGTGATTTTCATCTCCAGCATCTGGCCCATCATCATCAACACCGCTCACGGCGTATCCCGCATACCTCAGGATTACCTGAACGTCGCCAAGGTGTTGCAACTCTCTGAATGGAAAGTGCTGACGCGCATTCTGTTCCCATCCGTACTGCCCTACATGATGACGGGGATTCGCCTGTCGATAGGCGTCGCCTGGCTGGTGATCGTGGCGGCTGAAATGCTCACCGGTGGAGTGGGGCTGGGCTTCTGGGTGTGGGACGAGTGGAACAACCTGAATGTTGAGCACATCCTGATCGCCATTTTCGTGGTGGGTATGGTGGGCTTCATGCTCGAATACCTGCTGGTCCTGCTGGCCAAGCGATTCTCCTACGAGTGAGGTGCATTATGTCGAAGAAATTTGTATCCCTTGAGCAGGTCGGCATGGAGTTCCATGGCAAAAAAGGCCGCTTCGTTGCACTTCAGAATGTGAACCTTTCCATCAACCAAGGAGAGTTCGTTTCAATCATTGGGCACTCCGGCTGTGGCAAGTCCACCGTGCTCAATCTGGTGGCCGGCTTGCTGCGGGCGACGGATGGCGTGTTGCTGTGTAATGATCGCGAAATCGCTGGCCCGGGGCCGGATCGTGGGGTGGTGTTCCAGAACCACTCGCTGCTGCCCTGGATGACCTGTTTTGACAATGTCTATCTGGCCGTAGAGCGCGTATTTGGTGCCAAAGAGGGCAAGGCCAAACTCAAGGAGCGCACCCATGCGGCGCTCAAAATGGTCGGACTTACCCATGCGGAGCAAAAGCTGCCTGGCGAAATTTCCGGGGGTATGAAACAGCGGGTCGGGATCGCCAGGGCGCTGGCGATGGAGCCCAAGGTATTGTTGATGGATGAGCCCTTTGGCGCACTGGATGCGCTGACCCGCGCACATTTGCAGGATGAGTTGATACGCATTGTGGGCGAGACCGGGAGTACCGTGATCATGGTGACGCACGATGTGGATGAAGCGGTATTGCTGTCGGATCGTATCGTCATGATGACCAATGGTCCTGCTGCCACGGTAGGCGAAATTCTGGAGGTGGATCTTCCTCGGCCGCGTGATCGTCTCACCCTGGCGGAAGATGCGCGCTATCACCATTTCCGCACCTGTGTGTTGCAATTTCTTTATCACAAGGAAAAACGCCCTGCCGCCTAGCGGGAGGATTATTGATAAAGGGCTGCATTGGCAGCCCTTTTTTTATGCACCAAATTATGACTTTTATTTTTAATTAATTAATATATTTAAGGATATTTTTGTGCATTTTATTTATTTGTTGTTTTGTTTTGATGCGCATTTGAGTTGTATTGTTTGTTTCTGTTGTTTTTTTATTTTATAAGATACTGAAAGTAAATTAGAAAATGTTTTTGGCATGAATATAGCTTTTGTTGAAATGTCGCCCTTTATTCGTGATGGAGAAGTGAAATGTCATTCAGCAATAAAACCGGAAATAAATTCGCATTGAGTGTTATTCCTGCGGTCGTTGCCATTTACTCATCGGTGGGTGCTAGCACCGCGCTGGCATGGGACCCTGTGTTGGATGCATTTACAACCACGGCCAAAGTTAAGCTTAATTTCCGCTCTCGCTACGAAGATGTCACGGATGATAATCCGGCGAAAAAAGATGCAGAAGCCGCCACCTTGCGCAGCCGGATTACTTACGAAACGGGAACGGTTGAGGACTTTTCCTTGTTGCTTGAGATGGACGATGTGACGGCACTGATGCCTACTGATTACGATGATGGTGTTAATACGGGGGCTGGTCATTCACGTGCAGCCAAGGCGAAATATACCGCCATTCAAGATCCAGAGGGAACGGAAGTTAATCAGGCCGCGCTGAGCTATACGGGCCTTCAAGGCACCGTGGTGAAGTGGGGGCGCCAGAAACTGGTGCTGGATAATGAGCGTTTCATCGGTTCGGTCGCGTGGCGCCAGAACGAGCAGACCTTTGATGCGGTTTCCTTGGTAAACAAGTCACTGCCAAAGACCACCCTGACCTATGCGAATATCAATAACGTCAACCGAATTGTCGGCGAGGATACCCCTTCAGGCGATCATGAGCACGATACTCACATTCTGAATGCCAAATACGAGGGGATTCCCGGCTTGGCACTCTCGGCCTATGGCTACTTGCTCGATAATCAGGACATGGACAATTGGTCAAGTGACACCTATGGCCTGCGGGCGATGGGCAAGCAGGCATTCGGCGATTACACCTTGAAGTACACGCTCGAGTACGCCATGCAGCAAGATGCCGGCAGCAACCCCACTGACTATGACGCCGATTACTACTTGGGCGAAATCGGTTTTGGAAAATCGATCCTTTCGGCCACTTTGGGCTACGAAGTGCTAGGCGCTGATGACGGGGCCAAGGTTTATCAGACAGGTGCCAAGACCCTGGCCAGTTTCCAGACAACGCTAGCAACGCTGCACAAATTCCAGGGCTGGGCAGACCAGTATCTAGGTGGTGGTACAGGTAATATTGATCAAGGTATCGAAGATGCGTATGTGGTGCTCGAGAGTAATGCCATGGGCATGACCTGGGGCGTCAATTACCACATCTATGAAACTAACGTGACCACCGCCGCCAAGCCGGTTGAAGATCTAGGCACCGAATGGGGAGCTTCAGTTGAGAAGAAGTTTGACAATTACTCGGTGGGTTTGAAATATGCCAGCTACACCGCTGACGATTCTGACAAACTGGCTACCAAAATCTATGACAAGGATAAAGTTTGGGTGACTTTGCAGGCCCAGTTTTAAGTGACCCTATGAGCCGATGCCCCCTATTGGGGGCATTTTTTTGCACTGAATAGCTGAGCCATTAACCGCACAATTCAGCTGTTGAATTTTGTACGCTGCTGGAAACTTTTTCGAGTAATTGCACGATGTCTTCGCGATTGATCGGTTTGGTGAGGTATTCGTCCATGCCTGAATCAAAAGCCCTCTGCTTGAGCGCGGGTATCGCATGGGCGGTTAGCGCGGCAATAAGTGTTCGTGGCAGGTCGCTTGCCTGTTCGTGTTGTCGAATGGCGCGGGTTGCTTCGTAGCCATCCATCTCAGGCATTTCGCAGTCCATCAGAATGAGGTCGAAATGATGTGACTGAAAGAGCGAGAGCGCTTCTCTCCCATTTACGGCTAAATGAACCTTCACGCCCATTTTTTGTAGCAGTGTGCTGACCACCATGCGGTTGATGGGATTGTCTTCTGCCACCAGTATCTGCAAAGGCTTTGCGGTCTGAATCTGGCATGGCAGCACCGGAGGATGTGGGCTGAACGATATATCCGGGAGCAGCACTGCTCGAAGTCTGCTGGTGGTGAAAGGAGATTCGAGAATGTGAGTGAAACCTGATTTTAGGTGGGCATCCTTGATGGCCGCAGGTAGCCTCTCCGTGGTTGTCAGTATGACTTTTGCTGGCCGCGACGCCAGGCCGCTATCAAGTGCCTGAATGACCGTTGGGCCACTGCCCTCGGCTAATTGAAGGCCCGCAATGATCACGTCTGGCATATGTGTCTGGCATATATCCAAGGCGTCTTCAACGCCATTGGCAATCATCAATCGATAGCCCCAGCGTTGCAGTTGTGGGCTAAACAGGGTAGCGAAATCAGCTTGCTGCTGAATAATTAACAGATTAGCTGCTTCTGCGGCTAGCGGGGGGGCTTGTTCTGCCTCAACGCCTACCTCAACATCAAAGAAAAATGTGCTGCCTTCGCCTGGGGCACTCTCAAAGCCGATGTCGCCACCCATAATCACTACGAGATCCCGGCTGATCGCCAGACCAAGGCCTGTGCCGCCGTGCCTGCGTGATCCCGACCCCAGTTGGGAAAAGGGCTGAAACAACTTATGTGCTTCATGCGCCTCAATGCCAATGCCAGAATCGCGGATCTCAACATGGAGTTTGTGCCCGGATTCCGACTTATTCACCCAAGCATGCAGCACGATCTGGCCTTGTTCAGTGAACTTGAAGGCGTTGCCGAGGATGTTGGTGATCACTTGTCGAATCCGGTTGGCATCGCCTATCAGCAGGCCTGGGGTATCGGGATCAGAGTACGCAAAGAGGGGTATGCCTGAGGCAAGTGCTTTCGCGCCAAAAACGTCGCAAGCACTATCGAGAAGCTGTTCCAGCTGGAAGGGGGCGTTTTCAATGCGGAGTTTGCCAGCTTCGATTTGCGAATAATCCAGTACGTCATTGATGACATTAAGCAGGTGTTTGCCCGAATTCTGAATGGCGGCAAGATACCTGCGCTGTTCCCCATCAAGTGATGTATCGTGAAGGAGCTCCACCATGCCGAGAACACCGTTCATAGGCGTGCGAATTTCATGGCTCATGGTGGCAAGCAGCTCTGTTTTCGCTCTGCTCTCGATTTCTACCTCCCTGGCGCGAATTTCTGCTTGTCGGAGATCCAGGTTATGAATGGTTTGAGCTAGCAACTCCGCCAGCTGTTGCACGAAATCTATTTCACTTTTAGTCCAGCTACGTTTGCTGAACAGGTGGTCGAAGCAGATCACACCTCTGAAGCGGCCACCAACGTGGATTGAGGCATTCAGCACCGCTAATATGTCCAGCCGCATGAGAATGTGCTTGAACTCTACCAGGGCAGGATGTTCGCTTACGTCTTCACAGGCGATGCAGAGGGTGCTGCGCAGGGCCCCGGTGTACGCAGGGTACTCCCCAATTCGCAATTTCACACCACTGCCATGGCGCTGGACGGTGGGTTCGTAGACATCAATTTGGTTAAGGAATTGGCCATCATCGCTGAGGAGCCAAGCACTCGCGCGGGCTGTTCCAAGTGCTGTAGAGGCGTTTTCGAGTATCTCGCGACTAACATCAAGTACGTTGCCGGCTTCTATCCCGGATAGTCCGGAGAGGCTGTTTACAATGCGTTGGAACAGTGTCTCTTTTTCATCCTCGGTGGTGGGGGTACTGATCCGCAGTAATTCCATGCGCGCGCCGTCGCCCAGGAAGGCCATATCCTCCGGCATGGCAATGCCCATGTCCATTAAGATGGCCTTGCTTGGACGTGGCAATTCACCTGCTTCTACAATCCCACGCTCCCAAATCCAGCGAATTTGCCCTCTGCGCGTATTGATGCGGTAGCGAACCGAATAGGGGTTGCCGTTGTCTTGAGAGGCCTGGATGGTCATCCAAACATGGGGCCGATCTTCCCGGTATACGATACTCGAGAAGCCCGCGGGCATTGCCAGCAATTCATCAACGGTGTAGTCCGTGAGTGACTCGATGCTTGGACTTGCCCAAAGCATGAAGCGACTCGTGCCATGCACGCATTGCAACCCCGCGATGCCGGGGATGTCGTTGGTGAGGGCGCCGAAAAACGCCGCTTCATCGGTGGGTGTGTGCGGTTTACCGATCATCATTGCTCCCTGGCTTATTAGCGCCTTATGTAGCTAACGGCCCAGGCTGACCTGCTGTTGGTAAATTGACCGATACGCTATCTGGGATACCAACTGGTTTTGGTACCTATGTGTCGAAATTGATTATAATTTGCTCGACAATTCTATACCGTGCGGTTGTTCACTGGAAGGACATCGTTAGAGGGAGGGCTTGAGATTTTTTGCCGGCCGCGAGATGAATCGCTGCCGGCAACCGGTTTACTTGAGTTTTACTTCTGCACTTTTAATCATGCTTTCAAGTTTTTCCCGCCTTCCTTGTTGAAACAGGGGACGTTTATTGTCGACAGGTGTTGCGAGCGCCTGGTTTAACACCTTAACTGCTTCGGCATACTGTTTTTGTTCAAGCAGGAAGTCACCGTAAAAATAGTGTGCATCCAAATCTTGTGGCCCATATTGCAGGCCCTTTTGCAGATGCTGCCGGGCTTTCTCATCGTCGCCAAAGCCGATGGGCCAGCCTGGTACCTGATAATAAAGAGATCCAAGGCTGGTATACGCTGCGCCATTCATAGCTGAGGGGTTAAGTGAGATGGCTTTTTCAAAATCAGCCTTTGCGCTCTTGCAGTGGCCGAGGGCGCTAAGCCCACCAGCGGCACCTGCATAACTGGCGTGCACAATACCATTCCAGATCCATGCCTCGGCCACTTGAGGATATTGCTGGGTGAGCGCGCCGGCTTTCTTCATCAGGCTCTCTAGCGCAACTTCTTGTTGCTTCTTGTCCAGTGTGAAGCTCACGCGATCCCACTCTTGCTGAATGGCGTTAATATCCGCTGCTTGATCAGCCTTGGCGGGTGACTGCAGTATGGCAGTAGCTAGTAGTGCAAGGGCGGAGGTTTTCAATAAGCCATGCATCGTTAGGTTCCTTACAAAATGATGGTGCTTGAAGTTTAAAAACACTATTGCAGCAGACATCGTGCCGCGCAGGTTTGAGTACTTGAGCTACCGCGTTACGGTGGGCCTCATGATGGCCCGTTGGCGTGCGGCTAAGTTCAAGAAGGCTTCGCAAAGCGTTTGATAGTGGCGAGTTGCTTGCGCAGGGCGCCATCCACCGGGCCGCTGATAATTTGATTGATGCGGGCAAATAGTTTTTCTGGAAAACCAATATAAGTAACGGGCTTTCCACCTTTTTCCAGCAATCGGATCACCTGCTCGGCGACAACTGACGGCTCATCACTCTGGTTGCCGAGCGCTTTGTTTAGTGCGTTCACCGCATCCGAATTGAGTTTGGTACGCGTGGCGCGCGGGGCAAGGTAGTAGAACTTTAGTGCACAGTCAGCAAATTCCCTACGCAGCGCTTCAGTGAAACCGCGCAGCCCAAATTTGCTGGCGCAATATGATGTAAATGCCGGGTAGCCAATGCTGCCAAAGGTAGAGCCAACGTTGATCAGGGTGCCTTCGCGTTGGCCCAGCAAGAGTGGCATAAGTGCTTTGGTGAGCAGGATGGGGGCCAACAGATTGGTGCCAATCATCTGTTCGATGTCGTGATCTGATTGGTCCTCAAAAAGTGCAAATTGGCTTGTTCCGGCATTGTTGATCAATACCTGTAAGCCCCCATTGTTGCTGCAATGAGTTAGCACGGCGGCGCGACCTTCTGCGGTGCTGATGTCTGCCTGAACAGTCTCGCATGCCGCACCATATGTTTTTTTCAAGTATTGCGAGAGGTTTTCAAGGCTCGAAGCATTTCTTCCTACCAGGATCAGCTGAGCACCTTGGCGCGCTAGCGCCTCTGCAATTGCGGCACCTATCCCACCACTTGCACCCGTTAGAAGTACGCGGGCATTGCTTAGTTCCATAGGGTGGTTCCTCGTTCAATCCAATGGCAAAGCTCTGAAGATATCACCGTATAGCTTGTACATCACCTTTGCTGTGTGGATCACGGCATTTTGATCTTCAGCATTGTCGAGCTTGTTCATCAGGCCGGCAAAAAATTGAATGTGATCCTGGTCTAGGTCACCATGTGAAAGCAAGTAGCTGAAGGCGTTATTCGGTAGACCCAGACTTGACTGAATAGTGCGTGCCGCTTGAGTTGCAATACTCACGCTTGTGCCTTCAAGCACCTGCACCATGCCGAAAAAGCCAATAGGATTTTTTCGCATCACGGTATCGTATGCGTAGGCTACCATCAGTTCTGTAGGCAACAGCGGTTGGCTGTGGCGAACCACTTCTGCATCGCCGCCACAGGCGCGGATGTCATTAAGAATCCACTCCTGGTGACCTACTTCCTCTTCGATATATTCAGCGACGGCATCCCTCAGCCATTCTTTGTCTTCGGGGATACGAGACCCAACAGCCATAAGCAGCGGGGTGGTGTGTTTGACGTGGTGATAAGCTTGGCCTAGAAAAGCGCGATAGGCTTCCAAAGTGAGGGTGCCTGCCAATGCTTTGTGGATGATGGGCGCGTCGAGTAATGCCGCACGTTCGGCAGCTGTTTCGTTCTGCAAACGGGTGTAAAAGTCCATGTGGGCTCCTGTTTCAGGCAACATACAACGCATCCAGCCTGGATGCATAGGCAAGGAAGATCTCGGTGCGCACAGGGCGACCGTTATTGGTGAGCTGGCGATTATGGGGGCTAAAGGGCGCATCGGCGCGCAACCAGCTTAGGACACGTGCGTAGTCCGGCAGCCGTCTGTTTGCGGCTTCAATCGCGTCGGATAAGGCTTGGTCGCTTAGTCCAGGCGCTACCACCAGGGCACTAAGATGTGGGCGAGCCTCGCCATAGACCACGCATTGCAGGATGCCCGTTTGAGCCAGCAATTCCCCTTCAACCCATTCAGGACTGATGTTGCGCCCATAAGACGTGATAATGAGGTGTTTGCTGCGACCATTGATGTGCAGGAAACCTTGATCATCAAGTATGCCCAGGTCGCCAGTAGCTATTGGGCCCGGTGGGAGCGGAGGTCCGCCCAAATATCCAAGGTAGTGCGGGCCGTCGACCAGTACCTCGCCGGTTGGGCTGATGTTTAGCCTGACATGGGGTAGTGGGTGCCCAACGCTACCGGGCTTATCCGCTTGCGGTTTGTTAACGGCGACCACCGAGCCACATTCCGACAAACCGTAGCCTTCGTATACGGGAATGCCCTGCGCGCGCGCGCGCGCGACCAGTGCCGCACTGACGCGTGCGCCACCGACAGCGGCAAGTTTGAGCTTGGGGTGGAGGGCTCCCGTTTCTACTGCGGCTACCAGTGACTTAAGTACTTGCGGTAGCAGGATGACGCTGTCGGGGGCTACGCCGTTCAATGTTTCCAGCATTTGAGGCAGGTCAAGCCCTTGAGAACCCGCCAGACCGACCGCCTTCAGCGGTGGAATATGACAGCCAATACCCGCTTGGAGGCCGCAGTAAACGCCGGCGACATTTTCCAGCAGGATGGGTAGGGGAAGAAGGCAGAGATGGCTCTGCACCTCCATTTCTACCACCATCTCTGCAAGTGATGCTGCTACAGCATCCATTGTTGACGCGGGCAGGCAGACGCCTTTGGGTTGCCCGGTGGAGCCTGAAGTGAAGGTAATTTTGGCCGTGCCCTCATGTACGGGGACAGATACGGCGCAATCAAGTCGCAGCAGGCTCAAGCGTCCGATATGGCCAATCAGCGAAGCGCCGAGAGATTGCCATTGCTCGGGTTGATCCGTGATCACGGTGTCAATACCACTGCTGTTGATCACATGCTGGCGTTGTTCAGCGCTGAAAAAGAGTGGTAGGGGAATACAGGGAATCCCTGAAGCTAGTAACGCTAAGTCGGCCACTATCCATTCAGGGCTATTATCTGCGTGTAAGGCCACGCTTCCACAGTTTAGCTGGCGCAGGGTGCTGGCATGCAGCTCAATCGCGCTTTTCAGGCTGGCGAAATCAAGGGTGATATCGTGGCCCGCTAGCGCCAGTGCGGAGGGCTGGCGCACTGCATGCTCGGTGATGGCTTGAAGCGTTGCTTTCACGCGCTGGCCCTTGGGAGTTTGGCTGCCTGCACCGCAATTTGGGCGCCCAGGGTATTCACCAATGTCTTGCAGCCCACAGTGCGGCCAAGAATGTGGTGGGCTTGGCTGGCGCTGAGTGCGATAACCGTACTCGGCGAATCGTAGTAGCTCCCCCATTGGTCGACTTGGCTACCGAGTCTTGCCGGGTCGGCATTGCGCAGTGAGGTGAAGCTGAAACCTAGCTTGCGCAGCACGTTTTGGACCGTCAATGTGGCATTGAATACAGCCCAGCGATAGCCGCGAACAAAAAAGACCTCCGTCGCAGCCATAAACAGCAAGTAGCTAGCACCTGGTTGCATGGCGGCAAGGTTACCGATTTCCATCAGTAGCTCGCGCGGTTGTTCTTCACCCAGGGCGACGCTGACTTCTTGTTCAATCGGTTGATCTAGGTATTGCTCAATAAAAAGAGGTGTTCCTTCCGCTGGCCGCAAGCCCATGGCCGCAATGATTTGCTCGCCTTGCTTCAGTGCCAACAAATAGGGCATGAACTGGGTGATGCGCGCGCCGTAGTAGTCCTCAAATTGACGGGCAATGTAGCGCTCGACTTCATCTCGGCCTGGCTGTCCTGGGCTATAAACCAATACCGAGGGCGCATGCATGGCCCATTTTTCACAGCGCCGCATAAGTGCTCCCCCCGGCAGAATCATTTCGTCCAGGGCAAGAGCGGAAGTGTTTACTGCTAGCGTCATGGGCTACCTGCACGAAAATGCTGTTCTCATGATTATCATTCTATGTGGCAGTGCTTAAGAGAAACTTAAGATCTATCAGTTTTTTGTGATTAGGCGATTAGAGGCGCTTAAGTTCATTGTGCAGATGGCATAACCCCCCCTTATTCGCAGGATTAGATCTGCGTGGGTCACATCTGCTTCAACGATAGTGACTGAATAGGGCAGTTAAAAGCTTACTAATATCAAGCGCTTGGTGTGATGCCTGGCGCAGCGTTATGTGTGTGCATTTGATCGGCTCGGCGGATGTGAAGCCGTTTCCGAAAAATCGATCAAGCCGCTGATATCCATGCGAGCCCAAGGCCGCGCACGAACGGGCTGATGGGGAAGCGAAGGTATAGCGTATGTGAGCAGAGGATTCTAAGGACGCATTAGCTAACGCTCTAGGCTTAACCGAGCACATGCCTCACGCGCGCTATGTGAGCGCTTAGCGCAGTGTTGTTTCCGCCGCCACGCGGGCGGCGGAGTTGAAGCGAGGAACTAGAGTTTGTCGACTTCTTCTGCCTGAAGACCTTTGGGGCCTTGAACAACCTTGAATTCAACCGGCTGGCCTTCACTCAATGACTTGAAACCCTCTCCACGGATGGAGCGGAAATGTACGAAGATGTCCTCGCCACTGCCACTTTGGATGAACCCAAAGCCCTTGGCATCATTAAACCATTTGACAGTGCCGGTAACACGCTCAGACATGCGTTCGTCCTCATTTTTTTTATGGGTAATGATTGCACGCGAAGAACAAGAATATCGTGCTCCGCAGAACAATATTTACACAGTGTAGCACTGTATTTGAAGGCTGCTAGGGCATGGTTCACAACCTCGGCATCGCCGAGGCGCGGCAGCCACTTGCGTGGAAACGCAGACGCGGGGCCCGAGAGGGCCCCGGCAAGATGGGCTTACAGGGCCTTGATGGCGGCCAATTGCTCTTCCAGTTTTGACAGGGCCTGCTGTTGTGCAGCCTGCTTTTCCCGCTCTTTCGCGACCACGTCGGCAGGTGCCTTGTCTACGAAAGCGGGATTGTCGAGCTTGGCTTCAAGGCGGGCGAGTTCTTTGGCGAGTTTATCCACCTCTTTGTTGAGGCGGCTAATCTCGGCGTCCTTGTCGATCAGCCCGGCCATTGGAACAAGAATTTCCAGTTGGCCAGAAAGCTGCGTGGCCGACATCGGTGCGCTCTCATCAGCGGAGAGCCAGCGAATGTCTTCCAATTTCGCCAGGGACATCAGGAACTGCCGGTTTTCCTCCAGGCGCATCTTATCGTTGTCGTCGCCATTGCGCACCAGCACGGTGAGTTGCTTCGCCGGGCTGATGTTTAGCTCACCCCGGATGTTGCGCACAGCCAGGATGATGCCTTTGGCCCATTCTATATCCTGCTCGGCACTGTCGTCCAATTTTTGAGCGTCGGCCGCGGGATAGGGGGCCTGCATGATGGTCTCGCCGGAGGTGCCTGCCAGCGGTTTGAGGCGCTGCCAGATCTCTTCGGTGATGTAGGGCATGAAGGGGTGCAGCAGGCGCAGAGAGGCTTCCAGCACCCGCACCAGGGTGCGACGGGTGCCGCGCAGTTGCTCGGCTGTGGAGGTCTCGGACCAGAACACCGGCTTGGACAGCTCCAGGTACCAGTCGCAGTACTCGTTCCAGATGAACTCGTAGATGGCCTGGGAGGCGAGGTCGAAGCGGAAGCTGTCCAGGGCCTCGGTCACTGTCTGCTCGGCGCGCTGCAGGCGGGAGATGATCCAGCGGTCGGCCAGCGACAGCTCCACCGGCAGGCTGGCATCCTGGCCGCAGTCCTCACCCTCGGTGTTGCCCATTACGAAGCGGGCGGCGTTCCAGATCTTGTTGCAGAAGTTGCGGAAGCCCTCAATCCGACCGATGTCGAACTTGATGTCGCGGCCGGTGGCGGCCAGCGACAGGAAGGTGAAGCGCAGGGCGTCGGTGCCGTAGCTGGCGATGCCCTCCGGGAATTCCTTGCGGGTGGCCTTCTCGATCTTTTCGGCCAGCTGGGGCTGCATCATGCCGCTGGTGCGCTTCTGCACCAGGGTTTCCAGATCGATGCCGTCGATCAGGTCGATCGGGTCCAGCACGTTGCCCTTGGACTTGGACATCTTCTGGCCCTG
>CAZYQX010000043.1:0-24476 GCA_964649985.1 uncultured Pseudomonadales bacterium | reverse complement strand
CCCCCTGGCCCTGTGGCAAGCCGAGCACGTAAAGGCTGGCGTGGAGGCCAAGCACCCCGGTACCACGGTGGAATTGCTGGGCATGAGCACCCAGGGCGACAAGATTCTCGACACCCCGCTGGCCAAGATCGGCGGCAAGGGGCTGTTTGTGAAGGAGCTGGAGGTGGCCATGCTGGAGGGCCGCGCCGACATCGCCGTGCACTCCATGAAGGATGTGCCGATGGAATTTCCCGAGGGCCTGCTGCTGGGCGCCATCCTGGAGCGGGAAGACCCGCGGGACGCCTTCGTCTCCAACCACTACGCCGAGCTGGATGCGCTGCCCGAAGGGGCGGTGGTCGGCACCTCCAGCCTGCGCCGCCAGTGCCAGCTGCGCGCCCACCGGCCGGATCTGGTGATCCGCGATCTGCGCGGCAACGTCAACACGCGCCTGGCCAAGCTGGACGCGGGAGAATTCGACGCCATCATCCTGGCCAGCGCCGGCCTGATCCGGCTCGGCTTCGCCGAGCGCATCCGCCAGTACCTGCCGGTGGAGCTGAGCCTGCCCGCCGGCGGCCAGGGAGCGGTGGGCATCGAGCTGCGCGCCGGTGACGACGCCACCGCCCGCCTGATCACCCCCCTGCACCACGAGGATACCGCCGTCTGCGTGCGCGCCGAGCGCGCCCTGAACCGCCGCCTGGAAGGTGGCTGCCAGGTACCCATCGCCGCCTACTGCGTGATCGATGAAGAGGGTGAATTGTGGCTGCGCGCCCTGGTCGGCCGTACCGATGGCCAGGAAGTGATCCGCGCCGAGGCCTATGGCGACCGGGCCGAGCCCGAAGCGTTGGGCATCAAGGTCGCCGAGGCGCTGCTGGAAAACGGCGCGGAGCCGATCCTGCGCGAGCTCTACGCGGAGCACTGAGGTGGCGCTGCAAGGGTTGCGCGTACTGGTGACCCGCCCGGGCGCCGCCGCCGGGCAGCTGGCCGAGGCACTGCGCCAGGCCGGCGCCCAGCCCTTGCTGTTTCCGGCACTGGCCATCGAAGCCGTGGCGGTGGATGAGCCGGGCCAAGCCAGCCAGGCGATCAAGACGCAGATTCTCGATTTCGACCACAACCAGATCGCCATCTTCATCAGCATGAATGCGGTCTCCGCCGGGCTCGACTGGCTGGAGCACTACTGGCCGCAGCTGCCGGTGGGCATCGACTATTACGCGGTAGGCGCCGCCACCGCCCGCGCGCTGGCAGCGCGCGGGGTGCAGGCCAGCAGCCCCGGCGGGGCGGAAAACAGCGAGGCCCTGCTGGCCCTGCCGGCACTGCAACAGCTCCACGGCCAGCGCGTATTGATCTTTCGCGGCAGCGGCGGCCGGGAAACCCTGGCCCAGCAGCTGCGGGAACGGGGTGCACAGGTGGCCTACTGCGAGGTCTACCGCCGGGTGTTGCCCAGCCCGGAACAGCCCCTGGCCGCCCTGCTGGCCAGCTCATCCATCGATATCTTGACCGCCGCGAGTGGCGAGACCCTGCAAAATATGCTCACATTGGCCGGGGCCGAACGGCAGACCCTGCTGCGGCTGCCAGTGGTGGTGCCCGGCCCGCGGGTGGCTGGCCTGGCCCGGCAGCTGGGCTTCGCCGAGGTGATTAGCTCGGTCAATGCCAGCCCCACCGCCACGGTGAGTGCACTCAATGATTGGGAGAACGCGCGTGACCACAGTTGAACAAAGCACTGCGAGCCCGGACCAGGCCCAGCTAACGCCAATGACAGCGGCGAGCCCGGCGCACGGCCCCCGCCAAGGCGTGGCGCTGGCGGCACTGGCCTTGGCCCTCCTCGCTGCAGCAGGTACTGGTTTTGTTTTGTGGCAGGGGCAACAGGCGCTGGCCCGGGCTGAGGCCGCCAACCAAGCCCTGAACAACGCCTTGAGCGCCCTCCAGCAGGATCAATCCGAGCAGCAGGACGCCCGCGCCGCCGCCAGCAAGAGCCTGGAAGACGGCCTGGCCCGTCAACAGAGCCAGACCCAGGAGCTCAACCGCCTGCTGGCCGCCCAGGGCAGCCGCATCGAGGCGCTGGCCCACACCGACCGCTCCGACTGGCGCCTGGCCGAGGCCGAGTACCTGCTGCGCATGGCCAGCCACCGGGTCATCTACAACCGCGATCTGACCAGCGCCCGCAACCTGCTGCACACCGCCGACAGCATCGTCGCCGCCCTGCGCGACCCGGCCCTGCACGCCACCCGCGCCGCCATCGCCGACGCCCAGAGCCGGGTGGCCGCCACCGCCCCGGTGGACCAGGAGGGCAGCTACCTCGCCATCGGCGCCCAGATCGCCCGGGTGGCCGAACTCAAGGGCATCCCCCACCTGCAGCCGGTAAAGCCCGATCTTGCACCCGTGGGCGAGCGCCCCGGCTATGAAAAATTGTTGAATGCCGCCGCCGATGCCCTGGGCAAGGTGTTGGTGGTGCAGAAGCGGCGCGGCGCCAGCCAGCCGGTGCTGGATGCCAGCGACGAGTGGTTGGCGCGCCAACACATCCGCCTGCTGCTGGAACAGGCCCAGGCCGCCCTGCTGGCCGAGCGCGCGGGACTGTTCCAACAGAGCCTGAACGACGCCGCCCAGGCGGTCGAACGCGACTTCGTGCACGACCCCGCCTCCGCCAGCGTCGCCACCGCCCTGCGCCAGCTGGCCCAGCGCCCGGTAAGCATCGTGCCACCCGACCTCTCCGCACCGGTGCGCGAGCTGGAGCTGGCCGTCGCCAACCGCCACGTTGCCGCCAATAACCAGGGAGTCAAACCCTGATGCGCCAGGCCTTCTACCTCATGCTGATTGCCCTGGCCGCCGCCGCTGGCCTGGTACTGCTCACCCACGGCGAGCCAGGCTATGTGCTGGTGGCACTGGGCGACTACACCTTTGAATCCACCGCCTGGGGCCTGGCGGCGCTGTTGCTGCTGATGTGTGGCGGCGTTTACGGCCTGCTGCACCTGGGGCAAGGCTGGCGTTGGTTCCGCAACCTGCAGCTGTGGCGCCCGCGCAACAGCTCGGTGCGCGGCCTGCTGGCCTTTCTGGAAGGGGACTGGAAACGCGCCCGCCGCCTGCTGCTGGCCGGTGCCCGGGGCAGCCAGTCGCCGCTGGTGAACTACCTCACCGCCGCCCGGGCCAGCTTCGCCTTGGGCGAGCACGATCAGGCCGACGACCTGCTGCGCGAGGCCATCGCCTCCACCCCCGGCGCCGACCTGGCGGTGGGGCTGACCCAGGCCGAGATGCAGCTCAGCGCCGGCCAGCTGGAATCGGCCCTGGCCACCCTGCTGCGCCTGCAGGCCATCGCCCCGCGCCACCCGGTGGTGTTGAAAGAGCTGGCGCGCAGCTATCAGGCCCTGAAAGACTGGACGCCGCTGGCGGCACTCCTGCCCCAACTGGCCAAGGCCAAGGTGTTCGACGCCGCCGAGCTGGGCGCCCTGCGCACCACCACCTACGCCGGCCTGCTGGAGCAGAGCAAGGACGCCGCCACCCTGCAGGCCGCCTGGGCTGAATTGCCCAAGCTTGCACGGCAGGAGCCGGCCCTGATCGCCCTCTACGCCCGCGCCCTGGTGGCCCGGCAAGCGCCAGTGGTGGCGGAAAAACAACTGCGGGAGGCCCTCAACCGCCAGTGGGATGAACAGCTTGCGCTCGGCTACGGCCTGGCCGTGACCGACGATCTGCCACGCCAGCGCAAGCAACTGGAAAACTGGCTGAAGGATCAGCCCAACAGCCCCGGCCTGCTGATCTCCGCTGGCCGGCTGGCCCGCGCCGCCGGCGACATGCCAGCCGCCCGCCGCCACCTCGAGGCCGCCGCCGCCCGCGCGCCCAGCCCGGAGACCCTGGCGGAACTCGGGCGTCTGCTGCTGGCCACAGGCGATGCCCGCCGTGCGGCGGAGGCCTTCGAGCGCGGCCTGGCCCGGGCGCAGGGAGCAAGCTGAAATAGTTGGTCACAGCTCGCCTGCGTTTGGCACAACGGGAGCAGGGATATGCCTGATCATGCAGGGTTGCCATCACCGCCCGGAGGGCGGCTTGAGGCACTCAATCCACCAGCGAAGCATTCGCCAATGGCGGATTGAACCCCAGGCTGATGACCAGTCCCTGCGGCTGCTCCCGGCACCAGTTCGAACACAGTGCATCCATGGCCGTACGCTGCGCGCAGTAGTGCAACGGGATGCCCGCGCACGCCTGTTCCAACAGGGCGCAGTGGTGCGACGCGCCCCCCAGCAGGCCCAGCGAAACAGGCGCCACTTCGCCGCTTAGGCTGGCCGCCTGCTCCACCCAGCGCAGCAGACCAATGGCCTGCGCCAGCCGTGCAGGCGCGCACGCAATCAGCCAAGCGCGATTGTTCGGCGGGGCCACCAGGCCGCCGTGCGGCAGGCTCAAACGCACCCGCTGCCCCGGCTGCAGACCCAGCCGCCGGGCATGGCCGGGCAGGCGGTGATCGAGGAGAAACTGCACTTCCCGGGTGGGCGGCGCGGCGAAGTAAAGCGCATCCGCCTGCTCGCCATCGAGCCAGCAGGCATACTGACCGGCATGGGCCGCCAGGCGCTTTCCCGCGGGTAACAGCAGGCTGATCAGGCTCCAATGTTCGGCCACCTGACACAGCGACTGCACGCGACAACCCACCGTTTCGCAGCGCTCCTCGCCCGGCAGCAGGATAGTGTCCAGGCCGATACTCAGATCGCTCAGGCCCCGAGTGGTGCAGAGAGCCACCCGCTGGCCAGGCCCACAGCGCTGCCCGGCGGCGTCGCTCACCCAGCCCTGCAGCACGTGCGCCTCGCAGACGCCGCAGTTGCCGTTGCGGCAGCCTCCGGGTAGCCAGGCACCCGCCGCCAGCAGCTCGTCGCGCAGGTTGCGCTGGCCGGGGAATTCAAGCGTGGCCGACCGGCCCGCCACCCGCAGCCGCATCAGGCGGAGCTGGTGGGCGCCCGGAAGCGGCGGGCGTAATCATCGGTCGCGCGGATCAGCGCATCCGTGATGGCCGGTTCGAAGGCCGAATGGCCAGCATCACGCACGATCTGCAGCTCACCATTGGGCCAGGCCTCGGCCAGCGCGGTGGCGTTGTCCAGCGGGCACACCATGTCGTAGCGGCCGTGGATGATCACACCGGGAATGCCGCGCAACCGGTGGGCATTGCGTACGATCTGGTCGTCTTCCAGGAAGCCGTTGTTGATGAAGAAATGCGCCTCGATGCGCGCCATCGCCATGGCCACGTGGGGGTCGCCCAGGCGCTCCTCCAGGGTGGTATTGGGGCGCAGGGTGGCGCAGTGGGCCTCCCACATCGACCAGTGCTTGGCCGCGGCCATCCGTGCCAGCTCGTTGTTGCCGGTGAGCAGCTCGTAGTAGGCGCCCACGTTGTCCTCACAGTTGGGCGGCAACTGGGAGGTGAAGGCGCGCCAGGCATCGGGAAAGATGCGGCTGGCCCCCTCCTGGTAGAACCAGCGTATATCCTGCGGACGGCAGAGGAAAATGCCGCGAAGAATGAGTGCCGACACCCGCTCGGGATGCGCCTCGGCATAGAGCAAGCTCAGGGTGGAGCCCCAAGAGCCGCCAAACAACAACCACTGATCTATCCCCAGGTGCTTGCGGATGGCTTCGATATCTTCCACCAACGCCGCGCTGTGATTGTTGTCCAGGCAGGCATGGGGGGTAGAGCGACCCGCGCCGCGCTGATCAAACAGGATGATGCGGTAATCTCCCGGGTCGAAGAAGCGCCGGCAGCGTGGCTCGGCGCCCGCTCCCGGCCCGCCGTGTACATACAGAATCGGGATGCCGTCTGGATTGCCGCTCTCTTCGATGTAAAGCTCGTGGGGGGCCTCTACCGCCAGGCGGTGCTGGGCGTAGGGTTTGATTTCGGGATAGAGCGGCAGCATGTTCCGTTCCCTGCAAGAGGTGGAAAAAAATCATCCAATGACGTCTTCAGTTGACTTTTTCAGTATTGACCATTTTTTGCATTGCGAGTGCCTGGCGGGCAGCAATTTTTAATTTGCCACCGCACCCCATGCCCCTCGGCGCGACGCCACGGTGCAACGCTCCAGACACTGCACGCCAACAGCTTGCGCTGCCACAAGCAAAGATCATGGCTATACTGAGCCCATGTCTGAGCAGTTGATGTCCCCCCCCGACACTGGTATTGATCGCAAGCATCTAAAGCAGATTGCCCAGCGTTTTCACCAGATCAACCGAGCCCGCCTGGAGCGCGCCCGGAGTGCGCTAGCACCCAAGCACCAGCAGATGCTGGACTTGCTGCCCTTGCTGCTGCACGTGAATCACCCGGTGCTGCCTGGCTACGTGTCTCACGCCACCCCCTGTGGCCTGCGCGACTACGAGCCCGACAAGGACACCATCGCCCATGCGCAGCGCCTGGGGCGCAGCTTCAGCCATCGGCGCGATCCTCACCAACGGCGCGACATTCTCAGCCTGTTCCTGATGGGCTCACTGGGCACGGTGGCCCAATCCAGCGGCAGCGATCTGGACATCTGGGTGTGTTACCCGGAGGCCCTGGAGCCCGAGCATTTCGCCGAGCTGCGCCGCAAGTGCGACCTGATCAGCAGTTGGGCCGATGAACAGGGCCTGGAAGTCCATTTCTTCCTGATGAGCCCGGAGAAATTCCGCCGCGGCGAGCGGGAAGGACTCAACAGCGAAGACTGCGGCAGCACCCAGCACGTGCTGCTGCTGGACGAGTTTTATCGCACCGCCATTCTGTTGGCTGGCTTGCCTCCGCTGTGGTGGCTGGTGCCGCCAGAACAGGAAACGCGACACGACAGCTACTGCCGCAACCTTCTGGAAAAACGCTACATCCCCGCCGACAGCTATGTGGATTTCGGCGGCGTGGGGCAGGTGCCCGCCGGCGAATTCATGGGGGCAGGCATCTGGCAGTTGTACAAGGCGATCGAATCACCCTACAAATCAGCCCTCAAACTGCTGTTGATCGAATCCTATGCCGACGACTACCCCCGGGTATCGGCACTGTCGCAATCCTTCAAGCAGGCGGTTTACGCCGGCAGCCTGGATATCGACGCACTCGATCCCTACGTATTGATTTACCATCGGCTGGAGGACTACCTCTCGGCCCGCGGTGAAGCCGAGCGGTTGGAACTGGCCCGGCGCTGCTTCTACTTCAAGATTGGCAAGGCGCTCAGCAAGCCGCCCCGGGGGGGCGTCAAATCCTGGCAGCGGCGGCTGCTGGAAGGGCTGGTGGATGCCTGGCACTGGAACCGCGAACAGCTGACCCTGCTTGACGCCCGCTCCAGCTGGAAAACCCAGCGCGTGATGGCCGAGCAGCGCGCCCTGGTCAGCGAGGTGGTGAGCAGCTACCGCTTCCTCTCAGAGTTCGCCCGCCGCCAGGGCAGCGCAGCACTGGTCAATACCCGCGAGCTCAATGTGCTGGGGCGCAAGCTGTTCTGCGCCTTTGAACGCAAGGCGGGCAAGATCGAATTCATCAACCCCGGCATCGCCCAGAGCCTGGCGGAGGACAACCTCTGCTTAGCCCAATGCGCCCCCCGGGAAGGCGAGAGCGGCGGTCGCCAGTGGGCCGTGTTCGCCGGCGTGGAGCCGCTGCGCCAACCCCTCAAGCGCAGCCGCTCACTGCTCGAAGTGATGTCCTGGTGCCAGGCTAACGGCCTGCTGCACCCCCGCACGCGCCTGGTGAGTGCGGGGCCGGTGAGCGAATCCGAGCTGGGCCAAATGGCCCGGGCTGTGGCCCAGTGGCTGCCCGCCGATATCGGCGAGCGCCTGCGCCACGACATTCGCCAGGAAGACTACCTGCGGCCGGTGCGCACCAGCCATTGGCGCGTGCTGGTGAACGTGGCGGCAGACCCGATGCAAGGCATGAAGCGCCAAGGCATACAGCGCCTGACCAGCAGCACCGATGCGCTTGGCTACAGCGGCCTGAAGGAAAACCTGGTGCTCAACCTGGAGGTGCTGGCCACCACCAGCTGGGGCGAGCTGATTTGCCGGCGCTACGAAGGCCCCCAAGCACTGCAACAATGCATCATCGACTACCTGCGCGCGCGCCCAGCTCGCTTGGAAGTAAACAGCTTCTGCGCCTCCCGCGCCCAGCCCATCGCCGCCCGGGTGCAAGAACTCCTCAAAGATCTGGAGCAAATCAGCCGGGGCGAGGACCACTTTCGCTACGTGGTGGAAATCCAGGGCCAGTTTTGGCTGCTACAAGCAGAAGCCGACCAATGGCGCTGGCGACCCAGCGGTGACGAAGGTGAACTGCTACACCTGCTGAGCGAGCCCCAGGGCGAACCCAGCCGCGTGGTGCTGGATCGACACGCCCTCGAAGGCACGGCGCTGGCCTGCGTGCTGCGCAAGGCGAACCCCGGCGTGGTATCGGTGTTTTACCTGGAAGAAGACCAGCAGGCCAGACTCTGGCTGGTGGACGAGATGGGCTCCGCCATTGGCTGGCGAACCCCGTTTCTGGACGAGGCCACCCTGCTGCGGCCACTGGCGCGCTTCCTGCGCGCCACCCAACTGCGGCGCAATCTGGAGGGCGGCGCCTGCGGCGAGGTGCGCTACCACCAACTCGTCCGCCAGGGCCGCCACTACAACGCCATCACCCGCAGTGCTTCGGCGCCGGAGGGCAGCTACCACCCGCTGCACGCCTTGGTGGAAAATAGCCCAGAAGGCGAGAGTTTCAGCCTGTGGAGCGGCGCACGGGAATTCAGCAGCTTTGAACTAGGCAACGACCTGTACCGCGAGGCCGCCACCTGGGTGCTTTCGCAGCGGCGGGGCCAAGAGCGCTATCCCTGCTATATCACGGATCTGGAGCTTAGCCATGGCGTTGAAGGTCACACGCCTACGGTGCGCTATATGCACTACAAGAGGCTGCTGGAAAACGCCCTCAACCAAGCGCTGACAACGCTGGGGCAATAAGCGCTCCTGCTCTCCATGCGGCGGGCGATGCCCCTTGCTGGGCGACACCGCCACGACGCTTTGCCAGCCACTGTAGCGGTGTTTTGCCGGTGTTACAGGCCTGCAGCGGCGTGCGCAGCACTCACAGCCGTTCAGAGCGTCAGCGTCAGCACCAACCCCGCCTGCTGCTGCGTCGCTTCGGCCAGCATCTCGAAAAACTCGCGCCCACTGCGGGTGCAGATCCACTGGCCGTCCTGATAGGCAAAATGGTGCCCGCCCGACTTGGCGGCCAACCACAACTGTTTCAGCGGCGGCTGGCGGCTGATCACGATGTGCCCACCCTTGCACTTCAGGGTCACCATGCCCGGGCCGGGCTCGCAATCGATGTCGTCAGGGGCCTGCTCATCCACGGCATCCTCCACCGCCTGCATCAGCTGATCCAGCAGGGCGTTGTACTCCAGGTCAGACAGCATCGGGACACTCTCACTAGGGCTTGAAAAGGAACGCCGCACCCGCCGGAGCGGCACTGCGGAATTATCCCACGAAACCCGCGTGCAGGTCGCGCACACCAAGCGTGGGCAAAGCACGCCCCCCTGCGTATAATCAGCCGTTTTCGCCCCATTTGGGATACGCTCCGTGAAAGCTCTGCTCACCACCCTCGCCGCCGCATTGTTGCTGGCCGGCTGCGGCCAGAAGGGGCCGCTCTACCTGCCCCAGGCTCCCACCAGCCAGGCACCCGACGCCCAGCAACAGGCCCCGGCACCTCAGGAGCAGAAGCAATGAGCGACGTTTTCCAGCGCCAAAACGGTGCCTTGCTAGCCGAGGGCCTGCCCCTGGCCGAATTGGCCGCGCGCTTCGGCACGCCCAGCTACGTCTACTCCCGCCAGGCCCTGGAGCAACACTACCAGGGCTACGAGCAGGCCCTGGCCGGCCACCCGCACCTGGTCTGCTATGCGGTTAAGGCCAACAGCAGCCTGGGCGTGCTGAACGTGCTGGCGCGCCTGGGCGCCGGCTTCGACATCGTCTCCGGTGGCGAGCTGGAGCGGGTGCTGCGCGCCGGCGGCGAGGCCGGCAAGGTGGTGTTTTCCGGCGTGGGCAAGACCGAGGCCGAGATGGCCCGGGCGCTGGAAGTGGGCGTGCGCTGCTTCAACGTCGAATCCGAGCCCGAGCTGGAGCGCCTGAGCCAGGTGGCCAGCCGCCTGGGCAAGCTGGCGCCGGTATCGCTGCGGGTGAACCCCGACGTGGACGCCGACACCCACCCCTACATCGCCACCGGCCTGAAGGAAAACAAGTTCGGCATCGAATTCGACCGCGCCCTGGCCGTGTACCAGCGCGCCGCCAGCCTGCCCGGCCTGCAGGTGGTGGGGGTGGACTGCCACATCGGCTCCCAGCTGACCAAGATCGACCCCTTCCTGGACGCGCTGGACCGCGTGCTGGCGCTGATCGACCAGTTGGCGGCGGCCGGCATCCAGATCCACCACCTGGATCTGGGCGGCGGTCTCGGCGTGCGCTACCGCGACGAGACGCCGCCGTCGCAGTCCGACTACGCCCGCGCCGTGATGCAGCGCCTGGCGGGCCGCCCGCTGGAGCTGATCATCGAGCCCGGCCGCTCCATCGCCGCCAACGCCGGCCTGCTGCTGACCAAGGTCGAGTACCTCAAGCCCACCGCCCACAAGCACTTCTGCGTGGTGGACGCGGCCATGAACGACCTGCTGCGACCCGCCCTGTACAGCGCCTGGATGGACATTCAGCCGGTGGTGGAGCGCCCGGATGCCACTCCGCAGAGCTACGACATCGTCGGTCCGGTGTGCGAGACCGGCGATTTCCTCGGTAAGGAGCGCAGCCTCGCCATCGAGGCCGGCGATCTGCTGGCGGTGCTGGGTGCCGGCGCCTATGGTTTCAGCATGAGCTCCAACTACAACACCCGCGGTCGGGCAGCCGAGATCATGGTGGACGGCGAGCACGCCTACCTGATCCGCGCCCGGGAAACCATCGACGACATGCTGCGCGGCGAATCCGTGCTGCCGGGGTAACAACTGCATGTGGTTACGTTTCACCAAGATGCAGGGCCTGGGCAATGACTTCGTCGTCATCGACGGTATCTCCCAGCGCGTCAGCCTGAGCCGCAAGCAGATCCGCCAGCTGGCCGACCGCCACTTCGGCGTCGGCTGCGACCAGATCCTGCTGGTGGAGGCACCGGAAAACCCGGATGTTGACTTCCGCTATCGCATCTTCAACGCCGACGGCAGCGAAGTCTCCCAGTGCGGCAATGGCGCGCGCTGCTTCGCCCGCTTCGTGCGCGACAAGCGCCTGACCCACAAGCACGAAGTAAAAGTCGAGACCGCCAGCGGTATCATGACCCTCACCATCACCCGCAGCGGCGAGGTGCAGGTCAACATGGGCGTGCCCCGGCTGGAACCGGCCCAGGTGCCGTTCCAGGCGCCGGCCCGGGCGGTCGAGTACCCCATCGAGGCCTGCGGTCAGACGCACCAGATCGGCGCCGTCTCCATGGGCAACCCCCACGGCGTGCTGCTGGTGGCGGATGTGGACAGCGCCCCGGTCGAGACCCTGGGGCCGGCCCTGGAGTCGCACCCGCGCTTCCCGGAGCGCGTCAACGTCGGCTTCATGCAGGTCTTGAATCGCGGCGAGATTCGCCTCAGAGTGTATGAGCGCGGCTCCGGCGAGACCCTGGCCTGCGGCAGCGGCGCCTGTGGCGCGGTGGTGTCGGGCATCCTGCGCGGCCTGCTGGACGCCCGGGTCAAGGTGCACCTGCCCGGCGGCAGCCTCGACATCGAATGGCGCGGCGAAGGCCAGCCGGTGATCATGACCGGCCCGGCGGTGACCGTATTCGAAGGCCAGGTGCGGGTCTGAGCGACGAGCAACAGGAACACACTGAATAATAAATAGGAACCCCGCGTGGACGAACACCGCACTCTAAGCGCCGACGACGTGGCCAGCTACCTGCTGGAGCACACCGACTTCCTGCTGCGCCACGGCGAGGTGCTGGCCGCCCAGACCCTGCCCCACGGCGCCGGCGACGCCGCCTCACTGCTGGAGCGCCAGGTGTCCTTGCTGCGCGAGCGCAACCACGAGATGCGCAACCGCCTGGCCCGGCTGGTGGACACCGCGCGGGAAAACGACCTGCTGTTCGACAAGAGCAAGCGCATGGTGCTGGGCATCCTCGAATCCCACCACTGGAGCGACCTGCTGCAGAATGTACACAACAGCCTGCGCCACGACTTCAAGGTCGACTTCGCCCAGCTCACCCTGTTTGCCCCCTCCGGCAGCTACCGCGGCCACGGCCGGGTGGTCAGCTACGAAGAGGCCGCCGCCGCCATCCCCGGCCTGCTGAAAAGCTCCAAGGCGGTGTGCGGCGCCCTGCGCCCGCACGAGATCGACTTCCTGTTCCCCGGCCACGGCAACGAGATCGGCTCGGCGGCGGTGGCGCCGCTCAGCCCCGGCCGCCCCATGGGCGTGCTGGCCATCGGCTCCCGCGATCCCAACCACTACCGCTCCAGCATGGGCACCCTGTTCCTCAACTATATCGCCGAGGTGCTGGAGCGCGTGATTCCGCGCCTGCCGGTCGAGTGAGTGCATGAGCCCGCTGGCGCAGCAGATCGAGGACTACCTGGGCACGCTGCGCGACGTGCGGCGCCTGTCGCAACACACCCTCAGCGGCTATCGCCACGAGCTGCAGCGCTTCAATGAACTGGCCCAGACGGCCCAGCTGAGCGAGGCCCGCCAGGTGCAGGCCGCTGACCTGCGCCGCATGCTGGCGACACTGCATCGCCGCGGCCTGAGCGGCAAGAGCCTGCAGCGCTGGCTGTCTGCCCTGCGCGGCTTCTTCCACCATTGCAGCGAGCGCGGCGGCCAGCCCCACAACCCGGCGCTGGGGCTGCGCGCCCCCAAGAGCCCGCGCCAGCTGCCCCGCGCCCTGGATGTGGACCAGGTCAACCAGCTGCTCAGCCCCACCGACGACAACCTTGAGGACGACCCCTGGCAAGCGCGGCGCGACCGCGCCATGTTTGAGCTGTTCTATTCATCTGGATTGCGCCTGGCCGAGCTGGCCGGGCTGGATCTGGGCATGCTGGATCTGGCCGATGGCCTGGTCACCGTCACCGGCAAGGGCAACAAGACCCGCAGCGTGCCGGTGGGCAGAATGGCGCTGGAGGCGCTGCGCGACTGGCTGGAAGTGCGCGGCGCGCGGGGCGCCAGCCCGGCGGAACAGGCGCTGTTTCTGGGTGTGCGCGGCGCCCGCATCAGCCACCGCAGCATACAGGCCCGGCTGGCGCTGCTGGCCCGCCGCGCCGGCCTCGGCCAGCATGTGCACCCGCACATGCTGCGCCACTCCTTCGCCACTCACCTACTGGAATCCAGCGGCGATCTGCGGGCGGTACAGGAGCTGCTGGGCCACGCCGATATCGGCACCACCCAGATCTACACCCATTTGGACTTCCAGCACCTGGCGAAGGTCTACGATCAGGCCCATCCGCGCGCCGGCAAGCGGCGCTGAGGGCCGTTGTCTTCGACTCACCGCGGCGATGCACCCTTCAACGAGATTATGACTAGGCTCTAAAAAGGCAGGGTCGACAGGCATGCAGGTAGTCGCGCGAGGCTTGCAACCAAAACCAAGCATTCTGGGCTGGGTGGGCCTATGGCTCAGCGCCCCGCGCAACGCCCCGACAGGGCTTTTGTGAGGCCGATTTCACAGCCACGCGCGCCAGCGAGAGGATGAACAGGCCCTCACAGCCTTTTATTTGAACTCAAAGGCACACACATCGACCAGCGATGGCCGGTCCAGATAGGGCACAAAGCTCAGTTCACTCAGCGTCAGCGAATAGGCCTCCAGATTGCGCAGTTTGTCGACGTAGACCCGGCCGCGATACAGGAAGGCATCGCCATAGCCCTGGCCAATACCGGTACCTTGCACCTGCAGATCGACCACTTTTTTCGGGTCGGCCTGTGCCATCGCCTGCAGATCCCCACCCGGGAACAAATAGTAGCGGCTGCGATCCGCACGCCGGCCACCGCTGCCATCGGGCTTGTGTTCGCAGGCCTCCCCGCGCTGCTCAGCCGCCCGCAGAAGAATCCACGATGCATTGTTGAGGCTGAGACCGGTCACCGAATAAGACAGCCCCGCCGGCGCCGTCCAGCTGGCGGAAAAATCCATCTGGCTCTTGAAGGACTCCGGCCACATGCGCTCGTCCGGCTGGCGCACGCGCGCCAGCACATAGGCCAGCTCCGCCGTCACCGGCACGGGCTGCCACATCACCTTGCGCAACTCGGCACTTTGGGGTGCCAGATCGCGGCCACAGGTCTGCGGCCCACGCGCCGCGGCCCATTTATTCACGTTCTGCAGGTAAGCATTGCAAATATCGGCATCGGTCGCTCGCTGCAGCGGCTGACCATCGCCCCCTTGCGCCGAGAAATCCCGCGCGTACTGCCCGGCCTGGGTGCACATCGCAGCTCCCCCGAGCAGCAGTGCTATGCCTAAACGAAACACTGGCAACATGAAAAAATCCTGAATCGCATTGACCGCTTGTAGTTATTGTTGGTCCTGCCGTCACATCTGGCACTCGCCAGACACGCCCGCCTTGAAACTCTGCCTAAGCATAGCGCCTGAAGCGCACATTTCACAGGATATTAGCCGCATATGGCCCAACAACGCACCTGCTGATGATAGGCAAGTCAGCCGATGCTCACTACACTGCGATGAAACCCGGCGGGAAAGTGACCGTGACGCTGCATCTTATCACCGTGGATCTGGACGACACCTTGTGGGATAACCGCCCCGTGCTGGGCCGTGCCGAGCAGGCCGCGTGGCAGTGGCTTGCCTCCCACGCACCTGGCGTGGCGATGGCGGCACCTGTGGAGCAACTACGCCAGCAACGCCTGGCACTCATGCAAGAACAGCCGCAACAAGCCCATCGCGTGAGCTGGTTGCGGCGCGAGGTGGTGCGCCGCAACGCGCTGGCGCAGGGCGTGGGCACTGCTGAAGCCGATCAGCTGGCCGAAGGTGCCTTCGCGGCCTTTCTGGCAGAGCGCTCCCGCGTTGCCCCATTTCCCGAGGCGATGCATGTACTTGCTCAACTGCGCCGGCACTGCCTGCTGGCCGCACTCACCAATGGCAACACCGACCTCAACCAAGCCGGGCTCGATAGCTGTTTCGACTTCGTGCTCAGCGCCGAAGACCCCGCCATTGATGCCGCCAAGCCCCATCCACGCATGTTTGAAGTCGCCCTTGGCCACGCCGACTGCGAGCCGATCCATGCGCTTCACATCGGTGATCATCCCCGCTGTGACATCGCCGGCGCCCAGGCGGCCGGCTTCCGCACGCTGTGGTTTAACCCAGCCAATACCCCCTGGCCAGAGCCGGATTTTCAGCCCCAGTACCAGTTCAACCACTGGCGCGAGGCATTGCCTTTGCTGCGGCAGCAAGGGCTGCTGCCTGACTGACAGCACAACCCCCTGTTTTTTATGGCACGCTAGCACCATAATGGGGCATACACCAGCACCACGCCCAGGAGGGCCCATGAAACTTGAAACCATCGCCGTTCACGGCGGCTACAGCCCCGACCCCACCACCAAGGCTGTCGCGGTGCCCATCTATCAAACCACCTCCTATGCCTTTGACAGCACCCAACACGGCGCCGATTTGTTCGACCTCAAGGTGGCGGGCAACATCTACACCCGCATCATGAACCCCACCACCGACGTGCTGGAAAAGCGCCTGGCCATGCTGGAAGGCGGGGTGGGCGCCCTGGCCCTGGCCAGCGGCCAGGCGGCCATTACCTACGCCATCCAGACCATCGCCGAGGCCGGAGACAACATCGTCTCCACCAGCACTCTCTACGGTGGCACCTACAATTTGTTCGCCCACACCCTGCCCCAGTACGGCATCGAGGTGCGTTTCGCCGACTACCGCGACCCAGCCGCCTTCGCCAAGCTGATCGACGAGCGCACCAAGGCGGTGTACTGCGAGACCATCGGCAACCCGCTCGGCAATCTGGTGGACATCGCCGCCCTGGCCCAGGTGGCCCACGCCCACGGCGTGCCGCTGATCGTCGACAACACCGTCGCCAGCCCCTACCTGTGCCGCCCCTTCGAGCACGGCGCCGACATCGTGGTGCACTCCCTCACCAAATACCTGGGCGGCCACGGCACCAGCATCGGCGGCGCCATCGTCGATTCCGGCAAGTTCCCCTGGGCCCAGCACAAGCAGCGCTTCAAGCGCCTGAACGAACCCGACATCTCCTACCACGGCGTGGTCTACACCGAGGCCCTGGGCGAGGCGGCCTACATCGGACGCGCCCGGGTGGTGCCGCTGCGCAACATGGGTGCGGCCATCTCACCGATGAACTCCTTCATGATTCTGCAGGGCATCGAGACCCTGGCGCTGCGCATGGACCGCATCTGCGACAACTCGCTGCAGGTGGCCGAATACCTCAGCCGCCACCCCCAGGTCAGCTGGGTGCGCTACGCCGGCCTGCCCAACAGCCCTGACCGCGCCCTGGCCGATCAGCTGATGGACGGCCGCGCCTCGGGGGTGCTGTCCTTCGGCGTGAAAGGAGGCCGGGAGGCTGGTGCGCGCTTCATCGATGCGCTGCAGCTGGTCACCCGCTTGGTGAACATCGGCGATGCCAAGTCCCTGGCCTGCCATCCCGCCAGCACCACCCACCGCCAGCTGAATCCGGAAGAGCTGGCCAAGGCCGGTGTGAGCGAAGACATGGTGCGGCTGTCCATCGGCATCGAGCACATCGACGACATTCGGGACGACCTGGAGCAGGCCCTGGAGGCGGCACGGGGCTAAGCTCAACGGCAGGACAGCCATCCCCACATGGACGTGGGGCAGCGCGTTGGGTTTGGACCACACCGGGTGAGCAGGCGGGAAAGCACTCAGCCGCAGCGCGGATCGCCACCCCATCGGGGCGATCCGCCGTTCAGTGCATCAGAAAAACGAGTACTTGCAGAGCGAGGCGGGAATCTTGTCCTTGATCTGCTCATGCAGCTCAGGCAGCTTGGACCAGTGCACGCCCTGCTTGTGGTGGTGGGCGGTGTGATAGCCCAAGTTGCCGGTCAGCAGGTTGTACAGCGGGTGCAGATTGTTGTGGGAGGCCTCAAACTCGTTCTGGGTATCCAGCCCGCAGTGGTGGCCATAGGTGGCCCAGGAGGTCAACAGCAAGCCGCAGATCATCGGCAGCACGAAGATGAACAGCCCCTGCAGCGGGCGATACCACACCGCCAGCGCCACCAAGGCGAAGGTCAGTGCGCTGTAGATCAGGAAGTCCTTCTGTACCCGGGGGTGGGTCTTGCCCACTTGGTAGCCCCGGTAGTAGGCGGTGGCGGCCACGTTCAGGGTATATTCCAGCTCACCCATGGTTTCGCCGTTCTCGCGCTTCCAACGGCTCTCGTCCTTGGTCTGGTCAAGATAATTGTGGTGGTGCCCCAATACGTGGTGCAGCACCCACAGATTGGTGGTCACCCCGGTGTGCAGGGCATAGGCCAGCTCCAGCAAGCGATTCAGCGGCTTGGAGCGAAAGGTGAAGGTGTGCTGGTGGTGATGATTCCACGCACAGATCTTGCCTTTTGGGATCACCAGCGCCAACCAGTACAGCACCAGCACCAGTGGGCTATCCACCAGAAAATACAGGCACAGATCCAGCAAGGTGAGCGAGAGTATGATCGCCACAGGCCAGCGATCGGCAGGATATCTGAACAAGGGAGTGACTACCGTGGAGGTTAATCCCCAATCTTATCATGTTTGTTCAAAAAATAGCAGGTAGGGGTTAGGTGTTACTCACACCACCGCCGGGGCCGGCAAGGCCCCATGCAGCAGAAACTGCGCCCGGGGAAACGACACGGTGCCCGCCCCGGTGGTGGAGACAAAACGCACCTCGTCGACGCTGGTGCGACACGCCCAGCCCGCCGGCGCCAGGGGGCCCGCCACCAGCGCGGCGGGCTCCATCACGCCGGCATTAATCCCCTCGCAGCGCGCCGAGCCAAACAGAAATGCCTCCACCCCGGCCTCGCGCATCAGCTCCCCCACCCGCTGAGAGAAGCGGTAATCACACGGCGAACGCAGCACCGGCTGCCAATCTACCAGCGCGGGCTGCTGCAGATCCAGCCCGCGCGGGGTCTCCAGGCGGCAGGCAAAGGCGGTGTGATAGGTGGTGATCGGCGCCGGGAAGGGCTGCGCCAGCCCGGCCAGAAATACCAGCCGGTAATAGGCGCACTCCGCCAGCGCCGTTTCCAGATTCAGCGCGCCATAGAAGATGCCACGCTGATGCACGCCACCAAAGCGCGAGCCATGGCGCAGCGGCGGATAGCGAAACGGCGTCATCAATAGGTAGTGCAAGCCCGCAGCAGCAGGCGCCACCGCGGGTTTGCTTTGTTCCAGCAGCTGTTCCAGCAGATCCTGTTCCTCGCAGGTGTCCACCAGCTGCATGGTGGCCACATGCTGCTGCGACTCCACCACCCGCTGAAGCGCCACCGCTAACGGCCCGATCAGGCCGCCTTGCGCCACCGCACGCCACAGCGACTGGGGCATCAGACGCGCCCTCGCATCGCGTCCAGATACTGCAGCACCCGGCTCAGGCCCTCCACCCGGGTAATCATCTGTGCAGGAACCCCCCCCAGGTGCAGGTTTTCAGTCTGCATCCAGTGACGCAGGGCGGCGGGATCGTCGCCCACCAATGCAAACAGCGAGCGATATACCCGAATCAACAGCAAGGCCAGCTCACCCACCTTGGCCTGGGGGTCGAGTTGCCCGCGCTTTTTCATCCGCGCCACCGACGAGCGATCCATACCGAGCACCCGGCCCAGCGCGTCCTGGGTCAGGCCCAGCCGCTCCTGAGCACTCAATACGGCCTTGCACAGCACCACCTTGGGGTCTGGAACACTCGCCAGCAACGTCGACATAGCGCCACTCTCATGATTTCACCGCTTAAATATAGCCTCATTTGCTACATTAATTAAATATATTGATTCGTTTGATACATAAATACCCTTCATTCACCCCGATTGTTGCCGCCAATCCGCACCCATCCACTCAGGCCATACCCCACCCCCCCGCTATGCCCTATAATCGGCGCCCATCGAACAACTAAAACATCCACGGAGCCCGCATGAGTCAGGTAGCCAAGCACGTCGCGGAACTGAACGCGACCTTCAAGAGCGGCAAGACCCGTTCCTATGAATGGCGTCTTCACCAGCTGAAACAGATGGTGAAACTGATCGACGAGAATGAGCAGGCCTTCATTGAAGCCTTCAAGAAGGACTCCGGCAAATCCGAGTTCACCACCTTCGCCGGTGAGGTGCTGTTCGTGCGGGCCGAGGCCACTCACGCCATCAAGCACCTGAAAAAGTGGATGAAGCCCAAGCGCGTGGGTGCCCCGCTGTTCCTCAAGCCCTGCTCCGCCAAGATCGAGCCCACCCCCTACGGTGTGATGCTGCTGGGCGTGGCCTGGAACTTCCCGCTGCACCTGACCATCGGGCCGCTGGTGGCCGCGGTGGCCGCCGGCAACTGTGTGCTGATCAAGCCACCGAGCATGTCCCCCGCCTTCTGCAAGGTGCTGGAGGAACTGGTGCCCAAATACCTGGACAACGACGCCATCCGCGTGCACCAGCCCGAAGGACCGGATCGCGACGAGCTGCTGCGCCAGAAGTACGACTTCATCTTCTACACCGGCAGCTACAACGTGGGCAAAGTGGTGATGCGCGCCGCCGCCGAACACCTCACCCCGGTACTGCTGGAGCTGGGCGGTAAGAACCCCGCCATCATCGGCCCCGACGCCAATCTGGATGTGGCCGCCAACCGCATCGTGGACGCCAAGTTCATGAACTGCGGCCAGATCTGTGTGACCACCGACTACATCCTGGCCCACGAGTCCATCAAGGACAAACTGCTGGCCAAGCTGAAAGAAAAGGTCGAGGCCTTCTACGGCCCCGATCCGCGCCAGAGCCTGGCTTATTCCCGCGTGATCAACGCCCATCACTACGAGCGCATGAAGGGCCTGTTCGCCAGTGGCAAGGTGGTGGTGGGTGGCCAGTACGACCCCACCGACAACTACATCGCCCCCACCGTGCTGAGCGATGTGGCCATCGACTCCGAAGTGATGCGCGAAGAAATCTTCGGGCCGGTACTGCCGGTGCTGACCTACCGGGATGAAAAAGAGATCCACGAGGTGCTGAACCGCTTCGGCAAGCCGCTGGTGCTGTACATCTTCTCCGAAGACAAGGGCTTCCAGGAGCGCATCATCAGCCGCACCCAATCCGGCGGCGTGGGCATCAACTCCATCATGTGGCACGTGCCCAACCACAACCTGCCCTTCGGCGGCGTGGGTGAGTCCGGCATGGGCCAGTACCACGGCAAGCACGGCTTCGACGCGCTGAGCCACATGCGTCCGGTGGTGAGCCGCCCGACCTGGCTGGACATGAAGAACGCCTACCCGCCGATCCCGCGCGAAGAGCTGGAGCAGCGCAAGAAAGTGATGCGTTGGTTGATGAAATAAGCGCTACTGCGCGATACAAAGGCCCGCAATCGCGGGCCTTTTTTGTGCGTCTGCGGTGGCCAGGCCAGACAGCCACCAACCAAGCCCCCACCCAGCCCGCCGGGCATATGGAACGCCGCGTGCTCCGGCAGTCGGGCCACTACGCTATCGGCCGGCAGCCAGCACGCGGCCAACAGCAGGGCGAATGAAATGCCTTGCCGTTTCAATAGATCTGTTGCTGGACTATCCGGCTGACAGGTGCCGTGTCCCGCATTCCGCATCGTTCAAGCATCACCACCCGCTGAGACTGGCAATTTCATCGTTGTGCATGATCACAGGCCTAGCATCGCTGGCCACTATTGATAGCCAATCTGGCCGCTGCTGATTTGTACGGCGCTTTCCGTTGCTCGTAATTTGTCGCTATAACCACAACGAAACGGATGCCACCCATGAAGAGCTTCTCTGCCCTGCGCACATTTTCTCGCCGCCGCTTGGCCGCCGCTGTGGCCAGCATCGCACTGCTGCCCGCGCTGAGCCACGCCGGGGACTACACCCAAACCCGCTACCCCATCGTGCTGGCCCACGGCTTGCTGGGCTTCAAACAGCCGTTGCTAGGCTTCGTGGAATACTGGCCCGGCATTGCCGAAAGCCTGGAGAAGGATGGCGCTCGGGTGTTCATCACCGATGTCAGCGCCGTGAACAGCTCCTACGTGCGCGGCGAGCAGTTGCTGGCCCAGGTGGAGCAGATTGTCGCCATCACCGGCGCGCAGAAGGTCAATCTCATCGGCCATTCTCAGGGCGCGCTGGACATCCGCTACGTGGCCAGCGTGCGGCCTGAGCTGGTGGCCTCGATCACATCGGTTGGCGGAGGCAACCAGGTCAAATTGGATGCCACGCCCATCAACTCCTCACTCGGCAAAGGCCTGATATCCGGCTTGGGGGTGCTGATAAACACCCTGGGAATGAAAGGGGATCTGCCCAATGATACCGAGGCCCTGGCGCGCACCTTCAGCGCCGAAGGTATCGCCGAGTTCAACCGCCGCTACCCCATCGGCCTGCCCTCCAGCTACTGCGGTGAAGGGGCCCATGTGGAATATGTGCGCGGCTACCCGGTTCAGATCTATTCCTGGAGTGGAACCAAGCCCGTCACCAATCTGCTCGATCCGGTCGATGGCGCCTTTCTTCTCACCAGTACCTTCTTCAAACCCGAGGCCAACGACGGCCTGGTCACCCAATGTGGCAGCCACCTGGGTAAGGTGATCCGCGACGATTACCGTATGAACCATCTGGATGAGGTCAATCTGATGTTCGGCTTGGTCTCACCCTTCGAGGTCAACCCGAAAACGATTTATCGCATTCATGCTAACCGCTTGAAAAACGCCGGGCTTTGAGCGGGAGGCCGTCAATATGCAACGTCGCCAACTGTTCGCCTTGAGTGGCGTGAGCGCCACACTGGTGCTCACCGCCCTGTTGCTGAACCGCGACCCAGTGCCCTCAGACATGCCTGGTCCCGCCACCGCAGCAGCAACGCTGACCGCCGCACCAACTCCGGCAGCGGTCAATCACGCACGCGCCACCGGCACAGCGGCAACCACCTCACCCCTCGATGCCGCGGTCCTTCCCTATCAACCCGCACATCTCTTCGACCCTGGCCTGAGCCGCAGCCTGGGGGGCACCCAGCCGGATGGCGCCCTCAGGCTGACAGCCGATGGCCACTTTGCAGCGGATGCCGATAGCATCGCCCGGTTTGATTATTTTCTCTCCTCACACGGTGAAATGAGCCTCGATCAGGTGCGCCACACATTGCTGGCCCACATCCACCAGCAGCTGCCGCCCCAAGCCGCTGCGGAAGCCAGCATGCTGCTGGAGCAATACCTGTCCTTTCGCCAGCAGGCGGAGCAATTGACATCCAGCAGCACGAGCGCTGAGGACATGTTGGCGGCCTACAGCAAAATGGGCCAACTGCGCGACCAGATTTTTGGCCCCGCGCTTAGCCAGCAGCTGTTTGGCGAGGAGGAGCAGCGCCAGGCGACATTGATGGAGCGCTATCTGGTACAGCAGCGCAGCGATTTGCAGGGCAGCGAACGCGATGCGGCACGCCAGGCCCTACAGGCCTCGCTAGCGGCCGATGAGCGGCAAGTGTTACGACAGCGCGAGCAGCTGTCCCGCCTGGGCACCAACCCCCAGCGCACTGAGAGCACTGAGCTACAACGTCAGCGCAGTGAGGCCTTTGGCAGCGAAGCCGCCCTGCGACTGGCGAAGCTGGATGCCGAGCGCTCAGCGTGGCAGCAACGCGTGCGTGACTATCAGCAGGCCCGCCAGCAGTTGCTTGTCGATCAGACATTGAGCCCAGCGCAGCGCACAGGCGCCGAACAACAACTTCTCGCCAGCCATTTTTCGCCAGAAGAGCGCCTGCGCATCGCCCCCTGACGCCATCACACGCGCGCCCCCCTGCATGCCGGCTTAACAAATGGCAATGCGACAGGGGGCTTTTTTTGCAGTTTTGCCGGCAAATTCCCGCTATAGCCACTACAGTTGATACATTGGTTCCACAAAAACAAGAAGAACTCCAAGGCGCCCCGCACTGCGCCAACTCAGAGGCAATATCTGCCATGAGAGAGCCCACCGCCTCCTCCAGCTATTTCAAAGCCTTCCTGCGCCATGCTGAGTCACAGGGCTTTGCTGCTGCATGTGAGCCCTTCTTGCGCGATGCCGAGCAGGAGTACGTCACCGCCTCTCGCGCCATCGCCCTGATCGACAGTTGCCTGCCCGCTTTTGAGCAACCGGGCGTGGGGCTTGCCATCGGCAGCCGCTATGCCGCCACCTCGCACGGCGTGCTAAGCCACTTGGTGCTAAGCGCCAATACCCACTGGGAGGCGCTATTGAGCGTGCAGCAATTGCTGGCTGTGCGAACCGAGCTATTCAGTTTTGAGCTGGTAGACACCGGCAGCGAAATTCAGCTACACCTGAAACTCACCCCGCCGCTGCACACCCATCTACGCCTGTTCAGCGAAGCCTTTATGGCCGGTGCCTGTCGCACCATACTCGACATGCACGAAGAGTCGCCGCTGCTGGGGGTGGGATTTCCCTATCCAGCGGTTGATGATCCCGCCCCCTACCGGAGTACGTTTGGCGTAGAGATCAGTTTTGATGCTCCCTGCCCGCTGATCCGCCTCAATCGCGAAGTCATGCTGCGTCCCACCCACCAGCCTAACCCCGCCATCTTTAGCATGGCTGAAGCCGCTTGCAGGCAACAACTGGCGGCCCTGGAGCAGTCACAACCGCTTATTGAACACATCCGGACACTGCTGTTGCAGAACTGCCTGGCTTTTCCCAGCCAGGAACACATGGCCAAGCACCTGGGCATGAGCACCCGCTCGCTACGCCGTCAGCTACAGCAGCAGGGCACCCGTTACCACCTGCTGCTCGATCAGGCTCGGAATGAACTCGCCCAGGCTTATCTGCGCGAACGTTGGGACATTGAGCGGGTGGCCGACGCCCTGGGCTACAGTGAACCCAACAATTTCATGCGCGCCTTCAAGCGCTGGACCGGGACAACCCCGAGCCAGTTCATGGCGCGCTGAAACCACACACGGTTTACAGACCCAGTGCGCTCAACCCCGGGTGCTCATCCGGCCGCCGGCCCAGCGGCCAGTGAAACTTGCGTTCGGCCTCGGCAATGGGCAGATCGTTGATACTGGCATAGCGGCGCTGCATCAGCCCGTTGGCATCGAATTCCCAGTTTTCGTTGCCGTAGGAGCGGTACCACTGGCCGCTGTCGTCATGCCATTCGTAGGCGAAGCGCACCGCGATGCGGTTGTCCTCGAAGGCCCACAGCTCCTTGATCAGCCGGTAGTCCAGTTCCCGTGCCCACTTGCGCGTCAGGAAGGCGACAATCTGCGCCCGCCCGCGCGGAAACTCCGCCCGGTTGCGCCACTGGCTGTCCTCGGTGTAGACCAGCGCCACCCGGGCAGGATCGCGGCTGTTCCAGCCGTCCTCGGCCAGGCGCACTTTCTTCATGGCGCTCTCCCGGGTGAAGGGGGGCAGGGGGGGACGGGCTTCGTTCTGGCTCATATCACATCCTCTTCATCACGATCGCTAGGGAACCTCTGAATAAGTCCATCAAGGCGATGATGGCTAGGCAAAATC
>CAZYQX010000042.1:0-26321 GCA_964649985.1 uncultured Pseudomonadales bacterium | reverse complement strand
CTGGCTTCGGAAAATCTTCAGTCTGGCAAAGTCGCCAGAGGGTTGTCCGGCTGACCTGGATCTTCGTGCAGACATCCTGCGTCTTGATGATTTGCATGCTGTTCCTCTTAACGTGTTGAAACACGAAGGGATCATGCAAAAGATCTGGTTATGAAGTCAGGGAGCACGGTTGTCACCTGCACTCCCTATTCTCGGGCCTGAAATCACCCAGCATGCAAACCGGTGTCGAGCAGTGGCCTCAGCTGTGCCAGTAGAATGTTTCACAAAATGGCCGAGACAATCCAAGCTCGTATCCTTGGCAAGATGCCGTAAGGATGCTGCTTGTGGGCAGGGTTGGTTCACGTCCCTCGGAGACGGCTTTCATTATCTGGGACATGTAAAGATTGGGCTCTATCACTGTTTTCTTCAGCAGCACCCGGACTACAACTCCATCGATAGCGACGGTAAATCCTTTGCTGAAACGCCCCAGATAGTGATTGGCGCGATGAGCAGGCGTGGTATCAGCATCGGCCTTCATGCCGCCTGCAGCATAGATGGCGCCGAGGAGATAGGCGGATGGCTCGTTCTTGCTGTTCACCGAGTGGTACTCGAACTCTTTGCTCCACTTGATCGGAATTCTGAATTGCTGGCAGGTGACGATAAATTGCTTCGCGATCAGCTCCTTGGCCTCATGTTCTCTGCTTGCTCCGGACGCTGATAGTTGCCTGCTCACGGAGTGTAGCGACTCGCAGAACAGCTTATGGGTAGGCAGGTCCTTCCTCAGAAATTCGGGTAATAGCGCTGCCGACTCTTCGTCCAGGCTTCGAAGCGCCTTGCTTAACCGGGACGCCGCATCTCGGAGTCTTTTTAGTTGCTCAAGTGTGCCTTCTTCAATTTCAGGGGGCGGCATCGTACGCCAACGAAAACTTTCTGCCAGCCGCAGAAAAGCATTTACACATTGCTCGCGGCGCTGAACGCCATATCGGTCGCAGGTTGCCTCTGCTCTGGTGCGCAGCTCGGCGACGGCATCGGAGTTGGGAATATCTGGAGCCATGATCTTTGTGGTCATGCCTGTGCTTGCTCTTTCCATTCGTCCAATCTGTCCGCCCATTCCTGCATCATGGCGCGACGTTCATCGAAATAGGTGGCGTGATTGTAGGTGCGACGCACATTGTTCTGGTCGGCATGGGCAAGCTGCGCCTCGATGGCATCGGGACGGTAGCCCATCTCGTTAAGACGGGTACTGCCGCTGGTCCGCGTGGCATGTGGACTATAGGCGCCACTCCACCCCAAAACCTTGAGTGCCTGGCGAAGCGATGCGGCGGACATAGGGGCGTTGCGATCATCTCGGCCAGGAAACAAGTGCTTGCGGTTGCCGGTAATGGCATGCAGTCCTTTGAGCATCTCCACTGCCTGTCGTGGCAGAGGCACGACGTGCTCCTTGCGTGCTTTCATGCGCTGCGCCGGGATACGCCAAACAGCCTTGTCAAGGTCAAACTCATCCCAGGCCGCCTCGGCCACTTCGGTCGGTCGCGCCAGGGTCCACCACATCAGTTGCATGCAATGACTTACCTGAAAGCTGCAGCGGTGGTTTGCGAAGTCGCTCAGCAGTTTGCCGATCTGCTCTTTACTCAGCGCCGGTTTGTGCTGGGTCTTGTTTGCTGGTAGCGCCTTGCGTACCGGCCAAACCGGGTCGCTGTCGGCTCGCAGGGTGGCGACGGCGAACTCGAATACGGCGGACATGGTGCGCCGCGCCTCGGCGGCGACCGTGGGGGCGCCACGCTTTGCTGTTTTCTGCAGGATGTCCAGGACATGGGCTGGCGTTATTTCGCGAACCGGCATATTGCCGATACTGGGGAACACCACGCGCTCCAGCATATCCAGACGCCGGTTCTTGGTGACATCTTCCCAGTCCTTTGTCTGCAGCCACTCCTTGGCTACGATCTCGAAGGTGTTCTTAGCTTCGCTGGCTTGCCGGATGCGGTCGAGCTGCCTTTGCTGGGCGGGATTGATGCCTTGCTTGACCAGTTTGCGTGCGGCCTCGCTGCGTTCCCTGGCTTCAGAGAGCGTAACGGCAGGGTATTCGCCAAGCGCAAACATGCTGGCCTTGCCATCCAGTGTGAAGCGGTATCGCCAAGCCTTGACTCCGTTGGGCTTGACTTCGAGGTAAAGCCCGCGCTGGTCATTCAAGCGGTAGAGCTTCTCCTTGGGCTTGGCGTTGCGGCAGTGCGTGTCGGTAAGCATGGTGGCTGACTCCTTGTCATGGCGACAGCGTTACTATACTCATTTATCCGCACGTCCCCCAAGATCCGTACTCACTGTCGTACTCAGCCATGCTTTGGCTGCTCGGGAAACGCGAAGCAGCATCATGAAACAATAAAACCGCGCAACTGCGCGGTTTTATTAGGGTTTTCATGGCATCCTGGTGTTTCATGAAACATCAGGAAAACGGCTTGGCTACTCAGACGTTAAAGCGGAAGTGCATCACGTCGCCATCTTTGACAACGTATTCTTTGCCCTCCAGGCGCCATTTACCTGCTTCCTTGGCGCCAGCTTCGCCCTTGTACTGGATGAAGTCATCGTAGGCCACCACTTCGGCGCGGATGAAACCCTTCTCGAAGTCGGTGTGGATCACGCCGGCCGCCTGGGGTGCCGTGGCGCCGACTTTCACGGTCCAGGCGCGGACTTCCTTGACGCCGGCGGTGAAGTAGGTGTGCAGGCCCAGCAGCTCGTAGC
Organism: uncultured Pseudomonadales bacterium; assembly: GCA_964649985.1. Lineage (GTDB taxonomy): Bacteria > Pseudomonadota > Gammaproteobacteria > Pseudomonadales > CAZYQX01 > CAZYQX01. The sequence goes on along the minus strand of CAZYQX010000042.1, from coordinate 23,606 downwards.
CGCCGCGGATGACGCGGTTCAGGCCGGGTTCTTCCATGCCCAGGGCTTCGAGGAATTCGGCTTTCTCGCTGTCGTCCAGCTCGGAGATCTCGGATTCGATCTTGTTGCAGATCGGCACCACCACGGCACCTTCGGTGGCGGCGTAGGCGCGCACGGCGTCGAGGTGCGGATTGTTGTCGAAGCCGTCCTCGGACACGTTGGCAATGTACATCACCGGCTTGGTGGTGATCAGGCACAGCGGCTTCAGTAGCGCCAGCTCTTCGGGGCTGAGGTCGATGGTGCGTGCGCGCTTGCCTTCGCTGAGCGCAGGCAGAATCTTCTCGATGGTGGCTTTCAGGGCCTGGGCGTCCTTGTCGCCACCCTTGGCTTGCTTGCCCACGCGCAGCAGGGCCTTTTCGGCGGTGTCGAGATCCGCCAGGGCCAGCTCCATGTTGATCACTTCGATGTCGTCCACCGGGTGGATACGGTTGGCGACGTGGATGATGTTTTCATCTTCGAAGCAGCGCACCACGTGGGCGATGGCGTCGGTCTCGCGGATGTTGGCCAGGAACTTGTTGCCCAGGCCCTCACCGCGAGAGGCACCCGCCACCAGTCCGGCGATATCGACGAATTCCATGGTGGTGGGCAACACGCGCTCGGGCTTGACGATGGCCGCCAATGCATCAATGCGGGCGTCAGGCACCGGCACGATGCCGGTGTTGGGCTCGATGGTGCAGAACGGGAAGTTGGCGGCATCAATGCCGGCCTTGGTCAGCGCGTTGAACAGGGTGGACTTGCCCACATTGGGGAGACCGACGATGCCGCAGTTGAAGCCCATGATGGTTCGCTCAGCGATTGGTGTGCAGTTGGTTCATGGCCTTGGTGAGATCGCCGTGCACCAGGTGGGGCAGGGCGTCCAGGGCCTTCTCGATGCTTTGGTCGATCAGCGCGCGCTCCGATTGGGGCGGGCGACCGAGCACAAAGCCGGTGACCAGCGCAGCCTGGCCGGGGTGGCCGATGCCTACGCGCAGTCTAAGGAAGTTCGGGTTGTTGGCCAGGGCTCTGAGGATGTCCTTCAGGCCGTTGTGGCCACCGTGGCCGCCGCCGCGTTTGAGTTTGGCGGTGCCGGGGGGCAGGTCCAGCTCGTCGTGGACCACCAGAATCTGTTCGGGCTGCAGTTTGTAGAAGGTCGCCATGGCGCCCACCGCCTTGCCACTCAGGTTCATATAGGTGGAGGGGATGAGCAGGCGCAGGTCTGCACCCTGGAATTCGACCCGGGCAGTGTGCCCGGAAAACTTGTCTTCCTTGGCGAGGCGGGCGCCGGCTTGTTCGGCCAGGCGCTCCACCAGCCAGGCCCCTGCGTTGTGGCGGGTGTCGGCATACTCGGGGCCTGGATTGCCCAGGCCCACGATGAGTTTGACTGCCGGCTCTGCCACGGTGCAGGGGAACGCAGATTACTCTGCGGACTCGGCGGCGCCACCTTTCGGGGCGTGCACGGAGACCAGTGCGGCGTTGTCGCCGTGGGACAGCGCAACGGAGCTAACGCCTGGGGGCAGCTTCAGGTCGGCGATGTGGATGATCTGACCCAGTTCGGCATTGCCCAGATCTACCTCGATGAACTCGGGCAGCTGGTGTGGCAAGCAGGTGATGTCCAGGTCGGTCGCCAGGTGGCTGACCACGCCGCCCTGAGTCTTCACGGCCTTGCTGGTAGCTTCGTTGATGAAGTGCAGCGGAACGCGGACGTGGATCTTGCGGCTGGCGTCGATGCGCTGGAAGTCAGCGTGCAGGATCTTGGTCTTGGAAGGGTGGCGGTGCAGCGCCTTCACGATTACGGTTTCTGCGGTGCCGTCTACATCCAGGGTAATCAGGTGGGAGTAGAACGCCTCGGACTCAGTGGCCTTGGCCAGGTCTTTGTGCAGCAGGGTGATGGCTTGCGGAGCCTTGTCACCGCCGTAGATGATGGCGGGAACGAGGTCTGCCAGGCGACGCAGGCGGCGGCTCGCACCTTTCCCTACGTCAGCCCGGACTTGGGCGCTCAGATTGAAATCAGTCATGGTTGGCTCCTGTTGACTGAACCGGGGTGCTTGCGACCAGCGCCCCGGCGGTTGGTTGAAACGTGTTATCTGGCGCTTTAGGCCGCTGCAATTAGCGTGCACATAGGCGCCAAAAACAAACCCGGGCAGTGTGATGGCCCGGGTTCGGATATTACTGGAACAGCTCGCTGATGGACTCGCGATTGGCGACCCGCCGCATGGATTCGGCCAGCAGGCCGGCCAAACTGAGCTGGCGGATGCGCGTGCAGTTTTGCGCGCGCTCCGACAGCGGGATGGAGTCGGTGATCACCAGTTCATCCAGCGCCGAGTTCTCGATATTGTCGATGGCCTTGCCAGACAGTACCGGGTGCACGCAGTAGGCGACAACTTTCTTGGCGCCGTGTTCCTTCAATGCCTGGGCCGCTTTGCACAGGGTGCCTGCGGTGTCGACCATGTCGTCGACGATGATGCAGGTGCGGTCTTTCACGTCGCCGATGATGTGCATCACCTGGGCTTCGTTGGCGCGCGGGCGGCGCTTGTCGATGATGGCCAGGTCGATGTCACCCAGTTCCTTGGCGACGGCGCGGGCGCGCACAACACCGCCGATGTCGGGGGAGACCACCACCAGATTTTCGTAGGTCTGCTTGGCGATGTCTTCCAGGAATACCGGTGAGGAGTAGACGTTGTCCACCGGGATGCGGAAGAAGCCTTGAATCTGTTCGGCGTGCAGCTCTACGGTCAGCACGCGATCCACGCCTACGCCGGTGAGCATGTCGGCGACTACCTTGGCGGTGATGGGTACCCGGGCGGAGCGCACGCGGCGATCCTGGCGGGCGTAGCCGAAGTAAGGCAGCACCACGGTGATCTGGCCGGCAGAGGCGCGGCGCAGCGCATCCACCATTACCATGATTTCCATCAGGTTGTCGTTGACCGGAGCGCAGGTGCTCTGGATCAGGAACACGTCTCGGCCGCGCACATGAGAGTTGATCTCTACGGCGATTTCGCCGTCAGAGAAACAGCCTACATCGGCCTCACTCAGCTGGATGCCAAGGTGCTCGGCGATCTTGCTGGCCAGGGCACGGTTGGCGTTGCCGGTGAAGAGCATGAATTGGGACACTGCGAACCCCGTCGGAGATATCTATGGAGACTTGACCGGCTGGAGACGAAAATGGCTGGGGTGGATGGATTCGAACCACCGTATGGCAGGATCAAAACCTGCTGCCTTACCGCTTGGCGACACCCCAGTTACTTTACTGGCCGTGGGTTTGTTGCTCCAGCGCCGTGTGGGCGGGTGAGCGGTTGTGGCCGCGTGCAACAAACACCAACAAATGAGAAGGGGCTTGTCTCGCCACCTGTTGCGCTGCTTCTTGCGAGTCGAACTCGCTGAAGATGCAGGCCCCGGTGCCCGTCAGTTTTGCATTGCCGAATTGGCTGAGCCAATTCATCGCTGCGTCGACTTCCGGATGGAGACTTCTGGTAACCGCCTCGCAATCGTTGCGGCCACCCTCCTCAAGAAAGGCCGCCATTGTCGTGATCTTGGAGTCCCTTGTCAACAGGGGATGTGAAAAAATTTTCGCGGTGGCCACTTCCACGGCGGGTTTCACCACCAGATACCAGGGCTCAGGCAATTCCACCGGGGTAAGTTGCTCTCCCACGCCTTCTGCCCAGGCGGCCTGTCCGCGCACAAAGACCGGCACATCGGCGCCGAGGCGCAGGCCGATGTCGGCCAGGGTGTCCAGATCCAGGCCCAATTGCCACAGTGCATTGAGGCCGAGCAGGGTGGTGGCGGCATCTGAGCTGCCGCCGCCGATACCGCCGCCCATGGGTAGCCGCTTGCTGAGGTGGATGTCTGCCCCGAGGCGACATCCGGTCGCGTCGCGCAGTGCCTGGGCGGCGCGGATGACCAGGTTGTCTTGCTCGGCCACGCCGGGCAGGGCGGGGCTCAGCTGCAGTTGCTCATCTTCGCGGCGGGTGAATTCCAGGGTGTCGCTCAGATCCAGGAACTGGAACAGGGTCTGCAGCGTGTGGTAGCCGTCTGGGCGCCGCCCGGTGATATGCAGGAACAGGTTGAGCTTGGCGGGGGCGGGCAGGCTTAGCTGGGTGAGGCTCACAGGCGCCACTCCTTGGCGATCAGCGTGATGCGGATGTCGTCTCGCGTGGCGCTAAGTTTGCCCGGCAAAACCACGCCGTCGACCACCTGGTGCTGGCTGAATTCGAGCACCCAGCCGTCCTGCTGCAGGTGGGTGAGCACGCCCTGCTTGCTGGCGCTCTGGATCACGGGCAGGTGTGGGCTGGGGAGGCCGCGGGCCCAGTAGCGCAGCATGTCGATGGGCAGGCTCCAACCCAACTGCTGTTCCAGCAGTGCGCTGGGGTCGTCGCTGTGTTGCTCGGCTTCCCCGGCGCGCTGGTAGCTCAGGCGTTGATCATCCCCCTGCAGACGGATCTTGCCCGCGCCCAGTGGGCCACTGAGGGTGATGTCAAAGTGTTTGTGTTGCTGGCGCCAGTCGAGCAGGGCCGATTCGCGCTGGCGGGGCGTGGCGATGGCGAGCTTGCCTTGAATCTGCCAGTGTTGGAGTGCCTGCAATGCCTGGTGCTGCTCGGGCGATATCCCGGGCAGGGGCTTGGGGGCCGTGGCGCAGCCGCCGAGGGCGATCAGTAGGCAGGTGCCTGCCAGCAGGCGCCAGGGCAGGCGTCGCACTATTTGGCTTCCTTCACGTAGTCGCGATCAAGATATTTGCGCACGGTTTGCTTTAGCAGCGGGTGCTCGCGGTTCACGCGCTGGCCGCGCTTCCATATCCGTTCGGCGCGCTCCTTGTTGCCACTGTGCCACAGCGCTTCGCCCAGGTGGGCTGCGACTTCCGGGTCGCGCATGCCGTCCCAGGCGCGCTCTAGGTAGTCCACCGCTTGCTTGAAATTGCCGCGCTTGTACTCCAGCCAGCCCATGCTGTCGAGAATGGCGGGGTCGTTGGGCTTGAGGCTCAGTGCCTGGGTGAGCAGTGCGCTCGCTTCAGGCAGGCGGTCGGTGCGGTCGGCTAGCACGTAGCCCAATGCGTTCATGGCGGTGGCGTTTTTTTCGTCCAGCGCCAGTATCTGGCGCAGGTCGGCCTCCATGGCGGCCAAGTTGGCGCGCTTCTCGCTGACCATCGCCCGGGCATAGAGCAAGGCGGTGTTGCTGGGGTCTTCCGCCAGGGCCTGGGTCAATAGCCGGTGAGCGGCTGCAAAATGACTGGCCTCCACCAGTAGTTCTGACTCAAGCAGTAGCAGCCGGGTGTTTTCAAGCGGGTAGATATCCCGGTACTCCGCCAGGGTGGCGCGGGCTTCTTCCATATTGCCGGTGCGGATCAGCAGCGTGGCGAGCTTGCTGGCCGCAGGCATGAAATCTGGGCCGGGGGCGACTTGGCGATAGTGCTCGCTGGCGCCGACCACGTCCTGCTGTTTTTCGGCGATGGTGCCTAGGTAATAGTGTGCCGCCGAGGTGCGTTCACCCAGGCTTAGCAAGCGCTGGAACTGGGCCTTGGCTTCGTCCAGCTTGTCGGTCTCCAGGCTCAGGATGGCCAGGGAGAAGACCAGATCCACATCGTTGGGGGATTGCTGCACCAGTAGGGCGAATTGCTCCTGGGCCTTGGGCATGTCAGACGCTACCAGCATGCGCGCGTACTGTAAGCGCAGGCGGGTGTTGTCAGGCTGCTTCTGCAGTAAGGCTTCAATGCGCTTGAAGGCGCTTGAGTCGTGATCCAGCTCTTGCAGCAGTTTGGCTTCGATGACCACGGCCTGCAGGTGTTCAGGATTGCGCTTCAGTACTTGCTGAGCAAGCTTGACGGCCGCCTCTTTGTCTCCCCGCTGTTGCAACAGGATGGCCTTGCCGAGCAGCAGTTGTTCGTCGTTCGGGCGCTGGGTCAGCAGCGTGTCGTACTGGTCGAGCAGGGTGGCTTGATCTTCAGGCGGGAGGCGAAGCGCGCTGGCCGCGATGGCTGAGAAGTTGGCGTCGCCACCTAGCTTCATCACTGCCTGCATGTGCTCAAAGGCTTCTTGCGGGCGGCCGGCGGCCGCCAGCAGCACGGCGGCATTAAAGCGCGCTTCCGCATTGGTGGGTTCCAGCTCTGCCCACAGTACATAGGCATCCAGGGCGGCGGACTCAACGCGCAGGAGTTGCGCCAGTCGGGCGGCTCGGGCGGCCACGCCGGGGTCGCGGGTCTGATGGGCCTGGGCCACGTAGTTGGCCAGGGCGACGTCGTACATTTTGCGCTGGCCGGCGATCTCCGCTGCCATCAGGGCGTATAAGGCCTCTGGTGGAAAGGGGCGAGCGGGGGGCGGTGCCTGCTTTGCCGTCGCTGGCGGTTGATCACTGCCAAGGCTTGGCAGCGGCAGCTTGATCGGGGCGCAGCCGGAGAGGGCGACAGCACAGCACATGCCGGCAGCGAGGGCGACTGATCTGATGGTGGACGTCATGTCTCGGCGGAACCGACAGGAGTGTGGCAAATAGATCTGCTAATGATGGCATATGCGGTGCCTGCTGCAGCGCGCTTGGCGCTCAAAACAGAAGGTGAATATTGCCTGAATAACTATCGTGGGGGGCTGGCGGCTCAGGCGCGCCGCTGGCTTTGGCTGGACGTGGTCATGATGGGGGCCTGTTGTACCTGATTGCGACCTGCGGCTTTTGCGGCATAGAGCGCTTGATCGGCGGCATTGAACAGCTGTTCTGGCCGTGCGCGGGCCTCGGGCGTGATGCTGGCGACACCCAGGCTGGCGGTAATGTGTGGGGCCGTGGTGGCGGTGGCGTGCGGGAGTGCCAGTCGCTCAATCGCAGACTGCAGGCGTTTGGCGATTTTTACTGCGGCGCTTTGGTCAGTATTGGGCAGCAAAATGGCAAATTCTTCGCCGCCAATGCGGGCGAGAGCATCGGTGGCGCGATGTAGTTGCCCGCCAAGCGCATTGGCGATGGCGCGCAGGGCTTCGTCACCCTGCGCGTGACCATAGTGATCGTTGTAGGCTTTGAAATGGTCCACATCACACAGGATGAGGCTGAGCGGTTGCTGCTCTCGGCAGGCGATGGGCCAGCAGGTCTCCAGGCGTTGTTGATAGCCACGGCGGTTGAGGGTGTCGGTGAGTGCATCGGTTTCGGTGAGTGTGGCGAGCGCTTCATTGGCCTGTATGAGCGCACGCTGTTGTTGCTGCACGGTGTGTAGCAGCGCATTGTAGTGGTCTTGTAGTTGGTGCAGCTCGCCCGTCAATGGCAGTTCGAGTCGCGTGTCATAGCGCCCGGTTTGGGCGATTTGTCGCATGTGGCTGGCCATGGACTGGATGGGGAAGATCACCAACCGGAAAAAGATCAGGGTAAAGCTAAGCGCGAATGCTGTGCCGTACAGGCCTCCCTGGATGATGCTGCGGTCAAGCAGCTTGGCGGTGAACTGGCGCGGCGGAGGTGTGATGTCGATGCGAGCGACCGCATCTCCATCCGGGCTAAGCCAGTGATGGGTGATCTGGCCGGCTGCGTTGCGCAAGGTGTAGTTGTCGATGCTGTCGGTGGCGGTGGGTGTTGAGGCGGGGGCGGCGTGATCCGGCACGCTGAGTGTGGCATGGGAGCCCACGTTGTAGGCCAGTTGCTGAAAGTGCTCTGGCGTGATGAGTTGGCCGACGGTCAGCGTGCCGAAGCGAACAGTGGGCGCGTCAGGTGCGATGATGTCATGGCTGTGGAGCAGCAACGGGCCCTGCGGTGTTTTGAGGATTTGAAAGTCCTCCTTCTTAGTGGATGGGGTATTGGGCGTCAGGCTATCTGGTGCGCAGACGTGCTGTAGCTGTTCTCTTTGTGGCGGTGTCAGGTTGGCGAGATTGCAGTGAATTGTGCTGCCCTGCTGATCGCGGAAGAGGATCAGGTTGATGCCCAGGTTGGCCATGGCGGCTGGGTAATAATTGTTTTCAAGATAAGTGCTGTTGCGCTGCTGCATGAAGGTGACGGTGTCTACCCACTCCGCGTAATCACTGCTGAGTGTGCGCAGCTTTTGTCGGGCATCCTCCAGGATGTGATCCACCCGGCGTATTTCACGCACATCAGCCTCCCGCTCCAATTTGTAAAGGGGGGGCAGGACCACCCAGGCGCGTGTGGCGGCGGTGATGGCCACCAGGCAGGTCACCAGAAGCAGCAGGATAGTGAACAGCCGGGTCGTCAGCATACTGAGGGGTTCCGGGCCGCAACCGCGCGCCTCATGTCTTTGTTTGAGATAAGTATAGGTGTTAGGCGTTGGTCTGCCGTGAAGAATGAACATGGACTCGCCGGTTCCCCTGACGAATCATCAGGGTTAAACTCTTGGGCCTTTTGCGTACCGGGTCGCTCCCTCTTCTATGTCGCTGTTGTTGCTGGGCATCAGTCACGCCTCGGCTCCCATTCATGTGCGGGAGAGGGTGGCGTTCGCCCCGGAACAGCTGACGGAAGCTCTGCAGGACGCCCGCCAGGTGGCCGGCTTGGAGGAAATCGCCATCCTCTCCACCTGCAACCGCACTGAATTGGTGTGCGCCTTGCCTGAAGAGGCTAAGGCCCAGGCCGTCACGGAGTGGCTGGCCAGCTACCACCACATGCCCATGGCCGAGCTGGGGCCTCATCTGTATCAATACCAGGGCCCCGCCGCCCTGGGGCACCTGATGCGGGTGGGCTGTGGGTTGGAGTCCATGGTGCTGGGGGAGCCACAGATCCTCGGTCAGCTGAAGGATGCCTTCGCCAGCGCCCAGGGCGCCGGCACCCTGGGCACCGAGCTGCACCGGGCGCTGCAATACACCTTTGCCACCGCCAAGCAGGTGCGCACCGACACCGCCATCGGCGAAAACCCGGTGTCGGTGGCCTATGCCGCGGTGATGCTCTCCACCCGCATCTTTGCCGACTTGCGCAAGACCCGCGCGCTGCTGATCGGCGCCGGCGAGACCATCGAGCTGGTGGCCCGTCACCTGCGTGAAAACGGCGTGAAACAGATCGTGGTGGCCAACCGCACCCTGCAGCGGGCGCGGGATCTGGCCGCCCGCTTCGATGGTGAGGCGGTGCTGCTGGCGGAAGTGCCCGAGCAGCTGGCCAGTGCCGACATCGTCATCGCCTCCACCGCCAGCCAGTTGCCCATTCTCGGCAAGGGCGCGGTGGAAGCCGCCCTGAAGAAGCGCAAGCACCGCCCCATCTTCATGGTCGATATCGCCGTGCCGCGCGACATCGAAGCCCAGGTGGGCGAGCTGGACGACGTCTACCTCTACACCGTGGACGACCTGCAGGACATCGTGCGCGCCAACAAGGATCAGCGCAGCCAGGAGGCCGAGAAGGCCGCCGGCATCATCGAGCAGGCGGTCACCCGCTACCAGTGGAGCGAGCGCTCGCTGGGGGCGGTGGAAACCCTCAAGGCCTACCGCGTCAAGGCCGAGAGCCTGCGCGACCAGGAGCTGGAGCGCGCGCTCAAGGCCCTGCGCGCTGGCGTGCCGGCCGAAGAGGCCCTGGCCCAGCTGGCCCGGGGCCTCACCAACAAGCTGATCCACGCCCCCAGCATCCAGATGAAAAAGGCCAGCGCCGACGGTCGCCACGACCTGCTGGCCTGGTCCCGCGAGCTGTTCGAGCTGCACCACACCCACCTTGCCGACGACGATTCATGAAAGCCTCAATCCGCACCAAGCTCGAAAGCATTGCCGAGCGCGTGGAAGAACTCCGCGCCCTGCTCTCCGATGCCGATGTGATCAGCGACCAGAAGCGCTTCCGCGAATTTTCCAAGGAGTTCGCCGAGCTGGAGCCGGTGGCCCTGGCCTTCGGCCAGTATCTGCAGGTGCTGGAAGACATCGACACCGCCCGCGCCATGCAGAAAGACGCCGACCCCGACATGCGTGAGCTGGCCGACGAAGAGCTCAAGGCCGCCCTGGCGCGCGAAGAAGAGATGGAGCTGGAGCTGCAGCGCCTGCTGATTCCCCGCGACCCCAACGACGACCGCAACATCTTCCTGGAAGTGCGCGCCGGCACCGGCGGCGACGAGGCCGCCATCTTCGCCGGCGATCTGTTCCGCATGTACGGCCGCTACGCCGAGCGGCAGGGCTGGCGGGTGGAGTTGATCTCCGAAAACGAAGGCGAGCACGGCGGCTATAAAGAAGTGGTGGCTCGGGTCAGCGGCCAGGGGGTCTACTCCAAGCTGAAGTTCGAATCCGGCACTCACCGGGTGCAGCGGGTGCCCGCCACCGAGAGCCAGGGCCGCATTCACACCTCCGCCTGCACCGTGGCGATCCTGCCGGAAGTCGACGAAGTCGAGGCGGTGGATATCAACAAGGCCGACCTGCGCGTAGACACCTACCGCGCCAGCGGCGCCGGCGGCCAGCACGTCAACAAGACCGACTCCGCCATTCGCATCACGCACATTCCCACCGGCATCGTGGTGGAGTGTCAGGACGAGCGCTCCCAGCACAAGAACCGCGCCCGCGCCATGAGCCTGCTGGCCTCCAAACTGTTGCAGGAGCGCCAGGACAAACAGGCCCGGGAACAAGCCGCCGAGCGCAAGTTGCAGGTGGGCAGTGGCGACCGCTCCGAGCGCATCCGCACCTACAACTACCCCCAGGGCCGGGTCACCGACCACCGCATCAACCTCACCCTGTACTCCCTGGGCGAGATCGTCGAGGGCGACCTGGAGCAGGTGGTGCAGCCGCTGCTCAACGAACACCAGGCCGAGGAACTGGCCGCCCTCGGGGCGGACTGAGCCATGGCCACAGTGGCCGGCCTGCTGGCCCGCGCCGCCGCGCTTGAGGGGGTGAGCGACACCCCCCGGCGCGAAGCCGAAATGTTGCTCTGCCACCTGCTACAACGCCAGCGCAGCTACCTGCGCGCCTGGCCCGAGGCCGAAGTGGCCGCCGAGCTTGCCGCTCAATACGAAGCCCTGCTGGCCCGCCGCGCCGCCGGTGAGCCGCTGGCCTATCTGCTGGGGCGCTGGTCCTTCTGGGACATGGACCTCGCCGTGAGCCCCGCCGTGCTGATCCCCCGCCCGGAAACCGAACTGCTGGTGGAGGCCACCCTGGCCCGCCTGCCGACCGGCCCCTGCCGGGTGGCGGATCTGGGCACCGGCTCCGGCGCCATCGCCCTGGCCCTGGCCCGGGAGCGCCCCGGCTGGCAGCTGCTGGCAGTGGACTTCTCCGCTGCCGCCCTCGCGGTGGCCGAGGCCAACCGCCGCGCCCTGGGCGTGGCCAACCTCTGTGTACAGCGGGGCGACTGGTGCAGCGCCCTGGCCGCTGGCGCCTTCGACGCCATCGTCTCCAACCCGCCCTATATCGAGGCGGACGATCCCCACCTGGCGGCGCTCACCCACGAGCCCCTCAGCGCCCTGGCCTCCGGCGACGACGGCCTGGAAGATATACGCCGCATTGCCGCCGACGCCCCGCGCTGCCTGGTGCCCTGCGGTTGGTTGCTGCTGGAACACGGCTGGCGGCAGGGTGGTGCGGTGCGATCCATCTTGGTGCAGGCTGGCTTCGTCGAGGTGTCCAGCCTGCGCGATCTGGAAGACCGTGAACGGGTCACCCTGGGGCGACTGCCCCAGTAATGGCGCTTTCTGGCGTCTTCTCGCGCCGATCTCCCCCCCCCTTGGCAGGAATCCTGCAAAACGGCTCGGTGGCTTTGGCTCTAGAGCGTTCTTTCATGGCAATTCGCGTGGCCCTCAATCACCTCACCCGCTACCGCTATGACAAGGCGGTGGCGATCGCGCCCCACGTGTTCAGGTTGCGCCCGGCATCGCACAGTCGCACGCCCATCGTATCCTATTCGTTCAACGTCGAACCCAAGCCTCATTTCATCCACTGGCAGCAGGACCCCTTCGGCAATTACCTGGCCCGGGTGGTGTTTCCCGAGAAGGCCGAGGAGCTGCGCATTGAGGTGGATCTGGTGGCCGACCTGGTGGCCATCAACCCCTTCGATTTCTTCGTGGAGGAGTACGCCGAGACTTTTCCCTTCGAGTACTCGCCGCTGCTGGCGGCGGACCTGGCGCCCTACCGCGTGCTGCGCGAGGACGGCCCGCTGCTGCGGGCGCGCTGCGAGCGGGTGAGCCGGGAGCCGGTGAACACTGTCACCTTCCTGGCCGAACTCAACCGCCAGCTGCAGACGGAAGTGTCCTACACCATCCGCCTGGAGCCCGGTGTGCAGACCTGCGAGGCCACCCTGCGCCTGGGCTCCGGCTCCTGCCGCGACAGCGCCTGGCTGCTGGTGCAGATGCTGCGCCACCTTGGGTTGGCGGCGCGCTTCGTGTCCGGCTATCTGGTGCAGCTGGCGCCGGATGTGAAGGCACTGGATGGCCCCAGCGGGCCAGAACAGGACTTTACCGACCTGCACGCCTGGGCCGAGGTCTTCGTGCCGGGTGCCGGCTGGATCGGCCTGGACCCCACCTCCGGCCTGTTCGCCGGCGAGGGGCACATCCCACTGGCCTGCACGCCCGATCCCGCCGGCGCGGCGCCGGTGGAAGGCGCCACCGATGTGTGCGAGTCGGTGTTCGACTATCACAACCGGGTCACCCGCATTCACGAGGACCCGCGCGTCACCAAGCCCTACCGCGAGGACCAGTGGGCCGACATCCTGGCGCTGGGTGAACAGGTGGAGGAGCAGCTGCAGCAGGGCGACGTGCGCCTGACCATGGGCGGCGAACCCACCTTCATCGCGGTGGACAACGTCGATGCTCCAGAGTGGAACACCGAGGCCGACGGCCCCCACAAACGCCAGCTGGCCCACCAGCTCTTCATGCGCATGTGCGATCACTTTGCCCCGGGTGGCGTGCGCCTCTACGGCCAGGGCAAGTGGTACCCGGGGGAGCCCCTGCCGCGTTGGCAATACACCAGCTACTGGCGCAAGGATGGTCGTGCCCTGTGGCAGGACGCTGCCCTTCTGGCCCGGCCAAATGCCGATGGCGGCGCGGACGCCGGCCACGCACGCCAGTTGCTGACGCTGATCTGCAGCGGGCTGAGGTTAGGGGAGGACTTTGTTCATCCGGTGTACGAGGATGCCCTCTACTACCTCTGGCGCGAACAGCAGCTGCCGGTGGATCTGAATCCGCTGGAGGCGGATCTGGACGACGGCCTGGAGCGGGAGCGCCTGGCCCGCCTGCTGCGCCGTGGCCTCAACCGGCCGGCGGCCTATGTGCTGCCCCTGCAGTGGCACGATGGCGGCAATTATTGGCAGAGCTGCCGCTGGCGCCTGCGCGGCGGCGAGGTCTATCTCACCCCAGGGGATTCCGCGGCCGGGCTGCGCCTGCCCCTGGACAGTCTAGAGTGGGCTCCACGTCAGCGCTTAGCCCCGCAGGCGGAAGACCCCTTCACCGTGCGGCCTGCGCTGCCGGATCTTTCCGTCAACATACCCACTATTCCCGATGGCGGTTTCATGCAGACCGCCCTGGTGGTGGAGGTACGCGAGGGGCAGCTGTGTGTGTTTCTGCCCCCGCTCACCCGTCTGGAGGCCTTCACCCAGCTGCTCTCGGTGGTGGAGGCTGCCGCGCGGGCGCTGGACATGCCCGTGCTACTGGAAGGCTACGACCCCCCCCGTGACCCGCGCCTGGGCAAATTCATGGTGACGCCAGACCCCGGCGTGATCGAGGTCAACATCCATCCGGCGGCGAACTGGTCCGAGCTGGTGAGGAACACCACCGATCTCTACGAGATGGCCCACCACTCCCGACTGGCCACCGAGAAATTCATGCTGGATGGCCGCCAGGCCGGCACCGGCGGCGGCAACCACGTCACCCTAGGCGGCGCCACGCCCGCCGACTCCCCCCTGTTGCGGCGGCCAGACGTGCTGCGCAGCCTGCTCACCTTCTGGCAGCACCACCCGGGGCTGTCCTACCTGTTTTCCGGCCTGTTCATCGGCCCCACCAGCCAGGCGCCACGGGTGGATGAAGGCCGCGACGAAAGGCTCTACGAGCTGGAGATCGCCTTCGAGCAGCTGCCGGTGGGCGAGGTGTGGCAGCCCTGGCTGGTGGATCGCGTGCTGCGCCACCTGCTCACCGACATCACCGGCAACACCCATCGCGCCGAGTTCTGTATCGACAAGCTGTACTCGCCGGATTCCGCCACCGGGCGACTGGGCCTGCTTGAATTCCGCGGCTTTGAAATGCCGCCCCACCCGCGCATGAGCCTGGTGCAGATGCTGTTGCTGCGCACCCTGGTGGCCTACTTCTGGCGCAAGCCCTACCACCACAAGCTGGTGCGCTGGGGCACCGCCCTGCACGACAAGTTCATGCTGCCCGAGTTCGTCTGGGAGGATGTGCGGCAGGTGATCGAGGAGCTGAATCACGCCGGTTATCCGTTCCGCCTGGAGTGGCTCGAACCCTTCCTGGAGTTCCGCTTTCCGGTCTACGGCCGGGCACAATTCCGGAATATCGGCATGGAGCTGCGCACCGCCATCGAGCCCTGGCATGTGCTCGGCGAAGAGGTCACCAGCAGCGGCACCTCCCGCTTCGTCGACTCCTCCGTGGAGCGTCTGCAGCTCAAGGTCACCGGCCTGTGCTCCGAGCGCTACGTGCTCACCTGCAACGGCCGGCGGGCGCCGCTCACGGCGACCGGAGTAGCCGGCGAATTCGTCGCGGGGGTGCGCTTTCGTGCCTGGCAGCCACCGTCCTGCCTGCACCCGACTATCCCTGTACAGTCGCCCCTGGTGTTCGATCTGGTGGACACCTTCAGCGGTCGCTCGGTGGGGGGCTTTACCTATCACGTCATGCACCCCGGTGGGCGCAACTACCAGACCTTCCCGATCAACAGCCTGGAAGCCGAGGGACGTCGCATCACCCGCTTCTGGGGGCATGGCCATACTCCAGGCCCGCTGGAGTACCCCCAGGAAGTCTTGCAGTTTTACAAGAGCGAGGGACGCTTCTTCCCCCATGATGGCGAGGTGGTCGCGCCAATGGCGCCGCCGCCTGAGTCGCCCAACCGCGAGTATCCCGCTACGCTGGATCTCAGGAACATGCCATGGAAGCTATAGCCATGTGGTGGACGGTTATGGTCGGTGCCGCTGACGGCGGCCTGGCTTTATGAAAAAGATCAGTACACAGCGCCCGCAGCTCCCGGTCGCACCTTACATTGGCGAGGATTACGCGCGCCTGATGTCCGGCTGGGACGAGATGCATGCCGATGGCCAGGTGCGCGCGCCCTGGAAAACCCTGGTGACGGGGCTCAACAGCCTGGGCGCCGAGGAGGTGGCCCGGCGCCAGTCAGACGTGCGGCGCCTGCTGCGCGAAAACGGCGTCACCTACAACGTCTACGGCGATCCCCAGGGCCGGCATCGCACCTGGGAGCTGGACCCGGTCCCCCACATCATCAACGCCGATGACTGGGCGGTGCTCGCCAGCGGCCTGCAGCAACGCGCCGAGCTGCTGAACCTGGTGCTCACCGATCTCTACGGGCAGCGCCAGTTGATCAAGCAGGGTATCCTCCCACCTGAGCTGGTGTTTGCCCATCCGGGCTTCCTGCGCCCTTGCGAGGGCGTGCGCGTGCCTGGCGCCCAGCAGCTGCTGTTCTACGCCGCCGATCTGGCGCGCGGCCAGGACGGTCGCATGTGGGTATTCGCCGACCGCTCCCAGGTGCCCACCGGCGCCGGCTACGCCTTGGAAAACCGCATGGTGATGGCCCGGGTGCTGCCGCAGGAGCTGCGCGACAACCAGGTGCAGCGGCTGTCCTCCTTCTTCCGGAGTTTCACCCAGAACCTGCAGAAGATCGCGCAGAATAGGCGGGAAGAGCCGTATATCGTGGTGCTCACGCCGGGGGCGAGCAACGAAACCTACTTCGAGCACGCCTACTTCGCCCACTACATGGGCTACCCGCTGGTGCAGGGGGGGGATCTGGTGGTGCGCGACAACCGCGTCTGGCTCAAGTCGCTGGATGGTCTCAAGCAGGTGGACGTGATCCTGCGCCGGGTGGACGATGCCTTCTGCGACCCACTGGAGCTGCGTGGCGATTCCATCCTCGGCGTGCCCGGCCTGCTCAACGCCGCTCGCGCCGGCCACGTGGTGATTGCCAATCCCCTCGGCTCCAGCGTGTTGGAGTCGCGGGGCCTGCTGCCCTTCCTGAATGCCTGCGCCCGCCACTTCCTCGACGAGGACCTAAAACTGCCCTCGGTGGCCACCTGGTGGTGCGGCCAGCCCACCGAGCTGGGGCATGTCCTAGCCAACCTCGATAAACTGGTGGTCAAGAGCACCTATCCCGGCGGCACCACCTGGTTTGGCCCCTCGCTCACGGCGGCGGAGCGCGAGGCGCTAGTGGCGCGCATCCGTGCCTGCCCGCGAGATTTCGTTGGCCAGGAATACGTGGAGTTCTCAACCGTGCCTGCGCTGGTATCCTCCGGTGAGATCGAGCCGCGCCACATGATGTTCAGGGGGTTTCTGCTCGCCGATGGCAAAGGCTACAACGTTATGCCCGGAGGGCTCACCCGGGTGGCCCGGGAGCGCGACAGCTTGTTCATCTCCAACCAGCATGGTGGCGTGAGTAAGGACACCTGGGTGCTCACCTCGGATGTCTCCCGCCAGGCGCGCCCCACCAGTTTTGTCAGCGCGCCCATGCTCAACCCGCAGGAGGACAAGCTGCCCAGCCGGGCGGCGGAGAACCTCTACTGGGTCGGGCGTTACGCCGAGCGTGTCGAGGGCGTCATGCGCTTGATGCGGGTCGCGATGGACAAACTGGCCGAGTGCAAGGACTACGGTGACGAAGCCGACGTGGCCGTGCTCAATCGCCTGTTGGAGAGCCTCACCGTGCTCACCGCCAGCCAGCCGGGCTTCGTCGGCGAGGGGGCGGAGGCGCACCTGTTGTCGCCCCACGCCGAACTGCTGGAGTTGGCCCGCAACCGCGACCGGCACGGCAGCCTGCCGGAGATGCTGTCCTATCTGTTGAACGCCGCCTACAACGTGCGGGACCTCTGGTCCGGTGACACCTGGCGCACGGTGGGGGCGATCGAAAGTGGCATGGAGCGACTCGCCGCCACCCCGGCGCGGTTGTTTGATGTGCGGGTGGAGCTGGATCGGCTGGTGCATGAGCTCGCCGCCTTCACCGGCATCACCGCCGAGAGCATGCGCCACGACCACGCCTGGGTGCTGTTGGACATGGGGCGGCGCATGGAGCGCGCGGTGCAGCTGGCCCAGCTGCTGGACCAGTGCATGAGCCGGCCACTGGTGGAATCCGCCGAGCCCCTGTTGATGGAGGCATTGCTGGCCTGCAGCGAGAGTGTGATGGTGCAGCGGCGCCGTTTCCGCTATCCCAGCCAGGTGCTCAGTGCCCTCGATCTACTGGTGCTGGATGATCGCCACCCTCGCTCGCTGGCTTACCAGCTGGAGCGTCTGTCGGCCCGAGTCGACATGCTGCCACCACCCGGTGGCCGCCGTGGGGCCGGTCTGGGCGAACGCTACAGCGTCGAGGCCAAGCTGGTGCTGGAGGCCGCCACCGCCCTGAAAATGTCCACCATCAACGGGCTGGCCGGCACCAACGAGCGCGGTGAGCGCGGCGAGCTGCGCGTGCTGCTAGCTCGGCTGCGGGGCAACCTGTGGCAGCTATCGACCGAGCTTAGCAAAACCTATTTCAGCCATGCCCCAGAGGCGCGTCAGCTAGCGCCACTGGTGCAGATTCCGAATGCTTGATGGGGGATGGAGTGTACCGCATAACGCATGTCACGCATTACCGCTACTGCGCCCAGGTCGGCAGCGCCTACAGTCTGGCCCATCTGATGCCCGGCAACTGCCGCCGACAGCGCTGCCTGGACAGCGATATCGAGATCGACCCGCCACCGCGCTCCATGCGCCACTTTCGCGACTACTATGGTAACACCGCCACCTATTTCGACCTGCACCACGATCACGGCGAAATGCGCGTGACCGTGCACAGTCGGGTAGACGTGCAACAGCTGCCACCCGCCCTGGACGAGCGCCCCTGGGAGCTGGTGGTCCAGGCCCAGGCCGAAGCGGTGGACGAGCAGTCGCTGATGGCCAGGGAGTTCGAGTTGCCCTCGCCACTGCTGCCGTCGCTACCCCAGTCGCGCCTGTTCGCCGAGCCCAGCTTTCCTCCGGGGCGCCCCCTCGGCGAGTGTTTGAGCGACCTGATGGCGCGCATCCACCAGACATTCCGCTACGATCCGGGGGCTACCACCGTGGCCACGCCCCTCGCCCAGGTCTTCGAGTGTCAGGCCGGTGTCTGCCAAGATTTCGCCCACCTGATGATCGCCGCCGTGCGCGCCATGGGCTTGCCTGCTTGTTACTTCAGCGGCTACCTGGAGACTGACCCCCCTCCCGGCCAGCCGCGCCTGGTCGGGGCGGATGCCTCCCATGCCTGGCTGGGCGTGTATGCCCCGGCGCTCGGCTGGATGGAGTTCGATCCCACCAACGACTGCACCGCTGGTTTGAAGCATGTGCGCCTTGCCAAGGGGCGGGATTATGGTGATGTTGCACCATTAAAGGGCGTTGTACTTGGGGGAGGGGGACATCAGGTTTCGGTCAGTGTGGATGTCTGCCCGGTCTGAATCGGGCATTTTTTTCCAGTCTAAACATGGGGGGGGACAGTGCCCACTTCGTCGGCTTAATACCTTGTTTTTATTTGAAAGTCTTGCCTTGCTCGCGGCACATTCCCGCGTCCGGTCATGCAGCCCGGCGAGCCCTGCCGGCCGAGCCTGTTCAAAATGGGCAACCCTTTTGCATATGTACCCTGTGAGCGCGTGTATCTGAGCGCGCCTGGTGGAGGGCAGCCCCGTTGGGCGTTCTCCTGGCGTTGCAATCGGGGGGCACCCAGTTTGACCATCGAGTGGAAGTCCTATGAAACCGGGCGGCTGTTTGACGAATTGATGGCCGCGCCCGGCCAGCCACGCCCGTATGCCCGGGCCGTGTGCGACTACCTGGCCCAGCTCTCGGATGGCGACATCGCCTACTGCAAGCAGGCGGCGGACATCGCCATCAAGGAAATGGGCATCACCTTCACCGTCTACAGCGAGCAGGAGGGCTCCATCGATCGCGCCTGGCCCTTCGATGTCATCCCCCGGGTGATGGCCAAGCGCGAGTGGGAGCGCATCGAGCAGGGCCTCAAGCAGCGAGTGCACGCCCTCAACCTCTTTATCGACGACCTCTACCACGACCAGCGCGTGATCAAGGACGGCGTGTTCCCCGCCGAACTGCTCGCCAACTCGGTCAACTTCCGCCCCCAGTGCCAGGGCATCTCCCTGGCTCACGGTGTCTGGGCGCACATCTGCGGCTCGGATCTGGTGCGCGACGCCGACGGCACCGTTTACGTGTTGGAGGACAACCTGCGGGTGCCCTCGGGCGTGTCCTACATGCTGGAAAATCGCGCCATCATGAAGCGCGTGTTTCCGGACCTGTTCGAGCACTATGCCATCCAGCCGGTGGATGACTACCCCTCGCAACTCTATGACACCCTGGCCTGCCTCAGCCCGCGCCCGGGCGAGGTGCCCGAGATCGTGGTGCTCACCCCTGGCATCTACAACTCCGCCTATTTCGAGCACGCCTACCTCGCCCAGCAGATGGGCTGCGCGCTGGTGGAAGGGCGCGACCTGGTGGTGTTGGAGGACGACTGCGTCTACATGATCACCACCGACGGCCTCAAGCGCGTCGATGTGATTTACCGCCGGGTGGACGACCTGTTCCTCGACCCCGAAGCCTTCAGGCCGGATTCTACCCTGGGCGTGCGCGGCCTGATGCGCGCCTGGAAAAAGGGCAAGGTGGCGCTGGCCAACGCCCCCGGCGCCGGCGTGGCGGACGACAAGGTGGTCTACTCCTTCGTGCCGGACCTGATCCGCTACTACCTGGGCGAGGCGCCGGGCATCGACAACGTGCCCACCTACCGCTGCATGTTCGACGATGAGCGCAGCTACGTGCTGGCCAACCTCGACAAACTGGTCGTGAAACCCGCCAACGAATCCGGCGGCTACGGCATGCTGATGGGCCCCATGTCCACCGCCGCCGAGCGCGAGCAATTCGCCGCATTGATCAAGGCCGACCCGCGCAACTACATCGCGCAGCCGACCCTCAGCCTATCCACCGTGCCTACCCTGGTGGAATCGCGTGCCGAGCCCCGGCACGTGGACATGCGTCCTTTCATTCTTTCGTCCGACCGCACGCACGTCACCATGGGCGGGTTGACACGGGTGGCCCTCACCAAGGGCTCCCTGGTCGTCAACTCGTCTCAGGGCGGCGGCAGCAAGGACACCTGGATCGTCGATGAGGAGCAATAATCATGCTGGCACGAGTAGCTGAATCCCTGTACTGGTTGTCCCGCTACAGCGAGCGCGCCGAGAACATGGCACGGCTGATCAACGTCTACGCCCACCTGTTGCTGGACCTGCCGCGCAGCGTGGCGCCCGGCTGGAATACCCTGATCTCCATCAGCGGCGCCCGCGAGGATTACCAGGCGCGCCACCAGGATTTCGACGAGCGGAGCGTGGTGCACTACCTGATCGCCGATCCCGCCAGTGCCTCCTCCATCGTCGCCTCGCTGAACGCCGCCCGGGAAAACGCCCGCACCATCCGCGACGTGATTCCACGCGAGGCCTGGGAGCACATCAACAGCTTCGCCCTGTGGGCGCGGGAGCAGGCCCCCCGGGCGCTGAACCGCCGCGAGCGCTTCGACTTCCTCAACGAAGTCATCCTGCGCTGTCAGACACTGAGCGGCATCGTCTCCGGCAGCATGAACCACGATCAGCGCTACCTGTTCTTCCGCCTCGGTCGCCGGCTGGAGCGGGCCGACATGACCACCCGCATCATCGACGTGCGCGCCGCCGGCCTGATGATGTCGGATAACGGCGACGTGGTGCAGAACTTCGATGGCCTGCAGTGGATGAGCGTGCTCAAATCCCTCACCGGCTACCAGATGTACCGGCAGAGCATGAATGCCCGGGTGCAGCGCACCGAGGTACTCAAATTCCTGTTTCACTCCGAGGTGTTTCCGCGCGCCGTCGCCCGCTGCCTGTTGGAACTGGAGCAGGATCTACAGAAACTGCCGCGCAACGCTGTGGCCCTGGCCGGCATGGCCCGGGTCAAGCAGCAGCTCAAGGCCGATGTGGCGAAAATGAATCAGGCTGAGTTGCACCAGTTTATCGACCAGTTGCAGATTGGCTTCAATGGCATCGGCACCACCCTGGCAGACACCTATTTCTGGTCTGGCCAGGCCGGCAGCCTGGGCTTGCTCCGTAGCGCCGCCTGAATACCATTAGGTCGCGCCAGTGGCTGGGGGCTGGTTTGGGGAGGTGGTTTCACTGCGTGGGGTTTGCCAATCAGCCCGCGCCTTGCAACACTAGGCACCCCTCAACGCTACCCGGTGCCCTGCCCGCCATGAACGACGAGCAACTGCTGCGCTACGCCCGCCACTTGATGCTGGCCGACTTCGACGTGGCCGGCCAGGAGCGCCTGCTGGCCGCTCGCGCCCTGATCATCGGCGCCGGTGGCCTGGGCTGTCCCGCGGCCATGTACCTGGCCAGCAGCGGTGTAGGCCACATCACCCTGGTGGATTTCGACGCGGTGGAGCTGTCCAACCTGCAGCGCCAGATCGGCCACGCCAGCGGCGACATCGGCCGCCCCAAGGTGGACTCCCTGGCCGACACCCTGCGCGCCCTCAACCCCGAAGTGGCGGTGCAGGCCGTCAACGCCGCCGCCGACGAAGACAGCGTGGCCGGCTGGGTGCAGCAGGCCGACGTGGTGCTGGACTGCTCCGACAACTTCGCCACCCGCTTTGCCATCAACCGCGCCTGCGTCAAGGCGGGCGTGCCGCTGGTCTCCGCCGCCGCCATCCGCGCCGAGGCGCAGCTGTCGGTGTTCGACCCGCGCCGGGCCGACAGCCCCTGTTATCGCTGCCTGTATGACGACAATGCTCAAACGCCGCAGAGTTGCGCCCAGAATGGTGTGCTGGCGCCCTTAGTCGGCGTGCTCGGTGCCATGCAGGCGCTGGAGGCGGTGAAGCTGTTGTCCGGCTATGGTGAGGCCTTGGTGGGGCGGGTGCAGGTGTTTGATGCACGGCATGCTGAATGGCGGGGGTTCAAGTTGGCGCGGGACCCGGGGTGCCCGGTGTGTGGGGGCAGGTGAGCGATTAGCCGGCGTGGCCTGTTCGTAGGCGCGGTTAGACCGCGATCCAGCGCATTGGCCATGCACTGGCGGTTTCCCTCCCCCTCAGGGGGAGGGCTAGGGTGGGGGTGGTGTTTCCCCGCCCGTTTGGCCGTTGTAGGTGCTTTGGCTGTATTTCTTGTGTTAGAGCGTTGTGGCCAAACTGGTACAGATGTGGTGATTATTTGTGCGCTGGCGAGGGTGGCTGGTGGGCAGGGATGTGGTGACAGGGAGCTGTGGTATTGGTTGAGTGTTTCCTGATATTCCCTCCCTGATTGTTGTCGTGCAGGTCCTCTGGCCGGACTGGCCCCAGAGGGGCGCCGCGCACGACTGCATGGATGCAGGAGGTAGAGCAACGCAGGAGCAGTTGCCGAGCGCCCCTCTGGGGCCAGTCCGGCCCGAGGACAGCAGGCTCCAATCAGTGCTCAACGCTCATCGGTTAGCAGGCGCCGCTAAGGCTATCTGAATAAGTCGGCAGCGCCCCTCTATGGCCAGCTCACCGCACCGCAAACAACACCCCTCGCATAGCGGTCGCTAAATGCCCAGCCCAACCTGCCACAGCAATCCGCCAGCCCCCAGCTGCGCTCAGATAACGGTCGATCAGCACATGCTATGATTTTTCACGCAAACGCACGCAAGGCGCATTACTATTTCAGTGCCAAGCCAAAATACATTTGCACGTGTTCAGCCGGCAAGGCACAAGGATTCCATGAAGCGCGCGCTCTTTATCTGCACGCAAAACCGCCTACGCAGCCCCACCGCCGAACAGGTTTTTTCAAGCTGGCCCGGCGTCGAAACCGACTCCGCCGGCCTGGGTAATGATGCTAACGTGCCCCTCTCCAGCGAACAGCTCGAATGGGCAACCATCATCTTCGTGATGGAAAAAACGCACCGAAGCCGGTTGAGTGCGCGGTTCAAAAAATTCCTCAACGGCAAGAAAGTGGTCTGCCTGGATATTCCAGATGAATACAACTACATGCAGCCTGAGCTAATCAAATTGCTCGAGGCCAAAGTGGGGCATTTTCTTCGCTAGCGTACTGAACTGAGCCCGCGTAGGGCGCAATCGTATCTCACTCGGGTAGCCCGAAGGGCCGAAAGATCAGGGGGCGCGGGGGAGTCCAGAGGGGCGCCGCGCACGACTGCATGGATGCAGGGCAACGCAGGAGCAGTTGCCGAGCGCCCCTCTGGGGCCAGTCCGGCCGGAGGACAGCATCTTTCAATCAACCCACCAAACGAATGCCATCTGAATAAACTGGCCACACCCCTCCTGGCTCAGCCCTACGCAGTGGCCGTGACTAGGCCGGACGCATCCGTTTCAGCAAGGCAAATGCTGCCACAGCGTTTTCAACAGCGCTATTCAGTATCAATTGCCCCCGCTGACGCCAGGATTCCACCCCTGACGGTGAGTAGATGCGCTCAGTCCCGAACAGCACTGCAGAGCAACCTAGCTTATCCATGATGGCGCTGCTTGCCATGCACAGCACGATTACCAGTATGGCACTGTTGCAAAGTTAGCGATGAGGCAGCCTTTTGTCTTATTCAAAGGCCT